>JAGTSE010000039.1 GCA_018261615.1 Pseudomonadota bacterium | reverse complement strand
CAACAACCGGAGCGTACACGCAGTACGTGAGGATTACTCGCTTCGCTCGCCCTAAAGGGCCGCCGCAAGCGGCGTTCAAAATGCCAACACATTTTGTGTGAGCACTGCCCAAGGCCAAAATGGCAAATAAAATAGCCTAATGGGATAGGCTCTAAGCGCGTTTAATTCACTGATGTGTTACGGGTCGTATTTTTCACCGGACGAATCAGTGTAAAACGACGCGCGAGAAAATCGCGGTGGTCAATAGTGGTCTTGGCCGTGTGATCCAGAGTCCATAATCCGTTCAGAGCATTGAACGATACAATCACCTCGCCATCCGGCGTATTAACCAGATATTCACCGCTCTTCAGATAACCCACACTGCATACGATTCGCGGCGGTGGACTATTTTTCAAACGGAATTCTATTTTGCGAAAACCTGTTGGCACAATACAAAAATAGAAGAACGGTAATCCGGTAACTTTAATATCACCGGGGGTGGCGATAATATTGCCATCGCGCAATAACTCCACGCCTTTTAAATAGAAACTGGCCGGGTGATTTTTTTCGTACGGCAAACTATCAACTTTAAAATATACAAAATTCATAAGCGCCCCTGAGCTGCGTATACAACTTTCACAGATTCATTGTTTTAAGCGTAAATAATCATGCAGATGAAGGCATTCAGAATTGACTTAATTATTATTCAGAGGAAAAAAGCGATTGTGTAATTTTTGAAATAATGAACTGCCATCCCGACGATATGTTGGGTAATACATCACAGATGGCAGTTGAATAACATAGCTGTCAGGCCACTTTCTCCTCGCACTGATGTAAACAACGTTCCAGGTCGTAAATCAGGCTTCTGACCTGGTCGGGGGATAGATCAAATAATTGTGAATCGAACACCGATGCGCCCGGCCCGGCTGGCGACGTTGGCTTTCCTCGCTCACCCCAGTCACTTACTGAAGTAAGCTCCTGGGGATTCACTGCGTCGCCGCCTTCCTGCAACTCGAATTATTTAGGGTATAGATGCTGTACCTGAATTCAGCGTAGCATTGAAATGAAAAATTTAACAAGTCAGTTTTGATGAAGTTTTTTGTGGTCACCAGGCGCTATTTTCAGTGAGGGAAATCTATAACACGTTGAAAAAAGCGAAAAAAAGCCCGCTACGGGAAGCGGGCTTGATAAGCATATCGTAATTATTTCTTACGTGCGTATTTTAATGAGTCCAGTGCCACGGCGAAAATGATAATTCCGCCCTTGATAATATACTGCCAGTACGGATTAATACCGATATAGGTCAGCCCGTAGTTGATAACGGTAAAGATAATAACACCCGTTACCACACCGATAACCGTACCCACACCGCCGCTGAAGGAGACACCGCCCACCACGCACGCGGCGATAGCATCCAGCTCATACATGAAGCCGAGGTTGTTAGTCGCAGAACCGATACGACCCGCTTCCAGCATCCCACCGAACGCGTAGAACACACCGGAAAGGGCATAAATCATCAGCAGGTTCAGCGCAACGTTAACACCAGAGACTTTCGCCGCTTCCGGGTTACCGCCGATGGCGAAAATATTTTTGCCGAAGCGGGTTTTATTCCACAGAACCCAGACGAAGACGACGGCAATCAACGCATAGAAGGTAATGTACGACAGACGGAAGCTGCCCAGTGAGATAAAGCCCTGCGTAAAGGTCGAGAAGCCGCTGTCGAAGCCAGAAATTGGCGACGCACCAACGAAGTCGTAGTACAGGGAGTTGATGCCGTAAACGATGATCATCGTACCAAGCGTGGTAATAAACGGCGTCACGTTCAGGTACGCAATCACGATACCGTTCACCAGTCCAATCACCGCGCCGATTACGCAGACGATCAGAACCACCACCGGAATCGGCATGGTTTCCATGTGCGGGAAGACTTTGTTGACGTTATCCATCGACTGCAACAAAGTCGCCGCCACCACTGCGGCAAGCCCGACCTGGCGCCCTGCGGAAAGGTCAGTACCCTGAGTAACGATTAACCCCGCCACACCCAGCGCAATAATAATACGTACCGACGACTGAGTCAGAATATTACTTAAGTTCAGCAGACTTAAGAAAGTGGGATCCTGAAAAATGATAATGGCCAGTAACACTAAAAGAACAACGTAAATACCGCCGTCTTTCAGATAAGTGAGAAAAGTTTTCTTATTTAACGCACTCATGAGGAGCCCCTGATCTTAAAGGTGCAAAGACGCAAGACGGAGAATTTCGTTTTGCGTTGTCGTTTTAGTATCAACAATCCCGGAGACGAGGCCATTGCTCATTACCAGAATACGGTCAGTGATGCCTAACAACTCAGGCATTTCAGAGGAAATAATAATAATCCCCTTATTTTTCTTGGCCAGTTCGGCAATCAGTTGGTAAATTTCAAATTTCGCACCAACATCAATACCGCGGGTCGGCTCATCGAGCATTAAAATTTCCGGCTGAGTTAATAACCAGCGACCAATAATAACTTTCTGCTGGTTACCACCGGATAACGAACCAATTTGTGTGCGGTGTCCTGGCGTTTTTACACGCATCGAGTCGATAACCCACTGGGTATCACTCTTCATGCGGCTATTATCCAGTAAGCCAACTTTGTTTTTATAGTTTCGAATGTTAGAAATCAATGAGTTAAAACCGATATCAAGGTAAGCATAAATACCGGTAGAACGGCGCTCTTCGGTCACCAGCGCGAAACCATTATTGATCGCTTCATTGGCATTGTGATTATTAATCAGTTTGCCATGCAGCTTAATGGTCCCGGCAGATTTCTCGCGAATGCCGAATAAGGTTTCAACAATGTCGGTGCGTTTCGCTCCTACCAGCCCGGCAATGCCGAGAATTTCCCCTTTGCGCAGATCAAAGCTGATATCGCGAATGGAGGGCTGGCGTAACGAGGTCAGATTACGCACTTCAAGAATGGTTTCTCCTGGCGTGTTCTGTTTATCAGGGAAGCGCTGGTTCAGCGAACGTCCGACCATCATGGCGATGATCCTATCCATATCCAGCCCTTCCAGCGGTTGAGTGGCAATCCACTGACCATCACGCAGGACGGTTATTTCATCACACAACTGAAATATCTCTTCCATTTTATGAGAGATATAAACAATACCGCAACCGCGTTCTTTTAGCTTACGAATAATTTTAAAAAGGTGATTGACTTCTTTTTCAGTCAGAGACGAAGTGGGTTCATCCATAATAACGATTTTGGCGTTATAGGAGAATGCTTTCGCAATTTCAATCATCTGCATTTGTGAAACAGACAATGTTCCCACACGCGCCCGTGGATCAATATCAATATCCAGCTCATCAAAAATGGCTTTGGTATCACGGTACATTTTTTCCTGATCGACAAATATACCTTTGGTCGGGTAGCGACCCAGCCACATATTGTCCATCACGGAACGCTGCAGCACCAGGTTAAGCTCCTGGTGAACCATCGAAATACCATTTTCCAGCGCTTCTTTTGCTGAATGGAAATCGATCTCTTGTCCCTGAAAAAGAATGCTACCGGAATCTTTTTGATAGATCCCAAAAAGACATTTTAATAATGTTGATTTACCTGCACCGTTTTCTCCCATTAATGCATGAATGGAATGTGGACGGACTTTTAAATTGACATTATCGAGTGCCTTTACGCCTGGAAAAGACTTGTTGATATTGCTCATTTCCAACAAGAATTCACCTGACGACTGAGTATTATTGCTGACCATAATCATACCTTGTTGGCCTGGCATATCGTATTATTAATGGGCGCATTGATTAATACGCCCAGTGAGAACATGCTTACTTAATATTATTTACCGGCAATTTCAGCCAGGTTGTCTTTATCTACACCAACGTAAGGAATACGAACAATTTTATTTTCGATTTTCCAGTTGGTGCCATCAGCTGCGCCTTTGCCTTCAGCGAGGTTTTTCGCCAGATCAAAGCTTGCTTTCGCCTGGTTGTTGGCATCGTTCAGCACCGTACCGGCCATTGCACCGGATTTCACCAGCGCCAGCGCTTCTGGCAGCGCATCTACGCCGAAGACCGGGATAGAGGACTTGTTGTGTGCTTTCAGCGCTTCAACTGCACCCATTGCCATCGCATCATTGTTAGCGATAACCACTTCAATTTTGTTTGCATTCGGGCCGGAGAGCCAGGCGTCCATTTTATCTTTCGCCTGAGCGGTATCCCACATAGCGGTATCCAGCGCCAGCTGCTGAGTTTTGATGCCTTTGGCATTCAGCTCTTTGATAACGTACGTGGTACGCGCTTCAGCATCTGGATGGCCCGGTTCGCCTTTCAGCAGTACGAACTGGATCTGTCCGTCTTTGTTCAGATCCCACGCCGGGTTAGCAGCCCAGTGTTTGGCAATCAGGTCGCCCTGAATCACGCCGGATTCTTTAGAGTCAGTCCCCACATAGTAGGCTTTGTCGTAGCTATCCAGTGCTTTACGGGAAGGTTCTTTGTTGAAGAAAACAACCGGAACGTTCTGGCCGCGTGCTTTTTCAATAACCGTGCCCGCTGCAGCCGGGTCAACCAAGTTGATGGCCAGTGCTTTCACGCCTTTCGCCAGCAGAACGTCGATCTGATCATTCTGTTTCGACTGGTCGTTCTGGGAGTCGTTCATCAGCAACTGAACATCCGGCGCTTCTTTGGCATCTTTCTCAATTGCTTTACGCACAACAGACATGAAGTTGTCGTCATACTTATAAATGGTCACACCAATGCGGGTATCGGCTGCGTGTGCGGCTGCGCCAAAAAGCATGCTTGCCATAACAGCAGAGAGGGTCAACACCTTCTTATTCATGGTATCTCCGGTTTTTTTATATGCAGGGTAGTTCTTATGAATATGCTCGGCAGGCCGGAATGTTACTAAAACGTTACGGTCGACCGAAGTTCACTCTAAAAATTCCATTCGTCCGTGTTCGGTAACGCTCCAGAAGTTCGATTTCTTCGATGTTTCAAAGCGACTACTCGTAGTTAAAGTGAATAATCACCGTTACATCGTGTTTCAGCTTCTAAGACGCTGACATCATAGTCAGCGCGTTGTTAAGATACTGTGAATTTACTCACAGATTGAAAACGGTTACATCGCCCAATGTTATAAGTTAGTGATCGGAGCCACAGTTTGCCGTGTGGCAACAGAGTGGCGGCGCACCAGCGTGGGCATAAAGCAGTGTGACGCCTGTAGATCCAGCTTCCCTGCGGCCCCCAGCAGCGCCAGCTCAGTGGCGAGGCGTGCCATTGACGCCACAGGATAGCGCACGGTCGTCAGTTGCGGATCGGTGTAACGGGCGATGGGAATATCATCGAAACCAATCAATGACAGATGCTGCGGCACCGCAATGCCGTTATCTTTCAGCGCCGTCAGCGCCCCTGCCGCCATGCTGTCGTTATAGGCGAAGACAGCAGTGAGTTGCAGATTGCGGCCAAGCAACTCAACCATTGCCGCTTCTCCGCCCTGCATATCCGGCGAGCCGGTGCCAACCCAGCTCTCCGGCGCAGCAATCCCCTGCTCTTCCAGCGCGCGGAACCAGCCGTCGCGGCGCAAATCGTTGTCTTCAATATGGTGGCTGGATGCAAGGTAACCGATGCGCTGATGACCATTATTCAGCAACATACGGGTTGCCATTACCGCTCCGCTGACGTTATCAAGGCAGACGCAGCGGTGCGCATAGCCTGGCACTAACCGATTGATCAGCACCATGCCCGGAACCTGCTCCATAAAGTCTGCCAACTCCTCATCGCTCAACGCTTTCGAGTGAACAATCAGGGCGTTACAGCGCTGACGGATCAGCACTTCGATAGAGTGGCGCTCTTTTTCAGCTTCGTGGTAACTGTTGCCGATCAGCACATATTTATCGTGCTGCTGTGCGACGGTATCCACTGCTTTGACTAGCGCGCCGAAGAATGCATCCGAGACATCCATCACCACCACGCCAATGGTATCGCTCACCTGTGTGGCCAGCGCCTGTGCGTTGGCATTCGGGCGGTAACCGAGCTGGGCGACCGTTTTCATCACCGTCTCACGCGTATCCTGGCTTACCAGCGCGCTGTTATTTAGCACGCGGGAAACCGTCGCAACGGAGACGCCCGCATGACGGGCAACGTCACGAATGGTGATCATTTTCACCCACCTTTTCTGGATTGCGGCTGTTCACACTCACCCCCTGGGTTAAGTAAGGAGGCTATTCTGGCAGTCGGTGCAGAAATGCTACGTGAGTGACTTCACATGAATGGAAGCGGTTACATCCATTTTGTTAATGATTGTGATCGGGATCGTTATCTGGATGTGCGTTCTAATGATGTCCCTGAAGCACGAGCGGTTAATCGCCGCCACAACCACTCCAGGGGACCCTGGCGGAAATGTTTAAGCCAGAATACGGAGAAGAGGATGTTGACCGCCCATATCAGCGGTACAAACGCCAGAAGTTGCAGACGGTTAAACTTCATAAACAGACCAAGATGATTAAACAGCGTGGTGCAAATCAGCGTTTGCAGCAGATAGTTACTCAGCGCCATCCTGCCAACACAGGCAATCGCGCTCACCAATTTACTGCCGCAGATCTGCGGCCAGAACCCCCACGCCAGCGCGGCATAGCCTATTGCCTGCATCGGTCCGCCGAGTTCTCGCGGCGCCTGCAAAAAGAAAGCGCACCAGCGGTAAGACCAGCCAAGCTGCCACTGCGCAACAATAGACGGAATGTTGACCAACATACCAAGCCCAATCAGCAGTGCGCCAACACGCCGGTAGTGATGAAGACTGAACTGCCCTCTCAGCCAGCCGCTACGCATTAGCGCCGCACCCAGCAGCATCATACCGGCCAGTTGCCAGCCATATTGCGCCCCCAGCGCCAGTAGCGCATTCGACAGCATATCCGCGCGGTTACTGAGTGCCTCAGTAAAGCCGCCACTGGTTTTCCACCACATTTCATACTGCACATTGGCGGCGTCCGGCAGCCAGGAGCGGTTAGGCGCACTACCGGAAATAGCGCCCAGCAACAGCAGTACGGCGATGCCAATCAGATACAGCACCACGCCGGTATTGAACATCGTCTTCACGCTTTGCGCGTCGCGGATCATCCTCCAGGCAATCAGTCCTACCAGCCCATAAGCCAGCAGAATATCGCCATCCCAGAAAAAGAGGCCGTGTATAAACCCGAGAATGACCAAAAGCGTCAGGCGCGACTGGATCCAGCGTTTACCGCGCGGCAGCAGCATTTGCAGCCCGGCGCCGAACAGAATGGCGAACAGCGAGAGAAATTTCACCTGAGCGAACAGATCGAGCAGCGCCCATGTCCAGGCATCGCGCTGCGTGATGTCACCATACCAGGCGGGATTCAGATAGGCCGCCTTCGGCAAACCGAAGGCGGTAATATTCAGCAGCAGAATACCAAGAATGGCGATGCCACGAACGAAATCCAGCGTGACATTTCTCTCCATGTCTGGCTCCCGGCGAATCAGTTACTGTGGCGTACGGCGCGCAGGAACTCCTGGCGGGTATTCTGGCTGGACTTAAACAGCCCACCGAGCGAGGTAGTGGTGGTGGCGCTGGTGGCGTCACGAATGCCGCGTGCTTTGACGCAATAATGTACGGCATCAATAGATACTGCGACATTGTTGGTACCCAGCAGCGTTTGTAGCGCCGTCAGGATCTGCTGCGTTAGGCGCTCCTGCACCTGCGGACGCTGGGCGAAAAACTGCACGATACGGTTGATTTTTGACAGACCAATTACCGACTCTTTCGGAATGTAGGCCACCGTCGCTTTGCCGTCGATAGTCACAAAATGGTGCTCGCAGGTGCTGGTCAGCGTAATATCACGCACCGTCACCATTTCATCCACCTTCATTTTGTTCTCAATGACGGTGATTTTCGGGAAATTGGCGTAATCGAGGCCGGAGAAAATTTCATCGACATACATTTTGGCGATGCGATGCGGCGTTTCCATCAGGCTGTCATCATTCAGATCGAGATTTAATAGCTGCATAATCTCGGTCATATGCCCGGAAATAAGACGCTTACGGGTTTCGTTATCCATTTCGCGCACCGGAGGGCGCAGCGGTGTTTCCAGGCCGCGGGCGACCAGAGCCTCGTGAACGAGCGCCGCTTCTTTACTGAGTGATGACATATTATTTTTCTCCTGCAGGTGTGGCATTCTTCGCCAGCTACGGCGAAGTGAGCGGACATTGTGCGTGAGGTCGCGCACATAATCCAGTCCCGCTAGTGATAATTATAGAAATCGTCATTGCCTTTCAGACGCTGCGTTTCCACACCAGTAAGCCGCCGATCAGCAGCGCTATCGCCGCCACTCCGAGCGCCGGTTCAAGGCGTTGCGTCAGCCAGGTGGAGAGCGCCGACGTCATCGGACCAACCAGTTGCCCGACGGCATAGCCGGTGGTCAGCAACCCGGCCATATAACGTGTGTGATCGGGTGCAAGCTCGCGCCCATACAACAATGAAAGCTGTACCGCGCAGAGAAATCCGCCGCCAACCAGTAACGCGCCGCACACCAGCCCGCTCATGCCTGGCAGCAACCAGGCAGCCAGCACGCCAGCACCCTGCAACCACAGCACGATCGCCAGCCGTTGGTGGCTGTGCCCCACATGACGTAGCAGGATACTGAGCGCAATCCCCACCACCGCTGCCGCACCGAACACCGGCCAGACGAACTGCGCGAACAGACTGCCGGGAAAACGCAGCGCAGCCATTTGCGACAGAAACGTCGCGGGCAGAATATAACCGAATCCGGCAAGGCTGTAGCTCCACACCAACCGTTTCAGATTTGCCGTCAGGCGCAGCGGCTGCGGTTGTGTTCCGGTGCGGTGCCACTCGCCAGGGCGCGGCAGATAGCGGGCGATCAGCGCCACCAGCAGCAATGCCAGCACGCCATACACCTGCCAGGCGGAAGCCGCACTTAAGCCTTTCGCCTGAATCGCCACCGCCAGCAGGCCACTGATGGCAATCCCGGCGCCGGGGCCAGCAAACACTGCCGCGCTCAGTCCAGGTTTACCGGCATGCGCCAGCCGCTCATTACTCCATGCGGCGATCAGCACCATCGCCCAGCCGCTCATCGTGCCAATCACCAGCCGTAACACGCCATGAACCAACGCGTTATCCGCTATAGCAGAAAGAAACGTCAGCGCAACCGCGCCGCTGATACCAAACCACAGGCGCAGCTCGATATGCCGCTGCGCGCGCATCGCATCCCAGGCGCCAAGCAAATAACCAAGGTAGTTAATGGCGGCAACAAGACCAGCGCTGGTCAGCGTGAGCTGCCCGTCGCGGATCATCAACGGCACCTGCGGGGTAAACGCAAAGCGGCCAATCCCCATCGCTACTACCAACACAATAAAGCCGCAGAGCGCTACTCGCTGCGCCATGGCCCCTCCAAATGTTAGTAATAAGTTTCATTTATGATGCAACAGGTTAAATGCAGGTGAAAGTGAAAGTTACTCAGCTAAGGGAATAATCTGTATGATACCAGGATGTTACTTATTTTTAACCGTGAATACCTGAGGAGCCCTGCATGGAAATGCTCGAAGAGCACCGCTGTTTCGAAGGCTGGCAACAGCGCTGGCGTCACGACTCCACCGTACTCAACTGTTCGATGACCTTTAGCATCTTTTTACCGCCGCCGTGCAGTGTAACGCCGCCGCCGGTACTGTTCTGGCTCTCCGGGCTGACCTGTAATGATGAAAACTTCACCACCAAAGCGGGCGCACAGCGTGTCGCGGCGGAACTGGGGATTGTACTGGTGATGCCGGATACCAGCCCGCGCGGCGACGCAGTAACTGATGCTGACGGCTACGATCTGGGCAAAGGCGCAGGATTCTACCTCAATGCCACGCAACAACCGTGGGCGGCGCACTACCGGATGTATGATTATCTGCGTGACGAGTTATCGGCGCTGATTCAGGCTGAATTTAACGTCGGCCCGCGTTGCTCCATTAGCGGCCATTCAATGGGCGGCCATGGAGCATTGATTATGGCGCTGAAAAACCCGGGGCGTTATACCAGCGTGTCAGCGTTTGCGCCAATTGTTAATCCGTTGCAGGTACCGTGGGGACAGAAAGCGTTCACCGCGTATCTGGGCAATGACGCCGCCTTGTGGCGTGAGTGGGATAGCTGCGCACTGATGCTGGAAAGCGCAGAGGCCGATGCAATCCCGACGCTTATCGACCAGGGGGATAACGATCCGTTCCTGGCCGATCAACTGCAACCAGCGCGGCTGGCGGAAGTAGCGCGACAAAAAGGCTGGCCGCTGACGCTGCGTATCCAGTCCGGGTACGATCACAGCTACTTCTTTATTGCCTCCTTTATTGAAGATCATCTGCGCTTCCATGCGCAGTATTTGCTGAAATAACGGCACCCAAGGCGCACAAAAAAAGCCCTCATAACGAGGGCTAAAAGAGTGAATTTATTTGTTAAAGTGTTCCGGGAACTCCATTTCGCTATAGCCTACGAAGCGGGTGCCTTTGGTCCATTTGTAACCAAGCCAAATCACCAGGAACAGCGGGATACCAATATAGGTGGCAGCAACCGCGCCCCAGTTGATGGAATCGGCGAGAAATGCCTGATAGTTCTGCCCAAGGGTGATTATCAAACAGAGCACGAAGGCGAAGATCGGCCCAAGCGGGAAGAAACCGGAACGGTATGGCAGATCATTCAGCGAGTGACCCTGCGCAACGTAACCGCGACGGAAGCGATAATGGCTGATCGCGATACCGAGCCAGGCAATAAAGCCGGTCATCCCGGAGGTGTTCAGCAGCCACAGGTAAACGGTCTGGTTACCGAACATTGAGGTCAGGAAGCACAGCCCGGCGATCACCGTAGTGGCATACAGTGCATTACGCGGCACGCCGCCCTTCGACAATTTAGCGAAAATACGTGGCGCTTTACCATCGCAGGCCAGGGTATAGAGCATACGCGTGGAAGCGTACATACCGGAGTTACCGGCAGAAAGCACCGCCGTCAGGATCACCGCATTCATTACCGCCGCCGCGGAGAGCAGACCGGCATGTTCGAACACCAGCGTAAACGGGCTGACGCTGATGTCTTTTACATCGTTACGCAGCAGGCTCGGATCGGTATACGGAATAATCAGGCTGATAATCAGGATGGCAAACACATAGAACAGCAGAATACGCCAGAATACCTGGCGAACCGCGCGCGGAATGTTTTTCTCAGGATTTTCAGATTCGCCCGCCGCAATACCAATCAGTTCGGTGCCCTGAAAGGAGAAGCCGACAATCATCGCCACGCCAATCATCGCCGAAAAACCACCGGCAAACGGCGCATCACCAATCGTCCAGTTGCTCCAGCCCGCCGGTTTATCACCCTGGAAGATACCGACGATCATCATCACGCCAACCACGATAAAGATAATGACCGTGGCGACTTTGATCAGCGAGAACCAGTACTCTGCTTCACCAAAGCCTTTTACTGAGATGTAGTTAAGCAGGAAGATCACCGCCAGGAACAGCGCACTCCAGATCCAGCCGGGCGTATCCGGGAACCACCAGGTCATCACCAGTTGCGAGGCCACAAGGTCGACGGCAATGGTGACCGCCCAGTTGTACCAGTAGTTCCAGCCCAGCGCGAAGCCAAAGCCTTCTTCAACGTATTTTTGACCATAAGTGGAGAATGAACCCGAAACCGGCATAAAGGCGGCGAGTTCGCCGAGGCTGGTCATCAGGAAATAGACCATCAGGCCGATCAGAATATAGGAGAACAGCGCCCCGCCCGGGCCCGCTGAAGAAATGGTCGCCCCTGATGCGACAAACAAACCTGTACCAATGGAACCGCCAATGGCGATCATCGTCAAATGACGCGCCTTAAGTTCACGACGAAGCGTGGGCGCTTCTGTGGTTTTAATTTCGGAAACCATAAGAAAATGCTATCCATCCAAAAAATGAGGCGCGATTGTAGCAAACGAAACGCCCCCCTTCCGGTATAAAACACGTCATATTAGAGAGCTTCATGATAGGTGGCGAATTATAAGTAAAGCAGTGAATCGTTGATGTTACGAACCTGCCGACAGGCTCGTAACATCAGAGAGAGCAATAGCTAATAAAGCGCTGTAATGCGCTTGAGAGGTGTTTCTGGCGATGGTGGATGAGCCACAGCGTGCGCACCAGGCGCGGCAGCGGAATGGGTACTTCCACCAGCGAACCGCTTTCCAGTTGTTCGGCAATCACGCGGCGCGACAGGCAACTGATGCCCAGCCCGTGGCGTACCGCATGCTTGATGGCTTCCGAGTTACCCAACTCCATACCGAGATGAAACTGCGGCAGTTGCGACAGCAGCAAATAATCAACAAGTTCCCGCGTACCCGAACCACGTTCTCGCAGGATCCATGGCGCGGCTGCCAGTTGCTGCAGCGTGACCGGCCCCTGCAATAACGGCGAGGAAGGCGTCGCGAAAACCACCAGTTCATCTTCCAGCCACGGTTCGGCAATAATCTCCGCGGTGTGGCACGGCCCTTCAATCAGGCCGATATCCACGCGGAAATCGGCTACCGCATTGATCACATCCTGGCTATTGCCGACGCTCAGCTCCAGCGGCAAATCGGGGAAATCGCGACGGTAGCGGGCAATCACTTCCGGCAGAATGTAGTTACCGATGGTGCTGCTGGCAAAAACGCGGATGGCGCCGTTATCTTCGCGAAACAACTGCTCAATGTCCGTTGCCTGCTCCAGCGCTGCCAGCGCTCGCGGATAGAGCAGCCGCCCATGTTCGTTCACCACCAGCCGCTTACCGACGCGGTCAAACAGTTGCACGCCCAACTGCCCTTCCAGGTCGGTAAGCGCAGCACTCACCGCCGACTGGGAGAGAGCCAGCATCTGCGCGGCCTGCGTGGTGGAGCCGCTTTTCAGCACTTCGGCGAAGACTTCCAACTGACGCAACGTTATATGCATAGCTGTCACTTACCACTTATAAAGATTGATTATAAATATATAATCAATTTTACCTTTAAACCAGCGTGCCTTACCCTTTTATCCATCAAAAGGAGAAGGTTATGACTGAAATCACACTACAGACTCATCGTCATCTGGCCTGGCGTTTTATCCCTGGCCTGTTGCTCAGCGGTTTCATTACGGGTCTCGCCCTGTGGCTTGGTGCAATCCCGTCGGTGGCAGGAATGGGATTAAGCGCCCTGACACTGGCGATCCTTATCGGTATGGTTATCGGCAACACTCTCTACCCTGCCCTGCATACGCAATGCGACAGAGGCGTACTGTTTGCGAAACAGCATTTGCTGCGGCTTGGCATTATTCTGTACGGTTTTCGCCTGACATTTTCGCAAATTGCCGATGTCGGCGTAAGCGGGATTGCCATTGATACGCTGACGCTCTCCAGCACCTTTTTGCTGGCCTGCTTCCTTGGGCAAAAAGTCTTTGGGCTGGATAAAAAAACCAGTTGGCTGATTGGCGCTGGTAGCAGTATTTGCGGGGCGGCCGCCGTGCTGGCAACAGAACCCGTGGTCAAAGCCGAGGCCAGCAAAGTCACCGTGGCCGTGGCGACCGTGGTGATCTTTGGTACGCTGGCGATCTTTATTTACCCTGCACTTTACCCGCTGCTGGGTCAGTGGTTCAGCCCGGAAACCTATGGCATCTGGATTGGCTCTACCGTGCATGAAGTGGCACAGGTGGTTGCCGCCGGGCATGCCATCAGCCCCGATGCTGAAAACGCGGCAGTGATCGCAAAAATGCTGCGCGTCATGATGCTGGCTCCCTTCTTATTGCTGCTGGCGACACGCATCAAACAACTCAGCCCGCAGGCAGGTGCAGAAAAAAGTAAGCTGACGATCCCATGGTTTGCGCTTGGTTTTATCGCAGTAGCGGTGTTTAACTCGTTCCACCTGCTACCCCCCTCTGCTGTGAATGCGTTGAACACACTGGATACTCTGCTGCTGGCGATGGCGATGGCGGCGCTGGGGTTGACCACCCATATCAGCGCGCTGAAGAATGCTGGTGCGAAACCGCTGGTGATGGGATTACTGCTGTTTGTCTGGCTGATTGTCGGCGGCGGTGCGATTAATCTGGCCGTTCATCACCTGATGGCATAAACCACTACATGCCAGCCCTGGAGACCCGCTATTATTGACGTTTTCCCCTGGCGGGTTTTAACAGGAGTTTTTATGAAATACATTGGTGCGCATGTAAGCGCCTCGGGCAGCGTAGCGAATGCCGCCGTCCGCGCCGCTGAAATCGGGGCAACGGCTTTTGCGCTGTTTACCAAGAATCAGCGCCAGTGGCGTGCTGCGCCGCTGAGCACGGAGACCATCGACGAGTTTAAAGCTACCTGCGAAAAATATCACTACACGCCCGCACAGATCCTGCCCCATGACAGCTACCTGATTAACCTCGGACACCCAGTGACCGATGCGCTGGAAAAATCCCGCGAAGCCTTTATTGACGAGCTGACACGCTGTCAGCAACTAGGACTAACGCTGCTGAACTTCCATCCTGGCAGCCATCTGATGCAGATCCCGGAGGATGAGTGCCTGGCGCGTATCGCCGAATCCATCAACATCGCGCTGGCGCAAACCGAAGGGGTAACGGCGGTGATTGAAAATACCGCAGGCCAGGGCAGTAACCTTGGGTTTAAGTTTGAACATCTGGCGACGATTATTGATGGTGTGGAAGATAAATCCCGCGTCGGCGTCTGCATTGATACCTGCCACGCTTTTGCCGCAGGTTACGATCTGCGTACCGAGCAGGCAACGGCAGAAACGTTTGCTGAATTTGAGCGCGTGGTAGGTTTCAAATACCTGCGCGGTATGCACCTGAACGACGCGAAAAGCGCGTTTGGCAGCCGCGTTGACCGTCATCACAGCCTTGGTGAAGGTAATATCGGCTATGAAGCGTTTCGCTGGATTATGCGCGATGAGCGTTTCGATGGCATTCCGTTGATCCTCGAAACCGTCAATCCGGATATCTGGGCGGAAGAGATTGCCTGGCTGAAAGCGCAACAAAACGCTGACGCGGCGGCATAAATCATACTGCGGGCTGCCCCGGTATCCATTGTCTGATGGCGTTTCTTTTATCAGTCCTGTGGGCTTCGCTTATCATATCGCTATACTGCAGAATGCACCGTTTGCAAGACGGATAAGACGTTTACCGTCATCCGGCGAAATATTGACGTTGCCAGTTAGCTATCACCGCCAGCAAATTTCTCCATAAAAAAGGCCGCTAAGCGGCCTTTTTCACTACACAACGTGTTCACTACGCAATGTATTATGCAACTTTCGCAACCGCTTCCGTTTCCGGACGTTTCAGGAAGGCATACACCAGGCCTGTCAGCAGCGTACCGGCAACGATGGAGAGCAGGTAACCGAGAACCGGCGTAATCGCACCCGGAATCAGCAGCACGAACAGACCACCGTGCGGTGCCATCAGTTTTGCGCCAATCGCCATTGAGATAGCGCCTGTCAGCGCACCACCGGCGATACAGCACGGGATCACGCGCATCGGGTCACGGGCCGCGAACGGGATAGCCCCTTCAGAGATAAAGCACAGGCCGAGAACCAGAGCCGCTTTACCACCTTCACGTTGACCTTTATCGAACTTGTTACGCGCAACCAGCGTTGCCAGGCCCATTGCCAACGGCGGAACCATACCGGCCGCCATAATAGCTGCCATCGGCGCGTAAGTCTGGGTACTCAGCAGACCCACCCCAAACGCATAAGCCGCTTTGTTCACCGGGCCGCCCATGTCGGTACACATCATACCTCCGAGGATTGCACCCAGCAGAACAGCGTTTGCCGTGCCCATGGTTTGCAGCCAGGAAGTCAGACCGGCCAGGATTTTCGCAACCGGCGCACCGATCAGGTAAATCATCGCCAGACCGACAATCAGGCTGGAGACCAGCGGAATGATCAGAATCGGTTTCAGCGCTTCCATACTCGGCGGCAGCTTCAGACCTTTACTGATGGCTTTAGCCAGATAACCGGCGAGGAAACCAGCGATAATACCACCGATAAAACCAGAGCCGGTGCTCACCGCCAGCATCCCGCCGATCAGACCCGGCGTCAGGCCCGGACGGTCAGCGATGGAAAAGGCGATGAAACCCGCCAGCACCGGGACCATCAGCGCGAATGCCGAACCACCACCGATTTTCATCAGCGCAGCCGCCAGCGTGCCTTCTTCTTTAAACGCAGTAATACCGAAAGCAAAGGACAGCGCGATCAGCAAGCCGCCCGCCACCACCATCGGCAGCATATAGGAGACGCCGGTCAGCAGGTGACGATAAGCGCCAGCACTCTCTTTTTTCCCTTCCGAACTTTCAGACTGTGCCTGACCCGACGGCTGGTAAGGCTTCGCTTCCGCTACGGCTTTATCCATCTCCTGAGCCGTTTTCTTCAGCGCCAGACCCGTTGTGGTACGGTACATTGGTTTACCAGCAAATTTTGCCAGGTCAACTTCAATATCGGCGGCAACCATGACCAGATCGGCTTGCGCCACCTCTTCTGGCGTGATGGCATTGCCTGCCCCCACGGAACCACGCGTTTCTACTTTCACCCACCAGCCGCGTTTTTTGGCTTCGGTTTCAATGGCTTCTGCTGCCATAAAGGTGTGCGCCACGCCGGTCGGGCATGCGGTAACCGCAACAATACGTTTCGGGCCATTGTTGGCAACTGGCGCAGCCGCTACTGCTGTCGGCGCCGTGTAAATCGCGGCATGGTTTTTCGCTTCGCTGAGGAACAGCTCCGGCTGTGCCACTGCACGATTGATATCGCCCAGCCACACTTTTTTTCCGTCGAGCGCACTGTCGTTTGGCAGTTGACTACCCAACACAATCGCCAGTTCCGCTTCGTCAGGGTTTTCAATGAATTGCAGATTTGCTTTCTGTGCCGCCGCGCTCAGTAAGGTCTTCGCCATATAAGCGCGAGCCTGTCCGAGTTCGGAGTCAATAATCAGCAGCGTTTTCATTATGCCTCTCCTGCTGTTAGTTAAAGGGTTTTAAGTCAACTCGCGCCATCATCGCGGCTAACTGGGTACGGTCGGTAATACCTACGTTACTCTGACTAACCGCCAATGCAGCAACAGCAGTAGCCAGGCGTAATGTATGTTCACTGGACTCACGCATCAGCAAGCCATAAATCAGGCCGCCAACCATAGAATCCCCTGCGCCAACGGTGCTTACCACTTCCATTGACGGCGGTTTGGCAATCCATTCCCCTGAAGCGTTAACCCATAGAGCCCCTTCTGCGCCCAGCGAGATCACCACGTGGGCGATCCCCTGTTCGCGAAGCGCGTGAGCGGCTTCAATAACATCCTTCAATTCAGGTAATTTGCGGCCTGCCCAGATCTCCAGCTCGCGGCGATTTGGTTTCACCAACCACGGCGCAGCTTTCAGGCCAGCCACCAACGCATCACGGCTGCTATCGAAAATAATGCATGGGCACTGGCTGCGCAGGCGCGTCATCCACTCGGTAAAGGCTTCCGGGCTGACACCCGAAGGCAGGCTGCCGCTGACGCAGACCATATCGAACTGCCCCAGCCAGCTCAGTGAATCATTAACAAAACGCTCCCAGTCGGTCGGCGTCACTTCGAAGCCAGAGAAATTGAAATCGGTAACTTCGCCGTCTTTTTCCGTCAGCTTTACGTTAATGCGTGTACGCCCGGCAACCACCTGGAAACGGTTGGCGATACCCAGCTCGCTGAACAGTTGTTGAAAACCGTCCTGGTTGTCTTTACCGAGGAACCCGCCAACGGTTACGTCAATGCCAAGATCTTTTAGTACCTTCGCAACGTTGATCCCTTTACCCGCAGCGTGCAGGCCGGTAGTACGAACCAGGTTCACTTCGCCGCGTTCAATTTCCGGGGTGAAACCCACTAGATCATAGGCCGGATTCAGGGTAATGGTGGCAACACGTCTGCTCATTTATACGCCCTCCCCAAGACCGGCAGCGATGGCTTCGCCAATCGCTTTCAGCGCCTGTTCAGCGTCACTGCCCTGCGCCGTGAAACGCAGGCGGTGTCCTTTTTTCACGCCCAGCGCGACGACTTTCATCAAGCTGCGACCGTTCGCCGGTTTACCGGTGCCGTCGAGGTTCGTCACGGTGATTTCACTGGTGAATTGCTTGATGGTGTTGACCAGCATGGTGCCCGGACGGGCGTGCAGGCCGTGCTCGTTACGCACCACAAACTCATCACTCAGCACATCTCCAGCCATCGCATCATCACTGGTCAGCAGCGCCAACAGTGTGGCCGCATCAGCATTCAGCAGGCTGTCAGCTTTGTTCTCTAACAGCAGATCGCTCAGGCGCTTGAGTACAGCAACAGGCTGCTCATCGGCCATTGCAACGCTGACCAGCAGCGCAACTTGCTCACCCTCGACGTCGAACGGCGTTTCCGCGCGACTTACCGCCACGGCGCTCAGCAGATTGCCTTCTGCGCTATCGTTCAGCCAGATGCCCTGACCGAGGTTCAGCGGTTTCTCGTTAATCGCACGCGTAACGTAAGCCGCGTCAACCGCACCGGCTTCTTTCAGACGCGCCGCATTCAACGCCTGAAGTGTCAGCAGATCGCTTGCTGCAACATCAAGGGTTAAGGTGTCGTTATCCAGCTTCAGCGCCACGCTCTGTTTTTCGCCCATCAGCAGGGCACGCAGCTCTTCAGCCGTAGTGGCGGATTGCAGTTGCGCAGCGACATCATCATCGCTCAACACATGCGTCAGCTGACGCAGCAGACCGAGGTGCTCATCGGAACTTGCAGCAATCCCGATAGCAACATAGGCAACCTGGCCCTCGCTCCACAGAATGCCCTGCGGGAACTGGAACACTTTGACGCCGGTTTTCAGCACCTGGTCGCGCGTGTCGGTCGTGCCGTGTGGAATGGCAATACCATTGCCAAGATAGGTTGAGGTTTGCTGTTCGCGCGCCAGCATGCCGTTGACGTAGCCATCAGCTACATTGCCTGCTGCTGCCAGCGCTGCTGCGATCTGGCGGATAGCCTCTTCTTTATTACCGGCCTGCTGGCCCGGATGGATGTCCTGAACGGATAACTGGAACATGTAACCCCTCTCTTGCTGACATTGAATCGTTTCAGCTAACTTGAGAAATAATGCGTCATCACTTTGATTCAGATATTAAGCAATGACGCTGAAACGTTTCATGAAATCTTCCCCTTTTTACACCAGTAAGCAAGAAATCTCTGAATTTGCGTTGTAAAATTTAGAGCTACTGCACATTTTCTCATCGCGTTAAGCAAATTTGCTGAAGCGGATTTGAATTTCAGCACCGAAGCTTCAGCTTCATTCAGCTTTGATGAATATGATTTGAAATGGCGCTTTGATTTTTCGTGGCAAATTTTGCTTAGCTGACTGTGCTTTTTTAGCGTGGCGGCGTAAACTCCGCGTCTCAATATTGGATCTCATGAAAAATGCAAAATTCTCCCGTCGCCGCCAGACGTGGCACGTTTGATTTTACGTCGACGGCGTTCCTGATTGTCGCGTTCCTGACCGGCATTGCAGGTGCCCTGCAAACCCCCACGCTAAGCCTCTTTTTAACCAACGAAGTGCAAGTTCGCCCGGCGATGGTTGGCTTCTTTTTTACCGGCAGCGCGGTGA
Organism: Pseudomonadota bacterium; assembly: GCA_018261615.1. Taxonomy (GTDB): domain Bacteria; phylum Pseudomonadota; class Gammaproteobacteria; order Enterobacterales; family Enterobacteriaceae; genus Kosakonia. Next base: position 20,145 of record JAGTSE010000039.1, on the reverse strand, counting down.
TTGGCATTCTGGTCAGCCAGTTTCTTGCCGGACGTTCAGATCGTAAAGGCGATCGTAAATCGCTGATTGTCTTCTGCTGCCTGTTGGGGATGTTGGCCTGCGTGCTTTTTGCCTGGAACCGCAACTACTTTATGCTGCTGTTTGTCGGCGTGTTTCTCAGCAGTTTTGGTTCCACGTCTAACCCACAGCTTTTTGCTCTGGCGCGTGAACATGCGGATCATACTGGCCGCGGGGCCGTGATGTTCAGTTCAATCCTGCGTGCGCAGGTCTCACTGGCGTGGGTAATTGGCCCGCCGCTGGCTTACGCGCTGGCAATGGGCTTTGGTTTTACAGTGATGTATCTCTGCGCTGGCGCTGCGTTTATTGTCTGTGGCGCTATGGTGTGGCTGTTTTTGCCCACCATGCGCAAAGAACCCAACCTGAAGTCGGCCGTGCTGGAAACACCGCGTACGCATCGCCGCGATACACTTCTGTTGTTCGTGATTTGCACGATGATGTGGGGCACTAATAGCCTGTACATCATTAATATGCCGCTGTTTATTATCGATGAATTGCATCTGTCGGAGAAACTGGCGGGAGTGATGATGGGTACCGCCGCTGGGCTGGAAATCCCGACCATGCTGATTGCGGGTTACTATGCGAAGCGTTTTGGTAAACGTTTTTTAATGCGCGTCAGCGCAGTTGCTGGGATCTTTTTCTATGCCGGGATGCTGACGGTGCATACGCCAGCAACCCTGTTAGCTTTACAAGTGCTGAACGCTATTTATATCGGCATTCTCGCCGGAATTGGCATGCTCTATTTCCAGGATCTGATGCCTGGTCAGGCGGGTTCAGCCACCACCCTTTATACTAATACCACGCGTGTCGGTTGGATCATTGCCGGCTCGCTGGCAGGCGTGGTGGCTGAAATCTGGAACTATCACACGGTGTTCTGGATTGCGCTGGCGATGGCACTGATAACCCAGTTCTGTCTGGCGCGTATTAAAGATATTTAGGGTGCCGTCTGGCGCTCTAAATCGAGCAGGTAAACCATCGCATCAGCGCGATTCGAGCCGCACATATCACTGTTCGGCTGCAACCCGGCGCACACTTTTGGGCGCAACGGCGAAGCAAAGATTTTGCAACGCTGCTGTTCATCTAGCTGGACGCAGGGCATGTTGGCCGGTTTACCGTTGGGCATGCCGGGGATTGGGCTGGTGATGGACGGTGCAGTACAACACGCTCCACAGTCCGGGCGGCATTGCATAATGGCTCTCTTTTTTGATGGCGTGCCGGGCTGGCGCGTACAGGGCGCAAACTACCATTTTTTGCAGCCCGAAGGCAAAAATCAGATTCCGCTTGCCTGGAATCCCCCTCGCGAGTAGTTTGTCGCGATATTTTTGTTATTTTAATCTCACAGGACCCTTGCAATGCCAAGAGCGAACGAAATTAAAAAAGGTATGGTGCTGAATTACAACGGCAAACTGCTGATTGTGAAAGATATTGATATCCAGGCACCGAGCGCCCGTGGCGCAGCAACACTGTACAAGATGCGTTTTTCCGATGTCCGTACCGGACTGAAAGTGGAAGAGCGCTTTAAAGGCGATGATATCCTCGATACCGTTACCTTGAACCGCCGTTTTGTTGACTTCTCTTATATTGATGGCAACGAATACGTGTTCATGGATAAAGAAGATTACACGCCGTATACCTTCACGAAAGATCAGATTGAAGACGAGCTGCAGTTTATTCCGGAAGGTGGCATGCCGGATATGCAGGTTCTGCTATGGGATGGCCAGTTGCTGGCGCTCGAACTGCCGCAGACTGTCGATCTGGAAATCGTGGAAACTGCGCCGGGTATTAAAGGTGCTTCTGCCAGTTCCCGCACCAAACCCGCAACCCTGAATACAGGTCTGGTTGTGCAGGTTCCGGAATATCTGACCACCGGTGAGAAGATCCGCATCCATATCGAAGAGCGCCGCTACATGGGCCGCGCTGACTGATCTCGTGTTGCCATGAAAAAAGCCACTTCAGTAAAGTGGCTTTTTTGCCAGATGGCGCTTTGCCTTACATCAGAATGACATTACAGCAAATCGCGGAACAGGGTTTTCTTCAGCGCCAGCTCAACGCCGCGCACTTCCGCCATCCCTTTCAGACGCCCTATCGCCGAGTATCCCGGATTGGTTTTCTTGCGCAGATCGTCCAGCATCTGGTGACCATGATCCGGTCGGAACGGGATCGGCCGCAGATCGCCTGCTTTCTTGCGGCGCTGCTCTTCAGTCAGAATTGCTGCCACAACAGAAACCATATCCACATCCCCCTGCAAATGCGCCGCTTCGTGGAAGGTTTTCGGGTTATCTTCACGGCACGTTGAACGCAGATGCGTAAAGTGGATACGATCGCCGAAGGTTTCAATCATCCGCACCAGATCGTTATCAGCACGCACACCGTATGAACCGGTACACATGGTGAAACCGTTATTGATGCTATCCACCGCTTCTTTCAGCCACTGCATATCTTCAATAGTCGAAACGATACGCGGCAGGCCGAGGATTGGACGCGGTGGATCGTCCGGATGAACCGCCAGACGTACGCCTACTTCCTGAGCGACCGGCACAATAGCGCGCAGGAAATAAGCCATGTTTTCACGTAGTTGCGCTTTATCAATACCATCATATTCCGCCAGACGAGCCCGGAACTGATCCAGCGTATAACCCTCTTCAGCACCCGGCAGACCGGCGATGATATTGCGCGTCAGCTTTTCTACTTCCGCTTCGCTCATCGCGTTGAAGTAAGCCTGCGCCTGGCGCTGGTCTTCTTCGCTGTAGTCCGCTTCCGCGCCAGGGCGTTTCAGAATATGCAGTTCAAAAGCGGCGAAAGCGATCTGGTCGAAACGCAGCGCTTTGGAACCGTCCGGCAATTGATATTCGAGATCGGTACGCGTCCAGTCGAGGATCGGCATAAAGTTGTAGCAGACAGTATCGATACCGCAGGTCGCCAGGTTACGGATACTCTGCTGGTAATTGGCGATCCAGGTTTCATACTGGCCGGAATGGGTTTTAATATCTTCATGTACCGGGATGCTTTCCACTACCGACCAAGTCAGCCCTTTTTCCGCCAGCAGCGCCTGACGCGCCTTAATCTCTTCAACCGGCCACACCTGACCATTCGGGATATGGTGCAGCGCAGTGACCACGCCGGTTGCGCCTGCCTGCCGTACATCGTCAAGAGATACCGGATCGTTCGGTCCATACCAACGCCAGGTTTGTTCCATCGCCTTGCCCTCTAAAGTTGTTATACCAATACACCTAACTGCATGACGACTACCATACATGTTTAGCCAAAATGGTCAAATATTCCCACAGCAATGATTGATCCAGCTCACATTCCACGGATATTTGAGGCATACCAATTCTTTTTGCTGTCATATAACTTTACACTGACGTTGTTAATTATTGGTTAATCAGGTGTATACAGATGAAGACTATTGCTTCCGCATCGCTTCCTGCCACGGTACAGCAACCTCAGTATGATCGCTCGCAGCTACGCTCGCGAATTGTGCACTTCGGTTTTGGCGCGTTTCATCGCGCGCATCAGGCGCTGTTGACTGACCGGGTGCTTAATGCGCAAGGCGGCGACTGGGGGATTTGTGAGATCAGCTTATTCAGCGGTGATGTACTGATGTCGCAACTGCGCGAGCAGGATCATCTGTATACCGTGCTGGAGAAAGGTGCAACCGGCAACCAGCCGATTATTGTCGGCGCAGTCAATGAGTGTCTGAATGCAAAACTCGATTCCCTGCCTGCCATCATTGAGAAGTTTTGTGAACCGCAGGTAGCGATTGTTTCGCTGACGATTACCGAAAAAGGCTACTGTATCGACCCGGCCAGCGGCCAGTTGGATCTACGCCAGCCACGTATTGAACATGACCTTCAGCACCCGCACGAGCCGCATTCGGCGCCGGGCATTCTGGTTGAAGCGCTCTATCGTCGCCGCGAGCGTGGGCTGCCGCCGTTTACAGTGCTCTCCTGCGATAACATTCCCGACAACGGGCACATTGTGAAAAATGCGGTGTTGGGTATGGCAAAAACCCGCTCACCGGAACTGGCGCACTGGATCTCGGAGAATGTCAGTTTTCCGGCCACAATGGTCGATCGTATTGTGCCAGCAGCAACTGACGAATCGCTGGCAGAAATCAACGATGAATTGGGCGTTTTCGACCCCTGTGCTATCAGCTGCGAGCCGTTTATTCAATGGGTGATTGAAGATAATTTCGTCGCCGGACGTCCACAGTGGGAAGTCGCAGGTGTGCAACTGGTGCAGGATGTGCAGCCATGGGAACAGATGAAACTTCGTATGCTCAACGGCAGCCACTCTTTCCTTGCTTATCTGGGGTATCTGGCCGGTTTTGCGCATATCAATGACTGCATGCAGGATGAAGCATTTCACGAAGCCGCGCGTCGTCTGATGCTGGATGAGCAAGCGCCAACCCTGCGCATCACCGGTGTCGATCTGACAGCTTATGCTGACAGCCTGCTTGAACGCTTCGCTAACCCGGCACTGAAACACCGTAGCTGGCAAATAGCCATGGATGGCAGCCAAAAACTGCCGCAACGCATGCTCGACAGCGTTCGCGTCCATTTACAGCGAGAAAATCGCTGGCCGCTGTTGGCGCTGGGCATTGCAGGCTGGATGCGTTATGTCAGCGGCGTGGATGATGCCGGGCATCCCATTGATATTCGCGATCCGCTGGCGGATAAAATTCACGCCATTGTCGCAACCAGTAGCGAGGCTGAGCGTGTGGCTGCGCTGCTGGCGCTGAAGGAGATATTCGGTAACGATCTGCCGCTTAATTCGTTGTTTGTCGATGCCGTTGACGATGCATGGCAAAACATTGCCGCCCATGGCGCTCACGGCGCGGTAAAACGCGTGCTAAGCGCTTAACAATTACTGCGGTTTACGCGGATGGTTGGTGCTTTACACCGTCCGCGCCCTTCTCTTTTCTCATTTTTTTCGCCAGGATCACAAATTATCTGCGTTTTATTGACGACTGGAGCTTTTGTGACCAAGACCAATCTCATTACCGGCTTTCTCGGAAGCGGCAAAACAACTTCTATTTTGCACCTGCTGGCGAATAAAGATCCGCAGGAGAAATGGGCAGTGCTGGTGAATGAATTTGGCGAAGTCGGTATCGACGGCGCACTGCTTGCCAACAGCGGCGCACTGCTTAAAGAGATCCCCGGTGGTTGCATGTGCTGCGTAAATGGTCTTCCGATGCAGGTGGGGCTGAACACCTTGCTGCGCCAGGGCAAGCCCGACCGTCTGTTGATTGAACCGACCGGGCTCGGCCATCCGAAACAGATCCTCAATATGTTGACGGACCCGGTCTACGAACCGTGGATTGATCTGCGCGCCACCCTCTGTTTGCTTGATCCCCGCCAGTTACTGGATGAAAAAGCGCTCACTAACGATAACTTCCGCGATCAACTGGCGGCCGCCGATATCATTGTCGCCAATAAACAGGATCGCGTGACCGTAGAGAGCCAGCAAGCGCTGGAAGAGTGGTGGTCCCGCTTCGGCGGTAACCGCCAGCGGGTCAGCGTCACCCAGGGAGCGATAGATGGCACGTTGCTCGATCGTCCGCGCCGTAATCTGCGGGAACTGCCTTCCAGTGCTGCACATCACCACGCGCACGGTGAACGAAAAGGTCTTGCGGCACTGAGCCTGCCAGTGCATCAACGCTGGCGTCGCAGTCTAAACAGCGGCCAGGGTCATCAGGCGTGCGGCTGGATTTTTGATGAAGATACGGTGTTTGACACCATTGGTCTGCTTGAATGGGTGCGCCATGCCCCAGTTGAGCGTGTCAAAGGCGTTATGCGTATACCGGAAGGTCTGCTGCGGGTGAATCGTCAGGGAGAGGATTTTCATCTCGAAACGCAGAATGTTGCGCCGCCGGATAGTCGAATCGAGCTAATTACCGCCTCAGAAGCCGACTGGAACACGCTTCAGTCCGCTTTGTTGAAGCTTCGTTTAAGTCAGGATCACTAACGTTCCCTCTTTATTTATTAAGAATTCTTAAGTAATGAAAACTCGTTTATCCTTGATTATCTTGCTGAACGCCGTCGGGCTGGCCCTGTTTATATGCTGGTATCTGCCCGTAAATCATGGATTTTGGTTTCCGCTGGACTCGACCATTTTCCACTTCTTCAACCGTGGACTGGTAGAAAATCGCGCCTGGCTTTGGCTGGTAGCGCTGACCAATAACCGCGCGTTCGATGCCTGTTCGCTGGTTGCCATGGGTTGTCTGATGCTGTCGTTCTGGTTGCCAGCCGATCACACCGGCCGTCGCCGTGTGGTGACCATTGGCCTGACCATGTTATTGATTGCTGTAGTGGTAAACCAACTGGCGCAACATCTGATGCCAGTGCAACGCGCGAGCCCGTCACTTTACTTTACCGATATACACCGGGTCAGCGATCTGCTCGATTTCCCGACCAAAGATGCATCGAAGGATAGTTTCCCCGGCGATCATGGAATGATGTTGCTTATTTTCGCTGCGGTGATGTGGCGTTATTTCGGCAAAAAAGCATTTGGTATTTCCCTTATTATTTTTGTGGTTTTCGCCTTCCCACGCGTCATGATCGGCGCGCACTGGTTTACGGATATTGCTGTAGGTTCGTTATCCGCCGTGCTGATTGGTCTGCCTTGGTGTCTTTTAACGCCGCTAAGCGATAAAATTATCGCGTTATTTGATCATTATTTGCCTGGGAATAACAAACTTTAAACAATCATCCAACATCAATGGATGTCATCCATTAGGGAACGTTTTCGATCCCTAATTTAAATCTGCCGCCTTTTCCCGCTATTGTCATTTTCTTGCCATAGTAAACTGCATATGAATTAGCATATTGCGTGCTTTTCACACTAAACTGGTCAATTTTTGAGCGTTCCAGGAAATTCACTTTCTGTATCATAATTTCTTATAAAAAAATGCACAAAAGCGCTCGCCATGCCCTGGATGTTCAGGTAACCTCGGTTCGTCTTGTCGCAAAGAGTGCTGTTATTCTCGTTGTGCGTATTTTTGTGCGTTCTTCCACAAATCTATGCTTGAGCAATTGTCTCGATGCTTTCAGATAATTAATCTCGCTGCGTTGGCATTTTTATAACGATATTTATCGTTAAGGACTTCAAGGGAAAATAAGTAACATGGTCAAGTCTCAGCCGATTTTGAGATATATCTTGCGGGCGATCCCTGCAATTGCAGTAGCGGTACTGCTCTCTGCTTGCTCTACAAATACCGCAAAGAATATGCATTCTGAGACGCTTGCTGTGGGTGAAGATGGTTCTTCACTGCAAACCTCTCAGGATGAATTTGAAAATATGGTTCGTAATCTGGACGTAAAAAGCCGCATTATGGATCAATATGCTAGCTGGAAAGGCGTTCGCTACCGTCTCGGCGGCGATACCAAAAGAGGCATTGACTGTTCTGGTTTTGTGCAACGCACCTTCCGTGAACAGTTTGGTTTAGAACTGCCGCGTTCCACATGGGAACAGCAGGAAACGGGTAAATCCATCTCGCGCACCAGTTTGCGTACGGGCGATCTGGTTCTGTTCAGGGCGGGTTCAACGGGCCGACATGTTGGCATCTATATTGGCAACAACCAGTTTGTTCATGCTTCAACCAGCAACGGTGTGATGATTTCCAGCATGGATGAGCCCTACTGGAAGAAGCGCTACAACGAAGCGCGACGCATCCTGACGCGCAGCTAATTGCTTAATGCCGGTTTACCCTTGAGCTGGCAATTAAGTCTAAAAACACTGCTCCGGCGGTGTTTTTTATGCCTGCTGTATGCCATCCCCTTCTTTTCCAGTTATAGCCCAGCTATATTGCTCCCGCATCCCTGAACACCTCGAATGGACCTGATATTATGTTCAGCCGCTATTTTTCTCTGAACCGCAAAATTATATTGATAAGCCTGATCGCGGGCGTGCTCTCTGCATTTATTGTCGGTGGACTACAATTGGGGCTTGAGCAGCATAAACGCGCAGATCGCTATACCACGTTAGTGAACAATATTCAGCGCTGGATCTCAGGCTATCTCAATGAAATACGAACAACAGCAGAATCGCTGCAACCGCTCACGCTTGATGAGTGTCATGTCGTCGTCGGCGAGCTGACCTCCAGGGCCGCATTCACGATTAACGTACGTGCGTTTCTGCTGGTAAAAGATCAACAAGCCTTTTGCTCATCGGCCACCGGCGAGATGAGCATGCCCATGAAAGATCTGGTACCGGATATCGACCTGACAAAAAACATGGATATGGTGTTACTGCCCGGCACACCAATGATGCCGAACAAACCCGCTATCGCCGTCTGGTTTCGTAGCCCGCTACAGGAGAACCGCGGGGTGTTTGCCACGCTGAATATCAATCTGACGCCTTACATGCTCTATATCTCGCAACACCCCGATCTGACTGGCGCGGCGCTGGGCATCGGCAATCGTGCCGTTTCCACCTTTTCACCCGGTTTAGTTGATCTGAGCACGATAACCCCGCCACAGATACGAATCGCGCACATTGAAGGTTCGCCAATCACATTTTATCTCTATGCAAAAAAGTGGCAACCCGAGGATATTCAATTTGCCGTGCTGCTTGGTACCACTTTCGGCATGCTTTTTGGTCTGCTGACCGCCTATATTCTGCAAAACAATCTCACCCCAGGCCGCGAGATCCTGACAGGTATCAAGCACGATCAATTCTATGTTGTTTACCAGCCAATAGTGGATGCGAAAAATTTGCAGATCACCGGCGTTGAAGTTCTGATGCGCTGGAAGCACCCAACAGCGGGTGAAATCCTGCCGGATGCATTTATTCATTTTGCTGAAGCCCAGCAACTGATTGTGCCGCTAACGCAGCATCTGTTCCGCTTAATCGCCCATGATGCGCCGCGATTAAAGACGTTGTTGCCCAAAGGTGCAAAACTGGGCATTAACATTGCCCCTGGTCACCTGCAAGGTGAAAATTTTATGCAGGATATTCGCCAGCTATCCCGTTCGCTCCCCGCCCAACATTTCAGCATCGTGCTGGAGATCACCGAGCGGGATATGTTGCGTTTTAACGAAGTGACTGCGCGGTTTGAGCAGCTCCGTGAAGAGGGCTACGAAACGGCTATTGATGACTTCGGCACCGGACACAGCGCACTGATTTATCTGGAACGCTTCACGATGGACTACCTGAAAATCGACCGTGGTTTCGTCAATGCCATTGGCACAGAAACCGTGACGTCGCCCGTGCTTGATGCCGTGCTGACACTGGCAAAAAAGCTGAATATGCTAACGATCGCCGAAGGCGTTGAAACGCCAGAGCAAGCCCGCTGGCTGCGCGAACATGGCGTTCATTATATGCAAGGCTACTATTTTAGCCGTCCGATGACGCTGCAACAGTTTACTGAATGGCAGTCGCCGTCGTTTTCCGCGCTGTTATAGGCGCGAATGATTTCACAACCTGCCGGGCCTCCCTTATTATTCAATGATTAGAGTTTAAGGCGCCTGCCGCGCCGCCGTTCACAGGAACACAGCGAATGAAGTTTTTGCGTATTTCAGCTTTCGTTCTGGCGTTTGCCGCTCTGGCTTGTCAGGCTCAGACCATTAAAGAGAGCGACTCATTTGCCGTGATCGGCGAGCCTAAATACGCCATCAACTTTACCCATTTTGACTACGTTAATCCTGCTGCACCGAAAGGTGGTAATGCAACGCTGTCGGTGATTGGCACCTTCGATAACTTCAACCGCTTTGCCATGCGCGGAAACGCTGCAGTTAGAACTGAATCGCTGTACGATGCCCTGTTTACCACCTCCGATGATGAACCCGGCAGTTACTACCCGCTGGTCGCAGAAATGGCCCGCTATGCGGACGACTTCTCCTGGATGGAGGTCTCGCTGAACCCCCGCGCGACATTTCACGACGGCTCACCCATCCGCGCCAGCGATGTAGCGTTTACCTTTAAAAAATTTATGACGGAAGGTGTGCCACAATTTCGCCTGGTCTATAAGGGAACGACGGTGAAAGCGATTTCGCCGTTGACCGTACGCATTGTGCTGGCGAAACCCAGTAAAGAGAGCATGCTTAGCCTGCTGACGCTGCCGGTGATGCCGGAAAAATTCTGGAAAGATCACCGGCTGGATGAACCACTGTCGCGGCCGCCGCTGGGCAGCGGTCCCTATCGCATCAGCGCCTGGCGCATGGGGCAGTACATTACTTATAGCCGGGTCAAGGATTACTGGGGGGCTAATCTGCCGGTGAACCGCGGGCGCTGGAATTTTGACACGATCCGTTACGATTACTACCTCGACGATAATGTCGCGTTCGAAGCCTTTAAAGCGGGCGCATTCGATATGCGCAGCGAAAGCGATGCCAAAAACTGGGCCACGCGCTATAGCGGCAGCAACTTCAGCCGTGGTTATATTGTTAAAAATGAACAACCGAACGCATCAGCGCAGGATACACGCTGGCTGGCGTTTAATATTCAGCGGCCCATCTTCAGCGATCGCCGCGTCCGCGAAGCCATATCGCTGGCCTTTGATTTTGAATGGATGAACAAAGCGCTGTTTTACGGTGCCTACAGCCGCGCTAACAGCTATTTCCAGAATACTGAATACGCTGCGCGCACTTATCCTGATGCGGATGAATTAGTCCTGCTGGCACCGTTGAAAGCACAAATACCACCAGAAGTTTTCACTTCTGTTTACACACCAGCAAAATCCGACGGCAGCGGTTATGACAGGGCAAATCTGCTCAAAGCCGACAAACTGCTGACGGAAGCAGGCTGGGTGCTGAAAAATCAGCAGCGAGTGAATGCGCAAACCGGTCAGCCTTTCACCTTTGAACTGCTGCTGCCTTCCGGCGGCGATACCTTGTGGGTGCTCCCATTTCAGCACAGCCTCGCACGCCTTGGCATCAATATGGAGGTGCGCCAGGTCGATAACTCGCAGGCCACCAGCCGCCTGCGCAGCCGTGATTACGATATGATGCCGCGCCTGTGGCGGGCGCAATTGTGGCCGAGCGAGGATCTACAAATTGCCTGGAGCTCGCAATACATTGACTCTTCATATAACGCGCCCGGCGTCAAAAACCCGGCTGTGGATAACCTGATCGCACAGATCGCGCACTGGCAGGGCAATAAGGAGAAACTGTTGCCACTTGGTCGCGCTCTGGATCGCGTGCTGACCTGGAATTACTACATGCTGCCAATGTGGTATATGTCGGCCGATCGCATCGCTTGGTGGGATAAATTTTCGATGCCTGGTGTTCGCCCCCTCTACTCACTGGGTTTTGATACCTGGTGGTATGACGTAAATAAAGCGGCAAAATTGCCTGCAGCCAGACGTTAAGGAGATCAGATGGGCGCCTATATCATTCGCCGCTTATTACTGATAATTCCCACTCTCTGGGCCATTATCACCATTAACTTTTTCATCGTGCAGATTGCCCCCGGTGGCCCGGTCGATCAGGCCATTGCCGCAATTGAGTTTGGCGATCGTAACGCATTGCCAGGTAGCGGCACAGCCGGTATGGGCGCAACCCATGCGCGAACCGGCGTGGGCGATGTCCTCAGTAATGACAGCCACTATCGCGGCGGACGTGGCCTCGATCCACAAGTTATTGAAGAGATCAAAAAGCGCTATGGTTTTGATAAGCCGCTGTACCAGCGTTACTTCAAAATGCTGTGGGATTATATACGTTTCGACTTCGGTGACAGCCTGTTTCGCAGCGCCTCGGTGCTGCAATTGATCAAAGACAGCCTGCCGGTTTCTATCTCTGTTAGCCTGTGGGCAATGCTTATCGTCTATCTGGTGTCAATACCGCTCGGCATTCGCAAAGCGGTCTACAACGGCAGTCGTTTCGACATCTGGAGCAGCGCGATCATCATCGTTGGTTATTCAATCCCCTCTTTCCTGTTCGCTATCCTGCTGATTATCTTTTTTTCCGGCGGCAGCTATTACGACATTTTCCCGCTTCGCGGACTGGTCTCGACAAATTTCGACACCCTGCCCTGGTATCAAAAAATTACCGACTACCTGTGGCATATCACTCTGCCAGTACTGGCCTCAGTGATTGGCGGATTAGCCGCGCTGACAATGCTGACTAAGAACTCCTTTCTGGACGAGATCCGCAAACAGTATGTGGTTACCGCTCGCGCCAAAGGCGTCAACGAGCGCAATATCATGCGCAAACATGTGTTTCGCAACGCCATGCTGCTGGTGATTGCCGGTTTTCCGGCCACCTTTATCAGTATGTTTTTTACCGGTTCGCTATTAATTGAAGTGATTTTTTCGCTTAACGGTCTTGGCCTGCTGGGCTATGAAGCCACGCTCTCGCGGGATTACCCGGTCATGTTTGGCACACTCTATATTTTCTCTCTGATCGGCCTGCTACTGAATATCCTCAGTGATATCACCTATACGCTGGTGGATCCGCGAATCGATTTCGAGGGACGCTGATGTTGCAACTTAGCTATGTCAACCAGATGCGTTGGGAGCGTTTTCGCCATAACCGGCGCGGTTACTGGTCACTGTGGATCTTTTTAACCATTTTTATTCTCAGCCTGTTTGCCGAACTGGTGGCGAATGGCAGGCCACTGCTGGTGCGTTATGAAGGGCATTGGTATGTCCCACTGGTCAAAAATTACAGTGAAAGCGATTTTGGCGGCCCGCTGGCCACCGCAGCGGATTATCAGGATCCGTGGCTGAAAAAACAGCTTGAAGAGCACGGCTGGGCGTTGTGGGCGCCAGTGCGATTCGGCGCGCGCAGCATTAACTATGACACCGCCACACCCTTTCCCTCACCGCCTTCAGCCCAGAACTGGCTTGGCACCGATGCGAATGGCGGTGATGTGCTGGCGCGGATCCTCTATGGTACGCGGATTTCGCTGCTATTTGGCCTGATGTTGACTTTTTGTACCAGTGTGATTGGCATCATGGCTGGCGCATTACAGGGCTATTACGGCGGTAAAGTCGACCTGCTTGGACAGCGTTTTATTGAAGTCTGGTCCGGTCTGCCAACGCTATTTTTAATTATTTTGCTCTCCAGCGTGATCCAGCCAGGATTCTGGTGGCTGCTGGGCATAACTGTGCTATTCGGCTGGATGACACTGGTCAGCGTGGTCCGCGCTGAATTCCTGCGCACGCGTAATTTTGACTATATCCGTGCCGCCCAGGCGCTGGGAGTTAGCGATCACGCGATTATGCTGCGCCATATGATGCCTAATGCGATGGTCGCCACCCTGACGCTGCTGCCATTCGTACTTTGCGGCTCAGTGGGGACGCTAACTTCGCTGGATTTCCTCGGCTTTGGTTTGCCGCTTGGCTCGCCGTCGCTGGGCGAACTGCTGTTACAAGGGAAAAATAACTTACAGGCGCCGTGGCTGGGGATCGCCGCATTTGTCTCCACCGCCCTGCTGCTTTCGCTGCTGATTTTTATCGGCGAAGCGGTACGCGACGCATTTGATCCGAATAAGGCGGTGTAACCATGGCCACTCCCCTGCTCTCCATCAATTCCCTCTCTATTGCTTTTCGTCAGCAGCAGACGTTACGCACCGTCGTCAGCGATCTCTCCTTGCGTATTGAAGCCGGTGAAACACTGGCGCTGGTGGGCGAATCCGGTTCTGGCAAAAGCGTCAGCGCACTGTCGATCCTGCGTCTGCTGCCCTCGCCTCCAGTGGTTTATCCTGGGGGCGATATTTTGTTCCACGGCGAGTCGTTGCTGCATGCCAGTGAACGCACGCTACGCGGCGTGCGCGGCAACACCATCGCCATGATTTTCCAGGAACCCATGGTGTCGCTTAACCCACTACACACGCTGGAAAAACAGCTTTATGAGGTGCTGTCGCTGCACCGGGGAATGCGTCGTGAAGCCGCGCGCGCAGAGATCCTCGATTGTCTGGATCGGGTCGGAATACGAAACGCGCGCCAGCGTTTAGGGGATTTTCCGCATCAATTTTCCGGCGGGGAACGCCAGCGCGTGATGATCGCAATGGCGCTGTTGACGCGCCCGGAGCTGCTGATTGCTGACGAACCCACTACCGCGCTGGATGTTTCCGTGCAGGCGCAAATCCTGAAGCTGCTGCGCGAACTGCGCGACGAGTTGAATATGGGGCTGCTGTTTATCACCCATGATCTGGGCATCGTGCGCAAGCTGGCAGACAACGTCGCCGTGATGCAAAACGGTCACTGCGTCGAGCAAAACAGCACCCGGGCGTTGTTCAGTGCGCCAGCGCACCCCTACACCCAACGGTTGCTCAACAGTGAGCCATCAGGCGATCCCGTTCCGCTTCCTGAGGATGCGCCGCCGTTACTGGAAGTACAAAATCTCGGTGTCAGCTTCCCGGTGCATAAAGGGATTTTTAAGCGTGTGGTCGCGCATAATCAGGTGGTGCGGAATATCAACTTCTCCCTGCGGGCGGGTGAAACGCTGGGGCTGGTAGGCGAATCAGGATCCGGTAAAAGCACAACCGGGCTTGCGCTGCTGCGTCTGGTGGCTTCGCAGGGCACGATTTTTTTTGCTGGTAAACCGCTGCATCTCTGGAATCGTCAGCAGATGCTGCCAGTGCGTCATCGCATCCAGGTGGTGTTTCAGGATCCCAATTCCGCACTCAATCCTCGCCTCAGCGCACAACAAATTATCGAAGAGGGTTTACGGGTGCATCATCCGGCGTTAACGCGGGATGCCCGCGAGCAGCGTGTGATAGAAGTGATGCAGGAAGTGGGTCTGGATCCCGAAACGCGGCGGCGTTTTCCCGGCGAGTTTTCCGGTGGCCAGCGCCAGCGCATTGCTATTGCCCGCGCGCTGATCCTGAAACCGGAACTGATCATTCTGGATGAACCCACCTCATCGCTGGATCGCACCGTGCAGGCACAGATTCTTACGTTGCTCAAGTCCTTACAGCAAACGCACCGGCTGGCGTATATCTTCATCAGCCACGATTTGCAAGTGATCCGCGCTTTATGTCATCAGGTCATTGTGCTGAAACAGGGCGAAGTCGTCGAGCAGGGTGAGTGTCAGCGTATTTTTAGCGCGCCAACACAGGCGTATACACGCCAGCTGTTGTCATTAAGCTGACATTCAGAACGGGTTTTGGCGGGAGAAAGGCTCGGCGATAGCAACGCCAAAATTTTTCAGGCGGCAGGTCGCGGCAAACTCATCCTGGCAGTTGACGAACAGACACGGCTCTCCTTCGCACTCCAGAACAGAACAATCTACTTCAATATCACTCAACGCCTGGCTGAGCTTGTGCATCACCGGCCAGGCATTATCACCGTCCGGACTGAGCAGTTTTAAGGCTACAAGGCTGTCTTCTGCAGACTGACCATTTTGCGGAATCGGTTCAACTTTTGCGCCTGCAAAACCATCCAGCCAGCGATAAGACTGGGGCAGACGATGGATGATGGAGAGCTGTATTGTATTCACTTTCTTTCCCCAGAAGCACTTTCACTTCACAAATATTTCACATTTATATTAACACAATTTTGACAATTCATCTTGTCAACTAAGCAGAAAAGGTCACATCCCGCGCAGCACATGGGCTGGCTGCCCATTTATCTGGGTTTTAATGGGTAAGCAAGGGACCGTGTTTCGCGCTATATGTACCCGTTTCTGCGATCTAACTCAACCTTTTTCACTACAATGGTGTGACTTTTTACACTAATTGATTTTACATAAAATAAACAATCACAGGCGAATGTATGTCATTTTGGGTTGACATGCATCAAAAAAGGGAACGTTTTCATGCTCCCTTTGGCGAGGATTCAGGCAGGTTTCTTTGAACGGCTGGCATAGAGGTAAAAGAGGATTGAACTGGTCGCACAAAAGGTGATCGACCAAATCATGGGCCAGGCGGAGTTAAAGGTCGCCATCGACAACAACGCGCCGACCATCGCGCCGATGCCGAAACGGAACGTGCCCGCCAGCGACGACGCTGTTCCTGCCATATGCGGGAATTCATCAAGAATAACGGCCATCGCATTGGATGCCACCAGCGATACGCAGCCGACGAATGCCGCCACACCAAGCACCAGCGCCCAGAAGCCCACGCCCAACAAGGCGGTCACTACCATCCAGATAGCCATCGTGAACTGGATCCACAACCCGCTGCGGAACATGTTCAGCGCGCCGACACGGCGCACAAAACGGCCGTTGATAATTGTCATGATAAACAGGAACACAATGTTCAGCGCAAAGTAGTAACCAAAATTCTGCGGTGAAACGTGGTTGATTTGGATATAGACGAACGGCCCGGCGCTGAGAAAGGAGAACATTCCGGCAAAGCTGAAACCGCTCGCCAGCATATAACTCAGCACGCGCTTGTGGCGAAACAGCGAAGCAAAGTTGCCGAGGGTGGTGCGCAGGTGAAACTTATGCTGTTTTTCGACGGGCAGTGTTTCGCGGATAAACAGCATAATCATCACCGATGCCAGCAGCGCGGCAATCGCCAGGATCCAAAAAATAGCATGCCAGCTAAACCAGACCAGCACCGCGCCGCCGACCATCGGCGCCAATAATGGCGCAATGGTGGTGACCAGCATGACAAACGACATCATGCGCGAGAACTCCTCACGCGGGTAGATATCGCGCATCAGGGCGTTGATCACCACGCTCGCTGCCGCTGCCGCCAGACCGTGGAAAAAACGCATGATGATCAGTTGATCGATGCTCTGTGCCAGCGCGCAAGCCACCGCCGCAGCGGCAAAGATCAGCGTCCCCCCGAGGATAACCGGCTTACGCCCGATGCTGTCGGCCATCGGCCCGTACAGCAACTGCCCCACCGCGAACCCCAGAATATAAGTGCTGAGAGTCATCTGTGCACTGCCCGCCGGGACGCCAAACTGCTCGGCGATCACCGGCAGCGCCGGCAAATACATATCGATGGATAACGGCATCAGCATGGCCAACAGGCCAAGAATGAACACTATACTCAGTGAAGAGTGGGGCCTGCTGGTCACTAAGATCTCCTGAAATTAACGAAAAGGCATGCCAACGCTGGCAATTTCATCTTCTGTCAGCGGCCGATACTCGCCGGGAGCCAGCGCCTCATCCAGCGCAATCGCGCCGATCCGCTCACGGTGCAGCGCGACAACATGGTTACCGACAGCCGCAAACATGCGTTTCACCTGATGATAGCGACCTTCGCTGATGGTCAGGCGCACCTGCGTCGGGGTGATCACTTCCAGCGCTGCGGGTTTGGTGAGATCTTTCTCGTTATGCAACTGGATGCCATGAGCAAACTGCGCGGCGGTCTCTTCACTGACCGGAGATTCGAGCGTCACCAGATAGGTTTTTTCACAGTGATGGCGTGGTGAAGTAATGCGGTGCGACCACTGGCCATCATCGGTCATCAGCACCAACCCGGTAGTGTCGATATCCAGACGCCCCGCGGCATGCAGCTTGTGGGCAACCGGTTCATCAAGAAAATAGAGCACGGTGGGATGATCCGGATCATCGGTAGAACAGACGTAACCTTCCGGTTTATGCAGCATAAAATAGCGCGGACCATTCTGCTGAACCAGGCTATTGCCCTCGTATTCAACCTCGTGTTCTGGTTGCAGTTTAAAGGCAGCATCTCTGACGATGTCGCCATCGACGCTAACATGGCTGGCGCGGATTTCACGCCCGGCAATCGCCCGGCTGACGCCAAGCTGCTGAGCGATAAACTTATCAAGTCGCATGAATTTTTCTGGCCTGTATGGTGCTGAGTGCGAGCAAAAAGCCCACAAGAAGAAATGAGTACCCTGACAGTATAACGAGCATCACAAACCGCTCAAAGGAAAGATTCGTGGCATACTGTGCAGTGTCACCCTGTAACCCATCGAGACCATGACTTTTACGCTACGCCCCTATCAACGCGAAGCGGTGGATGCCACCCTCGCCCATTTTCGCAAACATGCTGAACCTGCCGTGATTGTGCTCCCTACCGGTGCGGGAAAAAGCCTGGTGATCGCTGAACTGGCACGGCTCGCTCGGGGCCGCGTACTGGTGCTGGCACACGTCAAAGAACTGGTAGCGCAAAATCATGCGAAATATGTTGCGCTGGGGCTGGAGGCCGACATTTTCGCCGCCGGGCTGAAGCGTAAGCAGAGCCACGGGAAAGTGGTGTTCGGCAGCGTACAGTCGGTGGCGCGCAATCTGGAGCAGTTTCAGAACGAGTTTTCCCTGCTGGTAGTCGACGAGTGCCATCGTATTAGCGACGATGCCGACAGCCAGTACCAGCAAATCCTCAACCACTTGCGTGAAGTGAACCCTCATGTGCGTTTGCTTGGCCTTACCGCCACGCCTTTCCGGCTGGGGAAAGGCTGGATTTACCGCTTTCATTATCACGGCATGGTACGCGGCGACGAAAAAGCGCTGTTCCGCGACTGCATTTATGAGCTGCCGCTGCGTTATATGATAAAGCACGGTTATTTGACGCCGCCGGAACGGCTGGATATGCCGGTCGTGCAGTACGATTTCAGCCGCTTACAGGCGCAAAGTAATGGGCTATTCAGCGAGGCCGATCTTAACCGTGAACTGAAAAAGCAGCAGCGCATTACTCCGCATATCATCAGCCAGATTATTGAATTCGCGCAAACGCGCAAAGGAGCGATGATTTTTGCGGCGACCGTCGAGCATGCACGGGAGATCACTAGCCTGTTACCCGCAAACGATGCGGCGCTCATCACCGGTGAAACGCCAGGCCCGCAACGCGATGCATTGATTGAGGCATTCAAAAATCAGCAGTTCCATTACCTGGTTAACGTGGCGGTACTGACCACCGGTTTCGATGCGCCACATGTTGATTTAATTGCTATTTTACGGCCAACGGAATCCGTTAGCCTGTATCAGCAAATTGTCGGACGCGGCCTGCGACTTGCGCCCGGTAAAACCGACTGTCTGATCCTTGATTATGCCGGTAACCCTCACGATCTCTATGCGCCGGAAATTGGTGCGCCGAAAGGCAAAAGCGATAACGTCCCTGTTCAGGTTTTCTGCCCCGGCTGCGGCTTTGCCAATACCTTCTGGGGAAAAACCACCGCCGACGGTACGCTGATTGAACACTTTGGTCGCCGCTGCCAGGGCTGGCTGGAAGACGATGAAGGCAACCGCGAGCAGTGTGATTACCGTTTTCGCTTTAAAAACTGCCCGCAGTGCAATGCGGAAAACGATATCGCGGCCCGCCGCTGCCGCGCCTGCGATACCGTGCTTGTCGATCCGGACGATATGCTAAAAGCGGCGCTGAATTTAAAAGATGCGCTGGTGCTGCGCTGTAGCGGCATGACGCTACAACACGGTGCCGATGAAAAAGGTGAATGGCTAAAAATCACCTATTACGATGAAGATGGCGCCGATGTCAGCGAGCGCTTCCGTTTGCAGACGCCTGCCCAGAGAACCGCTTTCGAACAGCTGTTTATCCGCCCGCATACGCGCACTCCTGGCGTGCCGCTGCGCTGGGTTGTCGCCGCCGATATTGTGGCGCAGCAGGCGCTGTTGCGTCATCCCGATTTTGTGGTCGCCCGAATGAAAGGACAGTACTGGCAGGTGCGGGAAAAGGTGTTCGATTATGAGGGGCGCTTCCGGCGGGCGCATGAATTGCGCGGGTAAACGTACTTTTGATTGATGTATCGAACGTTCGGGGATAGAATACCGCCCGCTTTTGCATCCGCAAAGCCGATCATCTGCCTGTTGCTGGGTCGCCTGTAACAGGATTTATTTAAGAGAGATTTAAATGTTTACTATTAACGCAGAAGTACGTAAAGAGCAGGGTAAGGGTGCGAGCCGCCGCCTGCGCGCAGCGAACAAGTTCCCGGCAATCATCTATGGTGGAACTGAAGCGCCGATCGCTATCGAACTGGATCACGACAAACTGTGGAACATGCAGGCGAAACCTGAATTCTACAGCGAAGTTCTGACCATTGCAGTTGATGGCAAAGAAGTAAAAGTGAAAGTTCAGGCCGTACAGCGTCACGCGTTCAAAGTACGCCTGGCTCACATCGACTTTGTTCGCGCTTAATCGCCGACAAGTTGAAGAAAACCCCGCTCTGGCGTAATGCCGATCAGTTAAGGATCGGTTGAACGATCCAGTGGCTGTGTAAGAATCCGTAATCTCACAGGGATTACGGATTTTTTTATGTTACTTAGC
>JAGTSE010000006.1 GCA_018261615.1 Pseudomonadota bacterium | reverse complement strand
CTGGCGTATGGCAATGAGCCGCTTTATTATCGAGTTCGGTGACCGCCTGGACGGTCACTACTGAGAAAGGCATTTACACAGAATCATGTACAGGGTCTACGGATTCTTACACAGCCACTGGATCGTTCAACCGATCCTTAACTGATCGGCATTACGGCTATGCCGGAGGATATTTATTAGTGTCATGCGCATATCTGATTTTTTATTGCCACAGACGTTCTTTGATTATTTTAAGATGTTCATCTTTCAGATTTTCGTATTTCCAGATAAATAATCCTCCAAGATTAAAATCCAGCACTTGATCAATGAAATAATTTAAATTCCAGTCCGTCAGCCCCTTTGTGGTCAGGGCCAGGATACATTTTTTGTTTTCGGCTCCGTGCTCTAACGTCCGTTTTAAGGCAGGGATAACGTTGCCGGTAATATCCTCATTGCTCCACATCGCTGAAGCATAACAGTAATGGATAAAACGATCGCACAGACCTGACTGGATGAGCTTTTTAACCTTTTCATTCAGTTTTTCGCCATTAGCTGTGGCCGGGTGGTTGTAAGAATATCCGGCAATAAAACCAAAACTTGTGTCTTTCTGGCATTCTTTTAATTTCTTCATTACCTCAACGACAAGATCAAGGTTCATATTGCACTCATCATCAAAATCCACACCATCCCAGCCCCGGCTTTTTGTGGCCTCAGCAATTCTCAATACTTCATCATTATTTGCAGGCTTTCCTTCAGGAGAGCATCCGCCTCCACCATAGACCCAGAGCGTCTTTCCTTTAAAATCGGGAGTATTATCGGGTTTATCCTGCTTTTCCGGGCTCCATCCCGGGCTGATAGGTGTCCCTGTTGTCAGCCCGTCAAGGTTAGTCACCATGCCATACATCATTACGTCGAATTCTTTAAGGGGCTTACCAGACAGTGACTGACTCCACCCGCCCGTAATAAATTTATTCATAATCTGTATCTCCCTATTTGTATTTTTCCACTAGAGCATAAATGATCGCGGCAGTTTCAGTATCCAGCTTACCGCTGTAATTACAGGGCCGAAAATGCAGCTGAAATGCACGGATTAACTGAGCATAACCGGCATTACTTCCCGAACCCGAGGTATCGTAGCCATACCGTTTCAGCATTCCTGTTATGTCATCTTTCGAAGGTAACGAATGGCTAAACTGCTCAACATATTTATTCTTTGTTTCTTCATCAAACCATGCCCCGACGCCGGCGGCGTAAAGCTCTTTCCACGGGAAAGCTGAACCCGGATCGCTTTTTCTTCCGGGGGCAATATCACTGTGTCCGACAACATTCTCTGGCGTAATATCAGGGTGGCGCTGAAGGATATTAATCGCCAGTTCTTTGATTGCATCAATCTGGACTGGATTATAGGGCGGAAATGTAAATATCCCATTATTATCGGTAGCTAAATTAACCGTCTCAATCCCTATTGATGTATCGTTCAGATTACTGCGACCGGCCCACGAACTGACCCCGGCATGCCATGCACGTTCATTCTCATCAACCAGATTAAAAATGCGCATGTCTTTAAAACCGATATCTGTATATGATTTATCTGAAGGGTCCGGGACAAGGTAATGAGCGCTGACCGAAGAACCTGTCAGGGAAATTATGGATTTGTTAAAATCAAGCGCGGTATAATGCATTATCAGAAAACGGATGCGGCGATTAAATCCTTTAACTGAGCGATAACTATTATAATCAATCTGATACATACAGCCTCCTTCCGTAGGTTATAAATTATAATCTCCATCCTGTTAGGATTTATTTACCCGAAGTAGTTCATTAAAAATTCAGTTAACGTGATTTATATCACTATTTAAATCCTAACCAGCACCACAAAACGGGCTTTCCTCACTATTTATTTTTACCGTTGTTAGTAAGAGCCTATTCCACCAGGCGTATATTGTTGCCGCCAGTCTGGACACGGACAGCGCGCAAGGAGTACGTGATACTCCTGAGATGGATATCCACTCCAGTCAACGGCGATAACGCACAGTGATAGCCTGCTCCGGGGTTTTTAATTGCCAAGGGGAGTTGGCCCGGTGTGATCCATCTCTGTGAAAACCCGTTATTGCCTGTATCAGGGCCAAAGAAGTCACCAGCCTGCAGAATCAATTCGATATTCTTGCAGAGGGTTTACAGGCTTATATCAATAAGGCACCTCACTCACTTATTTAACGCCTCCACAAGTAGAGTAGGGTTCTGCCGTCAGTTTTATTCCTGTAAAAAAGAGTTTGCTGTGTTTCCACAGCAAACTCTGCACATATCAGTGGGATTTAAACCCGGCGGCCGACATTAGCAGGCGGAACACCATACTCACAGCAGCCAGCGCCAGTACGCTGCCACCCCAAATCAGTACCAGCCACATCAGGCGATTGAAAAACGACAGTTTCATCAGTGATAGCCCTCGCCAGGTTGCACTTTGCCGCGAAACACGTAATAACTCCACGCGGTATAGACCAGGATTATCGGGATAATCAGCAGCGCGCCGACCAGCATAAAGCCCTGGCTTTGCGGCGGTGCGGCCGCCTGCCAGAAGGTGATATCCGGCGGAATTATGTGTGGCCAGATGCTGATGCCCAGCCCGCTAAAGCCGAGGAAGATAAGGCCCAGCGTCTGCACAAACGGCAATGCATGATGCTGCGGATTGCCGAGGCTGCGCCACAACCAGACGCTGAGGGCAATAACCAACAGGGGCACCGGCACGAGGAACAACAGGTTTGGCAGACTGAACCAGCGGGAAGCAATCGCCGAGTGCGCCAGTGGTGTCCACAGACTGATGATCGCGATAACCACCAGTAAAACCAGCAGCAATTTCTTCGCCGCTGCACGCATTTTATCCTGCAATGGTGCGCCGCTTTTCATCACCAGCCAGCTTGCGCCCAGCAGCGCATAGGCAATCACCAGCCCAACGCCGCAAAACAGGGTGAAGGGGGTCAGCCAGTCCAGTGCGCCGCCGCTAAAACGCCGTCCGCTGACCGAAAAACCATTCAGCACTGCGCCAACCACCACGCCCTGAGTAAAGCTCGCCAGCACGGACCCCGCCATAAACGCTTTATCCCAGAACGGGCGATGTGCAGGCGTGGCTTTGAAACGAAATTCGAACGCCACGCCGCGAAAAATCAGCCCCAGCAACATGAGCGTCAGCGGAAGGGTCAGCGCATCAACAATCACCGCATAAGCCAGCGGAAAAGCGCCGAATAACGCCGCACCGCCGAGCACCAGCCAGGTCTCGTTACCGTCCCAGACCGGCGCAACGCTGTTCACCATCACGTCGCGTTCGTGCGCGTTACGGATCAGTGGAAACAGAATGCCGATCCCCAGATCAAAACCGTCCATCACGATGTACATCAGGGTGGCAAAAACAATAATCACAAACCAGATCAGCGAAAGATCGATACCCATTATTTTGCCTCCTCATGCCAGGCTTGCGGGCCTTTGCAGATCAACCTCACCATATAGCTGTAGCCAATACCGAAAACGGCGCTGTAAACCACGAAAAATGTCAGCAGGCTGAGGCTCATCTGCATCACGCCGTGAGCCGAAACCGCATCGACGGTGCGCAACAACCCGTTGACGACCCACGGTTGACGGCCAACTTCTGTAGTGACCCAACCGGCGAGAATGGCGATCAACCCGGCAGGCCCCATCCACAGAGCAAAATGGAGGAATGGTCGCGACTGGTAGAGCCGTTGTTTGTAGCGCAGCCACAATGCGCCGACGCCCAGTGCGATCATCAGCACGCCGAGGCCGACCATCACGCGGAATGACCAGAACACCAGCGGCGAATAAGGGCGCTCGTCTTTGGGAAACGCTTTCAGCGCCGGAACTTGTTTATCCAGGCTGTGGGTGAGGATCAGGCTACCAAGCGCCTGGATTGCTACCGCGTAACGGGTGCGTTCCTGTTGCATATCCGGCAGACCAAACAGCAGCAGTGGGGTGGCTTCGCCGGGCAGGTTCTCCCAGTGGCCTTCAATGGCGGCAATTTTTGCCGGTTGATGCTCCAGCGTGTTCAGCCCGTGCATGTCACCCACCATGGCCTGGATCGGTGCGACAATCAACGTCATCCACATTGCCATCGAGAACATTTTGCGCATCGCGGGCGTATCGTTACCACGCAGTAAATGCCAGGCGGCAGACGCACCGACAAACAGCGCGCTGCTGAGGAACGCGGCGACGGTCATATGCATCAGGCGATAAGGGAAGGACGGGTTGAAGATCACTTTCAGCCAGTCCACCGGCACTACCTGGCCCTGCTCGATGATGTAACCCTGCGGCGTGTGCATCCAGCTATTGGAGGCGAGGATCCAGAAAGTGGACATCAGTGTGCCCAGCGCCACCATGCAGGTCGCAAAATAGTGCAGTCCCGGTCCTACGCGGTTCCAGCCAAACAGCATCACGCCGAGAAAACCGGCCTCCAGAAAGAAAGCTGTCAGTACTTCATAGGTCAGTAATGGCCCGGTAATGCTGCCGGCAAACTGGGAAAATCCGCTCCAGTTGGTGCCAAACTGGTAGGCCATTACCAACCCGGAAACCACGCCCATACCGAAGTTAACAGCGAAAATCTTCGACCAGAAGTGGTACAACGTGCGCCAGTCCGGGTTACGGGTCTTTAGCCATAAGCCTTCCAGCACCGCCAGAAAACTGGCCAGCCCAATAGTGATCGCCGGAAAAATAATGTGAAACGAAACGGTGAAGGCGAACTGTATTCTCGCCAGGTGAAACGCGTCTAAACCAAACATGGACAACCTCAGATCAACTGCTGTGAGGGGTATGGTAATGAGCGCGAGCCGGAACTTGCAGAAACAGATTGGCGAAATTTTCGTATAACAGTTTTTTTTAGCACCATCTTTTTTATTACTGATATAGCAAGCATGCGTATCCCGTGCCATGATATTCATACCCCCAACCCGGTGAATACACATGAAAAAATACCAGCGCCTGGCGCAACAAATCAGCGAACAAATTGAGCTTGGCGTCTGGCGTCCGGGGGAAAAACTGCCGTCGTTGCGCGAGCTGGTCACCAGCAGCGGGCTAAGTTTTATGACGGTGGGCCACGCTTACCAGTTGCTGGAAAGCCAGGGCCGCGTGATTGCCCGGCCGCAATCCGGTTACTTTGTCGCGCCAGCATCCGGTGTGCCGCGCGTGGCAGCGACCCAGGTCACCCGCGATGAAGCGGTGGATATCAATACCTATATTTTCGATGTGTTGCAGGCCAGTTGCGATGCCTCGGTGTTGCCGTTTGGCTCAGCATTTCCCGATCCGAAACTGTTTCCGATGCCGCAGCTTAACCGTTCGCTGGCGAAGGTAAGTAAAAGCGCCACCGCCATGAGCGTGATTGAAAACCTGCCACCGGGCAACAGCCAGCTGCGCCATGCCATTGCCCGTCGCTACGCCCGTCAGGGGATGAACATCTCCCCGGATGAAATTGTCATTACTGCCGGAGCGCTGGAGGCGCTAAACCTCAGTTTGCAGGCGGTCACCGAACCGGGCGACTGGGTGATCATTGAAAGCCCGTGCTTTTATGGCGCGTTGCAGGCGCTGGAACGGCTAAGGCTGAAAGCGCTGTCGGTGCCGACGGATGTGAAAGAGGGTATCGATCTTGATGCGCTGGCACAGACATTGGCCGACTATCCCGTAAAAGCTTGCTGGCTGATGACCAATAGCCAGAACCCGCTGGGTTTTACGCTGGGCGCGGAGAAAAAAGCGCGTCTTGTGGCGATGCTGACGGAACATAATGTCACGCTGATCGAAGACGATGTTTACAGCGAACTCTATTACGGGCGCGAACAGCCGCTACCGGCAAAAGCCTGGGATAAGCAGAATATGACGCTGCACTGCTCCTCTTTTTCTAAATGTCTGGTGGCCGGTTTCCGCGTTGGCTGGGTGGCTGCTGGCCACCACGCGCGGCGTATTCAGCAACTGCAGTTAATGAGTACGCTCTCCACCAGTTCGCCGCTGCAACTGGCGCTGGTCGATTATCTTTCCACCCATCACTACGACGCACACCTGCGCCGCCTGCGCCGCGTGCTGGCGGAGCGTAAACATCTGGCCTGGCAGGCGCTGCTGCGCCATCTTCCGCCGGAGGTAAAAATTTACCGCAATGAGAGCGGTTATTTTCTCTGGCTGGAGCTGCCTGCCGGGCTGGATGCCGGGGCGCTGAGCCAGCAGGCGCTGGCGAACCATATCAGCATTGCGCCGGGGAAAATGTTTTCGACATCTGACCGCTGGCAATCCTTTTTCCGCTTTAATTGCGCCTGGGCGTGGGGCGATAAAGAGGAGCGCGCGGCGATTCGCTTAGGGGAATTGATTCGTCAGATGATGAAATAAACTCGCTCATTCTATTCTTATTATCTGAATATCTTGTTCTCGTTTTAAAAATAGTGATGGTGAAAAATTGCAGAGCACCATCATTATTTTCTGTGCTTTTGTTTTGTTTATTCATAGGAAATGTGAATAGCAACACAAATTAACCGCGTACCAGCTAACTCCCTGTCTATACTCAAAAAGATGGTCGATATCATTTTCATTCGAAACGTAATGCGTTACGTGTCACATCCTGGTGAAATTTACGCTGGGTGACATTCTGACCGTCCGCGTGCCGTCTATTTTTATTAAGGGAGATATATTTACGGCAAGGCTGCCGCACTTTTTTCATTGCGACAGGAGTAAATAATGAGCAAGAAATTTGCCCGCAGCAGTCTGTGTGCATTGAGTATGACGATGATGGTCGCGCATGCCACCGAACCCACCGAAGTGGGAAAAGGGGAAGGTCGTCTGGATATTATTGCCTGGCCGGGGTATATCGAACGTGGCCAGACCGACAAGCAATATGACTGGGTTACCGCCTTTGAAAAAGACACCGGTTGCGCGGTGAACGTCAAAACCGCCGCCACCTCCGATGAAATGGTTAGCCTGATGGCGAAAGGCGGTTACGATCTGGTCACCGCTTCTGGCGATGCCTCGCTGCGCCTGATTATGGGGAAACGTGTGCAGCCGATTAATACCGCGCTTATCCCGAACTGGAAAACCCTCGACCCGAAACTGGTTAACGGCGCGTGGTTTAACGTTGGCGGCAAAGTGTATGGCACGCCGTATCAGTGGGGGCCTAACCTGCTGATGTATAACACCAAGACCTTCCCGACGCCGCCGGATAGCTGGTCGGTGGTGTTTGTGCAACAAAACCTGCCGGATGGCAAAACTAATAAAGGGCGCGTACAGGCTTATGACGGCCCGATCTACATCGCCGATGCAGCGCTGTTCCTGAAAGCCACACAGCCGCAACTGGGCATTGACGATCCTTACCAACTCACCGAAGCGCAATATCAGGCGGTACTGAAAACCCTGCGCGATCAGCACATGCTGATCCACCGCTACTGGCATGACACCACGGTACAGATGAGCGACTTCAAAAACGAAGGCGTTGTCGCCTCCAGCGCCTGGCCGTATCAGGCAAATGCTCTGAAAGGTGAAAACCAGCCGATCGCCACCGTATTCCCGAAAGAGGGCGTCACTGGTTGGGCGGATACTACGATGTTGCATGCCGATGCAAAACACCCAAACTGTGCTTACAAGTGGATGAATTGGTCGCTGACGCCAAAAGTTCAGGGCGACGTAGCCGCCTGGTTTGGTTCGTTGCCGGTGGTACCGGAAGGTTGTAAGGCCAGCACACTGCTGGGAGGGCAAGGCTGCGAAACCAACGGTTACCGCTTCTTTGACAAAATCGCTTTCTGGAAAACGCCGGTTGCTGAAGGTGGCAAATATGTGCCATACAGCCGCTGGACACAGGATTACATCGCCATTATGGGTGGCCGTTAATCTACCAGGAGCCAGGTATGACCTATGCAGTGGAATTTCTGGATGTTTCGCGGTTCTACGGTGACATCCGGGCGGTTGACCGTGTCAGTATTGTCGTCAACGACGGGGAGTTTTTCTCCATGCTGGGGCCGTCTGGCTCCGGCAAAACCACCTGTCTGCGGCTGATTGCCGGGTTTGAGCAATTGAGTGGCGGCGCAATCCGCATCTTTGGCCGTGAAGCCAGCGAGCTGCCCCCGTGGGAGCGGGACGTCAACACTGTATTCCAGGACTACGCGTTGTTTCCGCATATGTCGATTCTCGACAATGTGGCCTATGGGCTGATGGTAAAAGGCGTGGATAAAAAGCAGCGCCATGCCCGCGCCCGTGAGGCGCTGGAAAAAGTGGCGCTCGGCTTTGTCCATACGCGCAAGCCTTCCCAGCTCTCCGGCGGGCAGCGGCAACGGGTGGCGATCGCGAGGGCGCTGGTTAACGAGCCGCGCGTCTTGCTACTGGATGAGCCGCTTGGCGCGCTCGATCTGAAACTGCGCGAACAGATGCAACTGGAGCTAAAAAAGCTGCAACAGGATCTGGGCATCACCTTTATTTTCGTCACTCACGATCAGGGCGAAGCGCTATCAATGTCTGACCGGGTAGCGGTGTTTAATAACGGCCGTATCGAGCAGATCGATACCCCGCGCGAACTTTACCTGCGCCCGCGCACGCCGTTTGTCGCCGGGTTTGTCGGTACGTCAAATGTCTTCAGTCAGGAGCTTGCCAGCAAACTGTGTGGAATGCAGGGCACTTTTTCATTGCGCCCGGAACATATTCGCCTGAACGCGCCAGGGGAAATTGAAGTCAATGCTGTGGTGCAGGCCGTGCAGTACCAGGGAGCGGCGACACGTTTTGAACTGCTGCTGGCGCAGGGGGAGAAATTGCTGGTTAGCCAGGCGAATCTCTCTGGCGTGTCGCTGACGGAAACGCTGACGCCGGGGCATCAGGTGCAGATTTCATGGTCGCGGGACGCGATGGTACCGTTGCAGGGAGCGGGGTGAAATGGCAATGAGTATTCCGTTAACTGCCCGCCGACGTGCCAGCCTGAGCGGGGTATTCTGGCGCAAACCACTGCTTGGGCTGCTCCTCTTGTTGTTGGGACCACTGATGTGGTTCGGCATTGTCTATTTGGGTTCGCTGCTAACCCTGCTGTGGCAGGGTTTTTACACCTTCGACGACTTCACCATGTCGGTAACGCAGGATTTAACGCTGGCCAACCTGCAAGCGCTGTTCAACCCGGCGAATTACGACATCATCGTGCGCACCCTGATGATGGCGATTACCGTCACCGTGGCGAGCGCAATTCTCGCCTTCCCGATGGCGTGGTATATGGCGCGTTATGCGCAGGGGAAATGGAAGGCGTTTTTCTATATCGCCGTGATGTTGCCAATGTGGGCCAGTTATATTGTCAAAGCCTATGCGTGGACGCTGCTGTTGGCAAAAGATGGCGTGGCGCAGTGGTTTTTAAGCCACCTGGGGTTGGAGCCGCTTTTAACCACCTTTCTGACGCTGCCCGCCGTCGGCGGTAACACGCTCTCCACCTCCGGGCTGGGGCGTTTTCTGGTGTTCGTCTATATCTGGCTGCCGTTTATGATTTTACCGATTCAGGCGGCGCTGGAACGACTGCCGCCCTCGCTGTTGCAGGCTTCCGCCGATTTGGGCGCGCATCCACGCCAGACCTTCCGTTATGTGGTGTTGCCACTGGCCATTCCGGGCGTGGCGGCCGGGTCGATTTTCACCTTCTCTCTGACGCTGGGCGATTTTATCGTGCCTCAACTGGTGGGGCCGCCGGGTTACTTCATTGGCAACATGGTATATGCGCAACAGGGCGCGATTGGCAATATGCCGATGGCCGCCGCCTTTACGCTGGTGCCCATCGTGTTGATAGCCCTTTATCTGGCGTTCGTGAAACGTCTGGGAGCATTCGATGCACTCTGACCGCGCACCGTTTTTTCTCAAAGTCGCTGCATGGGGCGGCGTTATCTTTCTCCATTTCCCGCTATTGATCATTGCCATCTATGCTTTCAATACCGAGGACGCGGCATTCAGTTTCCCGCCGCAGGGCTTTACGCTGCGCTGGTTCCGCCTCGCGGCGGTACGCGGGGATATCCTTGACGCAGTGACACTGTCACTTCAGATTGCGGCGCTGGCGACGGCAATCGCCTTGATTCTTGGCACACTTGCTGCAACGGCCTTATGGCGCAGCGAGTTTTTTGGCAAGAACGCGATCTCGCTGTTACTACTGTTGCCGATAGCGTTGCCAGGGATCATTACTGGGCTGGCGCTGCTGACTGCCTTCAAAGCGGTCAATCTGGAGCCGGGTTTTTTCACCATTGTTATCGGGCACGCGACGTTTTGCGTGGTGGTGGTGTTTAACAACGTCATCGCCCGTTTCCGACGCACCTCATGGAGCCAGGTGGAAGCCTCGATGGACCTGGGTGCCAACGGCTGGCAAACCTTTCGCTATGTGGTGCTGCCGAATCTCGGTTCGGCGCTGCTGGCCGGGGGGATGCTGGCGTTTGCGCTGTCGTTTGACGAAATCATCGTCACCACATTTACCGCAGGCCATGAGCGCACTCTGCCACTGTGGCTGCTGAACCAGTTGGGCCGCCCGCGCGATGTGCCGGTGACCAATGTGGTGGCGCTGCTGGTGATGTTGGCGACGATGTTACCTATTCTCGGTGCCTGGTGGCTGACACGCGATACCGACACCGTTGCCGGAACCGGCAAATAACACACCAAGCTGAAGGACAGAACTATGCAACATCACTTGTTTATCAATGGAGAACTGGTTAACGGCGAAGGAGAGAAACAGGCTGTCTACAACCCGGCCACCGGCGAGATGTTGCTGGAGATCGCCGAAGCTTCCGCCGCGCAGGTCGATGCGGCGGTACAGGCAGCCGATCGTGCGTTTGCCAGTTGGGGGCAAACCACGCCGAAAGCGCGGGCTAAATGCCTGCTGCAACTGGCGCAGGTGATAGAGGACAACGCCGAAACCTTCGCGCAGCTGGAATCCCTCAACTGCGGCAAACCTTACCACTGCGTGCTGAATGATGAAATTCCGGCGGTAGTGGATGTGTTTCGTTTCTTCGCCGGGGCTGCGCGCTGTCTGAACGGGCTGGCGGCCGGGGAGTATCTGGAAGGACACACGTCAATGATCCGCCGCGATCCGCTGGGAGTTGTGGCATCTATTGCGCCCTGGAACTACCCGCTGATGATGGCGGCATGGAAACTTGGCCCGGCGCTGGCGGCGGGTAACTGCGTGGTGATCAAACCATCGGAAATTACCCCGTTGACGGCACTGAAACTGGCCGAACTGGCGAAAGATATCTTCCCGGCTGGTGTGCTGAATGTGCTGTTTGGTCGCGGTCAGACGGTCGGCGATCCATTAACCAGCCACGAAAAAGTACGTATGGTGTCGCTCACTGGTTCGATCTCCACTGGCGAACACATTATTGGTCATACCGCGTCGTCAATTAAGCGTACCCATATGGAGCTAGGTGGCAAAGCGCCGGTAATTGTGTTTGATGATGCGGATCTCGGCGCCGTGGTGGAGGGCGTGCGCACCTTTGGTTTTTATAACGCCGGGCAAGATTGCACTGCAGCATGCCGGATTTACGCGCAAAAAGGGATCTACGATGCGCTGGTAGAAAAACTCGGTGCCGCTGTCGCCAGCTTGAAAATGGGGCCACCGGAAGAGGAAAGTACCGAGTTGGGGCCGTTGAGTTCTGTCGCCCATCTGGCGCGTGTCAGTAAAGCCGTTGAAGAGGCAAAAATGCTGAGCCACATCAGTGTGGTCACCGGCGGGAAAAAGGGTGAGGGCGCAGGATATTACTATCAGCCAACCTTGCTGGCTGGGGCGAAACAGGAAGATGCCATTGTGCAGCGCGAAGTGTTTGGCCCGGTGGTTAGCGTAACGCTGTTTGATGATGAAGAGCAGGTTCTGGGCTGGGCGAATGACTCCCAGTACGGGCTGGCATCATCAGTCTGGACCCGTGATGTCGGGCGGGCGCATCGCTTAAGCGCGCGTCTGCAATATGGCTGCACCTGGGTGAATACCCATTTTATGCTGATCAGCGAAATGCCGCACGGCGGGCAGAAACTCTCTGGTTATGGCAAAGATATGTCGCTGTACGGGCTGGAAGATTACACCGTGGTACGCCATGTGATGATCAAACATTAATCATTTAATAAAGCCACGGACGGTTTTTAAAAAGCCTTATAAAACATGAGGCAAATCTCATACTAAATTATCTGTGTTGTTATTTATGAAAAACTGATTTAATAATATTCAGTCATCAGCGGAGTGGCGAAATATTACAATCAAATAATACCGCACACCGGCATTTTCTCTGCTTGTCATATAAGTGTCATCTGTTCGACAACGGACAGACATTGCGACAGAAGATAATAGCTGGCTTTTTTATAAAAACAGGCAGGGGAAAACCCATAATGAGTAAAATCGTGGTCGTGCTCGTACCTGGGCGCGCGTCTGAGTTTTTGACGGTCAGTGATAGCGAAACTTCCGTCTTATGGGCTACTGGCAGCGGTAGCAGCGGGGCGCAAACCGGTTTGTTGCCCATCGAAACTTACTACTGCGAAGGCGAAGAGTTTTATTTTGCGCGCGTGGAAAATCTTTCCAGCAATGAAATCGTCTCCGCATCCCTTAATTAAAATAAGGGCTCCGGTGCGAGCCCTTATTTTTTAATTAGTTAATTAATTTGCCTGCTTATCGTTTTAAAAACGCTTCATTCTCGCGCGGTGCCCAATCTTTCTCTGAAAAATCATAGGTCGGGTAAGACTCTTCCTTTACCCCCTGAGAGCGAATAACGGCGCGAACTTCCGTCGACAGGTTTTCGTCACGAAATAACTCTGCCAGCACAAACAGCGTATCAATAAAGGATAACTGTTTTACTTCAAAGGGTTTCCAGCCGGTGCGTTTAAAAATCAAATGATAAAGCGCCTCTTCGCCTGCCAACGGAACAAAACTGCTGGCGTACTTCTCGCGGTGGCGCGCAAGCAGGTATTCAAGGATAAAAATCTGCGCGATGCGCTGGCGTGCCGCTTGTCCGCGTGGCGTGTCAGTAGTCATATCAATGTGCGTTATGTCATTGTTTTCACGCA
Source organism: Pseudomonadota bacterium (assembly GCA_018261615.1). Classification (GTDB taxonomy): domain Bacteria; phylum Pseudomonadota; class Gammaproteobacteria; order Enterobacterales; family Enterobacteriaceae; genus Kosakonia. Next base: position 121,585 of record JAGTSE010000006.1, on the reverse strand, counting down.
CCCGAACTTCTATGGCTTTCCACAGGTCGTCATATTTCTGCATAACCTTACCTTGTCTGATCCGAAGTATTCCTTAAGAAAGACAATATCAGAGAAGATTGTGCGCCGCCAAATTTCCCGATGCTTACGTTAATGCTACTGAACCTTAAATTCATACTTAAGTTAAATCTTACTATAAAAAAGAAATGGAGCAGCGTAATTTGTGTTTAATCAATATTCACAGGTTCTGAGAATAATAATCTGCATATTCCTACCTTTACCTGGATAACAAAAATGCGAATTCGTTTGATGATGTGGGGGATGGTTGTTGCGATCTCATTGCTGGACGTAACAGAAGGGGTTGCCAGAACGCAAGCGTTGTCCGATGCGCAGGTTAAAAAAGCGATCATTGCAGAATCCATTGCGCAATATCCCGGTTCCTGCGCCTGCCCGTACAATCAGGCGCGCAACGGCAGTGCATGCGGCAGGCGCAGTGCCTGGAGCAAACCGGGGGGGTATTCGCCACTTTGTTATCCTGACGATGTCAGTAAAGAGCAGGTGAAAGCATGGCGCGAGCGTCAGCAGCCGTAAAATTAACAGGCCGGGTAAAATCCCGGCTTTTTTACGTTCTTCAGTAGGTTAAATCAAAATTACGAATAGCCAGGATTGTTACAAAAGTAATTAAACTTGATAAATATCAACATTTAGAGCATATTGCGCACGTTTTGTTACTTTCTGGTTAATGTTTGTTATGTCGTTATATCAAAAAATGTTGGTTTTCTACGCAGTGATGGCGTTAATTTGCGCTCTGATTACTTGGTTCCTTTCCCATGATCGTAAACGCATTCGCTTGCTGAGCGCCTTTCTGGTCGGCTCTCTTTGTTGGCTTCGCCTTTGCACCCCAGTCACTTACTTATGTAAGCTCCTGGGGCTGCGCAGTCTTGCCGCCTCGACGCAGTGTGAATGATTTTGTGCATACCTAAGGACAGGAGGCATACGTTGGAACTCTACACAAAACTGCTTATCTTCTATGTTGTAATGGTTGTACTGTCCGGCGTGGCAACGTACTTTCTGGCCCGCGACAATCGCAAAGTCCGACTCCTCAGCGCAATACTCGTTGGTGCGACCTGGCCCATCAGCTTTCCTGTCGCGTTACTGTTTTCACTCTTTTGATCGCGATCTCTCCCTTTTATCGCAATGCTGTATATAATTACAGCACTCCGATAAAAGGGAAACCTCATGAACACATTCTATTCACGTTATGCTCAGGGGCAGGTGCGTTGGCACGATCTGCCGGGGTACGGCGACCCGCTGGTGTTTATCCACGGGCTGGGTTGCGCATCATCGTTTGAATACCCGCGCGTGGTCGCCGATCCCGCATTTGGCGGCAGGCGCGCCATCCTTATTGATTTACCCGGCAGCGGTTACAGCGAACGGCCAGCCAGTTTCTCTTATCGCACCAGTGAGCAAGCGAAAGTGGTGGTGGAACTGCTGGATAAGCTCGATCTGCAGGCCTTCTGGCTCTACGGCCACAGTATGGGCGGCAGCATCGCCATTGAGGTGGCAGCGCAGATAGCCGCGCGAGTGAACGGGCTGGCGGTGTCGGAACCCAATTTCTATCCCGGCGGCGGTATGTTCAGCCGCCAGATTGCTAGCCAGGATGAAGCGGGGTTTGTCACCAGCGGTTATGCGGCCATGCTGGCGCAGGAGAAAACCGCGTGGGCCGGGTGCTTACAAAGTAATGCGCCGTGGGCGGTCTGGCGCGGGGCAAAAAGCCTGGCCGACGGTATCGAGCCGACCTGGATGACGCTGTTTGTCAATTTTCCGCGGCCAAAAACGCTGATCTTTGGTGCGCTTTCGCTGCTGGATACTGACGAAGAGGCGGTTCGAAAACAGGGGATCCCGGTACAGGTGATTGCGGAAGCGGGGCATTCGATGTCCTGGGAGCAGCCAGGTCGGCTGGCACAGACGCTAAATCGCTTTATTACTGAACACGAATAAAAAACCCGGCGCGTAATACTGGCCGGGTTTCTGCTTTTATTGCAGTCGTTTTAGCCTACGGCAGTAAAGACTTCAGCTTCCTGCGCGCCGCCGGGGTGATATCCAGCGGGTGGCGGTAGCCAATATTTTCCGTTGCCCGGTGATAGAGCGCCACCAGCCAGTCGTAAACATAGCGGGTGGCGGCGTGAACCGGCTGCTCGCTCAGCCGGGTTAGACGCGTGTTACTCGCTTGTGCCGAATCGGTGGCGAAAATGGCGCGACCTTTCTGCACGCGGCTCGCCGGGCGATCAGCTTCCGCCACCGATGCATAACCAAGCCAGGCGACAAAGTTGCCAATCGCGGCATGCAACTGCGCAGCGCAAGCAGTATCACGCTGCCTGATGGCTTGCAACTGCTCCGGCAGATGCAAGCGGTAGCTACTGACAATCACAATTTCCGCCATCTGGCGCAGGGCTGCCGGGCTGAGACCAAGGCGCGCGGCGTTGTCTTCGTTGCGGCTCCACTGGCGAACATGGTTAACCCACAGTGCATGCGCCTGCTGACCGACATCTTTGCTTTGCGGCTGCTGTTCCGCGTTGTCCGGCGATTCGGCAAACAGATCGATTGCATCATTAAACAGGCCGCTGACTTTCTCTTCACGCGGCTGTTGTACTTTCCACAGCGTGTCGAACTGCTGCATATCTGGTTGCAAACCTTCCAGCAATTCACCGTGACGGGAAGCCTGCCCCTGCAATTCGCGCACAACAGCTTCAGCACGGGTGCGCTGGGTGGCTGCGTCCTTCTCTGGGCTGACAAGCCATGTTTGCAGCAGTTCGCGCAGCGCATGACGATGGCGCTCTGCCAGCGCTTTTAAACGCTGTTGACGCAGATCCGGCGCGGTGGCCTGCGCTAACCATGCCAGCAGGCGTTGCAGACTGCTGGCATCCAGCGCCTGCAATGTGCCCCAGTGCTGGCCCGGTTTGCCGATCAACTGCTGGACGGCTTCATCCAGGTTCTGCGCCAGCGTAAAACGCGCATCCTGTGGCGTAATTGCCCAGACCAGGCCCGGCAGCGCGGCTTCCTGACCCGATTGCGTCTCTTTTACCCAGTTGAGCAGGGCGCGGGCAGTGGCTGCGGTGGCCGAACGCTCCAGTGTGGCGTTACAGATCATCAGCACGTCCGGCTGTAAACGCTGGCGATAGCTATCCAGTAGCCAGCGGCATTTACTGCGCCACAGCGGTTGACCGTCCTGCGGACCAGGTGCCGGGATATCAAGAATATCCACCGATGGCAACACACTGTTCTCCACCGGCAGCACCAATTCGCGGGTGATCAGCGCCAGCGTCGCCAGCGGAATACTGACCGCATTGAGCCGTTGATCGTTGGTCCAGGGATGCACCACCACTTCATCATGAATCTCTTCGCTGCCGGGTTCCGGCGGGGTTAAAAATCCTTCTGTTGGCAGGGCGAAGCTATCGACCAGAACACTTAACGGCGCGGCCAGTTCGCTGGCGTTACCGGTCTGGTGCAGGGTGTGCGCCAGCGCCAGCCACTGCTGTGTCAGTTCGTGTTGCTCGCCCCATAATAACGACCAGGTGCTGGCACGCGCACTGAGATCCAGTTGCGGCAGCAGGCTGGCGAACTGATACCACAAAGCATCGTCCATTTGTTGCTGCGACGAAGGCACTATTGAGCGCCAGAAACGGGCAATGCCGCCAATCTCTTCGGCGGTGATCCCCGGTACTGGATTCGGCTGGCGCAGGGCGCGCCATTTGGCGACCCGGCTTTCGATAACCGCTTTGTCGGCTGCGCGCAATTCCGGTTGCTGCTGGGTATGGGCAATAAACAACTGCACCAGTTCGGCTTCGCTGATAATGCGTAAACAGAGCGGAAAACTGTCGTCCATCGGCAAGTGATCCGGGCTGAAACGCAGCGCCATGCTGGTCAGCGCGTGACCCGGATTGATATGGGTAAAGTAATCCAGTGTTTTGTCGCCCGGGCGCACATCCAGCCGCCCGTTGCCGCTGCCGCACAGCGCACCGAGCAGATGGGCTTTCGCCGCCTGTGAATGGCCATACAAGCCGATGGTGCAGGGCGCGTCAACGGCGTCGCGCAGTGCGGTTTCTTCGGCAGCGGCAACATTCAGGCGCGCCAGCAGCGCGTCAGCATCATCATCCAGCAGCGGTGAAAGTGTCCGGTTCTCGTTAATCCATGCGCTCAACGCCTGGGTGGTGTTTACGCTCGCACTCATTTCAGATACACACTCCCGCTGTCGATCCAGTAGTGACTACCGCTATGGCGGCGGTCGGCCAGCGTATTCAGTTTAAAAGTTAACGCGTCGGCAGGCACCGGCGTTCCGTCCTGCAACCAGGCTTCACTCAGCGTGAAGGATTCCGGGCCGTGATGTTTGTTGCCGCCACTAAAGGCAAGACGTACGTTTAATACGCCATCGCCCGCGATGGTTTTCGCCAGATCCTGCGAGTTAATGCTCAGCGTATAGAGCGGTGTGGCAGGCCAGCGGGCGTTAGCTAACTGGCGGAACCCCAGCGTCACATTACCGCGCAGCGGGAAGTGCAGCTTGGCATCAAGCTTGGCACCCGGTTTATCGAGATCAATATCGTGATACCAGATGTTTTCGTCGCGCAGCGTGTTAACCACGTTATCCAGCACACCGAGGTAGCGCACGGTGGAATAAGCGCCAATGTCAGCAGCCTTAAAGTTAAAGCGCGGCAGACGCAGATCCAGCGCCAGGCTACACAGCATCGCACCGACCGCCGCGGTTGATTTCGGGTTACCAATTTTGCCCTGCTGGCTGAAGGGATACCACTCATGAACACGGTATTTATCCAGCCAGATCATGCGGTTAACCGGCACAGGCTGTAAATGGCGGATCAGCGCCTGCACGCCTGGCAGACAGCCCGGACGACCCGTGATCAGCAACACGTCGCAACTGTAGTGGGAAATGGCTTCGCACACCGCATGCAGCGGAGCGGTAAGCGTAAATTGACCGTTCAGCATCGCATCCTGCAATTCTCGGAAATTGACCTGCAACGGTACGGAAAGCACGTCGAACTCAGCCGAGCCGGACGGCAAGGCATGATCGATCGCCTGACGCAGATAATTCATCACATTGCGCGTCGGCTGTTGCTTGAGCAGTTCGCCAAAGGTCGCATGCAATCCGGCCAGCGAATCGTTGATATCGCTCTCTTCCCAGGCGGCAAGGATCGCATGGCCGATCGGCATAAACAGTTGCAGTGTGGTCTGCTGGCGCAAAACCGCCTGCGTATCAATACGCCCGGAGTCGCCAAACAGTGTCGCCATAATCGCCGCCGCATCGCTGATGCCCGCTTTTTGCATCTGCGTTTGCAGCGCAGGCAGCACGCAGCGCTGGATAACATCCAGAAGAATGTCATCACCCGCCACTTTAAACCCTTCGCGAAACAGCAGTTGCGGGGTGATTTTGACGTTACTGCCGGTGCCATCATCAAGCTGATAATGGGTGATCGCCATATCGGTGGTGCCGCCGCCAATATCGACAGAGGCAACGCGCAGCGAACGGCCTTTCACGGCACCAGGAGCTTCTGCGCGATCCGGGCGGGCGAGGGAGGCGAAAAAGGTTTCCGTCTGCCCGGCAAAACGGGAGATCGCTTCGTTATACAGCCACACCAGTTGTCCGCAGCTCGCTTCGTCCCACTCCATCTGAATATGCGGAACCGGTACCACGCTCTTTTCCTGCTGCTTGCGGTTGGCGAAGTCTTCATCCTGCGGATGCCAGCCCATCGCTTTCCACACCAGTGCGATCGCTTCAAACATGCGGCGGCGGAAGATTTCACGCTCCTGCTTCGGCATGGCGGAAGGTAGGGTCAAAATAATAGTGCGCAACTGGCGCGGAGACGCCGGGAAACCGAGTCGCAAACGCGTCGCCACGCTGTTAATTTGCCCCAGCGCCTGCGACAGCAATTCGCACAACATATGCGTCATCAGAGTGCTGCGGCTATACTGCGGCGAGAAGACCGGCAAACGCTCATCCAGCGGCAGGCTGTAGAGCGGTTGGCCTTCATCGTTCATCAGGTTCATCAACGGGAAAGCGGTAGCCAGCGGTTCGCGCTGTGTTTTGCTGTTCATCTGGCTAAAGCGCCAGTCCTGTAACACCGGGGTTTCATCCCACAGATAACGCCGCGGGCTGGAGATCCCGCTGTTGCCTTCAGTGCCGACGCGCTGCATCGCCAGTTTGCGCGCTTCATCGCCGACGCGCACAATCGATGGCCAGACGAAGGCATCTTCGCGGCCACTCTCCACCGAGAAGTGCTGCTTACCAAAACGCGCTTCCGAAAATTCGAGACGGCTGGTAAATAAAGGTTCGTTAAGGAATTGCGGCTCGCTGAGCGATCGCACCTGTAACTCTGCCGTCTGGCGCAAACCATCGTTGGCATCACCATGATCTTCAATGATCACGCCGCAGGTGTGGGTGTTACCGACATCGAGAATCAGATCGACCGGAATCGCCGGGGTGCTCAGCGTGTGGGTGACAATTTTGACTTCCGGCACCTGCAATTGCGAGCCGAGCAAGGTCATCAGGTTAAGCCAGTGCGCCTGGTATTCAAAACCGCGCAGCGCCTGTGTGATCTCACGTTCACCGCGGCTTTCATGTTGCGAAATAAAGTGTAAGAAAGCTTCCCGCAGCCAGCCGTCAACCCAGGTTTGATCGAGGAAATCAGCGACTTCATCATCATGCCAGGCTAGTGCAAAGCGCGTGCCGTTAAGAATATCGTTCTCCAGCGGTGCCAGAGAAGCCGGAGAGTTGTCGTTGATCTGGCTGTCGAGCGCCAGGGCGATGCGGTGCGTATTGCCCGCGCTATCCGGCTCGCTCAATTTACGGATCTGCACCCGCGCCCAGTTATCCGGTCCTTCAACAAAAGTACGCGGCGGGTTAAAGCGCAAAAAAGGCACCGGCAGCCAGACGCCATCCAGGATCGACAGCGAATACTGCAACGAGTGGGTGCTTTCAGGCTTGACCACTTCCGGCTGACCGCCATCACGGTTCGGCAGGGTATAACGCTCGTTCACCACATCAAAATCGAGTCGCAGCAGCGGGCCATTAGTCGTTTTACGTACAAAACGGCCGCTGTTGGCCGAATCCTGCGGCGTCACGCCAAAATCAAGAAACTGTACGCCGCTGTTGGCAATTAGCGTCACGCTCTGTTTGTAGTCGCAAAGATTAACCAGCATAAACTCAGTCACCTGTTTTTCTGAACGTCACCGGAACGGTGGTTTTGGCGTCAAAACGTGCGCTGCACTCGGCTACGTCATTGCTGCCTGCTTTACAGGAAATGTCCGGCATCGGGTAGCGGGTACCGTCACTGCACCGTGCGTTACCGCGACTTTTAACCAACAGTTCGCCGGTTCCGTGCAGACCAGAGAAGATCTCTGCGCGACAGGTAATGTTCTTACCGTGAACAATGCGCGCTGAACCTTTATTGTTCTGGATTTGGTAACGTACCACTGGCGCTTTGCCGGTCACGGGATCTTTAACATCCAGATCAACGCGCCAGCTACCGTTAAGGAATTTGGTTGAACCGATTTTCACCTCGACAGCATCCATTACCAGCGCGCCTTTCGGAATGGCGGAAATCACCACGGACTCTTTTCCTGTGGGTTTCTCGACTACGGTTTCTACGGGGGCAGAGACTTCCGCCTGGTGCAGCGGCAGCTTCGTCGTCAGTGCAGGAATTGGTGCGGCCTGCATGGCGGGGGGGGCAATCTCGACAGGTTCGGTTTTTGCGACCACCGGCGCGGGAGCCGGAACCTCTTGTTGCTTCAGGAGCAGCGGGGTGGCAATAGCCGCCGCAACCGCGACAGCAACCGGCAGCGCCCACAGACCGTAGCGACGACGTTTTTTCGCAGGCGTAGCGGCAACCGGTGCGGGTTCTGGTGTTATCGCGGCTTGCACCGGCGGCTCTTCAACCGGTTCAGGCTGTAATTTGATTTCTGGCGGCGGGCTTAATAGCGGCGCATCCGCCTGGCTGAATATGACTTCAACGGCAGGGGCTTCTTCTGGCTCCGGTTCCGGTAGCATGGTGATTTCCGGTACTTCCGGTTCCGGTTCGCGCAGACAATCAAGCACATTTTCACGCGCGCTTTCATTGAGGTTGACGAATCCCCAGAAGGTGATCACCGGCTTGCCATCGACGAGGAAAACGTGGTTTTCACCGGGAAATTGCAGCGCTTTTTCCAACAGCGAACCAAACAACTGCTGTGCTGTTTTCTGCGATTGCAAGCATTTGCGGCTCAGCGCATAAGCGCTGTCGAGGGTCTTTTCGAGGTACTCGCGGGCGCGGCTTCGCACCTCTTCATCAGCGGCTTTCCACGAAACTGGACGACCATCGACGGGTGAGTACCAGTCGACACGATCGCCTTCATCATTGACCTGGGGTATTGCCAGACAGTCAACCAGCGCTTGCTGTTTGCGCAGACGCAGTGCTTCACGAATTTGTAACGCCGAATCAAATACGGCCTGACCGCCGCCGCCCACGGCCTGGAAATCATCCAGATCGCCGCTGCGTAAGAGAGTTTTTGCCACGTTTTCATCCCATAGGCTTCTTTACGCGTCTACTATACGCAAACTTGTCGTCAGTAAAAGGAAGAGGAGACCGCAAAACCATTGAATTCTCGATGCATAGATAACATCAATCAGACTTGACGGCGCGATAATTATTTAAGATAAATTTTAATCGTAATGATGATTGATATTTCAGCGAAATCAACCGCTTTAGCATAACCTGATAGAGAATCATTATTTGCCAGCTCACCAGCGCTGTGCTGAGATGACTACTCCATATAAATAAGAAGGTCTTGATAATGTCTACAGGGAAAACGCTGCTCGCTCTCGCGCTGAGCACACTGTTACCGGCAAGTGCTGCATGGGCAGCGTCTAACGACACCATCGTTTACTGCTCCGAAGCGTCGCCTGAATCTTTTAACCCGCAAATTGCCAGTTCCGGGCCTACCTTTGTTGCCAGCTCTCAGGTGCTTTATAACCGCCTGGTCACCTTCGATCCGGTGAAAAATACCCCGATTCCGTCTCTGGCGACGGAGTGGAAAGTGTCGGAAGATGGAAAAACCTGGACGTTTACGCTGCGTCCGGGGGTTAAATTCAACAGCAATAAATATTTTAAACCGACGCGCGATTTCAACGCCGATGACGTGATTTTCTCCGTCATGCGACAGATGGACGCGAAACACCCGTATCACAATGTTTCGCAGGGAAATTACGAGTATTTCACCGATGTTGGCCTTGATAAGCTGATCAAAGGGGTGAAGAAGGTAGACGATTACCATGTCCAGTTTGTGCTGAATGAACCGAACGCCGCATTTCTTGCTGATTGGGGAATGGATTTCGCCTCTATACTCTCAGCGGAATACGCCGATGAAATGCTGAAAAAAGGCACGCCGGAAAACGTCGACAACTGGCCAATCGGTACCGGCCCCTATGTGTTGCAGCAATATAAAACTGATGCACAAATTCGCTATCTTGCCAACCCGAACTACTGGGAAGGCCCGGTACCGACCAAACACCTGATTTTCTCTATCACCCCGGACGTGCAGACGCGCCTGGCGAAGCTACAAACCAACGAATGCCAGATCATTCCGGCGCCGTCACCGGTGCAGTTCGAACAGATCAAAAAGAATAAAGATTTGACGCTGCATACCATTGATGCGCTGAACGTCGGTTATTTGGCGTTTAACACCGAGAAAAAACCGTTTGATAACGTCCTGGTGCGTCAGGCGCTGAACTACGCCACCGATAAGCAGGCGATCGTTAACGCCGTGTTCCTCGGCTCCGGCAGCGTGGCGAAATCTCCACTGCCGCCAAATATGCTGGGATATAACAAAGATCTGCCAGACTACAGCTACGATCCACAAAAAGCCAAAGCACTGTTGAAACAGGCGGGTCTGGAGAAAGGTTTTGAAACCACGCTGTGGTCAATGCCGGTACAACGTCCGTATAACCCGAACTCACGCCGTATCGCCGAGATGATCCAGAGCGACTGGGCGAAAGTGGGCGTGAAAGCGAAGATTGTCTCTTTCGAGTGGGGCGAGTATCTGGCCGGAATGCGTAAAGGCGAGCACGACACTGCACTGTTCGGTTGGATGTCGGATAATGGCGACCCGGATAACTTCGCTGATACGCTGCTGGGCTGCAACAGCATCAAAACAGGCGCCAACGCCGCACGCTGGTGCGATAAAGGCTATGATGCGCTGGTGCAGAAAGCCAAAGTGGTCAGCGATCCAGCAGCGCGCGCTAAACTGTACGGCCAGGCTCAGGATATCTTCTACCAGCAGGCGCCGTGGATTGCGCTGGCGAACGGCAAAACCTTCTACGCCACACGCAGCAATGTGACCGGTTACCAGGTTAGCCTGATGGGTAGTGATTTCTCGAAAGCGAAATTGAATTAAAGGAGTGGATATGTCACATCTGGATGAGGTTGTCGCTCGCGTTGACGCGGCCATTGAACAGAGCGTTATTAGCGGGATGAACGAACTACTGGTTGAACTCAGTGATGACGCCGCACTAAGCCGGGAAGAGCGCTACGCCCAGCAGCAGCGCTTGCGAACGGCGATTGCGCATCACGGCCGCCAGCATAAAGAAGATATGGAAGCGCGCCGTGACCAACTCACCAAAGGTGGCTCAATCCTGTAATCAGAACTGGCGTCTGGCCACCAGCCAGGCGCCAATTACCAGCAGTACCGCGCCGCACACCGGGCTAATCAGCGCTCGCAGCGCGATCCCGTGACTCCTCACCACATCCATCACCAGCCCACCAATCAGCTGGCTTGCCACCAGAACCGCAATTGTCGTTGCCGCGCCAACGTACTGATAACCGCTGATGCTGGCAAAGACAAAAAACGAACCCAGCAGACCGGGAATTAATGTCCACCACTTCACGCTGGCGTACAGTTCCTGAAACCCACTCATTCCGTGCTTGATCAGCAATATCGAGACAAACAGCACAATACCCACCAGCGAGTTGAGCAACATGGCGATAAGGATCGTCGAGGCCGACTGGGTAATGCGCACCATCAGCGTGTTTTGCACCACCAGGCCAATCCCGGCAGCGATCAGAAAGGTGAGTGTCAGCGACTGGTTCATTAGATAGTATCCGGATCGGTACGGTTATCGAGCTGTAACTGCATAAAGGTTAAATCAAGCCAGCGGCCAAACTTGGTGCCGACCTGCGGCATTTCCCCGGTCGTGATAAAACCAAGCTTACTGTGCAGATGAATAGAGCCGTGGTTTTGCGACTCAATCCCCGCCACCATCACATGTTTGCCAATACGTCTGGCCTCTTCAATCAGGCGTTCCATTAGCGCCAGGCCGAGGCCTTTGCCCTGATGTTCGGGGTGAACATATACCGAGTGTTCAACGGTGTGGCGAAAACCATCGAAAGCGCGCCAGTCACCGAACGAAGCGTAGCCGGTGACCACGCCATTTTCTTCACTGACCAGCACCGGATAACCCAGACTGGCACGCGCTTCAAACCAGGCAATACGGTTCTCGACATCGACTGTTTGGTCGTTCCAGATGGCGGCGGTGTTCACCACTGCATGGTTGTAGATCCCCGCAATGGCGGCACAATCTTCTTTCCCGGCAAAACGAATATTCATGGTTGAACCTCAGATTTGTACACTATAGTATTACAATATGAATACTATCTCAGACAATATAAATCAACGGATCAGTGCCCGAATTCGCGTTGAACGTGAATCCCGCGGTTGGTCATTAAGCGAACTGGCCGAACGCGCGGGTGTTTCGCGGGCGATGATCCACAAAATCGAGCGCGGCGAGAGCAGCCCAACGGCGGCGCTGCTGGCACGGCTTTCCGGCGCATTTAGCATCAGCATGTCGACATTAATTGCCCGCGCCGAAATGCAGGAAGGAAAACTGCTGCGCTATGCCAATCAGCCGGTATGGCGCGATCCGCAAAGCCACTACCTGCGCCGCCATGTTTCGCCGCGCAGTGATCTGCCTATCGATCTGGTGCAAATCGATCTGCCAATCGGCAGCGATATTCCGATGCCCGCTTCTTCTTACGCGCTGGCGCGGCAGTTAATTTGGTTGCAGGAAGGCGAGTTGGTATTTGTCGAAGGCGATACACGGCACGAAATGAAAGCCGGGGATTGCCTGGAACTCGGGCCGCCAAACGATTGCCGTTTTATCAACGAGAGCAGCGCGCCTTGCCGCTATCTGGTGGTGCGGCTCAACCACGCAGGTACGTAATGTTAACGCGCTGCTGGCAGGAAACGACTAGTATCAGTAGTTAGTCTTTCACGCACTGGAGAGCACGATGAACCAATCTTCTCACCGCAATCGCCGTTGGGTGCTGGCTTCCCGCCCACATGGTGCCCCGGTTACCGACAATTTCCGCCTTGAAGAGGATAACATCGCGACGCCCGGCGAAGGCCAGGTGTTACTGCGAACGGTTTACCTCTCGTTAGATCCCTATATGCGCGGTCGTATGAGCGATGCGCCATCCTACTCGCCGCCGGTAAAAATCGGCGAAGTGATGTGCGGCGCGACGGTCAGCCGCGTGGTCAGTTCACTGCATCCGGATTTTGCCGAAGGCGATTGGGTGCTGGCCTACAGCGGCTGGCAGGATTACGACATCGCCAGCGGCGACGAGGTGATCAACCTTGGTAAAGATCCACAGCATCCTTCGTGGTCGCTGGGTATTCTCGGCATGCCGGGGTTTACCGCCTACATGGGGCTGCTTGATATCGGTCAGCCGAAAGCAGGGGAAACGCTGGTCGTTGCTGCTGCAACCGGCCCTGTCGGCGCAACGGTCGGGCAGATCGGTAAAATTAAGGGCTGTCGCGTTGTCGGGGTCGCCGGGGGCAAAGAGAAGTGCCGCCATGCCGAGGAGGTGCTCGGTTTTGATCTCTGTCTCGACCATCAGGCGGAGGATTTTGCCAAACAACTGGCGACAGCCTGCCCGCAAGGGATCGATATCTATTTCGAAAATGTCGGCGGCAAAGTCTTTGATGCCGTGCTGCCCTTATTAAATACTCAGGCACGAATTCCGCTTTGCGGATTAGTCAGCGGCTATAACGCCACTGAACTTCCTGACGGCCCTGATCGTATCCCGTTATTAATGGCAACGCTGCTTAAAAAACGAATTCGGTTGCAGGGATTTATTGTTTCACAGGATTACGGTCACCGAATTAACGAATTTCAGCAAGAAATGGAGAAATGGGTAAAACAGGAAATGATTCACTACCGTGAGCAACTCACAGAAGGTCTTGAGCAAGCGCCGGAGACGTTTATCGGTATGCTGGAAGGTCGAAACTTTGGCAAAGTCGTCGTGCAAGTTGGGCCATCACACTAAGCAACTGATGGCGGCGAAAAAAACCGCCATCAGAATTGTGCAAAATCCGAAAAAACGTCTTTAATTAGACAAGCATAAGGAACTGATAACCTTGTGAAGTCGGTTCCTGGTAGTTGTGCATAATAACTAATTATTAGCTACATCTTTTAAGCGACAATCCAATACCAGGCATGTTTATATAATATATTTTATATCATTACGGACACGCTACCAGGCTGAAAATAAATAAGAAATTATACAGGACGCAAACATGCTTGATTTGGAAAAAGCGCAACGAACCAGCCTCACTATGCAGGTAGAGTCGAGTCTGAAGAATGCGCTTATTATCGGTGCGCTAAAACCTGGCGCACGGCTTATCACGAAAGAAATAGCAGATCAGTTGGGTACCAGCATTACTCCGGTACGGGAAGCGCTTTTGCGATTAGTCTCCGCAGGCGCACTACATGCCACACCGGCGCAGGCATTTTTAGTGCCGGAGGTCGGCCTCGAACGCTATTGCGAAATCAACCAGATACGCAAAAGCCTTGAAGGGATGGCTGCCCGTGCCGCCAGTCAAAGTATGACCCCGGAGAGGAGCAGAGAGTTGCGTACGCTGGCTGCGGCTTTCCACGAAACACTAAAAAGTGGTCAAACCGAGCAGATGTTGCAGGCAAATCGGATTTTTCGTTTTTCGATTTACCAGCAGTCGGGTATGCCGACATTGACAGCCCTGATTGAGCAATTATGGGTACGCATTGGCCCATGTTTTAATTATCTTTATCCACACTCGGATGATTTAACACGCAGCCACGATTATTCAGACTTATTAGCCGCACTTGAAGAAGGTGATGCTTTTGCCAGCGAACGCGGAATATGGCGCGCCATCGATGAGGGCGCAAACATTCTTCATAAGCAATTTTATCGCTGAGCCATTTCTCTTAAATACAATTAGTTAACCTAAATCATGGATGTGACCCGACAAAAATTTGTCATTGGGGCGCATCCATATCACGTTTTGCACTTATAAGAACAGTTAATACCTGAAATCCGCGCGTTCCCTGCCGATAACCTTTTAGCGCGTAGTAAGGCGCTAACATTTGGTGTCCAGCGAGGAGTCGGGGAATGGCATTTAACCAATGTTAAGTAATCCAGTAATGCGCCCCGGAGCATGCTTCCATCCCGATAACACAGGGCGGCAAACCTGTACTTGCCGAAACCTACGATAGTATTGATATCGCAAAAATGAGGGTATATACAGACTCTGAGTATGCCAAAAACAACTTATTTCACACCCAATATCGCTTCTTCTATCAGTTGACCCAGCATTACCCGCGCACCTTCATCCGTTGTATTTCTCTGCTCTAGCATAATTCCAAGACTCCCCGGAGACGGCAGGATGCTCCCCACCACACGCAGGCTGTCGGGCATTCCCACTCGTGTGCGTAAAGTGATGCCAAGCCCGGCCTGTACCGCAGCCCAGATACCGCTCAGACTCTGGCTGACAAATACCACCTTCCAGACAATGCCAGCCCGATTCAGGCAAGTGATGGCCTGTGACCGCATTATGCACGGGTTTTCAAACATCACCAGAGGCAACGGCTCACCCTGCGTCAGCAGAGTGCTGATATCTAAATCCTGATGCTGTATCCACTCCAGCTGACACTGCCTGATAAGTTTTCCCTCGCCTGGTTTATTTTCCTGCTGCCACAGGAGGGCCATATCAAGCATGTTGTTATCAAGCGCCGTGAGCAGCGCCTGGTTGCGATCTACCCGGGCGATGATGCGCAGCCCCGGATGCTGGCTCCTGAATTTGCCCAAAATACCCGGCATCAGAGACTCGCCAAAATCTTCCGGCATGCCAAAGCGGATTTCTCCCTGTAAAAGCTCACCCTTCAGCGCCCGCTGCGCCTCATCATTCAGAGCGAGCAGTCGATGGGCATAGCTCATTAGTATCTCGCCGTTACGGGTCAGCGTCAGATGTCGCCCCTTTTTTACTACCAGTTCGGCCTCGCATTGTCGTTCCAGCTTTTTAAGCTGCGCGCTCAATGCCGAGGTCGAGCGGCACAAGCGGGTCGCTGCATGTGTAAAACTGCCGCATTCAATACCAGTCACAAAACCGCGTAGCGCGTCAAGGTCGAGAGTCAGGGGAAGTTTGTCCATTATCATCCTGTAATATGGGATTGTTGATCGTGAATAATTTGATTTTCAGGATGAAAGTATCGTAGCAGAATAATTTAACTGTTAACACGGAGAAGAAAATACCATGGCGAAAATCCTTGATCGCGTAACACTGGGCAGCATTGCGCCGAAGCTGGCCGAACTGAGTAATGAAGTACTGTTCAATGATATCTGGAAGCGTGAGGAACTCTCTCCGCGCGAACGCAGTCTTGTTACACTGGGTGCACTCACAGCGCTGGGGCGTGAGCAGCAACTTACATGGCATATTAACTTCGCGCAGCAAAATGGTCTGAGCCGCAAAGAGATAACCGAAGTCTTCACCCATCTGGCGTTCTATGCTGGCTGGCCTGCAGCAGTGTCCGCACTCGGTTGTCTGGAAGGGGATTAAGCAGATGCCGTTCACCCGCATAACTCTACGCCAGGGATACAGCGATACCCAGATCGCCCAGATTTCCACCATCCTGCAACAAAGTCTGGAGGAGGAATTTGCTGTCCCGCCAGGTGATCTCTTTCAGGTTTTTGATGAGGTCCCTGCCGGCCAGCGTGTGTTTGACCGTTTTTATAAAAGCGGCGGGCGCAGCGATAACTTCATTCAGTTTCATATACTGGCGGGCAAACCTCGCACGAACGAGCAGAAGCAAAATCTCTGTCGCATACTGAGCCAACGTCTGCATAGCAAACTGGATATTTGCCCGGATGATGTGATGGTAATGATCCAGTTCAATACCGCCGACGAGTGGAGCTTCAGCCAGGGTCGGATGGCTTCGGAGGACATAGTGTGATTGTAATGCAATACCGCTTTACCCTACCTGCTGACTACGACATGGCAGTGATTGATACACGTATTCAGGAAAATGGCGCGAAGCTGGATGGCTACCCGGGCCTGCTTTTTAAGGCATATCTCGTCTCCCGTAAAAATGACACGTATTGCAATGAGAACCGCTATGCACCGCTTTATCTCTGGAAAAATGCTGAAGCGATGGCGAATTTTTTACAGAGCCCCGGCTTTAAAAAGCTGGAACAGGATTTCGGATGGCCGCAGATTGATACCTGGCTGGCGCTGCGTCTGCCCGATATTGATGAGGTACGCACTGCCGCCTGGTTGTCGATGAGAAGGCTACCTATTGTCGCGCACAGTGTTCTTTCGGCCCTACCACAGGAAGGACAACTTTGCGCGTGGGACGTAAGCCGCTGGCAGTTGCTACAGGTGGATTTTGGCAGTGTGCCAGAGGTGGGACAAGAAAATTACCGTATTAAGTACGTTGCATGTGGAGCGGGGTATAGCTAGCGCGTCTGTTAAATGGTAACCAGGAAGGCCGAAGGCTGTAGTAAAAAGGGAAGGCCAGTGCCTTCCCTGATTTTTACTGCCGGGCGTTTTTAGTCGGCGCAACCGGTGCCGTGCTGTGAATTTCCTGTACGCGTTTGCGCACGCCAAACCAGCCTGCAACCAGCAACACGGCAATCAGCGGGATAGACCCGATGGTGTAAGTACCGTTTGGATAGTCAAACGCCATCAGCACCAGTACGCTCAGCAGGAACAGCAGCGTCAGCCATGACGTGACCGGCGCACCAGGCATTTTGAAACTGACATCCGCCACTTTGCCTTCTTTGATCGTCTTACGCAGACGCATCTGGCAAATCACGATAAAGCCCCAGGAGGCGATAATGCCCAGGGAGGCCACGTTCAGCACAATTTCAAACACCTGCGACGGCACCAGATAGTTGAGGAACACACCGACGATATAGACGCAAATGGTGACCAGAATACCAGCATACGGTACATGATGACGGCTCATTTTCGCCATAAACTTCGGCGCGGAACCGCCCATCGACATCGAACGCAGAATACGACCGGTGCTGTAAAGGCCAGAGTTCAGGCTGGAAAGCGCAGCTGTCAGCACCACCATATTCATGATGTCGCCAATGTAAGGCACGCCCAGTTTGGAGAAGAAGGTCACAAACGGGCTTTGACCTGCCTGATAGGCGTTCCACGGCAACAGCAGCACCAGCAGAACCACCGAGCCGACGTAGAACAAACCGATACGCCAGATCACGCTATTGATTGCTTTTGGTACCATGGTCTGCGGATCTTTACACTCACCGGCAGCAGTACCGACCAGCTCGATAGAGGCAAACGCAAAGACCACGCCCTGAACCAGCACCAACGCTGGCAGCAAGCCGTGCGGGAAGAAACCGCCATTGTCAGTGATCAAGTGGAAGCCGGTTGTGCCGCCATCCAGCGGTTTACCGCTGCCGAGGAAAATGGTCCCGACAACCAGGAACACCACAATCGCCAGCACTTTGATTAACGCAAACCAGAACTCCATTTCAGCGAACCATTTCACGCCAATCATGTTCATGGTGCCGACGATCGCCAGCGCGGCCAGCGCAAAGACCCACTGCGGCACACCGCCAAATGCGCCCCAGTAGTGCATATAGAGCGCCACGGCGGTGATATCGACGATACCGGTCATCGCCCAGTTGATGAAGTACATCCAGCCAGCGACAAACGCGGCTTTTTCGCCCAGAAACTCACGGGCATAGGAAACAAAGCTGCCGCTGGAAGGGCGATGCAGTACCAGTTCGCCCAGCGCGCGGAGAATAAAGAAAGAGAAGATGCCACAAACCAGATAGACGATTGCCAGCGATGGCCCCGCCATCTGTAATCGTGCGCCTGCGCCCAAAAATAAACCTGTCCCGATCGCGCCGCCAATAGCGATCATTTGTACCTGCCGATTACCCATCGCCCGGTTATAGCCCTCTTCATGAGAGTTAAGCCAGCGTCGTTTTGCCGCGTGATGCTCCGTGGCGCTGTTGTTGTTTGTTTTCATTTCGTTACCTGTTACCTGTCTGAACCTTGCGGGATTCCTCAACCTGCGTGAGCAAAAGCCAAACGATTGCTCCCGCGGTAAATGTCTGCCTTTCCAGTGATTCTACGTATGGATAAGAGAAACATGGCGCAGCATCGTACCCGCAATCGGCAAACGACGCAAAACATACCCGCTGGCCGCACCGGGACTATTAGCAGAAATTGAGAGGTGAAAGGAGACAAGCAGCGTAAATGATTCAACCAGCAGAAAAAAGCAACAGAAAAAACCAGCCGTAAACCAGCGGTGTATGCAGGAAGCCGTCGCGGTGTTGTAGCACTGCACCGACTCGCGGTGCGCCCCAGCCGTTTCGCCAGCGGCAGGAAGGCGAGGGAGAGTTTTACCCACGCAATACGATCGCCGGTTTCAGCGGCGGTTTTCGCCCCTGCGGCTTTGGCATAGGTCACAACATCGGAATTCGCACTTACGGTCATGATTAGCTCCTGTAAACAATAAAATGTTTGCGATAACATTTGTAGGACCATAATAAATGCATGACCAGAGAAAGGGGGAATTATGTACAATCGATCACAAATAGTGGCGTCAAAGGGAGTACTTTTGTGGATGATAGTGCATTAAATGCTCAGATGCAGAGTGGTAGCCTCATTAATAATAACGCTAACATAATAAGTATAAAATGCCTGCTAACGCACTGATTTCTGAGGAACGGCGGCAATGAAGGGAGAAATGCGTATAATACAACGCGAGAATCATAAAAACGCTGAATGCTCTGTGAGTGAACATGTCGAAAACATCGCGTTCTGTCCCACCGCGTGCGCCCACGCTGGAAGATGTCGCCCGCGCCGCTGGCTTATCATCCATGACCGTAAGTCGGGCGCTTAACACGCCGCAGCTGGTACGGCCCAAAACGGTAGAAAAAGTCATCGCGGCGGTCAAAGCAACAGGGTATATCCCCAATGCATTGGCCGGTGGGCTGGCCTCGCGACGCAGTAAATTGATTGCCGTGGTGGTGCCGCAAATTAACAACAACATGTTTGTCGACACGATTCAGGCCATCAGTGATGAGCTGGCGGTACGCGGTTACCATATGCTGCTCTGCGTTGCCGGATACACACAACAGACTGAAGCCGATCTGGTTGCCGCGCTGCTTTCGCGCCGCCCGGACGGTATCGTTCTGACCGGCATCCACCACTCGACAGATCTGAAAAAAGTGCTCCTCAATGCCAATGTACCGGTAGTGGAAATCTGGGATCTAACCCCGACACCGCTGGATATGCTGGTGGGCTTCTCCCACGAGAAAGTCGGCCAGGCGACGGCGGAGTATCTGCTGCGTAAAGGCTATCATCGTCCAGGTTTGCTGTGGACGGTGGACAAACGCGCCGCGCAGCGTAAAGCCGGTTTGTGCGAAGTGCTGGAGCGTAACGGTATCAGTGAACCAGGCAGCGTCGATGTGGCTTTACCGGCGCGATTCACCTCGGGTCGCCAGGGGCTGGCGCAGCTACTGGAGCAGGGCGATTTCGATGTGATTGTTTGTAGCTCCGACACACTGGCGCAGGGCGCAATCATTGAAGCTCAGTCGCGCGGTTTACAGGTGCCGCGCGATCTGGCAGTGATTGGCTTTGGCGATCTCGATTTTGCCGCCGGAAATCAGCCTGCCATAACCACTGTCAGTATCGATCGGCAAATTATTGGTCAGCGGGCGGCAACGATGCTGGCCGATCGTATCGAAGGCAGTGAGGTTGACGACTCGATTGTTGATGTTGGCTTCCATTTTGTTGAGCGGGAATCCGCATAACGCCATGAAAATTAATGTCATCGGTACCAGCGGTAGCGGAAAATCAACGCTGGCGAAACGCATCGCCGCGAAGCTTAATTTGCCATATATCGAAATGGACAGGCTTTACTGGCAGGCCAACTGGCAGGGAACACCAGATGAGGAACTGTACCCCCGCCTGGAACAGTTACTGGCGCAGCCGGGCTGGGTACTCGATGGCAACTACAATCGCAGTCGGGATATAAAATGGCGGCATGTCGATCTTGTCGTGTGGGTTGATTACGGTTTCTGGCGCACGTTGCGTCAGGCCGTGCTGCGCGCCGCCCGCCGCGCCTGGCACAAACAGGAGTTATGGCCGGGCACCGGAAACTGTGAAAGTTTCCGCCGTTCATTCTTCAGCCGCGAGTCGATCATTATCTGGACGATAAAAACCTGGCGTGCGAATCGCCTGCGTTACGCGCAGGATATGGCTGACCCTCGCTACCAGCATCTGCGTTTTGTGCGTCTTACCAGTCCACAGCAGGCTGACGAATTTCTCGCCAATCTGACCTAAAATTAGGGCTTATCCTCTGTAAGGAGCCCTTATGATCACTGTTCATGGTGTCCCCGGATGGGGATCGGCGCTGAGTGAAGTGATCTACCATAAGTTTTACAAACTGATTGTACGCTGCTTAAGAAAATCCGGGTGGCAGCCAGACTGGTCACACTTTGATAAATCAGTGCGAATGCGTTGTGCTACTGTGGCAGTCTCTTGAAAACGAGGAGTTTGCCATGCCGCACGTTGATATCAAATGTTTTCCCCGCGATCTGAATGATGAGCAGAAAGCCGCGCTGGCAGAGGATATCGCCGACGTGATTATTCGTCATCTGAACAGCAAAGAGAGTTCCATCAGCGTTGCGCTGAATGAGTACGCGCCGGAAGAGTGGAAAGCGCAGGTCTGGGATACGGAGATTGCCCCGCAAATGGAGCAACTGATCAAAAAACCGGGCTACAGTATGTAAATTCCCGGCGGCCCATACGCTGTGTGGGCTTTTTTATATTTATTAGTTGATCATCCTCATTTTGATTATTAGAGGGCTACGCTCAGTGGAACGATAATCCACGTTAAGCAACATTTTCTGCCTCTGATGCCTCTTTTAATGGTCTCTGAAATACGTGAATTAAAGAAAAAACCACGTATCGGGTAAGGGAGTTAATTAATGGGAATTTCTGATAAAAAAGCGACCACTGAGCGAAGCCAGGATATCAAATTGCAGTCTCCGGTAATCAATGTCTTTAATGGTATGTCAGTGCAGTCCGGTCAGACTGGCTACATGTTTAACCGGACGAGTGATTCAACCCATGCCGACAGGGTGGCGGTGTATCGCTGACGTCCGGGTAGCCAGTCGATTTTTTCAGTCATAATGCCGCAGGCCGGGCAGCGCAGACGGCGGACAGGCACATCCAGCCAGACCTTCCAGTTGAGCCGTTCACGCTCCCGGACACGTCGCAGGGAAGTGTCGTGAATATGGGGAGTATGGCGATTACACCCGCGACAACAGGGCTGCTGCGAATCGAAGGGCTGAAGACGGATGAGGAGAGTGTTGTGGGCAATTTCAGTGCATGAACTCTTTCCAGAAAAGAGAAGTCAGGTTAGCATTCATGGCAACGGCAGTTTTGAAGGTTCAGGGTGTGTTTTGGCGAATGCAAACCTAAACGTTCTGACTGCCGTTTTCTATTGATTCACGCTAATCTGCGATGAACCTAATTTTATCTACTTTGTTTACACCTGCCAGCATCAGCTTTTTCCTGTCGGTTGTGGCTGGAGCGGCGGAGCTGCGATATTTTTCGTTCAGAGCACGGGCAATGGCTTCGGTTTCTGCATCTGCATTACCGCGGATATCCGCCGAGCGGAAGTGCATCTGGAAAGCAGCGATCGTTTTGCGCGTACTATCATCCAGAATGCCGTTCTGCGGGATCTGATCGTAGCCATACTGTTTCAGTAATGCCTGAATGACGCTGATGTCACCGGGGGCGTAGGGGGAACGACCGGCAAGGTATTTACTTACCGTCGATTGATCGGGCCAGGCACCGATGCCGATGGCGGCGAGACGCGCCCAGGGAAACAGTTTTCCGGGGTCCTGCTTCCTGAGCGGAGCGATATCGCTGTGCCCGACAACGTTATCAGGCGCGATCTGGTAGCGATCGATAATGTCCTTTGCCAGTAAAGCCACGGCGGCGATCTGTTTTTCGTTGTAGGGATACCAGGTACGATCTCCCAGCATATCGTCCGTATACCCTGGGTTAACGATTTCAATACCGATGGAGGTGTCATTCAGGTTGGACCTGCCGTTCCAGTTGCTGATGCCGGCATGCCATGCCCGCCTGCTTTCGTCAACCAGCTGCAGGACCACGGGCTCACCCTTTATGGATTTTGGCTCCTGCGGAATCAGATAATGCGCACTGACCTGATCTTGGGTCAGCGTCTTCAGGGAGCGGCTGTCATCCAGTGCTGTATAGTGCATAACCAGAAAGCGCACCCTGTCATTCTGACCGATAGCGTTAAAGGCATGTTCAACATAATACCCTTTACGTTCCTCCGTTTTTACCGGACTCGTTGTACAGCCTGACAGCATCACGGCCAGAACGGCCGTTGCCATCACTTTTGGGATCATCGCTGAATAAGGGAAAAAAGGGTGTCGTTGCATTATTTTAAACTCCGTTTAGAAATCGGAGTCGCCCCCTTTCAGGCGACTCCGGTTTTAATATTCCTCGTAAACCTGCTACTCAGGCAGTTTTATTTAATCGGCGGTTAATGACGTTACGTGAATATTTTCCCACAGGGTTGGATTCTCATAAGAGGCCGCCCAGAATGCACCACCCCGAAACCCATATGAACGGATAAGGGCCAGCCTGTCCGTTACGGACTGATTATTGCTGTACCAGACCGTATGCTTGTCGCCCCCGGAGCTGACGTAAGTAAAGGTTTCCTCCTTCTCCGTATCGCTGTATATCACCTCGCTTTGTGGATACATTTTGCGCAGCTGAACCATATTATTGTAGAGAATACTTTTTACCTTCCCTCCACCCCAGTCACGTCCGTACAGGGGGATGCCTATCTCCACCTTGCCCAGGGTGCAAACATTATGGTAGGTCCAGTCACAGATACTCTTCACCCATTGAAAACCGGCAATGGGACCGGGAGGTGTATTGGGCGCATGCTGGTCGTAGGCCATCACACGGAATACCGACGCGACCTTAGACAGAGCCTTATAGTCATAGACGCCAGGGATAAGCTTGTCACGCCAGACTTCAAAGTCGTCTGACCAGCGGGCCATTACAGTTATGGACAATAGTTTGTTCACCAGGGACAGTTCTGACGAAATACGCTGGCATAATTCCGTATAAATTCCACGCACCCTTTTCGCAGTCGGCACATCAATTGTCAGCGCAATATTTTCCAGGTCCAGATCAATGCCATCATACCCGTTAGCCATAACTTCCTGTGTGACTGCCTCAGCCAGTCTTTGCTGTTCTGACCGGTCAGAAAACAGCCGGATGAAATCGTCCGGCATCAGTGTAGTCGTAATGGTTGGTGTCACTGAGGCGCCGTTTCTTTTCAGTAGCTCAAGCGTGGACTTGTCCGGAATCTTCATACCATCAGAGCCGGGTTTTACCATCAGAATGCCGGCGTCATTAATCTCATACCAGAATGGTGATACGGTTTTGACGCACTGTTGTTGCAGGGCTTTTAGCGCCGAATCCAGCGATTTTTGCATTCGCCAGTTGGGCAGCCAGATACTGTTACTCAGCCCTGCTGTTTTATTTTTACCGTTTATCATTATTTTTCTCCTTAAGGAAAAGGAATATGAACGGGAGATGCCCAGCCCCAGAATAATCAGAGCGCTTGTTATCAGAAAGCTCCGTCGGTTATTCATTCAGTCCCACTCCAGACCATATCCTCTGGGGAACGCGACTGTGCCCGTTCGTCTTCACATCGTAGTCATGCCAGGTATTGACTGGCAGTTTTCTCTGTGGCGGACGTTTATTCGTCAGGATCTCTGCCAGTGATATTATTGAGGGGCCACTGTCATACCCATAATAGGAATAGGCGGCTACGGCCGCGTCAACACCGGCGGCATAAATCACGCCACCAATGTGGCTATCCGTGATTAAGTTGCCAATGGTTTCATCAGGAGCGGCCATATCCTGATTGTTGCTTCCGTTCTGATCCCAGTAGCGAAAATCCAGCATGATTTTTTGCCCGATTTTCTCTTCCAGAGTCATGTGTTTTACTTTCTGTCTAATATCCAAAGTAAATCTCCTTTTAAAAGCCCTATTAATGACAGGAGTAAATGTATCCCCATAAGCTCAGGGCAACCTGTCATTTTATTTGTAACAGTTATAGGACAACGGATGATAGTTAATTTGTTAAATAAATAACAAACAACAAGGAAAAAATAAATTTATCACTGATGTATAAACATAAGACCAGTTACCGGGCGTCATATTTTCCTGCTTCGCCCACCTTATAAACCAATTTCTTTGCCAAATGAAAACGAACCAAATCATTCATTACACGAATGAGTATGATATTAATCCGATAACCTCATAAGTTCTATTGACACTTCATTGAATGTATTACAGTAAAATTATTGCATGGTATTTTCTTATACATGTGAATATTTCCAAATTAAAAACAAACATTTGTTATTCTGGATATATGAATGCTATGCAAAACCTAAGCGCCGACTTGGTTATTTTAAAACATCATCAATTTTTCATGCTAAAAAACTATGCGTTGATTTATCAATATGACGATGTCGATTTGCAATTATTGTGAACCCGGCAAACTGGATTGCGAGTCGGAGGAAAGCAGAGTATGTGTGTCCCGATTTTGTTGTGTCCGGCTATCCGGTGATCTCGATGGAAAGCGCAATTGCCCATCCTGATTCACGATAACCCACCGTACAGCAGATTAAACGATATTCACCGGAGACTCCACCGACGTTCTTGTTGCACGCCATTGATATTGATGTCGCCACTTCACTGGCGATGTTCAATGCGCTGTATGTCCATCACGTACTCACGGCGTTGCATTTGTTCAGCAAAGAGCAACATGGGTTCGGGGTAGGCGGGGTGAAAAACCAGCCGCCGTGTGGGCGCAATTGGCGATGAAGTGGATCGAAGCACTAGCGCAGTAACCGCCAGCTTATTCGCCAGCGGTAATGTGTTTGCCGCTGGTGACAAAATGACCGCCACCCAGATGGTGAATGGTATTCAGTTTGTCGTCGTCAAACTGCCAGCGTCCGTTGATAAAAGCCCGTTCGTCGGCAGCAGCAGAAACCACTTCGCCAAACAGCGTGTCATATTTCTCCTGCGCGGCAGTAGGTGGCAACAGGCGACACTCCATCCACGCCAGACATTTCTCTTCAATCACCGGTAGCCCGAGTACCGGGCCGGCAAATGCCGGGATCCCATAGCAGTTGAATTTATCTTCATCGCGCCCGGTAATAGTGCCGACCGCATAACTCCAGTTAGTTGCTGCCACGCCAGGCACCACAATGCCGAACATGCCGCTACGCTCAATCAACTCGCGTGACCAGGCGCTTTTATCCACCACAATTGCGATACGCGGCGGGGAAAACTCCACCGGCATCGACCAGGCCGCAGTCATCACATTACGGCGATCGATCTGCTCATCACGGCTGGTAATCAAAATGGTCGGGCCATGGTTTAACAGGCGACTGGCGTGTTCTAATGTCACTGGACGAAAATAGCTCATAAGCTGCTCCTTTATGCATGATTTTGCGGTATTGACTGGCTATTTTGTAACCAAAAGCAAGCGAGAAACAGGGAAAAGGAACTATTCGGCGCTTTTGGCAGCGACAATCTTCCCGCGCCCTTGTTCTTTCGCCAGATAGAGCGCCAGATCGGCGGCGCGCACCAGATTATCAGCCCGGGCGTGGCGCGGCCAGGTAGACAGCCCAATAGAGACTGAAACCGGGCCAATATCCTGCGATTCATACAGCATCTGGTGGTTATACACATTATTCAGCAGCGTTTCGGCAACAGTCATCGCCTGCGCTTCATCGACGTCTGGCAAAATAATCAGAAATTCTTCGCCGCCATAGCGGAACGCAATACTATTCTCATCCAGCGTTTCGGTGATCAGTTTCGCCATTTCGCGCAACACTTTATCACCGGCTTCGTGACCGTATTGATCGTTGAGCTTTTTGAAGTAATCCACATCCAGCATCAGGCAACTGAGCGTGCTGTTCTCCACCATTGCCTGATCGATCATATTCCGCAGCGTCTCTTCCAGACTGTAGCGGTTGCGCAGGCCAGTCAGCGAATCATACGTCGCTCTTTCGGTCAGCGTATCGCGCAGGATCTGGTTGGCTAAGGCAAGCGCCAGCGTTTCCGCCAGCAACTCCAGGTAGGCGTACGGCGGCTCTTTGCCCGGTGTGTAATTATCAAAGGTCAGCAAGCCAATGCTCTTATTTTGCGCATTAAGCGGCACGCAGATTGCCCGCGACGCCAGCTCCGGCAAAATATGTTCGCACGGCATATCCACGGTATCTCTGCCAGGGCTGTGCAGTTGCCCGCGCTTCAGCGCCCAGCAATGTTCCGGCGGGAAAGGGGCATCCTCACCGGGCGGCAGCCCCCAGCGCACCACACATTTCATACGATTAGTCCGCGTATTCAGCATATAAAGCCGACCGCCCATTTCCGGGATGATTTGCGGCGCAAAACGGCCAACTACGCGGAAAATGGCGCTGTGCGTATCGCATCCCTGCAAACGCTGGGTCATACGCGCCAGTAGGGTACGCGTGGCCCATTCCTTGTCGCGTTCCTGCTCAAGGCGTTGCCTGGCAAGGCCATTTTCACGGAAAATGCGGATCGCCTGCGCCATATCGCCAATCTCATCAACCTGCGCCAGCACCGGCGCTTCGACGTTGTAATCCTGCGTCGCCAGTCGGTTCACCACATCACTGAGCGTCACCACCGGGCGCAGAATACGGTGTTTGATAATAAAGCCGAGCACAAACAAGAACAGCAGCGCTGTCAGACCGACCATCACTTCCGATAAGGTGCGCAGACGCAACGAAAGTGACGTAGCGTCTTTGATGGAAGCCTGTGTGCGCTGGTCCACCAGGCTGCGAAAATGGGCGAAGCGATATTCGGCCTCTTCGAGCTTTTCTTCGTAGCTGTCACCGAATAACTGATTCACACCCTCGATATTTTTGCCCGCCTGCACATCCTTAATGGCAATACTCTGCTCCTCTTCAAGCTGGTCGAGGGTGGCAAGCCCATCCCGTAGAATCAGAATTTCTTCATTGGAGGCACCGTTGTCCCGCAGAGCAACCAGCCGGTTTTCCAGATTGATGTCCTGTTCACGGCGGGTTTTCCAGCTTTGTACCGTTTCCGGCGTAAACTTGATTACCGCATCGCGCGCCATATCGCTCAGTGCAAAGGCTTCTCTTTCCAGAGAGTCAGTTAAGGCATCAAAAGTGCGGCTTCTCGCCACAGTGTCACGCTCTCTGTGTTCAGCGCTTGAGGCCATAAACAGTGCAATGCCTGAGGTTAATGTCAGTACCACTGTCGCTATATAAGCATAATTAGTGATCGTTGCGATTCGCACGAGGAACCCTTTTTAAAGACAGTGTAGATGTATGCCTTTCAGTTTAGACATTCGGTTAAAAATCAATGCGCAATAATGACGTCATTTCTTCGTCATAATCCCTGCCTATAGTCAGCCGCATCAAATCCCAAAGAGGATAACAAGATGTTTGCTCCCCTGACTTTTGTGCAGGTGGATGCGCCCCGTTGGCTGAAACCTACGGATGGATCACGGCTTCCCACTGCGGAGGGCGCTGATGTTCGCATTCACTGACATCCGGCTGCAAGGTGTTTCCTACACCTTCGGCACACATACCGTTCTTAATCACATCGATTTGCATATCCAGCCTGGCAGCATCGTTGCGCTGCTTGGGCCTTCCGGCTGCGGCAAAAGCACGCTGTTGCGATTGCTGGCAGGTTTAAGCGAACCGGCGGAAGGTGAAATCTGGTTTGGCGATCGCCTGGTCGCCAAACCGGGGTGGTCTCTACCGCCGGAAGCGCGCGATATCGGCATGGTTTTCCAGGATTACGCCCTGTGGCCGCACATGAGCGTGGCGCAAAACGTCGCCTTTCCGCTGAGGATGCGCAACGTACCGCGCGGCGAGCGCGAGCAGCGTGTAATGCAGGCGCTCAATATGGTCGGGCTGGCGGAATTGGCCCAGCGCAAACCGGCCGGGCTTTCTGGCGGCCAGCAGCAGCGCGTAGCGCTGGCGCGGGCAATTGTTGCCGAACCTGGTGTGCTGCTGTTCGATGAGCCGCTCTCCAATCTCGATAGCGCACTGCGCGAATCTCTGTGTCATGAGATGGCGCGCCTGCTGCGCCAGCTCGGTACAACGGCCGTTTATGTCACGCACGATCGCCGGGAAGCCGAATGGCTCGCCGATCGCATCGTGCATTTAGCATCCGGAAAGGTCGAATCCGTCAGAAACATCATTTCATCCTCAGGGGAAATAGCATGAGAGCCTTACTGTCCGTGAAAAAAGGAGTCGCTTTAGCCATGGTGCTGTCGTCCATGATGATCTCCGGCGCGCACGCGCTGACCGTTTATACCGCAGGTCCAGGTTCGCTGGCAAAAAGCCTGGCCAGTGGGTTCGAGCAAAAAACCGGCGTGAAGGTCAATATTTTCCAGGCCACCACCGGCAAAGTGATGGCGCGCCTCGAAGCTGAACAGGCCAATCCGCAGGCCGATATTCTGATTTCAGCCTCCTGGGATACGGCGGAAGATCTGCATCATCGCGGCTGGTTGCTGCCGTTTGCCAGCAACAATGCGGATAAGGTTCCAACCGCGCTGAAAGGTGCAGATTATGTTGCGCAGGGCGTCTCGGCGCTGGGCATTGTCTGGAACACCAAAAGCGGCACGCCGGAACCGAAAGAGTGGCAGGATCTGACGTCGGCAGCCTTCAAAGATAAAGTTACCACACCAGATCCGGCGTTATCCGGCGCCTCGCTGGATTTGCTGATCGGTCTGCAAAACGGCATGGGTGAGAAAGCCTGGCAACTGTTTGAGGCGCTGAAAAATAACGGCATGGTAGTGAGCGGCCCGAACGCGCAGGCGGTAACGCCGGTAATGCAGGGGGCGAAAGCCGCCGTCTTCGGCGCTGTTGATTACGTCACTTACGGCAATATCGCGCAGGGCGAATCGCTGAAAGTGATCTTCCCGGCCAGCGGCACGGTGATTGCGCCGCGACCAATGATGATCCTCAAAACCACCCAACATGCTGATGACGCAAAAGCATTTATTGATTACGTCCTGTCGCCGGAAGGACAGAACATGGTTGCCGATGCCTGGTTGATGCCAGCGCGTACGGATGTGGAAGCAAAACGCCCACTGTTTACCGAACTGAAGGTACTGCCGATACAAAGCAGCGGCACCAGCGAGCGCGGCGACGTTCTGAAGCGTTTTAACGCCCTGTTTGCGAAGTAATCCACGCCATTTATAGCGGGGGCAACCCCGCTTTCAGGATACCTGCTGTGAACCAGAAACTGATTGCGCGGGTGACGATAGTGCTGCTGGTGATACTGGTTGCACTACCGTTACTGTTTATTCTCTTGCAGGCGGTGTTTCCGCAGTTTAGCGCCGGGGTCTTTAGCAGCGCGTTCTCCGGCATTCCGCTTCTGCTGGCGGAGCCGCAACTGCCGTTGATGCTTGGCGGCACGCTACAAATCGCCACTGGCGTGGCACTGCTGAGTGTGGTCATTGGCTTGCCGCTCGGTGTGGCGCGCGGGCTGTTTGATCTGCCGTGGCCAAAAGCGTGGGATCTGCTGTTTCTAATCCCGTTTTTAACGCCGCCCTATATTGCCGCCTTATCGTGGATGCTGCTCCTGCAAACGCAGGGCTATCTGATGCAGCTTACCGGGATCGATCTCAATAATTTGTTGTTCAGTAAAACAGGTATCGTGCTGGTCATGACGCTGAACATTTTTCCGGTGGTCTATTTTGCCGTATCGCGCAGCTTGCTGGCCAGCGGGCAGCGGCTGGCGCAAGTCGCTCGCGTTCATGGCGCCACAGCGTGGAAAGCGTTTTGCCATATCACGCTGCCATTACTTTCTCCGGCGCTGGCGGCAGGTATGTTGCTGGCGTTTACCCTCGCAGTGGAAGAGTACGGCGTTCCGGCGGCGCTAGGCTCCCGTGCGGGTGTGGTGATGTTGACCGTCGGCATTGAAGAGAAGCTGGGAGACTGGCCGATCGACTTGCCGGGCGCGTCGATCCTGTCGGTGATGCTGATCGCGATTGCACTCTGCGGCTGGTGGTTGCAACGTCTGTTGACGGGCGATCAAGACGTGACCAGCGTCTCCGGCAAACCGACCGAATATGTGGGGGCAAAACTGGGCTTTTTCACGCTGCCGGTACTGCTGGTTATGAGTTGCGTGGGGTTTCTGTCCGTGGTACTGCCGGGGCTGTCGATGGCGTTAAGCGGTTTTAGCGCAACGCTTTCCGGCGGGTTGACGCTGGACAACCTGACGGTTAATAACTTTGCGGCGCTCTTCACCCAGCACGGTGATGCGCTGCCTGCGCTTGGCACCAGCTTATCGCTGGCACTGGGAGCGGCGCTGCTCACCGGGCTACTCGGGCTGTGCGCCGCCTGGCTGGTGGTGATGCAGAAGATAAAAGGGCGTGCGGTGATCGATGCACTGTCACTGATGCCTGCGGCGCTGCCCGGCGTAGTGGTGGGCGTCGGGTTGATTTTATTGTGGAACCGCAGTTTTTGGCCTGTTTCGCCGTACAACACTTGGGGGATTTTGCTCATCTCTTATTGTTGCCTGCTGTTGCCGTGGCCAGTGCGCTACATCGGCAGCGCCATGCGTCAGTTAGGTGCTAACCTCGAACCAGCGGCACGAGTACACGGTGCCAGCGCATTTCAGGCGTTGCGTCTGATTGTGCTGCCGCTGATCTTCCCGGCGATGCTGGCAGCAATGTTGATGGTCTTCGCAATTGCTTCACGCGAACTGGTGACATCTCTACTGCTGTCGCCCGCAGGAACGCAAACCGTCGCGGTGTTTATCTGGCGGCAATTTGAACAGGGTTCAGTAGGGCAAGGAATGGCAATGGCCACGCTGACGCTGATCGTCGGGCTGATGTTAATGCTGACAGCGCTGTGGCTTCTGCAGCGCAACACAAAACATTAAGAGGGCACGAAATCGCCTGTCGGCGCAAAAAAATGCGGTATAACACAGGGACATTACGCACAAGGAGCCTGTATGACCCCTTTTTTGACCGCTTATCTAGCCCGGATTGGCTGGAATTTTACGCCCGATGTCTCACTTGAAGCGCTGCGGGCGCTGCATTTGCAGCATAATGGCGCTATTCCCTTTGAAAACCTTGATGTTGTTTTGCCACGCGAAATCGAACTCAGCGATGAAGCCCTCTTTCAAAAGCTGGTCGTCGCCCGGCGCGGCGGCTACTGCTTTGAGCAGAACGGACTGTTTGAACGTGCGCTGAAAGAGATCGGTTTTACGGTACGCAGCCTGTTAGCACGAGTGATCATTTCCAATCCGCCGCAGATGCCGCCGCGTACCCATCGCGTTCTACTGGTTACCCTGGAGGGTGAGCAGTGGATTGCAGATGTCGGTTTTGGCGGACAAACCCTGACCTCGCCGATTCGTCTGCTGGCGGAGGTGGAACAGGAAACGCCGCACGGTCTTTATCGGCTGCAACGCGCAGGCGAAGATTGGGTGTTGCAGTTCCGTCATCATCAGCGCTGGCAATCGATGTATCAGTTTGAAATCGGGCCGCAGTACCAGGCCGATTTCGTGATGGGTAATTTCCATTCCGCCCACTGGCCCGCATCGCATTTTCGCCACCATCTGCTGATGTGCCGCCATCTGCCGGACGGCGAAAAGCTGACGCTGACCAATTTCCACTTCACGCACTGGAACAAAGGGCAGGTTGAGGAAGATAAGGTGCTGGCGGATGTTCCAGCGTTGTATGAAACCTTGCAAACGCGTTTCGGGCTGGGTGTCAGCGATCCACAGTATGGTTTCAGCGTCCAGCAACTCGAAGAGGTAATGAGCCGCTTCGATTTACACGGTGAACACGCTTAACACAGCTCTTTTGCTATTATTACCGCCAGATGTCGATTGAAGGCCGCCTCATCGACATCTGGTATACCCAGCATGCAAATCCCGTCCATTCCGCACACCAGCGCAATCAAACGCCAGGCGATGTTTTCGGCGCTGTCGCAATCGGAAAAGGCGCCCGCCGCGCGACCCTGATTTATCAAGTAAACCACTTTGACATGCCACATTTCGAGGGTAGTCAGATAAGCCCCTTTGAACTCCGGATCTTTATTGGCCAGCAACAGTGCTTCGCGCCACAAATGCACATAGGGCTCAAAACCGTCTTCATCGCTGCCAAGCATCGCGTGCAATTGATCGCGCCACGGCGCGGTGACGGGCAATAGATCTACATTCAGCAGCTCGTCAATCAGACGAATAAAAGCCTGCGCCTTTAACGCATTTGCCGACGCGAAATGATGGTGAACTTGCCCGGTGGCCACTCCGGCTTCGGTGGCGATTCGGCGTACTGTCATGGCGGAAAACCCTTCCGCTAACGCTACGCGCATTGCAGCTTTGAGGATCACTTCCCGGCGATCGTCACGGTGTAGATAGCGCATATAACCTCGGTTCAATGAATGCGAAACGGAGTATAACAAAAAGCTGGACATCTGTTCAACATTGCGTAGGATCGCCATTGCTGGACATGCGTTCAGGATTAAACAATTACGGAGAGGTTATGTTTCATCAGTGGTTAACGTTGGTCATTATTGTGCTGGTTTATATTCCGGTAGCGATTGATGCGACGGTGCTGCATGTTGCCGCGCCAACGCTCAGCGCGGGGCTGAACGCCAGCGGTAATGAACTGCTGTGGATTATTGATATCTACTCACTGGTGATGGCGGGCATGGTGCTGCCGATGGGCGCACTGGGCGACAAAATCGGCTTTAAACGCTTACTGCTCATCGGCAGTGCCCTGTTTGGCGGCGCCTCGCTGCTGGCTGCGCTGGTCACCAGCGCCAGCGAGCTGATCGCCGCGCGCGCACTGCTGGCCATCGGCGCGGCGATGATTGTTCCGGCAACATTGGCTGGTATTCGCACGACCTTTTCACAGGCGAAGCACCGCAATACCGCACTGGGTGTCTGGGCGGCGATCGGTTCTGGCGGCGCAGCCTTCGGGCCGTTGATTGGCGGCATATTGCTGGAGCATTTCTACTGGGGATCGGTTTTTCTGCTCAACGTACCGATTGTTATCGGCGTGATGATCCTGACCGCCCGTTACGTGCCTCGCCAGACCGGACGCGCCGAACAGCCACTGCACCTGAACCAGGCGCTGGTGCTGATTGTCGCAATTCTGTTGCTGGTATGGAGCGCCAAAACGGCAATGAAGGGGACGTTACCGCTGTTGATTATTGCCGGCACGTTGATAAGTGGCACCGCGCTGCTGACCGGTTTTGTCCGTATCCAGCTTGCCGCCGCCACGCCGATGATAGATATGCGCCTCTTTACCCATCGAGTGATTTTAACCGGCGCGTTGATGGCGATTACCGCTATGGTGACGCTGGTCGGTTTTGAACTGCTGATGGCGCAGGAGCTGCAATTTGTCCATGGTTTTACACCCTTCGCCGCCGGAATGTTTATGCTGCCGCTGATGCTGGCCAGCGGATTGAGCGGGCCAATAGCCGGAGTGCTGGTGTCAAAGCTCGGTCTGCGTCGCGTGGCGACCGGCGGCATAGCGCTCAGCGCGCTAAGTTTTCTCGGCTTATCGGTGACCGATTTCGCCACCCATCAGTGGCAGGCCGGAAGCCTGATGGCGCTGCTGGGCTTCAGCGCCGCCAGTGCATTGCTGGCCTCTACCTCCGCGATTATGGCGGCAACGCCGCCGGAGAAAGCAACTGCCGCCGGAGCGATAGAGTCGATGGCCTATGAGCTTGGCGCAGGTCTGGGGGTCGCCGTGTTCGGCCTGATCCTGAGCCGCAGTTTCGCCGCGTCGATCCAGTTACCGCAAGGGCTGAGCAGCACGCAAGCCGCCCAGGTTTCCTCATCGATTGGCGAGGCGTTTCGTCTGGCGCGGGATACGCAGCCGCTACTGGCGCAGCAAATCATCACTGCCGCCAAAACGGCCTTTACCGGTTCACACAGCGTTGCGCTAAGTACCGCAGGCGCATTACTCATGCTGCTGGCGGTCGGCATCTGGTTTAGCCTTGCGCAGGTGAAACATAAATAGTGGCGGCCTGCTTACGGCGTGCGGGCCACCTGGCGGGTCGACCATCAGTAGAGCAGCGACCCGCCGCATACCATCACTGCACACTGCCAGAAAGAGAGCGGGGCGTTCAGCACCACGGCGGCCAGTGCTGAAGAGAACACTGGAGTAAAGTAGGACGCGGCGGCCAGCACTGTGACATTGCCGTGCAGAATGCCGATATTCCACGACGCATAACCAAAGCCCAATGCAACCGCCGTCATGACTAATTTCATCGTTACCGACAGGCTAAAAATCATCTCTGGTTCCGGTGAGAAGGCATATTTCACCCATAGCGTCGCCGCCGTCAGCAGAACAAACAGCGTAATGCCATTGGCACCCTGCGCATATTTAGCCGTCACCGTAAAATAAATCGCCCAGATAAATGCTCCGGCAAAAGCCAGCGTATAACTGAGCGGGCTGGAAATAATAGGTAGCGGTTATCTCGCATCAAAATGGTTAAAATTTAGCCTTGACGTACAATATTTTACGTTTCACAAACGGAATCCCATTACGACGAATGCCATCTTTGCTGCAACCTGCCTGATTTTATGGATTAATGTGTCAGTCGCGGCTTTTCGTCTGGTCTGCTGCGGTTGAATGGTCAATAATGCCCGCAACACTCTTTTAACAAGTGGTTTGTGGTATGAAAAAAACGATTTTTTCGTTGGCACTTGCGACCTTTGGTCTGGGAATGGCGGAATTCGGCATTATGGGCGTGTTGACGGAACTTGCCACCAATGTCGGTATCTCGATTCCGTCTGCGGGACATATGATTTCGGCTTACGCCTCTGGTGTGGTGATCGGCGCCCCAATTATGGCGCTATTTTCCAACCGTTTTTCTTTGAAAAACATATTGTTGTTTCTGGTGGTGCTGTGCGTCATCGGTAATGCAATGTTCACGTTCTCCAGCGCTTATCCGATGCTGATTATCGCCCGTTTAATTTCCGGTTTTCCGCACGGGGCAATCTTTGGCGTCGGCGCGATTATCCTGTCGAAAATTGCCCCTCCCGGCAAGGTGACGATGGCGGTGGCAGGCATGATCGCCGGTATGACCGTCGCGAACCTGATCGGTATTCCGCTGGGTACATGGATCGGTCACAGTTTTAGCTGGCGCTACACCTTCTTGCTGATTTCGCTGTTCGACATCGCCGTGATTGTCTCGGTGATCTTTTGGGTTCCTGCGCTGTTTGATAACACCGAAAGCCGCCTGCGCGAACAGTTTCATTTCCTGAAAAAACCAGAGCCGTGGCTGATTTTCGCCGCCACGATGTTTGGCAATGCCGGCGTGTTTGCCTGGTTCAGCTACGTGAAGCCATTTATGGTCACCGTCTCTGGCTTCTCCGAGGTCTCGATGACCTTCATTATGACGCTGATGGGGCTGGGAATGGTGCTGGGGAATATGTTCAGCGGCAAGCTCTCCGCCAAATTCAGCCCATTACGCATTGCGGCGGCGACTGAATTTTTCATTATGCTGGCGATGCTGGCGCTGTTTGTCGCCGGAGAAAACAAAGTCGGGGCGTTGTCGCTCGGCTTTATCTGCTGCGCTGGCCTGTTTGCGCTTTCCGCGCCGCTGCAAATTATGCTGCTGCAAAATGCGAAGGGTGGTGAGATGTTGGGCGCCGCAGGGGGGCAAATGGCCTTCAATCTCGGCAATGCTGTGGGTGCCTGGTTCGGTGGCATGATCATTACTTGCGGCCTGACTTATCGCTATCTTACGCTGCCAGCAGCGGTGCTGACCTTTGCCGCCATGACCGCGCTGCTGGTCTATGGTCGTCGCTGCACGAAAATGAGAACAGAACGTTCGACTGAGCATCAACCCCCTTTGACTACGAAGAGATGCTGACGGAACTGGAATCGATTACTACAGATGCAGAAATTCGGCTGAACGGAGAAGAAGAATCACGTAAAAATTTGCCGGATAGCCGTGTAAACGTCGTATCCGGCCGATAAATTAATGTGCTTTACGGGTCATGATCCCAATGATCTGTTTGTCCGTTTGCTGCATGGAATGACAAGCCAGCGCGCACAGATTCGCAATAGAGTGTTCCACGTTGTGGGCTACAATCCCTTCGTTACCCGTGACTGCCGTATTGTCCAGCGCCATCAGCACCGCTTTCCACGCCGCAGACGCACTTGTCGAGACTTTCATCGCACAACTGTTCGATGCGCCATCACAAATCATTCCGCTCACATCGCCAATCATGCTGCTGATCGCCATTGAAATCGTGCTGTATTGCCCCTCGTCCATTAGCCAGGCCATCCCGGCTGCCGCCCCCATCGCTGCGGTTGTTGCCGCACATAACGCAGACAAACGCGGGAGTTGATGGTGGATGTAGATGGCGCTCAGATGAGAGAGCATCAGCGCACGCGCCAGTTTCTCATCACTGGCACCAAAGTGCTCCGCCACTACCATCACAGGTACCGTGGCGGTGATTCCCTGATTACCGGAACCGGAATTGCTCATGGCAGGCAGTGTTGCGCCCCCCATGCGTGCATCCGACGCCGCGCTGGTACGGATGAGGATCGCCGTCGAGAGATCGTTTGCCAGCAGACCGCGTGCACACTGTTTTTCCAGCGTCGCTCCGATATGCAATCCCCATGTTCCCCGTAACCCCTCCTGCGACAGTGCGCCGTTAAGTCGAGCCGCATCCAGAATGAAACGAATAGCGTCGAATGGCACGGTATTCACAAACGCGAGGATCTCTTTCAGTGACGTCTCAGACAATACCGCTAGCGGCGATTCCTGCTCATCTGTCCCTATACCCACGTCCTGAGTAAACCTCACTCCAGTCTCTGTTTCGATACGCACAATGTGAGTATGCCCGCCTACGATCGTTACGCACGCCCAACCTTCCTGACTGTAGAGCTTTGCGCGGGAAAACAGGATATCGTCGCAGGGTTGCTGCAGCATCACCGTGACCTTTCCGGCTTTCAGCATCGCTTTCGCATCGTCAATCGCCTGCGCAGAGGCATCTTTCAGCACCTCCAGCCCGGCACCGGGGTTTCCACCCAGTGCCCCCAACGCTGCGGCGATCGGCAGCCCAGCCATACCGGTTCCCGGCACCGTCACCCCCAGTCCGTTTTTCATCAGATTGGGGGAGACCCAGGCGTCAATACGCTCCACCGAACCATTCAGTTCAGAGGCCGCAACCGCTGCCGCCAGTGCCAGGGAAATCGGTTCCGTACAACCCAGCGCCGGTTTAACCTCTTCCTGCACTGCGCGGATGAAACGCTGCCACAACGGATTTTTTATAACTTCAGACATAACAACAACCTTCAGGATAAATCAGGCAAATGCCAGAAACGGAGATAAGCACAGCAGCAAACCGGTGACGATAATCAGATACAGCGACGCCCCTTTATATTTGTGCAGTGCAGGTACTTTGTAGACCAGCCAGGCGGGGATCAAACATCCCACCATGCCGAAAATAGGACTACAAATAGAAGTAAAACTTAGAACCGGCGCGTTGAGCACAATAGCGCTCCAGGCCAGTAAAATGGCAAACAGCATGATGCCGCGCTGTACCAGCGTTTCGTCGATCTTCTCAGCAGGTAGCCTTCGGCGCAGGATGTTCATCACAATTCCCTGCGTCGCTTCGCGAAAACCTAAGTAGACACCAAAGAACGCGGTCATCACGGCGAAAATGTTCAGGATGACACTCACCACTTTCACCCAACCGGCGCCCGCGCCGCTAATGAACTGTGCGGCAATTGCCAGGGCAGAAATATTCTGCTCATAGGCTTTAACCGCTTCATCGTGTCCCATCGCCAGGGTAAAGGAGACTGCGTAGAAGAAAACGGTGACAAACAGGACGCCAAAGGCAATGTTCATGGCGCGTAGCGCTTTATGACGAGCCACCTCGACGGATTTCTCACGAGCACGGTAGGAGATAACCATAGGGCTCAGGGTCTGGATAAACAGGATCGAGGTCAGGGTAAACGGCAGCGTGATAATCGCGTTCTTCACCAGCAGCGCCATCGGCGGCAGCGCGCCAATATTGTACAGACGCCACATGCCGACCATCGACACCCCCAGTGCCGCCACGACCAGCAGTTTGGTCAGTACCATACCGGTAGAGATTTTGAACAATATTTTCTCACCGCGCGATGATATAGCAACGAGAATGCAGATCAGCACCAGACCATAGAACGGATTGTCGGACAGCAGTCCCTCTGTCACGCCAAAAGTATTCAGGTAGGAGGCGCTGTCGTTGGTGATGGCCGTGGAATAGACGAACATCCAGATGACCAGCATTACGAAGTACAGAGCACCTAACAGGATGCCCCAGTTTTTCCCCAGATACCCGCTAATGACGCTGGGATAGTCTTTGCATTCCGGGGATTCCGCCAGCGTATTAATAAACAGTCGCTGAAACAGATACATGGCCGGGTAACCAATAATCGAGGAGAGCAAAAAGACCCACAGCCCCATCAGGCCGACCTGGACCGGGAGAAAAACAATCCCCGCGCCAATCGCCATCCCGATACTCATAATCACCCAACCGGTGTCGATGCTGTCGAATTTAATCGCTTCCTGCCACTCACTCTCTGTCATGCCGATCCGGCGCACCGGGGCGCTGGCATGAATGACACTACTGTTCGTTGCCGTTTCCATAAAATTCTCGCTCACTATGTAGAGTACGTTTTTTATTTTTTGTCGTGCCGCATCAAGGCGATACGCGGTACGGGATAGGCAGGCGAATAGTTAGAATGGAAAAAAGCATACGCTCAGGCGCAGAGAAAAACGTCACAAAAAAACTTGGGAATTTCTATAAATTAAGAAAATCCTTCTCTTAAAAAGATTTAAAATGTGATGTTTTCCTTAGTTTGACGCAATCACAACAAAAAAATCATATACAGGCTGTCTGATAAACAGCAAAAAGAGCTTTGCAGGATGCACGGAAGCTTTAAGCCGGTTTCCCGGGCTGGCTCAGGCGCAGCAGCCATCCGGCAAAGAATGGCAAAGCATAATGTTTCACCGGATGGCGCTGACGCTTATCCACGCTAAAGGATAAGGCGAATACGGTCGATCTCCTCGCGCCACTGCGCCTGCAACTGCGGTTTCTGATGTTTCTCCTTACGCGCCAGATCCTCTTCTAACCGCGTCTCTAGTTCGATAAGACGCAGAAGAAGGGCATCGTCGTCATCCGTTTCATCAGTCGCAGCAACAAGCGGCTGTGGCTGAGTGGCAGAAACCACGACGCTTTCCCGTAAGCGATCATAAACCGCTTCGGCATCATGCCATTCGTTCAGCTCGCCGTTTTCCACCAGCCAGAAACGATTGCAGCAGGCATTGATCAACTGACGATCGTGACTGACCAGCAGAAAACCACCGCTGAATTGTTGCAGGGTTTCTGCCAGCGCCTCTTTGCCCGCCATATCAAGATGGTTGGTGGGTTCATCCAGTAACAGCAGATTAAAACGCGCCAGCGACAGGCCGACAAACAGCAGCCGCGAACGTTCGCCGCCGCTCAGTGTCGCCACCCGTTGCCCGTGACGCGCCCAGGCAAAACCGGCGCTAATCAGCGCCATTTTGCGATCGGCGGGCATGGGGGCAAACGGCTCCAGCGCGTCGAACAACGTGGCATCATCCGGTAGCTGATGTAACGTCTGGTCGTAATATCCCGTATGCAGACGTGGATGTAGCCGTAATGCAGACGCTTCGTTGTGCAAAGCCCGCCAGATCAGCCGCAACAGCGAGGATTTCCCGCAGCCGTTGCGTCCCATCACCGCCACGCGATCGCCGCTTTTCAGCCGTGCGAGCGGAACGTGGAACAATGCGGGCAACCCTGATGCGGGCGGCACTGCGAGCCGTTCCATCTCCAGCAAACGATCCGCGGATAGCGCTTCGCCATGGAGCGAAAGCCGCCATGCGCTGCCTTCGGCGAGTGTGGTCTGGCTCTCTTTCAGGCGCTCAACCTGCCGCGCCATCTGTTTTGCCTTACGCGCCAGATCCTCGTTGTCGTACACGCGTCCCCACGTCGCCAGCCGTTTGGAGCTCGCCGTAACACGGTCGATCTCCTTCTGTTCCGCTTTGTGCCGCAGCGCGTCGCTTGCATCGCGCTCTTCCAGCGCCTGACGCGCCTGGCTGCATGGTAAAGCAAAGTGGTGTAGCGTGTGGTCGCGCAGGATCCAACTGCCGTTGGTGACAGCATCCAGCAAGGCGGCGTCATGAGAAACCATAACAAAGCTTCCATTCCAGCCGAGCAGGAACTGCTCCAGCCACAGCAACGTCGGCAGATCAAGGTGGTTACCCGGTTCATCCAGCAGCAACAGATCCGGCTCGCGGATCAGCGCCCGTGCCAGCAGCAAGCGGGTATGCTGGCCGCCGCTGAGGGTGCCGGCAGTGAGGGCGATTTCCGCCGTACTCAGCCCCATACTGGCGAGCAACGATTCCGCGTGCCAGCGCTGGCTGTCGCGCTCGCAGCCAGGCAACTGTGCCAGCACGGCATCGAGCAACGTCATCGCCAGCAAATCGTCGGGCAGATGTTGTTCTACGCGCGCCAGCAGGCAGTGGTGCGCAACCGTAACGTTGCCGGAAAGCGGAGACAGCAAGCCGTCCAGTACTTTCAGCAAGGTACTTTTGCCGCAGCCATTGTCGCCAATAAGTCCAAGGCGATCGCCTTTTCTCAGGGTAAAAGAGAGATCGGAGAATAACGGGCCAAAGGCCGTTTCAACACGGAGTGATTGTGCAGATAGTAATGTGCTCATTGCTTACTCAAGAGTTTCAGGCACAAAAGTGCCTCGTCAAACATCGCTGACGATAACCCGGTAAGCCCGAGAGAAGAGGGGTTCTAAGCTTCGCTCAAGCCGAAGTTATCGCAGCACGATATCGATAACGCTTGAGCTGGCACGATCGCCAAGTGTATGTGAAACATTGAACAGTTCACAATACAGCATAATTAGCCTCCTTTTATATTCAGTAAGTTGATGGGTGAAAAGGATTTTAGCGGGGAAATGAATCTTTTACCAGCGAGGAAGCAATAGCCCGGCGCACAAGGACGCCGGGTGCGGGAGGATCAGATGGAGGTGCGGCGATAGCTGCGGTACTCCGGTTCCCAGAAGTTGTCGTCGATCGACTGCTTCAGCGCTTCAGGCGAGGTTTTCGCCGCTATACCTTGTTGCTGCGCCATTTTACCGACGGCAAACGCGATGGCGCGGGAAACGGACTGGATATCTTTCAGTTCCGGCAGCACCAGACCTTCACCGTTCAGCAGCAGCGGCGAGTATTCAGCCAGCGTTTCACTGGCTGCCATCAGCATTTCATCGGTGATGCGCGACGCGCCGGAGGAGATCACCCCAAGACCAATACCGGGGAAAATATAGGCGTTATTGCACTGGGCAATTGGATAGGTTTTCTCTTTCCACTGTACCGGCGCGAACGGACTGCCAGTAGTGACCAGCGCCATACCATCGGTCCAGCTAATGATATCCTGCGGTGTGGCTTCCACGCGGGAAGTCGGGTTGGAGAGCGGCATCACGATCGGACGCGGGCAATGTTTGTACATTTCGCGGATGATCTCTTCGGTGAACAGACCCGTCTGGCCAGAAACCCCGATCAGGATGTCCGGCTTCACATTGCGTACAACATCCAGCAGCGACAGTGCTTCATTCTGCGCGCCGGTATCCCAGTTTTGCAGGTTTTCGCGTTTCTGCACCAGCTTGCTCTGGAACGGCAGAAGATTCGGCATTTCGTCCGTCAGCAAACCGAAACGATCGACCATATAGACTTTCTGGCGGGCCGCCGCTTCGCTCAAGCCTTCGCGCTGCGTCTGGGCAATGATCTGCTCAGCGATACCGCAACCGGCGGAACCTGCGCCGAGGAAGACGATCTTCTGGTTGCTCAACTGGCTACCCGCCGCGCGACTAGCGGCAATAAGCGTACCGACAGTTACGGCTGCCGTACCCTGAATATCATCGTTAAAACAGCAGATCTCATTGCGATAGCGATTCAGCAGCGGCATCGCATTTTTCTGCGCGAAGTCTTCAAATTGCAGCAGCACATCCGGCCAGCGCTGTTTCACCGCCTGAATGAATTCATCGACGAAAGCGTAATATTCTTCACCGGAAATACGTGGGTGGCGTGACCCCATATAGAGTGGATCATTAATCAATTGCTGGTTGTTGGTGCCAACATCCAGTACCACAGGCAGGGTGTAAGCCGGGCTGATACCGCCACAGGAGGTATAGAGCGACAGCTTGCCAATCGGAATCCCCATGCCGCCAATCCCCTGGTCGCCAAGACCGAGAATACGTTCGCCATCGGTCACCACGATCACTTTTATATTGTGGTTCGGCACGTTTTGCAGAATGTCGTCCATACTGCTGCGATTCTGCCAGGAGATAAATACACCACGAGAGCGGCGGTAGATGTCAGAGAAGCGTTCACAGGCCCAGCCAACAGTTGGGGTGTAGATCACCGGCATCATCTCATCGAGATGGTTTTCTACCAGGCGGTAGAAGAGGGTTTCGTTGGTATCCTGGATATTG
Source organism: Pseudomonadota bacterium (assembly GCA_018261615.1). Lineage (GTDB taxonomy): Bacteria > Pseudomonadota > Gammaproteobacteria > Enterobacterales > Enterobacteriaceae > Kosakonia. The sequence goes on along the minus strand of JAGTSE010000006.1, from coordinate 78,651 downwards.
CGTAAATAGATGTGCTTATCAATATCTGTTTTAAAGCTCTGATACTGCAACCAGGCGCGTTCGGCCTGTTCTTCAATCGTTTCAACCACTTCCGGTAACAGGCCCAGTAGGTTGAAATTACTGCGCTCTTCCATGCTGAAGGCGCTGCCTTTGTTCAGCAGTGGAAACTCCAGCAGCACCGGCCCGGCATAAGGAATATATAACGATCGGTTTTTATTATGTTTGGCATTCATTTTACAGCTCCTTGTTCAACGATCCCTGCGAGAGCGTTTCGCGGGGGGTGTGCGACGGGCGAAAGTATAAAACAAGCCGTCAGCAAATACTCCTTATTCGCGGATTTCGTTGATGAATTGTTATCAAGCAGGGAAAACAAAAAACCACCCCGGTTGGGGTGGTTCAGGGGGAAAACTTAACCAGCGCGGCGATGACGCCCGGAGCGATGAACAACCACCGTCTCTTCGTGATTGTCTTTGGTAACAATTTTACGCGTATTTGACACTTTGTAATCCAGCCCCATGATGTGGCGTGCCTGACGGTTCGATTTCATGCTTACTCCTTAATCCAGTTCAATGTTTCAAGGACAAACCCGGTAACAGTGCCGGGCGAAATTCAATCTCATCATTGCAGTCGGTACAAAAAACATACCGAACCATCATCCTCGATCATTGCTACGTAAAGCGCAATAGAAAAAAGGGATTTCAGGATTGTCTTAATTCAGCCGGTTGTTCCAGCGCATCTGGCGAAAAATCCTCGAGAAGTGCAGGCAATTTTTGCCAGGGTGAACCGGAATACCAGGCAGATGTACGAAGCGTGGAAACAGCTTGCTCGTTTTCTGGCACGCCACAAATCTACACCGATTACCTGGCCGTTGCCGGAAATGGGCAATAATTGATTCACTCAGCTCTGTCGGCACCGGCCAGACGGCTCAGATCTCCACCCAGACGCGTATTATGCCAGGGACGCAAACTGGCCAGACGCTGTTTCAGCGTACTGTCACAGGAGTACAACGAACACCAGGCTTCAAGCCAGGCCAGGTTCGTCGGATGTTGCAAAAACGTCATATCCTGCGCTGCGCCAGTACGTTGCGTAAATGCGCTGGCATCATCCAGCCCGCCAATAACCCGCACGCCAAGGCGTTTTAATGCACCGTGGTTTTCCGCCAGCACATCAACGCTGTTCACCCGCGCAAACAAAGCAATCATCACCAGCGGTTGCAGCGCGTAATTATGATAGGAAAGGGCGCGCTGACGGCGGCGCAGCTCATTGGGTAAAAATCCTTCATCATCCACCTGCTGCATGGCGGTGCGATAGATCTCCAGCGCGGCGGTGAACAGATCCTGTCGCTGAGTTACCACGGCAGTAGTGATAATGGCCCAGGCCGCCCAGTAACTATGGTTGTTAACCTTATCAAGCGGCAAATCATGCCACTCCTTCACGGCCAAATCCCCCAGACTCCCCAGCCAGCGTTGAATATTTTGCTGCTGAGCCGGGTAAGCATTAAGCGGATGCTGCGGCGCGTATTCCAGTTGCAACCAGGCGGAGGAGAAGGTAGCCAGCGCCCATTTGCGCATTGACCTGCCGGTATGATTTTTGGCACGTTCCGTTAACGCGCCCGCGCTGGCCCATTGATCCAGCGCGGCCACCGTGCAGGCAATGTGTTGCGCATTACCGCTGTGCGCCCAGGCGGTGACCTGACGGCTGATATAGCGCTCCATATCGGTGATGGGCTGCGTCTGCTGGCGAAACGCGGCATCAGCCTGTGGATTGAGCGTGGCTCGGGCGCGGTCAGAGCCTTCATATTTACTGGGAAAATCGAGCACGCCAGTAAACGGCGTGGGAACATCCTGGCACTTTACCGCTTTATCGTCTGCAGCCTTTTGTTCCGGAGGTTGCATAAATCCAGCAGGAGGATGCAGAGAGCCGGCGGCACAGGTGGCCGCCGACAGGATAACAATCAGTACAGCTCTGAGTAATATCATGCTTCGCCTTTTGCGCAAAAAAGCCCGCAGCGACTATAGCATGCGTTTATCAGCTACCGCCGAACACATGTACCGCGCGATGCAGGCGGGCTGTACGACCCGAAAGATCTTCCGCTGCGCTGGTCACCTGTTCCACCATCGAGGTGTTGTTGTGGGTCATCGTCCCGATACGGGAAACGGACTGGTTAATCAGCTCCAGCGCCTGCGTCTGTTCGTTGGTCGCGGTGCTGATCTCTTTGATCATCGAGGACATGTTAATCACGTTGTCAATCATCGCCGTCAGATGCGTTTCCGTGCTGGCAACCATCATATCAACGATTTTGCTGTTGTCCGCAGAAACAGACTGCATCATGCCGATAGTTTTTTTCATCACATTATCGCTTTCCATCGCGCTGGCGCTGGCCTCATCCGCTCTGACCATCGCTTCGGCAGCAGTTGCCGCTGTCTGGCGCACAGCACTGGCGATCTCTTCTACAGCGGCGGCGGTCTGATGCAGTTCGCCGGAGAGTAAGTAAATTACACCAGCAGTGAATATGGGGATGGGAAAACTGCGCGACGGAAACACCGCCGCGCAATACTTAATGGCTAAGAATTTGGTCGAGAAACTGGCGAGTACGTGGGTGTGCGGGCTGGGTAAAAAAGGTTTCTGGCGGGGCGGATTCGACAATGCGCCCGTCGGCCATCAGCACCACCTTATCCGCGACGGTACGGGCAAACCCCATTTCATGGGTCACCACAATCATCGTCATACCGCTTTCCGCGAGATCGAGCATCACGTCCAGCACTTCTTTGATCATCTCCGGATCGAGCGCCGAAGTGGGTTCATCAAACAGCATAATATCTGGTTGCATACAGAGCGCGCGGGCGATGGCCACACGCTGCTGCTGGCCGCCGGAGAGTTGCAGCGGGAACTTATGCGCCTGATTGGCAATCTGCACTTTTTCCAGATAATGCATCGCCAGTTCCGTTGCCTGCGCGCGGCTCATTTTGCGCACCAGCGTCGGCCCGATAATCAGGTTATCCAGCACGCTTAAGTGCGGAAACAAATTAAACTGCTGAAACAGCATGCCAATGCTCAGACGAATACGGCTGATGTTGCGCGCGTTGTCGTTCATCTCGATACCATTAACCACGATCTGGCCTTTTTGATGCTCTTCCAGCCGGTTGATGCAGCGGATCAGCGTTGATTTCCCGGAACCAGAAGGACCGCAGATCACCACGCGTTCCCCTTTTTTCACACTGAGCGACACCTGATCCAGCACCTGAAACTTCCCGTACCATTTACTGACATCGGTTAATTGAATAATCGCGTCTTGCGAGGGCGAAGTGGCTTGCATCAGGAAACTCCTTCAGGATTACGGCTGGCATCAATGCGTTTTTCTACCCACACGGCATAACGGGAAAGCAAAAAGCCAAACACTAAATAGAGGCTGGCAATGAACACATAGGTTTCGATGTAGTAGCGACGCCACTGCGGATCTTGCATGGCAGCGGTAGTAGCAGTCAGCACATCGAACAACCCAATGATGATGACAAACGACGAATTTTTCATTGCCGCAATAATATGGTTGGTCACCGCAGGCAGGCAGATACGCAGCGCCTGCGGCAGCACGATTTTAGTGGTGGTGTGCCAGTACCCCAGATTCAACACGGCAGCGGCTTCATACTGGCCGCGCGCCACCGCCTGTAAACCGCCACGGATCACCTCAGCCTGATAACAGGCAAAGAACAGCGCGATACCAATAATCACGCGCAGCAGTTTATTGACCTCCATTCCCGCGGGTAAAAACAGCGGGAACACATTCACTGCGACAAACAGAATGGTGATCAGCGGCACGCCGCGCAGACCTTCAATAAAAATGACCGACAGGCCGCGCAGAAACGGTAGCGGCGAACGGCGTCCGAGCGCGAGTATTACCGAAACCGGCATACCAATGATCACCGTGCCAGAAAAGAGCAGCAAGGTGAGCGGCAAACCGCCCCAGTCAGAAGACGGCACCGCTTTCAGCCCGAAGACACCACCGCTCATCAGCACCGACATCAGCGCAATCGACACCAGCCACAGCGGCCACAATAAGCGCGAGCGCCAGCACATCGGCGAAAGTGATAAACCGACAGTGATAAACCACACCAGCATCGCCAGCACTGCGCGCCACTGCTCATCATAGGGATAAAGACCAAACAGGATCGGGCGATATTTTTCGCCAATCACCGCCCAGCAGGCACCGGTAGCGGCCCGACACTGTTCTGCCGTGCCGTGAAAACCGACGGCGTCAATAATGCCCCAGCGGATCAGCGTCGACACGACCAGCCACAATACGGTTAACAGCAGCAGGGTCAGCGCCGTCTGCGCAAAGCTGCTGAACAGATTACGGCGCAGCCAGAACACCACAGCATTTTGCATAACGGTTCCTTAGCGCTCTTTAATGGCGACGTAGCGGTTAAACAGGTTCATCAGCAGCGAGGTCGCTCCGCTGATGATGAGATAGACCACCATCATGATGGCGATAGCCTCCAGCGCCTGGCCGGTCTGGCTCATCATGGTGTTGCTGATATTCGCCAGTTCCGGATAGCCGATAACCACGGCAATCGAGCTATTCTTCGCCAGGCTGACATACTTGCTCGCCAGCGGCGGCACCATCACCCGCATCGCCTGTGGCATCACCACATAGCGCATCATGTGCCACGGCGAAAAGGACAGTGCTCGCGCCGCTTCCAGTTGGCCTTTCGGCACAGACTGAATGCCCGCACGAACAATCTCGGAAATATAGGAAGATGAGTAGAGCGCAATGCCAAGCAGCAGGGCGGTAAACTCCGGGGTGATATTAAACCCACCGCGAAAATTAAAGCCGCGCAGCGCCGGGCGATTCAGTTCATGCGGTGCACCGCACAACCACCACGCCAGTAGCGGCAGACCGATAATCAGCACCAGCCGAATGCGCCCGGTGGGCAGCATTTTGCCGAGACGCTCACGCCAGCGGCGGGCCACCAGCGAAAGCAACAAACTGAGCACACAAGCAACCAGCAGCGCAACAAAAGCCCACAGCCAGCCGCTGTGAGCGGCCGGCACGGTAAATGTTAATCCGCGGTTGGTTAAAAAGCCGCCCGGCAACTCAATCGCGTCACGCGGTGCGGGCAGGTTGCGGATCACCATCGACCAGAAAATCACATGCAAAATCACCGGCACATTACGCAACATCTCAACGTAAGTGACCGAAATTTTCATCAGTAGCCAGTTTTTCGAGACGCGGCCAATGCCGACGATAAACCCCAGCACAGTTGCCAGTACAATGCCGCACAGCGTCACATACAGGGTATTGAGCAGGCCGACTGCGAGCGCACGGGCGTAGCTATCCTGCGGCGTGTAGTCAATTAACGTTTCGCCAATGGCAAACTGCGCACTCTGGTGCAAAAAACCAAAACCGGTAGCAATGCGCTGTACATGCAGGTTCGCAACCACATTGCTGTAAAGCCAGTAGCTAAAACCCGTTAACAGCAACGCCAGCAGTAGCTGATAACACCAGCTACGTACAGTTTTGCCGCCGAAAAAGGTGAAAAGGCGAAACGCGGCAGCCGGTTGCGTGGTGGCAGAGGCCATCACCGTGACACCGGAGTTGTCAGACTGTTTCATCATTAAACATTGTTCTTAATTAAACATTGTTCTTAATTAAACATTGTTCTTAGCGGGGTGAAAGGGCTGCCCGCAGATGAGGGCAGCCTTGCGGTTAGCGGATCGGCAGACCGTAGAGCAAGCCGCCTTTGTTCCACTGATTATTTAAATCGCGATCCAGCGGTTCGGGGCTGTTGGGGCCAAAATAACGGTTGTAGATATCACCGTAGTTGCCCACCTGTTTGACGATGTTGTACACCCATTTATCATCCAGGCCGAGTTTTTGACCAAAACCTCCGGTCACGCCCAGCAGACCCTGAACATCCGGATCGGTGGACTTCAGTTTTTCGTCAACATTGCCCTGATTGACGTCCATCTCTTCGGCATCAAAGGTGGCGTAAACCACCCATTTCACAATGTCGTACCACTGGCTGTCGCCTTTACGCACCGCCATCGCCAGCGGCTCTTTTGAGTACATACCCGGCAGGATCACATGATCCTGCGGCTTGTCGGTATCAAACGCCAGAATACCCGGCAGCGCCACTTTATCGCGGGCGATCACGTCACAGCGCCCGGAAAGGTAGGCCGCCACATACTCTTTGTTGTTCTCGATAACCACCGGGGTGTAGTGCAAATTGCGCGAACCGAAAATCTGCGCCACGTTACGTTCAGTGCTGCTCGGCGTAACACAAACGGTTGCGCCGTCAAGATCTTCAATTTTTTTCACGCCGCTATTGGCGCGCACCATAAAACCTGTGCCGGTGTAAAAGTTAGGCGGCGCGAAACTAATGCCCAGCGCAACGTCATTGGTTAATGTCGCCGTAGTATTACGCGACAGCACGTCCACTTCGCCGGATTGCAGCGCCATAAAGCGTTGCGCCGTCGACAGTGGGGTGAAACGTACTTTTGACGGATCGCCAAATACCGCCGATGCCAGCGCGCGGCAGAAATCAACATCCAGGCCTTCCCACTGACCTTTGCTGTTGATGGCGGCAAAACCGTGGCGGGCAGGGTGAACACCGCAAACCAGTTCACCACGGGCTTTGATTTTCTTCAGGGTATCGCCATTTGCGACAGGCACATTTTCCGCACGGGCAGGCATCAACAAACTGCCCAGCGCCAGCAACAAAACTAACGCAGCAAGATGGGTTCTTTTCAGCATGGGCTATCCTTTTTAAAAGTTGCTATCCGGTTAATTGGCTGTATTTATTACTGTTTTACTAGTATGTCCGTCTGTATACCTATGTTCACCATCCATGGTGCATTTAGCAAAGAACGAATTCAGTAAAGCATATCTACACGCTGCCGAAGGAATTATTACCAGCTCTGTGCACCTTGCCACAGCAACTGAGCACTCAGCAGGATCATTGTCAGGCGGAACAGAATGCGGAACAACCGCTCCGGCACATTATCCAGCACCCGCGTTCCCATCCAGGTGCCAAGCGTGCCGCTGATAATCATCGCCGCCAGCACGGGCAACCAGTTGGCCCACGCAAAGCCCATCAACCCGAACGCGAGAATTTTCAGCCCATGTTGCAACACCATACAGGTCGCATGCGTGGCGATCAGCGGCTGGCGTTTCAACCCTTGCGAGCTGATAAGCCCGGCCACCATTGGACCGGTCGCGCCAACGATCATCGTACCCAGGCTGCTGATCCCGCCGCCGATAATGAAAAACGGACGGCTGAGCGGTTTTTGTTCGCCGCGTTTGCGTAACACCGACCAGAGAATAAACAGCCCCAGCGCAATGCGTGCAAGGCTGTCCGGGATCACCGCAGCCAGCGGCGCGCCAACGGCAATACCGACTGCGCTACCAAGCAGAAACCACAGCACCAGCGGCCACACGACATACATGCGCTGGATCAACGTCCGGCTCAGGTTCGAACCGAGTTGCACCATACCATGTACGGGCATCAGGCTGCTGACCGGCATACCCAGCCCCATGATTGCCAGCAGGGCCGTACCACCACCTAACCCCATTGCCGCTGTCAGCGCCGACGTAAGGAAACTGCAAAATACCATCACTGCCGCAAACACCGGCGTGATCTCAGGTGGAATTAACGTCAGGCCCATTTTGCGTCCTGTTAGCGAAAGTCATCGTGCAGCAGGCGCTGATAGAGTGCCTGCGCAGCCTCTTTTGGCAGCACGCGGCTGGCACAGTCAAGAAACTTCTGTTCAATCAAATTATCCGGCAGCGGAATGGCCGGACTGGAGCCCCGCGCTCCGGCGACGCGCCGTGTAAACCTGCGCCCGTCGGTGGTAGTGAGCGTCACAAACGCGCTATGGGTGATCTCTTCATCATGACGCTCCAGCGTCACTTTGCGCATTAACATTTGCGTGGCCGGATCGGCGAACAGCGCATCATCGATAAAATCATCCAGCGTCAGCGAACCGGTAACAAACGCCCGCGCCACGCAGTAGTGCAGGCTAAACTTTCCGGCCAGCGGATTTACCGGCTCAGGAATATTGATATGCGGAAAACGAATCGTGTGAACCTGCACGGCGATCCGCTCAACCTCGTGTGGTTGCAGACCGGTCTCTTCGCGCAATGCCAGCACACCATCAAGCGGTGACAAAATAGCGTAGCAGCAGGGGAAATATTTGTAATTATTGCTTTTCACAGTATCGAGAATAAAAGGCGTTTCATTCCAGCTTTCGGTCAGCGGTAGCGAATCCACATTCTCCACGCCGTTGTAGACATGAAAGTAACCCTGGTACTGTTCAAACACGAATTGCCCGGCGGTAAAACCGCTTTGTGCCAGTTTGCAGGCCATTACTGCGCTGCGTGCCGCCTGGCCCACCGCCAGCGCTTTGGTTTCACTGCCGAAATTGGATTTGATCCCGCTGGCCAGCGACGCGGTAATCGACAGCGCGGTGGCCGTTTGCTCTTCATTCAGCGCGAGGATCACCGCACAGGCGGCAACACCCGCAAACACACCGACAGTGGTCGTTGGGTGCCAGCCGTGACGATACTGGAAAGGGCTGACCGCCTTACCCATGCGTACCGCTGTTTCATAGCCAGTAATATAGGCGCGCAGCACCGCATCGCCATTCAGATCCTGTTCATCCGCCAGCGCCAGCAGCGCAGGCAAAACCGCCACGGAAATATGGCCGTGCAGCCATGAATTGGAATCATCAAAATCGAGCAGGTGAGAAGAGACGCCATTCAGCAGCGCGGCATCCAGCGCGTTCAGTTTCAGTTCCGTGCCAAATACGCGGCAGTTACCACTAGCCGCGCCCGGGAAAATAACGCTGCGCAATTTCACAGCGCCTTCCTGAACACCACCGGCCAGTGTCACGCCGAGCGTGTCGATAATCGCGGTGCGGGCTTGGGTATACGCCGCCTGAGGGAAAGTCTGCCGGGAGAACGCCAGTAAATTACCGGCAAGTTGTCGGGCAATGGTCATGATAATGTCCTGTACCAAAAATGAATCAGTTATCGCCGGCCAGCAGTCCGGTGATCAGCGCCAGAGAACCCGGACGCTCAAAATGTGCGGCAGCGTCATACAGGGCAGCGCTACGTGCTGCGCCGAGGACGGGGATCGTCAGGGCGTCAAACTTAGCGCGTAACTCTTCATCGCTCAGCGGGTTTTGCGCATGTCCGCGATAAACATCAGTATGTGCGTGGATAACAGAACCGTCGTCCAGCCAGACATCGATAAATGCCGAGCTGGCGGATTGCCCGTCCACAGCCTCAACCTCCAGCAGCGGCAACAGGGCGCGCGGGCGGGGATCGTCAACCGTGGTGTGGGTGAAATCGGTGTCGGTCAGCGCATAACCACTCAGGGCGAGTGTGATGCAGTGCGGAATACTAAATTTACTTTCCAGCGGCGTACGGGGATTCATGATCCCGGCATTCACCATCCCCATCGGGTGGACTTTCGCCGCGATACGGGTGATTTTCCGCCCCTGTAATTGTGGATAAATTTTACGCGCCGTTTCGATTGAGGCATGAGTGCCGCGACAACTGGCGTACAGCTTGTAGCCGTTGGTCAGCAGCTCCCAGCTTTCGCCGAAGTCGAGTGGGGGGATCACGGCACTACCGTCCTGGATAAAGATTTTTACCCAGCCGTCCGCTTCATAAAAATGGTGAGCGCCGACAAAATCTTCAGCCGCCAGCTGCGCCGCAAGAATGCCATCCATTGCCGCTTTACCGGCGTGGAAGGGTTTGCCGTGCGTGCCGGACGATTTCTGCAAACCGCCCATCATGGTGGCTACCGCGCCGAGCGCATTACGCACCTGTTCTTGTGAAAGCTGTAAAATCACCGCAGCAACGGCTGCGGCACCGACGCGTCCAACCACGGAAGTGGGATGAAAACCACGGCGCTGCAGATTACGTCCGACGCCCGGCACCCAGCCACCGCCAAGTTTCGCCATCACTTCGAAGCCCGCGATAAATGCCAGCAACACCTGCTCTTCATCCAGCGGATGCGCCTGCGCCATGGCCAGAGCGGTAGCCCAGCAAGGGCCGCCCGGATGGCCTGCGCCAGCAGGGTGGGTATCGTCGTAATCGGCGGCATGCGCCATTGTGGCATTAATGAGTGCGGCAAGAGCAGGAGTGGTCGTACCGGAAAGGAAAATGCGCGATTCACCGGAAGCATTCCATACTTTCGCCACCTTGCGAACCGCATTAACCGCATCATCATTGACGGCACCAAGCGCGACACCAAGAAAATCGATCAGTGCACGTTTAGCTTCATGCCGCACGGCTGGCGGCACGGCGAGTTGGTTAGCATGACTGATAAAATGGCTTAGCTGTTCTCCGCGGGTCAGTTCAACATCTGCATCATTTGTCATTGTGGAACAAGATTTCCCTGATATTGGCGTACAAATAAAAATGTCAGAAATACGTTTTCTTTTTATTGAATTCATTTGTATACAATGAATATATAATAAACATAGCAGCCATCCGACAAACGTCAAAATATAATTTCCGAATAAGCTCAGAACAAAAAAAGCAAAAGCGTTACCTTTCCTGTGGCAAGATGCTACGGCAGGGCGCGCAGCCTTAATGAAGGCCAATAAAGAACAGTTAAACGGAGCTAAAAACGTGAAATCAACGGGTCGCGACGCGGGCTTGACGCCTTTTGAAATATTGCTTTCTGCCATTGAAGCAGGGGAACTGCAACCCGGAGAACGTTTGCAGGAAACGCGGCTGGCGGAGCAGTTTGGTTTGAGCCGAACGCCCATCCGTGAAGCGCTACACCGGCTGGAAACGCTGGGTTTCGCCGAACCCGGTCCGCAACGCGGGCTGATCATTGCGCATATCAGCTATGAACGTCTTCGCCAGTTGTTTGATGTGCGCGAAGGGCTGGAACGTCTGGCAATGGATCTGGCGGTTGCCGCCGCGTCGGACGAAGAGATTGCGCTGTTGCAGGAAATGATCAACAAAGAAGCGACGCTTACCGACAGCAAAGCGCAGCACGATCATAATCGGATGTTCCACCGCCAGATTTACCGCTCCACGCACAATCCTTATCTGAACGAAATGCTGGATAATTTGCGCATCCATTTGTCGCTGTTGCACAGCACCACCTACGAACTAAAAGAGCGGGCCGAAGAGGCGAAGCGCGAGCATCAGGTGATTGTTGATGCACTGGCGCGTCGGGACCGCCCTGCCGCACAGGAAGCAGCTTGTCAACACATTCGTAACGGTTATCGTGCCCGACTAACCATTTTAAGCCAGCGAGAACGCTAACAGAATGCCCCTTAATCAACGGACTGAATGCTTGCAATCTTGCTAGGATCGCGAGATTGCATTATCTAGTCGGTTTTTTCCGGGCATTCTGAGGGTAGCTTCTCGTGTTAGCGACTTTGATTTACCGTAGCCGCCTGAATCGCACATTAGATCCCTCTCAGCTGACGTCACTTGTCGAGCGAGCAAACCTGCGCAATTCACAGTTGCAGGTCACAGGGATTTTACTGTTCGATGGCGATCATTTCTTACAGGTCCTTGAAGGGCCGCTGACCGCAGTGAATGTGGTCTATGAGCGCATAAACCGGGATACCCGCCACAGCCATATGGTTGAATTATTGCGTGATTATGCGCCGCACCGCCGGTTTGTCGATCGCGGCATGATGCTGTTTGATCTCTGCTCAATGACATCGCCCGCCGTGCTGCGCACGATTCTGCGTTTTGGCACGCTGAAGTATCAATTGGCGAGCAATGATCGGGTTTACAAATTTATCCGCAATTTTATCGCCTCGCCGAAGAGCAATGGTGGGATACGCAATACCGAGCCGGAGCAGTGGTCTTTCACCATTAAAAGCCCGCCGTTCGTCAATGTCAGCGCACCTGTTACTGAAGGTCAGCCGTGCCAGTTCGCTTTCCAGCCGATCATTGAACCGCTGCGCGGCAATATCTCTTCGCTGGAAGCGCTTATCCGCGGGCCGAACGGCGGCAGCCCGCAGGAGTATTTCTCCACAATTGCGCCCGACAAGCTGCATGACGCGGATCTTGCCTCCAAAGGCTGGGCGCTGGCGATGGCCAGCCGCCTGGGAATTGGCAACCACAAAGTGGCCATCAATTTGTTACCGATGTCGCTGGTGAAAATTCCCGGCGCGGTGGACATTCTGCTCAATCATATAACCCGCAATCATCTCAACCCCGGGCAAATCATCGTTGAAGTGACAGAAGATGAAGTGATTTCCGGCTACGAAGAGTTCACCTGGGCCATTCGCCAGCTTCGCGCTGCCGGAATCGGCCTGGCGATTGATGATTTTGGTTCCGGTTTCGCCGGGCTGTCGCTGCTGGCAAAATTCCAGCCCGACAAACTCAAAATCGACCGTACCATCGTTACCGACATTCATCTTCACGGCCCGAAGCAGGCGATTGTGAAAGCCATTCTCGATTGCTGTGCTGAACTGCAAATCACCGTGGTGGCTGAAGGCGTTGAGAAAATCGAAGAGTGGTGCTGGCTGGAAGCAGTGGGTGTTCAACGCTTCCAGGGATTCCTGTTTGCCCGCCCGGTACTCAATGGCGTATCCCCCATCAACTGGCCGCAACGCATCTCGCCATCGCTGACGAGCCGCAAAAAAGGTTGAGTGATTAATTGCAGGCCAGGAGCCGTGATAAAGGGTTTGACACTGTTATCAAGCCGCAGCTTCCCTTCGGGTCTGGTGCAGCCGCACTATCGGCTGACGTCATAAACCACGGTGGCCTGCGCTAAAGCGAGATTAACGCCAGTATTGTGCTACTTCAACGACCTCACACCAGGTCGATTGCGCTCAGGCCTGCAGATCTTTGATCAGCAAGGAGAACATCTCTATGACCATGAAAACAAGCGATTTCTTTGTCAAGCGCCTGAAAGAGTGGGGTGTAACGCTCATTTACGGTTACCCTGGCGATGGCATAAATGGTGTACCCGGGGCTATCCAGCGCGCCAACAAAGCCGGAGACAGCATCTAATTTATCCAGATACGTTATGGCGTCGATGGTGAAGGGCGATCGGGGCGCGATGCAGGTGCTGAGCGATAAAGCAAGCCAGTTGTTCCACAAAAACCGGGCACTGACGCCCGGTTTCGTTCTTCCCTCACGCGTTAATAGCATGCGGAAAACGCGCTGATGCAAAGAGGAGGAAGGTTGAACAGGTGACACTGTCACCGCTGCTTTCAGTTCGTTTTGCCGGGTCATGCAATCACTCCTTTTGCCGTCCGTCGGATTCGCCAGTTTCCGGGGCCGGTCAGCAAAAGCGTTGTAAAGATGATCAGCAGCAACCAGCCGAATTGCCCTTCGGCAATCGACCAGTCGGCATGTACCGCCAGCATCGCCACCAGCAGTACCCCGATGATGGGTAGGCAGGCCAGTCGCGTCGCCACGCCCGCAATGATAAATAGCGGGCAGCAAACCTCGGCGAAAATGGCGGGCAGCAGGCTCATATAAGGCCCGAGACCAAACGGATCTTCGATACGCGTCAGCTCTTCACTGAAATGGAACACCTTCGGCAGACCGTGTACATACAGCAGTAACAGGCTGCCCGTCAGGCGCAGGAAGAACAGCCCCGCATCAATACGGGGCGCAAAGTCAGTTGACGTTTTCATGATGTCAGAACGCAAAACAGCTACAGCCGAGCGCGCCCCAGAACGCGTTCTCATCTGATACCGGCATGGCGTTGCCACGGGCGATATCGTGCTGATGAACGTGAACGCCGCACGGGCCGGAACAGTGATGAACACCCGCAGCCTGGCCTACACGGGCCGCCTGCGGCGGTGCGCTACGATAATGCCCCGCAACTTTGACCACCGGCGACCACTCCGGCACCACCGGAATCGCTGGCGGCGCCAGCGGGCCAAATTAACCGGCGGCATAGACGATATCGCCACCTACCACGGTCAGTACCGACTCAATCCCTTTGATCTCTTCTTCCGGTACGCGGAAGTAGTCCTTACTCAGAATGGCGAGGTCCGCCAGTTGATCGGCTTTGATCTGACCTTTTTTCCCCTATTCACTGGAGAACCAGGCGCTGCCCTGAGTCCACAGCAGCAGGGCAGTATCGCGATCGAGACGCGCGCTGTTATCGTACATCGGCATGCCGCCGACAGTACGCCCGGAAACCAGCCAGTAGAGAGCCGTCCGCCCATGAGATTAACCAGCCACTGATGTCGATTGTCTCCAACGCGGGCGCCAGCCTGCGTTGGCTTAACCGGAATCCGCTGCCGATTGAAAACGTTCGCACTGGGCTTGAGGAAATTATTCGCGAAGGGCAACGTGCAGGCAAGGTGATTCGCAGCTTGCAATCCCTGACGCGCCGCCAGCCGCCCGTGTTTGAACGCCTCAATCTGCACGCGCTGCTGCACCACATTGTGACACTGTCACGAAACGAACTTGAGCGGCAACATATTGCTGTCGATTACCGGTTGCAGGCCGCCAACAGCCTGTTTTGCGGCGACAGTGTGCAGATCCAGCAAGTACTGCTGAACCTGGTAATGAATGCCATTGAAGCTATCCTTTTTAACAAAGGAGCGCGTATGACAATCAGACTGGCAGTGCCTGAAGAGGCCGAAACGTTGTGGCAGATTCGCAACGCAGCGATACAACACGGGTGTAAAACGGTCTATTCATCGGAGGTGATCGAGGCCTGGACACCACAAACCATGCCGGACAATTACCGTGTGGTGATCGCAGAGAACCCGTTCTATGTTGCCGTCACGTCGGAGAATATCCCCGTTGCCAGCGGTTATCTCGATCTGCGCACCGGCAGTGTGGAGGCCATTTTCACCCTGCCGCAGTGGAGCGGCAAAGGTCTGGCCTCGGCTATCATCGCTGTCCTGAAGCAGGAAGCGCGACGCCGCGGTTTTGCCCGTCTGACGCTGGCATCAACGCCGAATGCCTGCCGTTTCTATCAACAGCAGGGGTTTCGCGTCGTACGGGAAAACCGACATTACTCAAAAATGGCGCGAGCCGATCTACGCTGCTTTGATATGGAATGCGAACTCACCCCAGGAGAATAATGATGCCCGACATCAAAACCCTCGCCAGCACCGAGGTTTACCATGATAACCGCTGTTTCACGCCAGCCTTGCACCTGGGGAGTACCTGGCACAGCTGTCAGCAATCGGCTTTCGCGTGCCGGATATGCGGGCAGAAGATCCCAACTGTACCGGCCACACGATCTGGCTGGCTCAGCACACGGTCTGATTCGGAAACTGACGCAGGCGACTCAGACTGAAAGCGATTGCCAGCAACGTCGCATCACCGTTTCGCAACTCTGGTATCCGCGTTCGGAAGTTGATCCTGCGCACCGCTGGCTGCGGCAGTTTGTGCTGAGCGTTTGCCGCACATTGCGGCCTGGTTGAAAAGAGGTTTTTCGACCCTGACGCTTAACGACATAGCAGTGTGACCCCTTTCGGTAATTTATGTTAAATCAGATGAACAATCTGATTTCCCGTGTTTCTGTCATGTTGAAGACACCGCCGACGACTACAATCATAACCGGGAACTGCCTGTGCAACTGTAACAGAAGCGGCTGAAATCAAGGGGAGGGTACATGATGCGGCTGGCGTCTTACAATGTGGAAAACTTATTCGACCGCGCGAAGGCCATGAATCTGGCCGACTGGGACGAAGGCAAACCGATTCTGGAAAAGTTTGCCGCCCTCAATGCGTTACTCGGCGAATTAACCTATACCGCCGAAATGAAACAAAAAATGGTGGTTTTGCTTAACGAACTGGGGCTGAAAAAGTCTGATACTGGCCCGTTTGTGATCCTGCGTCGTAACCGTGGCAAACTGCTGACGCGGCCCACAGATGGCTCGGAGATCCGTATTATCGCCGAAGGACGAGCCGACTGGGTTGGCTCACTGGAGCTACGCGCCGCGCCGGTGGATGAAACGGCCATGCTGTTGACCGCGCAGGTAATGATTGATCTGCAGGCCGACGTTCTCGCTGTCGTCGAGGCGGAAAGTCGACCCGCTTTGCTGGCATTTAACCGCGAAATCATTCCCGCCCGTAATGGCAAGCCGTTTGAGCATGTGATGGTGATTGATGGTAACGACGAACGCGGGATCGATGTCGGTTTGATGACCGTAAGCGCATTCCCAATTGAGACCATCCGTAGCCATGTTGATGATAAAGATGCCGATGGCGCTCTGATTTTCTCCCGCGATTGCCCGGAGTTTACCATCCCGTTAAAGGATGGCAGAACGCTGCATGTGTTAGTGAATCACCTGAAAAGTAAAGGTTATGGCTCGCAAAACAGTTCGGATGCACGCCGACGGGAGCAGGCCGAACGGGTGAAAGCGATTTATCAGCAACGCATCAAAGAGGGCGAAACGCTGATTGCCATTGTCGGGGATTTCAACGACACGCCAGACAGCCAGGCACTTGCACCACTGCTAAAAGATACCGACCTGCGCGATATTTTCACTCATGCAAAGTTTGATAATGGCGGTTATCCTGGATCCTGGGGAAGCTGTACCGCCAATAACAAAATCGACTACATCCTGTTGTCACCTGCGTTATGGGAAACGGTAAAGCAGGGCGGCGTGTACCGTAAAGGGATGTGGCCCGGCGTGCAGCCAGCGAAGTGGGAAACCTACGCCGAACTGAAAAAACCGGTTAATGCTGGCTCGGATCATGCCGCCGTGTGGGTCGAGCTGGATCTGTAGAATGCCGGATACACCGACTTCTGTAATTGGTGGTTATCCACCTCATAAATTGAAAATTATAATGGTCAGACAAATCAGTACTTTTACCGGGCGAGCGATACCGGTATTAGGTTGGGTCATTCTGGCTACCGATATTTCGGAGATTACTTATCGTACTGTCAGGGATTACAACCGCATAGCCAGAGGAAATGATAAAATATGGTAGATGCAGATGCTATTGAAAAGAGAGTTTACGAATTAGTCCAGCCCTGGAATGGCCGTTCATGGCTGACATTTAAAATGCCTCATTTAAACGGTGAAACCTCGTTGAACCATACAATGAACATGGACGAGGAGGAGGCTCAGGATCTTCTTGATGAGATTTTTACTGAGTTTAATCTGATACATTCTGATCTTAATTTCAGCGTTTATTTTCCTTTTAAAAATCGCAAAGATGCGAAGCCATTGACTATCAATATGCTAATCGAATCAGCTAAGGCAGGCCGCTGGTTGTATGACTGACTCACACCACAGGGCTGTTTTTCTCCATTTGTCATATTGGTGCGCATAATGTATATTATGTTAAATTACCGCCATGGGTCTATTACTTCATGGTTCACTGGTGCAGCCATAGAAATCAGCATGTTGTGAATTTTTAGATACCTCCCTTTTATTGCAATGTCGCTAGAGTACGAGCAGTGATTAGATTCATTGGCTATCTGATCTCTACCTATGTATCTCCGTACTATCGGAATGAAACGCCAAAAGAATTGTCTCGTCATGCATCCCGTCTCAACACCAGCCCATCTCTTAATGGGTCAAATTGGGCTGGCAAGAGTGTATAGTTTTGGAACACCTATTTAGCGCTGAGCACTAGACACAAAATAATTACATCTTGAAATATTAAAAGGCACCTTGAATCTCTTCGCGTAAATTTTTGACTTCATCCAGTTGCGCCCGCAGCGCATTAGCGCTATCGGATTTACCCTCAACCTGTGAACGTATTTCATGCAGAGCCTCATCGATATTCGTGATAGGCAGATCAAAGCCCATTTCATGCACCTTCTTGAGCTGAGTATCCATGCTCTCACGCACGGCTTCGCTGTATTCTTTAAAGTTTTTGCGAATGTCCCGCTTAATTTGAAGGATCTTTTTTGCATGCTCAGACTGTTGATAGTCATCATAAATCTGCATACCCACCCCAAAAATCGCCATGGCAGGACCCAGAAATTTTGCGCCCTTCCCTATTTTTTCCGCTATTTTAACCGCCTCCCAGGCCTTGAACTTGTAGCCAAAGAAGCCTCCAATCTCTTTAATAGCATTGTGCAGGCTGCTACCAGAAATGGATTTCAGCCCTGTTTTAGAGGCATCACCTATAGCGCTTTTCGCCAGGAAGGAAAACCCTTTCTCTGCGGACTTCACTATACCCTGATTAATTGCACTATTAAGCTTAAAGGGATCGTCGTTTGAGACGCTGCCGACTTTCCCTTGTTCGGCTTCGGGATTGAAATTCTTTGCAGTCAACAGCGCTTCGTTGATCTTCGCGCTGGCAGGGGTATTCGCCAATTCGACTAACTCAGCCTCCAGATCTGACAGACACTCGTCTACAGTGCCCCGCAGCGCTTCCAAAGTCGAATTAATTAGTCGCTCACATTCGTAAATCGCGCTGTCCTGCATCTTTTCGAATGCTTCCTGTTCTCCACCCAAAGCATCGGCCAGTTGGTTGCCTTGCTCAACAATCTGACTATTCAGCGTGTCCAGATGCGCTCCGACTTTTTTAGTCAGATCACGTCTGTTAGCCAGAAATACGCGCTTGTTTTGAGTGAGCAAGCTCACCAGGCCTTTTTGTAGTGGGTCAGAAATGGTCAGCTCATCTATTTTTGATTCCAGCCTGACTTGAAGCTGCTGGAGAGGCGTTGTCAGCCTGGCGTACAGACCACGTTGCGCCACAAAACTATCAATGGCTTTGGTGAGCCCTTCGGCGTTGGAAAGCGCCAACAGCTCTTGACGCTCTTGCTCATCGTCCTCATCCAACGCGTCGAAGAATGACTGCGCATCAGTAAAGACGATGGGAAAGTCCTCAGGAATTTTGGGCTCAAGCACCTGCGTGATACCCGAAATCTTAGTCTCTTTATCGGCTGAGTCGCTTTCGAACTTATTGATGACGATCATTATCTCCCCGGCGCGTCCTTGCTTAAAGCACAGGTCCCGGTGTTGCTTAGTGATGATATGAGCGACTCTGTTCAGTAGCCTAAAGTTAATTTCATGCTTCAGTGTACCGAGTTGACTTTCGGCTTCATCCATTTCGTTTATAAACTTATTAAGTGCTTGACAAAGATGAGATAGGTTATTTTCCACAGGAATAATATAGGCGCGATGGATATTCATTTCGAACCAATCGACTAAATTAGACTTTATTTTTTTCTTACTTTCCTCGATATCCTCAAGCAAAGCCTGACGCTGTTCTGATTTGGCCTCTTTAAGTTTTTTAGCACGACTGTCTGAGAAGAGCGAGAATACGGTGAACACTATACTGATACCAACCGCCACCCAACCGACAGGATTCCAGGAATTAAAGAAAGCAATAGCACTTACAACCCCGGCTATCGCCGAGCCCCAGCCGTTTATTCGCTTGAAGTCGGACTCGCTGAAGTTCTTCCCATTGTGGGAAACTTCAAAAGACAGGGTAATATCAAGTCCCTCATTCATTTCTCGATTGAAATCCTGAAGCTCTTCCATCACCTGCTCAGCCAAATCCTGCACCGATTTCTCAATGTTTTTTGTGATATTTAGGCTTTTATAATGACGATCCCATGCGCTTGCCGCATTGTCAGTCTCAATATGGTCGTCAACAAAATCAGCCACAGAGGCAATGAGCGGTTTAAAAGCGAGATCGACTGCCCTTGAGAGGAGCCGTGGCGCATCGCGAAGTGTCTTCATCTTCCACTGGGAAATACGCGTGAGGCCACTTTCATACTGTGGCAAAAGCATAGAAAGTTGATCCCTTTGTCTTAGGATCAGTAAACTCTGTTCATCAACATGATGGAGGCTTGAATCGAGAAACGTCTGGACTCTGCGGATCGGTCCATTGCCTTCGACTTCTTTAATGAGCGCATTAAGAACGTGATCGATTCGGCTCAGCTCATGTAATTGAGAACCTTCTTCACCCGGTACAGTCGTTGCCAGGAATGCAGCCTGGGCATGAATGGGGATGATTCGAACCGCGCCGGGATTGATGCCTACACGGCTGGTGAGGTTTTTTAAGCGTTCAGTATGTCCTTGAATTTCGTCTTCTTTGAAAATATATTTTTCCGGATTTTTCAGCGCCCGTCGCCGATTGCCCTCATTCTCCAGATCTTTTTTCATGTTCAATACAAAGATCAAGGGTTTGTTGAGCTTATGAACATGTTCAAGCTCAACAAAGGTTGATTCCTGAATACTGTCACTATTAAGCATAAACAGCACGACGTCAGACTGCTCAAGGATCTCGTGGGCAACCTGCGTGTCCTCCTGGCCGTTATAGGCTCCGAAACCAGGGGTGTCGATTATTCTTAAGTTGTTCCATTCATACTCTTGAACGTCGCGTGTTGTTCTTTGTGCTCCTTTACCAATGGTCTGACCATCTCCTCGGGTAATCGCCTCGCGAACCGTACTTTTGCCCGCCATCGTGCGGCCAAAAAGCATGACGTTAAAGCAATCAAGACTTCTTTGCTGTTTTTCGAGATTGGCGTTTCGTTTCGAGAGTAGCTTTCCATAGTCTCTCTGAAGGCTATGCATCATGTCGGTAAGACCATCCGCAACCATCTTGTCCCTGGAAAGCGTTCGGCTGCCATGTTCAATCACGCGTTGCAATTTTTTACTCAGCTCATCGATAATGGCGTCGCATTGTTTGAAGTAGCGCTGAATAGTCGTGTACTCTTCTTTGGCGATCCGTCTACAGGTCTCGAGCGACGCCAGGTAGTTATTTTGATCCTTCATTGCTTAACTCCGTTTTATCCTCGGTTTCGGCTTTAACTCCCCCTGACCAAGGATTGTATTTTATTCAATATTTCAATAGAACAATCCAAATTACTGATGGCGCTAGTGAGAAAAGATGAATTTACCTATAAATAATGTGTGAGGTTCTACGGCTAAGATGGCTAATGTTCCATGCACCGAACGAGCGTATGCTGACGAGAGGCACATTTCCCGTTAGTTCATGAAGTTATCTCGAGGTGAGTTGATATTTATATTAAAAATATTCATTTAAAGCAATTAGATATGGTGAACTTGTCTTATGAACCAGGATCTCGCACAACTTAAGTTAAATTGGCTGTGATGATTAAGACACTTCTGCAAACACTGGTAGGATCAAAAACGTGGGAGCCCCCCGCAATAGACACCCCATCAAGCCGGAGTGTCTATTGGCCTACTTGTGCGACGTTATTATTTATACTGGCGGTGTGGTAAATGTCATGCTGCTGTGTGCAGGGTCAATGCCCGTGCCAAGAATTGAAACCAGGTTCTGGATGGTAATTTTATACTCCGTACTGGGCATTAAAGGGGCCGTCAGGTGCACGATAAATCCCGTCGTGCGATCCACTACAGCCTGGGTGATGATGCTATCCGGTTCGAGAAGGTAATTAGCCACATTGCTACCGCTGGTTTCATCCACCGCCAGACTCAAGCTCAGCACCACATCCGTAGGTGATCGCGCCCCCACCTGCTGCAACTCAATTGTTGGCAACGGTTCGCCACCGGCGCATTCCGGCAAGTTACCGCCAGCAATCGCCACATCAATCGTTTGCGAGCGGCAGGCAATGGACGGATCGTTAAGCGGATCCAGCGGGTTACCCTTCCCGTTCTCCGGGCTGATCAAGGCAAACAAGTCATTCCATTGTCTGCGCGCCTCCAGCAGGTAGGTCATCGATGGTGCGCTGGACCAGCACACTTTCGAGATCACGCCAAAGGCATACCAGTCCGCCTGCCCGACGGCGGAATAACCAAAGCTATTTTCCGGTTCGCCGCCAAAAAAGCAGGCAATACCATGCGCCATGGCGATGAACATCCCTTCGTAATTGAAACCTTTCATCCTGCCCAGCCCACCGCTGACGACCACCGTTTTGCGGCCAAGGTATTTAAAGGCATACAGATTGGGCACGGTATCCAGTTGATCAAAATAGAAATCAATATCCGGGTAAAAACCGGCAAACTGTTTTGCGATGGTGTTAAAGGTACCGATTGAAATCGTATTGCTGATTGGTGCCTGCGCTCCGTTTTCCGCAATGTCCGCAGCCTGCGCCGGTGTAAACAGCGCCTGCGCGCCATAGGGAATATACGCGGTACCCACACTGTAGGTTGTGAACAACCCCATTGCCATTTTACGTTGCACAACCCCCGGCTGGGTGTTGGAACCAGAGCCAACAAATTCAAACAGGGCCTCACTGCGTTTTACATCATTTGCGTAAGCCTTATCGTAGGCAGCGGTGCCCAGCATCGGTTTACTCTCCAGCCCCTCTTCTTTCAACTGCGCAGGAAGTTCGTCGAAATAGAGTTGTAAGGTGTAGTCGCCCGCCACCACGCCACCCGTTAACAGCAGATGGCCATCGGGAACTTTGAGCCACGGCTGGTTAGTCGAAATATGGTGTACACCGCCTTCATAGGAACCAATACTCACCATGTCAATGGCAACGGGTTCACCATCCTTGTTAACCAGATGCTGCCCAGGACGCAAATTCGCCGCTTTCGTGTATTTGCCATCCGCCAGCAGGAATATCTGATCCATGGTACAGATGATCTCTTTGATCTCTTTGATCTCTTTGGCCCCTGCACTTTGCATCGCGATATAGACCATCATCGGTTGATACCCGGTGCTGCCCGTTCCCGAACTGAAGTTCACCACCGCCGTATCCCAGCCGATCTGAACCTTGCCGTTATTCGCAGCCACCGTACCTGCCAGCACGGAATCACCCACCGTAAACAGATAGATCGCTTTGTCTCCCTCAGGGACAGCCACAATCGTGTCATTGGCAAAACAGCTACAACAACAGTAACAAAATGCTGGCCCCCAGCCCGCCCCTTGTGCCGCACACTGTGCAAAAAATGTCGCTGAGGGGAAATACAAATAACTTGTGCCATTCGTACAGGCGGTACATTGCACCGGCGTGTAGATTTTGGTGGGATCGCTACCATCACCACACAGCGAATGGTAAGAGGAACTTTGGTTAACAACATCCTGACAATGGTAGTCACCGCCGCACAGCGGCAGCATACCTTGTTGGATCAATTTCTGATTACACACCGTTGGATCATAGCCAGCCATAACTCTCTCCTTAAACTGAGTTTTTGAACGTTCTGATGACATATGACGTAATCTGCTACGGCTTTTTATGCTGATGACACCTCCTTCAGGATGCGGATAAACAAAGCACCGTTAGCGCGATGGCCGCGCAGTCAATTGACCTGAGCGACAGGTTCATTCCAGCGATTCAATCCTGGACGGTCGGGATGCGCATCCGGGCAAGTCTCGTTCGGCCTGCGGGCTTTGGCCGCCACCACACATCCGCACTTCCCGCACACCGATTTTTCCCCATTGCTGGCACCGGCAAAGGCGTACAAAGTGTGCTGATGTTCGGGTGGAGCCTTCAGGTGCGGGCAGTTTTGGCACAGCGCGAGCCTGTCGCGATACAGCTCATCCGACACGGTAGAGAAACCGGTCTTTCCCCAACGCGCCAGCGCTGACCCGGCGCGCATCAGTAGCGCCGAGGTGGTAAATTCTTCTGCCTCATTCGCAATGACGACCGGTGGGTGGTCAAGCAAGTGCGCCATAAACGGCGAACCACGGCTGACCAGCAGATGATGCGCATAGGTGGTATCCGTCAGCGCCGCCTTCAGCACGGCCTCACTGACCGGTGCATCCAGCCCCAGCAGGGCTCCCATCTCTGCACACTGCTGCTGCAGAGAGCCATCAGCGCTCATTGTTAATTCGCTGCTTAAGGTGTTGGTTTGCATCTCATTCCTCCATTTATTCCTTAAAAGATTTTGGCCGCGTACAGGGCGACAACTTGCAGATCCAGCAGCTTGCTGCCGTCAATAAAGCCATCGCTCAGCAGAGGCGCAATGGACGGGTTGGTCAGATCAAACTGGAACGTCCACGTCGTCGGCGCGGTTTTGCCATTCCAGTTGAGTGCATCGACGACCGCTTTCCCATCAATAAAGGACGGTGTGGTGGTGTTATTCCCCGATGCGATAGTCATAAACGTGGCGTTAGCGGCAAGGGTGATCCCGGTCGCGGTCGTCAGTTGCAGAACCAGTTCGTTGTAGGTCAGGCTTTTGAAGTAACCCAACTGGGCAGGATTGATATCCAGCGTCAGCGTCTGTGTTTTGGCGTCGCTGTGATCGAGCAGGAAGGTCTGCCACGCGGTGCTTTGCATGCCGCCATCGACATAGATGCCATTCAGCAGCGGTGTCTGCGCCAGCACGCCGCGCACCTTGCGTGCCAGCTCATCGTCGGACAGGGCGGTATAACGCAGGGTAATGATCACATCCGAGAGTTGGCCAAAATCAAAACGGTTGGTATCGAGCGGCATACTCAGCGTCCAGTCAGAAACCGCGCCGGTATTCTCAAAAGGCAGGTAACGGGGATCCTGGAAATCCAGCGTAAACAACCCCGAATCATCGACACCGCGTGAAACGGCAATGCTCTGCCCGTGCGCCCAGTCTTGCCGTATGCCCTGCGGCGCTTCGCCAACGGGCGACAGCAAATACTTCACCTCATCAATGTTGGCGGTGGTCGCAATACTGTTTTTCATCTGCGTCAAAACCGCTTTGATATTCTGATACGGCCCAATCACCGCCGGGATCGACAGCGAAATCGTGGTGATTTTGCGCGAGTAATGGCCCGGATAATCATAATCAAACAACGATTCGCTCAGCGAGAAAGAGCACGCCCCATCGCTCTTGAGCTTCAGTAATTGCTCCGGCGCAATCATCGCCAGCGAGATGGTTTTCTCAATTTCCAGGCTGCGCTTATCGCCGGTACGCCAGGCGGCTTCCATGCGATTAAGCGCCAGCCGTAATCCTTCGCCCGCCGTCAATCCTTTGTGCAAACTGTCCCAGTAATCAAACGACAGGAAACTCTGGTTGCTGTCCGTTTCAAACTGATACGAGGCCTGTGCCTGCTGCGCCGCTTGCAGACCCAGCGCCCAGGTCTGGAAGTAGACCGCGCTCAGGCGGCCTGCCATCCACTGGTAGAGATCCTGGTTAGAGAATTTATCCTGCAGATAGCGCTCAATAACCTGGTTCTGCGCAATGCTTTTCTGCTGCACCGCCAGATCCTGCTGCGCCGACTGCAGTTGCAGATTCGCGGCAACAAGCTGCTGGGCAATGCTGTCACTGTCCGCCTGTGCGATTTGTTTCTGCAAACTCCACTCCTGGCTGCGCCGTTCGTACCCGCCCATCGTGGCAGCCCGCTGCGAAATAAAGCTACTGATCTCCGCGCCGATCTCGAACACCCCCGACGAGGCATTCACCGCCGACCCCAGTTGCACGCCGCCATAGGTCATGGCAAACGGCGAGCCGACTTGTGGCACGGCATAGGCGATGGTCGCCGCCGTCTTGCTGATACTGCCCAGGATGTTGGCCGCCAGTGCGGCGGCGGTGGCATCCAGGCTGGTCTGCTCGTAGCCACTTAACCCGTTGTTGAGCATATCGGTATAGTACGTCAGACGACTGGCCGCGCCCGTTTGCGACGCCGTCAGCGACAGGATGTTCGCCTGAATCTCACTGATGCGTTCCGTTTTAATGCTGATATTCATCTCCAGGATTTGGCCTTCCTGGTTATTGCGTAGCGCTGCCAGTGCTTCGGCATCATTTTTTTCCAGCACGGATAACAACGCACTACCCAGTTCAATCAGGATGTTGCACAGGTTCTGTGCCGCGCCAATCGCTGAAGTAAAGCGATACGGTGTCAACTGCACACTGGACGACGCCCCCGTCATCACGTTGTTTCCCGCCGCTGCTGCCCGCACCAGATCCAGCGGATTGAGCGGCGGCTGGAACAGCGCCAGTGAGCGGTAAACACCATCAATGTTCAGCGAGTGGTTGATCTTGTTCATCCGGTCTTCTGCGGTATCCCAGCGCTGCATCAGGTCACTGTTTTCCGGGACACAGAAGTAGACATACAGGTCGTTAAAGGCGTGTCCCAGCATCGGCGTCGTCGAACCGGAACCGCCTGGAATGAAGTTCTCCAGGTCGATCAAAAACTGCGGGATACCATCAGGATATTTCGCTTTGATTTCTTCGAAATTCAACACTATGCCATCACCCGCACACTCGCCCACCAACTGTGGTCGAGGGCCCAGCAGATCGTAGGCATAGACATACAACATATAGGCGCCGGTGATAGATTCCCACGAATCCTGGATAAACAACTGGTCGCCCCACGCCAGCAGGTTGTCGATGTACTGCATCAGGGTCGATTTTTCAAAGGCACCGATGCGTAAGCGCGCAATGGCAAACGGATCAAAGGGATCGTCGTTATACACTTTGACCGCCGGATTACTGTCCGACAGCATCTCCTGCAGGCTTTGCAGGGTATGGTTGCGGAACGGGCGGAAGTTCCAGAAATGGCTGGCCGAGGCACTCAACTGGTAATTGAGCAGGATATTGCGCACCATCAGCAGCTGGTCTGTCGTCAACGTGGGATCGGCACTTTGCAGGAAACTCAGACTGGTGGTGGCCGTGAATGTCGGATTGACTTCCCCTGCAGCATTGAGGATCGGCGACGCGGGTGGGAGTGGGTTTTGTTTGAGTTGCGTAATAATGGTGTCGGCTTGCGGTAGCGCAATCGCCTGCTCCGTCTCGTCCACGATCGTGGCGGCGGTCACAAACTGTTCCGCCTCTGTCGGGTTGAAGACATATTGCAGCCACGTCTGCGCTTCCTGGAATTGCTGGTTAGTATTCAGACCGGCGGCCACCAGCATGGGGATATGGTAAAAAATTTCCCAGAAATACTGGCCATACAGACCGTCAAAATCGACCTGTGTGGCATCCAGCGCACTAGGCCAGTTCAGGCTGGTCGTCGACGGGGTAAATCGTTCAAACGGCAGCACCGGTAGCACCGGGATCTGCTGAATTTTTAAATTCAGCAGGCTATCCACGCCGCCCACAAACAGCGCGCGGCTGATTTTGCTGATCGCACTGGTCGACAATCGGGTCACGTTAAAATGGAAGTCACCGGTAGTGGTGTAGCCCACGGCTGCACCGTGATTCTGGTAAGTCAGCACAATCGCTTTCGGTGTCTGCGCAAGGATCCGGTAAATACCGGCAATCTGGCTCTGAGTAATGGTTCCCGACAGCAGCAAGTTACCCAGACAAAGCTGCACGTTGGTACCGGTCAAATGCTCCATATCGATGCGCCCGTTAGGGTCAATCAGCGGCGGCATGGTTTGCAGCGCGACATAAATTTGTTGCGACACAGCGTAAGTGATTTTATCGCTGATAAACGCATCGTCGAAAATCACCGGATAGTTTCGTAGCGCATTCAGAATGTATTGATACTGGGCATCCGTCAGCCCCATGTTGAGTAATATGGCCTGTAGATAAGCCACCGTCACACCGGCAGCCAGCCGACCGTCTTTCACCAGGTTGTACTGCGTCAGAATGGTGTAAATTTGCCGTGATAAGACCGCGTTGATGCTACCGGGCGAAGTGCCCTGATAGGTCATAATTGCAAACGTCGGCTCAATCAGCGGATCCCCCACCGTCAGCCCTTCGGCAAAGCTGGAAAATGCTGGCTGCCCCTTGTCGCCGTTTTCCGGCGATAGCAGGAAGATCTCATCCTGCACAAAGAACAGGAACCAACCGGGCTGGGTGCCTACCGGCACGACTTTCGTGCAGTTTCCGGCAATGGTTCCGAACAGCTCGCTCCCTTCCAGATGGTCGAACAACACCTGCTGCACTGCCGAAAATTGCAGTGGGCTGAACGCGCCATACGCCGTGACCCCCGACAGTACGCTATACAGATCCAGCGTCGCCATCGCCTGTGGTAACACATTGCCGGTCGCATCAATCACCTCTGCCGCCTGTAACGCCTGGTATATTTGCAGGCTCTGCGTGGCAGAAATTCCGCTGCCAATAAACGAATGACCATTGACGGCGCTGGCCTTACTGCCAACGGTCAGGCCAACGGTGCCTGGCGCATTGCGATTGTCAGTAATGGGTTGGCTGCGATGGGTGACCTGCAGCACATCGCCTGAGCTCTGAATCTCGGCATGAATCAGCGATAATGGCGTTTTTGCGATATAGGGATCGGCCAGCAGCAACTCCTGGCGCTGGACCAGCACATCGCCTTCCAGGCTGAGGTTCAGCACGGCAACCGGGCGCAGATTCATATTGCCGGACAGTTGCCCCATAACCATTCGATTGTGATCTTCTGCGCGGTCGCGCAGGTTTAGCCAGAAACTGCCCGCACTGGGATCGCTGGTCGGTGACGAGGGGTTTTTCGTCCCCCAAATATCCCCTGTATCCAGCACATTGGGGCCATACATCACCACCAGCCGCTCGGCTTCGGCCTTAAACGGAGGCGGTTCCACGTAGTTTGTCGCATCCACATTAAAGGCAAAGACTTTGTTCCAGCACGCTGCCGCCATATCAAACAGGCCATCAAACATGGCGTTATTCATCAGCGCAATATTGCGGGTATCATCCGAACGGAACAGCACCACATCCTGATCAACCAGCGTCTGCGGTTGTACCCATTTCCCCTCCTGATTCAGGAAGGAGTACATCACCGACGCGGTATAGGTCACGCTGTTGGTGGTGGTGACTTCGCTGGGTGAACCGGAAACCGAAGAGGTATTGTTTTTCTTGATCTCATTCCAGAACAGGAAGGGACGGCTGAAGGCATAAACCAGCGTACAGTTCGCCGAATTGATCGTCAGATCGATTTTCTCCCACGGCGTCCACGGCATATTGTCCGTTTGCTGGCAGTAATAGAAGGTGTAAGGCGCTGTCTTGCTGCGTGACAACAGATAGATCCTGTTGCTGCCATTAATTTTGGTGCGGTAGGCATCGACCGGTTTTAACTCGGCCACCTCGGAAAAACTGTTGATATAGGTGGTGAACGCCGCGCCCACATACGCCTTGTTAACATCCGACTGTTGCAGGCTTTGCACCAGCGCCGTGAACTGTGGCGTCGTGTTTTTGCGCAAGCTGGGGATTAGATAATTTTCCGGATAGACAAAAATCTCACGGTTCGCCTGCCAGACACGGTAGTTCATCATCCATTCCCACCACGGATCCTGGATCTGTGTCAGATCCAGCACCCCCGGCTCCAGCTGTAAACGGCAACGCTGTAAATAGAGTTGGGCGGCATTCAACGCTTCCACAATGTAGGAAATGGTGGTGGCCGCCCCCATTTCGACATCAGTCAGCAAGAACTCATAGACATTACGGGCGGTTTTGATGGTCGGATCGGCGCTATTAAGCTGCGACAGCACCAACGACAGCAGTGCGTCACGCAGATGCACCGCCAAATCACCGGACAGCGGCGTCCAGACGCTCTCCCACTGGGTACCATAGATACTGGCGGTTTTGGCCAGCACGGCGGCGGCACTCTGGATCCACGCCGTCCAGTTCCCCTTCGCCGGTAATGCCGCCACATCCACCATCGACTGCATAAAACCGGGATTCGCGCCAAGACGGCTCATCACATCGATGCAGGTTTGTAGGCGGTTCAGTTGTAACGTGACCACCGTCACCGCCTGCAGCGGCCCGCTCAACAGCGCCGCCACCACGACGGGATCCCAGCCGGTCGCTTTTTGCAGCGCCAGTAAACTCGAGTCACTGGTTGCCCCCGTCGACACCAACTGGATATACAGCAACAGGTTTTGCTGCAAATCCCCGTGGTTTTGCATCATCTGCTGCACCTGCCAGATATTGCTGATGGCCTCCCAGCTCAGTACCGCGAAATTTGTCGGTAATTGATAAGCCGCCGGGCAAACCGCCACATTCGCCAGAGTCGTATCGGCAAGATTCAGGCTCTGCGCCAGTACCAGCCAGCGCGAGACCCATTTCAGCACCGTCTGCACATAGCTGGCATACTCCGGCGTTTTGCCATCACTCTGTGCCGCCATAAATGCCGTTTCCCAGTCGGTGGCCCCCGCAGGCAACGCCACCGCCGCCACCGCCATCGACATCGCGGTAGTGGCCAGCGGATTGTCGACACCAAACAGCACCGCCACCTGCGCAGTGATATCGCTGCCGGTGGAAGCCGTACCTGCCGGTACCGCTACCCACAGCCCCTGCTGCCACACCGTGGTGTTATCCGGCTGATACAGCGGATTGACGTACACACTGGCGACACCATTAATAAAGTAATCAAGCTGGTACACCGACAAACCGGCCTGGGTCAGCCACTGGCATTTCCCGACCAGCGCGGCAATCTCCTGCACGCTCGGCGTGGCAGGTGTTGCCACGCCAGCCAGTTTCAGCAATAGCAGATAGCGACTCATGGGCAGTTGCAGCTTACGGCTGAGTAACGCATGGCGATATAAGTCCGACAGCGTTTGTACGGTCAGTGTTTGTTGCGCGTTCTCACCCACCAGCGCAAGACCCAGCGCATTGGCATCACTCAGGCTAATCCCCAGCCCCGGCAGGACACGGTTGATGGCATGGATATCTTCCGCCGCGGATGAACCCGGCGTCCAGACCAGTGGCGTATCGGTATACCCTGCATTCAGTGGGTTGCCGGATGGATGATACGGCGCGTTGCTGGCGAGGATCGCCGGGGAGTTGAACAACCGGTCAAACTGCGGGCCCGCCTCGTCAGCGCCCTGCCCGTAGGTTTTAATCGGCCCGGCCAGTGAACTGGCCGTGGGCAGATCCAGCCCCAACTGAGCGGCGATCGCCAATAGTTGTTGCAACGCGATCAGGCTATCCTCGCTGATAACGGGCGCATTACCGCCCTGCACACAGCGTAGCGCCCAGTCGACCTCGGCTGCGGGGTTGCCCAGTTGCGTTGCCAGACGCTGCAAACGGTTGATGCTATCCAGCGCCGTGGCCGTCAGATTATCCAGCTGCGCGGGCTTACCCTCTGGCTGACTCAGAGCGACCCATTTGCCGCCCAGCCCCTGGTTAAGGAAAAAGTTAACCTGCAAGCCCGCCTGCTGTTCCGTCGCGGATAAATCCTGCTCCAACAGTGTCAGCATCTGCGCATAGTTCATCCAGGTGCTGGCCATAAACGTGTCGGCCACGCTGAGCGTGCTGATATCACTGACATTGTAGTAAGGCGCGATCTCGGCGGCCACCGTCAGCGCGGTCGTCACAATGCGCTGCTGATCGGCAGACAACCCCAGCGTTTGCGCGGCAACGGTGCTGGCCGCCACACTCCATGCCGACAAGACCTGACCGTAACTGCAATCCAGTTTATCGAGCAACACCCGGATCTGATCCAGCGGGGCGTTAAAAGGCAGCGCCTGTGGGTACACCAGTGTGATGGCCAGTTGTTCCAGCACACCCTGACCAGTGACCAATTCGGCACGGGCGATCAGGCGTTCATTAACGATTTGCAGATAAGGTACGGCATCATTGGCCGCGCCACAGTCGAGCGGGATAGTCCAGATATCCGGGCGACGCGCCGTAAAGAGAAAAGCGTCATCAATCGTGGCGCGGTTCGGCGTGGTAACGTACTGGTCGATGATGCGCAGCAGATCGACCAGATACGCCGCCGGGCCAAAGATCGAGCGACACTCCGGACAGTTGCAATAATCAAGCGAGCCGAACATATCCTGGTAGCTGGGCAGATTCTGGAAGGTTTCCTTCAGCTCGGGGCTCACGGTGTCCATCGCGGAATAACGGTAATACGGGGAGGCCACCGTGCCGCTCACCGAGGCCCATAAGTGCATGGCGCTGTTACGTACACCAACCGCGCGTTGGTGCATCTCCGTGGCCTCTGCGGTGCTCATGCCCAGTGGTTGCGCATGCGCCTGCACAAATGTCTGCAGCGGTATGCGCGCCAGTTGGTTTGCACTGACTATGCCACGACTTATCAGCCCCTGTGCAACATTGGCATCCGGATGCAGATTGAGCAAACGTTGCCAGGTTTTCAGCTCGGTGACTTTCGTTGCAATCCCGTCGTCATCAAGCCCCGTGGCAGCCAGTTGTTCCCGCAGCGCCGACATATCATCCGGATGGTGGAATTTCACCTGCCGGACATCAAACTCTGGGTTCGCTTCATACAGGGCATTAAGTGCGTGATCCTGGATCCGGATTGTTGTGTGTGTCATGTAACACTCCCGTTATGTGATTCGGGGAAACATTCAATTAACCCATTGCATCAATGGTAATTATTGGATGGACGAGACGATCATTTTGCCTTTGTACCACTTGATATATTCGTCCTCGAACTGGGGTAACAGCACCCGGAACTTGTCGCTGTTATTGCCCGACGCCAGCATATGCATCAATTCATGCTGACCAGGTCCATAGACGCTTTCTTTGGCGCTACGTTGGGTTAACATCAGGTTAGGGGTCTGGTTGGCGTATTGCGGCCGGACGGCTTTATACAGAATGTGATGGACTTCAGCGGGGCGGCCGCTGATGGCTTTTAAATGGTCATTCAGGCTGGACACCGTATCGACATCAATCTCCTGAAAGTACGATGTCGTCTTACTGCGCATCACCGAGTACAGCGGGATCTGCCGTTTTCCCCCGGTGTATTCATCCATATTTTCGCGCCACTGGTCACCCAGCAGATCGTTGAACTGGAAATGCAGCGGTTTGCTCGCCTCCAGCGCCTGATGGATGTCCGTGATAGTGCTGGTACTGAGCTTACTGCTACTGCCGCCCTTCACGTCATAGGCGATGCGATCGGCAAGGTCGGTATAGGTTTTCACCACACTGGTCGTGGGCTCGCCGAAGTGATCGAGGATACTGGCTAAGTCCGTATTGGTCGTTGAATAGCTGGCGAAATGTTTCACATCCCACTCGAAAGCGTTACTGACGACCACTACCTTCGCGCTTTTGGCTTTTTGCGCGCGCGTCATCACCCTGCCATCGGCGTCCATATGGGTAACCGGATTGCCGAGAACAAAGGCATACAGGTTCAGGCCATCGACGGTACCTGCCGGATCGGGATTCAGCCAGCGCCCCAGCCAGGGCGCGTAATAGCGGGCGCCGTAGTAGTAGAGGCCGGAACTGTCATCACACTCCTTGCCGCAGTAACGGTACACCTTACGCTGCACCTCGGCCTGATTCGCTCCGGCAATAATCGCCGTACCGCCATAGGGGAAATACTCTTCGTAGCTGATAAGCCGGGCCGTTTGATCATATTCGCAGGCCACGGAGCTCAGATTGTCCGTCATCTGAAAACGCATCAGCCGTGTGCCCGCTTCTGCGCCGATCGCGCAATACTGCATAATCAGCACGCAAACCGCGCCATCCATAACGCGCAGCATTTGCCGGGCCTGCGTGATGGTTTGCTTACCCTGCGCATCGACGCTGATATTACGCCTGATCTGATAATTACCCAGGTAAACACTCTCTTCGATCAGCGTGACCGCGCCCCCTGTAGCCATCCGCTCGCTCACCTTCCTTGTGCGCTGTTCATGGCTATCATAGAGATAGTAATCGCAGTCATTCAGCTCATCCGGACGTTCAATAATGCAGGCGCTGACCAGGTTGTTACAGCAGTTCCAGGCCAGTGTGACGGTGTTATTGATCGCCAGTTCGCGCAGGTTGCCTGCCGCATCGACCGCGACATTTTTCAGCCGATTGCTGTTATCTTCCACCGGCATCTCCCGATGCCACGTCGCGGAAGCCGCAACATGCTGTTTGCCGATCAGGTTGCCGGCATCATCGTACTGATAGGCCACCTGGTAATTTTCCAGTTTGTCGGCATCGTTTACCGCAGGTAGCTGGCTGAAACGGGACTGCTTGAAATCCCCGGCGCTACTGTTGTTTTTCCAGGTATTGCCCGTAATAGCAGGATGTTGCCTGCCGTTCGCCGAGATCAGCCGGTAGATCGCGTCATAGGTGTAATCCGCCAGCGGATCCACCTGCTGGTTATTATTGAAAATCGTGGCGCAGGTGTTGTTGCGACTGCGGGTAATGTTACCCACTGGATCATAGCTATAACTCACATCCTGGAGGGTCTGCACCGGCGTGCCCGGGCGGGCGCTGTACAACCCGACTAAACGTAAGGTGGTGGTCTCGTAGGTGTAATCCGTGACCACGCCATTACCGAAAGCGACGCGGGTACGCTGACCATTGGCATCGTAGTCGATCTGTTGCACAACCGGCTGCGATGAGCCGTCACTCAGCGTCAGCTCCGTCTGTTCCAGTAATCCGCTGTCGTTATAGCGATGGGTGACGGTGCTGCCATCGGGTGTGCTTTCACTCAGCAGCAGTTGCAGCGCATTGTAGCGATAGCCACTGGTATAGATCTCACTCTCCAGCGCTGGCGTCGTGTTCCAGTTAGCCGGGGTTTTGTAATCCGTGACCAGCTGGCGGGAGTTTTGCAGTACTTCCCCCTGCAAATCATACTGATGATTAACGACGATGCCCGACAGATCGCAGAGCTGGTACAGCTGGCCGCGTAAATTGCGTGGTGGAAGCCGCGGCTGGGTTTCGCCATAGGTGAAAATTTCCACCAGATTAAAATCGGCATACGAAGTGATGGGCTGATCATCGACCAATTTACAGATGCGCAAAGCCGCGCGTCTTTTTAACCGGTCGTAAGAAATGAACTGGCAGTAGTTGCGGGCGCTCAGTGACCACATCTGGTTATCAAAGATATCGTCCAGATGGCGTTGCAGACCGGCATCCGCACTGTCGACGCAGGCAGGTTTTTGTTGCCCCATCGCATAGCGGTAGCGGAAATTATAGTAATCGGTGCCCTGGGTTTGATTGGTCTGGTAAAGGCGCGGATCAATCGAAAGCAGCACGCGGTTCTGGATGTCCGTCTGTATGAAGGAGACGAGTTGACGCTGGTCGGCATCGGTCTGGATCTCAAGACAGGTGTTCCCCACACTGTCGATCACCTTAATGGCAGGCGTGTTATAGAACCGCGCTGCTTTAATCAGCGCATCTTTCTCATCTTTTTGTTGCTGCGTCGGATCCGCCGGGTAGTTGGCCATAAAGGCCAGATAATACGGTGCCTCCAGCACTGTATCGTCTTCGTCGTAGTGTGACTCGTCCCAGGGCGTGAATTGCACCCGCGAGAAGAACCCTTTCGGGGTATCAATACGGATCACCCGCAACAGCGGATCATAGTGGGTCACCGTCGGCGGTGGCGTTACCCCCGCGTCAATCAAGGCTTGCTGTGATTCATAGCGCGGGGTATCACTCAGCCAGGGGAAATACTTCTCGCACACCTTGCCTTTGTTGTTGTAAACCGTTCGACCGCCGACGATCCAGCGATCATTATCTTTGGTTTTGCTTTCCAGTTCACGCGCAAAACCATCGCTATAGTTCACCGCCAGCTTGCAGGAAAACGGCGATACGCCAGTGCAGGTCCGATAGTAATCATCGCGCAGCAGTACCACGGAACACGGTGGTTGCTGGCTCTGTTGCCATACCGTCAGGTCGTAATAAAAATAACTCGTCGCGCCCTGTAGATAGCGGGCCGGATCCTGGATGATGTCCGCAAACGACGCCGCAGGCGGCAACTGATACTCCGCCGGTTGCCCGTCAACGGCGTATAACCGCATCCCTCCCACCGCCGTACCGTCCTGCCAGCCAAACAGGGTGGTCACCACCACCTGCCCCAGCGGATCAAAAATGACCTGTGCGACATTGCCATTGCTGTCAATCAACTGGCAGGGTTGCAGGGTCATATAATCGATCACCGCCGTCTGTGTGTTGGCACGCTGATCAGGATCCGCATTTTGTTCATCGAGATACTGGGTCGTACTGGTTACGGTGAGGCAATAAGGCTGGTCATAACTGAGGGTGCTCTTCACAAAAAGCGACGATTGAGCATCGACGAAGGCATTTTCTGTTCTGTCCGGCTGGTAGTAACACGGCGGCTGGCTATAAAACTGCACCAGTCCCCGGTTCCACCAGTAGCCATTGTCTGCTTCATAAACATAGCCCCCGGCAGTTTGCAGCGTTTCGTCGCTCAGCGCGGTGCCGAACGCCGCAGTGGCAAACTGCGCAGTGAATACGGCACTGGCGCTATGATGCAATAACGCCACGCGGGCCACTTCGCCCGGCGGCAGCGCCGCGCTTTGGTCATCATTCCAGAAGAGACGGCGGTCCCACGTCAACAGCCCGGCCTGGAGTGTGTCGGTCACTGGCGCAACCTGGTATGGCAAAGGGGTCGCCAGCGCCGCCGGAAGTTGCTGTAAATCAGCAAAGGTACAGTAGTCGCCTCCGTTTAAAGTAAGGTTATAGATCTCACACAACTGGCTGTCATACAGCACACCACGGTAGTGATAACCGGCGCTCTCCGACGTGTTGATAAAGTGCTGATTAGACGCGGTGGCCTTTAACTGCTGCTGCCCCGCAACCGGTGGAGTGCTGGCCTGACGACGGGGTAGAAAGAGGGTGCACGACTTGCTGATTTCGCCACTGAGTAGATCCACTTCCAGCGTAAAATTCTGCTGAACACGGGGATCGCTGGCATTGCGCTCATAGTGGTAAGCGATGCTTTCGCGCGGGCTGACCAGAAAGGCGGCATTGATCCCGGCAATGGCGGGTTGTCGCAGTGTGACGGTAAAGTTCGACTCGTTTACCGTATAGGGCACATCCTGTAGAGCGCTGCCATCCTGCCCATAGACTTCCGTGCGCAGCAGTGAACCTTTCAGCGCCGCATAGGCCTGCAATACCGTCTCGCTGCCGCCGCGATAGACTGCAGGATCAAACAGGCTATCGGGAAAGTCATAAGCCGCTGCATCGCCCTTGAAATACGCCTGTTGATACTGGCGAGTGATGGCGGCATTCTCGAGACAGGCTCCGGTGTGATACCAGCTGCGGGTATAGACCGGGGGGACATCGCGATCGCGACACTCCCCTTCGCGATTAGCCGCAAACTGTTCACTGTCCCAGCTTTCAACAAAGCCAAAGCCGTTAAACTCGCGGGCATCTGCATCAAAATACCCCTCATGGTAGCGATAGATCTGCGTCATCTGCGAAGCAGTTATCGCGTCGGTGACAATGGTCTTAGCAACAACCTGCACCGGAAAAGGCAGACGCGTAGCCCACGGTGTGCCACGGAGTTTGTCTTCCAGGTAAAACTGGGTGGAACTGGTGTAGAAAATATCGGTGGTGGCACCAAGATTGTTGTCAATCCGGGTCAATAAATAGGGCTTCAGCGCGGGTGTGTCTGCCTCGCGTTCACCGCAGAAATTGAAGTAGTAATGCGTCATCTGCGGGCCTGCGCTGGTAAACACCAGCGCCGAGGTCCCTTCGCCAAGCAGGTCAATAAAACGCAGTTGACTGAGAGCCGTGAATGGCGCGGGCAAGGCGATGACCACGGGTGTTGACGCGAATGCATTTCCGGACTGGTTGCGATAGATTTCCACGCGATAGGGAAACGCAAACACCAGATCGGCAGTACCGGAACCATCGATGTCCGCAAGAAAAATACGCGATGCGCTGAGCGTCGCATCAAAACGTGGCGCATTAGCGAAATACACTTTCTCGCCAAAACGGCCATACCCCAGACAGGGCCAGACTTCTACCGAACCGCAGCGGATCCTGACCCGGTGCGAAAGCCCGTCGCCAAACATATCGGCAAAAGTGACAAGTTCCGTTTCACCGTTGTTCACCGCCGTGGGAAACCCCACCGGCAGGCGTACGCTATCGGCAGTCGAATAACCGGATCGCCCCATTGAGGCATAAAACAGCAGATCGCACGGATGAAAGAGCAGCAGATCGGGTTTGCCATCGCCAACCAGATCGGCGGTCTCCCGCATCGGGTTAGCGAGATCGGTCGGCTGCGATGAAAAACGGTAAAACGGTGACCAGCCCCCCTCATTCTGCTGACTGAAATAGCCCGCCCCCTGCGCGGTACTGACCACCAGATCCAGTTGTCCGTTGGCATTCAGACTCTGCAAACTGAGCGAAGGATCGCTGAAATTCCGGGTGTCAGGGAATGCACGCGGCGACGCGGGTGGCTGGTAGCGGCCATCGCCCAACGGGGCATAGTAAAGCGTGGTGTTTGCATCACTGAGCAGCATGCCCGGTAGGCCTTCACCTTGCAGATCAACCGGCTGAAAAGCTGCATTATCGAGCATGCCAGGAAAAGCCAACTGGTCATTGACGGTTAAGGTCCTGAACTGCGGCACCGGCGGCGGTGCGAAGCGTGACCAGCTCAACGTCAGGGGTGGCAGGGCCTGCTGATCATAGCCACCGTCGGCGTTGATGCGGTATCCGTGCTGGGTTATGGCCTGCAAAAAAGAGAAATCCGCGGTCTCGTCGTACGCCAGTTGCAGCGCCTTCACAAGGCAAGGTTTGTCGCCGAGTTGCGCAAACTTATGGAACAGCATAATCCCGTGACATAGCCTGAGTGTGCGGATCTCAAAACCACTGAGGTAACGGGAAAACGGATCGCTGCGTACCGGCCAGCTGCGCACCGGGTGGTAAGGGTTGCTTCCGGCCTGCGACAGTTGGGTTAAATCATACTCGCCATAATCAAAAACAACCTCGAATGCGAACGCTTCCGTCCCGGTGCTGGCTTCAGCAAAATAATTACCGTATTGCACACTGTGAATATATTTCTTTGCTGATAACGATCGATTTATTTCATTGATTTTATCATCGACATTTTCGCCATCTTCTGACTTGTAGGTGTATACAATCCGATTACCTTTGCTATCAATCGCTTCGTCCATTAACCATTGATATATTCTACAGGCATCTTTGGGATCGGTAATCCGGCTGTTATCGCTACGTCCATAATTAAAAACAGCGTTATTTTTATCGGTTATTTTCCACCAGCAGGTGGTGGATAATGGATCAATCCATTGCTCAATCAAAGAGAAACCATTCTCTTTAATCGGCTGGAATATCTGCACCCGCCAGTTAATACCATCCAGCGTTCTGGTCGTGACCACCGGTTGCCAGTGACCACCCTGCTCTGTCATGGACGGAATTAACTCACCATCATCACTCGTAATAAATATGTCATCAGAATTATATTGCGGAATGCCGTTACTGGTTTTCCGTGAGATACTGGAAAGGGTTACAGAAAAACCAGGCCCAAAAGCATCGTTACCAGCACCGGACTGGTAGTTAAGACTCAACGCGGGTTCAAAGCCACGGGCAGGCGTCAATGGCAGTGGAATGGCGTAACTGCCGCTACCGGTAAATGCATTTGCCTGAAAAGTTTCGCCCAATCCTTTTATTGCACCGCCCCCTTTCGGGAGCGAGAGACTTGCCGTGTTTATTTGATTGCCAGCATCGCTGTTTTTATCTGCAACATTGTTATCCATATGGCAATATTCCTGGAAAGGTGTTCAGGTTTCATGAGGATAAATATCACTGATGTAATCATAAAAATTTGAATAATCGGTCACCACGCCATCACCTGGCCGCGAAATATTATATTTCGCAATTAAGTAATAGTTCATACTGTGGGGCGGTAACTGAAATTACAGTGTAGATGGTGCTTATCAATAGTTCAATGTTTTGACAGCAAGTTAAATAAATTCAATATATTCAATGCGTTGTTTGTTAATGTTATAGTGATATCCAATTGCAATACACCCCGGTCGCACCTGTAAGTCGATGTACTAAATTAAAAAAGGATATTAAAAACAACGATCACCGGGCAGATATACATACACGGACCAGGTTTCACTGATGACCAATGGAGGGATATTATTATTCGACAGCAGATTATCCAGCAACGCCTGGAGTGGATTGAGAGTCATCTTGAGTATCTTATCTCAATTGAGGATGCCGCGCAGAAATCTGGCTATAGCAGGTGCAATATCCAGTTATTATTCCGCAATAATGGTGCATATGCCGGTATCGCCTCCAACAATTAGTAGAACATATATTTTTCAATGAAGGCACTGATGACTTTTCCATGCAGCTCAACAGAGCGTGAGAAGCAGATGCTCCGGCGAGCCAGGCGCTTTAGCCGGGTTCTCAGTGTCAGATTGTTACGTTCAATACGCTGAGTAAATATCTTACCGGTCAGATGGTAATCTCCCCGAAAAATCGGTGTGTTTATAAGTAGAATTTTCTCGTCATCTGGACCGGGGCGATCTCCATGAATGAAAATCATTTGAATACAAGGTGCTGCACGTTTTTTTTGATTATGAATTTAATTACGTATCTCCCGTAAACCCATGATGCCCTTCTCGCCCAGCCGCGTGGTCTGTTCTGGCAAACCCTCGATTGTGGGCAATGTGGGTGGGTGCAGCGCGTTTCTGGCGTTGCACCCACCTGCCCTTTACTCCAGCGCCAGCAGCGCGAAACTGGCCAGCCAGTGGCCGCCGCTATAATGGCTTCCCACCACATGTTCTACGCTTGCCGCAAGATGACGCTTCACGGCATCGGTTAATGCTTGCTGTCCGGGATGATTTTCCGGTAACGCTTTCGCAATATGTTTCATACACCAGGCGCGGCTGAGATTTAGCCCGTCCAGATGGGCAATTTTTGGATCGGTACGGTCACTAACTTCCGCCGGATTCATCAGCGCCGCAACCGAAGCCACATCCGGCAAGAACGCATCAAACCAGGCCGGGAAGTTTGTGACGACTTTACTCATTAACAGCGCTTCGGTCAGTGCGCCCGAAATATACTCATCGCCGCCTGGCTCATAGTGCGCAGGATACCGGGTATCAGCAAGGTAAAAGCGGTTTGCGGCTGCCAGAATGGCCTGCTCAAGCGGTCGATCCGTGAGCGCGCGGGCATAATCCAGTGCCAGCGCCAGCGCAAACGCCGTGTTGTAATGCGTACCGACACGAATGGGATACGTCAACTTACTGAGATAATCCACCAGCCTGTTGCGAATATGCTGGGTTAAAGGCTCCAGCACCTGATGCCAGCCTTGCGCTTGCGGCAGTGAAGAGTGCTTCATCTCCAGAGCTAGCGCCAGCAGCCAGCCGTAGCCATAGGGGCGCTCAAACGAGGCCCGGAATGGCGCGTTAAAATAGGCCAGTTCCTGCTCCACCTTCTCTTGTGTCAGGTGCTCATCAAAAAGCGCGGTGATCTCCGCTTTGCACGCCAGACCCGGGTAGATACGCACGCAGCGCAGCAACAGCCAGTAACCATGTACCGCGGAGTGCCAGTCAAAGCAGCCGTAAAAGATGGGATGCAGTTCCCGCGGTGACAAGACATCACCATCATCATTAAGCAAATGCATAATATGATTCGGGTATTCCTGGCGTAAATAGGTTAACGGCATGCGGGCAAAGGCTTCTGCCTGATGTTGAGTTAATTGCATAACTGCTCCTTAATTCGTTGCCGCGCTTAGCGAAACACGAGGAAATACATTAAGAACACGTTAACCACCAGCAAGGTTAACGCCGTCGGGATCTGAATCTTAATCACCTGGTATTTATCTTTAAGTTCCAGTAACGCGGCGGGGACGATATTAAAATTTGCAGCCATCGGCGTCATCAGCGTGCCGCAATATCCGGCGTACATACCAATCGCCAGCAAGGGGGCCGGGTTTCCGTGATGCACATTAATCAGGAACGGCAAGGCGATACCGGCACTCAATACCGGAAAAGCGGCAAAGGCGTTGCCCATAATCATGGTGAAGAGCGCCATGCCAATACAGTAAATCACCACCAGCATGAAGCGGTTATCCGGGTTCACAAACAGGCTCACCACCTTTTGTACCGACTGCCCCGTATCCGCCGCCACAAATACGCCGCCCAGCATGGCGAGCATTTGCGGAAGGATCACCGCCCAGCCAATGGTATCCACCAGGCGCCGGGACTGGCGAATAGCATGCAGTGGTGTTCCGCGGGTCAGCCACCAGCCCATCAGGATCGCTGCGACACAGGCGACGCACAAGGCGGCCAGCGTGAGTTGTTTCTGGTCGAGCAGATAAACGCCGCCGACAGCAACCCCTTTCAGGAATAATGTCCCTATCACTGTCACTACCGGGATCATCAGCGCTGGCAAGAAAAGCCAGTTTTTCAGGCGGTTAGAGGAGGCAACGCGCTCAGCTTCGCTAGACATTTTGTAATGTCCTTTTCCAACCAGTCCGAATCCTGCAAGCAAGGCGATAACAATAACGCCGCCGCCAATAATTCTGTAGGCCAGCGATTTGCCCAGTTCCTGCACCATCAGATCGCCAAACAGGAAAATCCCGCCGAACAAAAACCAGAACAGCGCCGTCGTAAAGCGCTTAGGATTGCCGCGATCCCGTAATGTCATGACAACCAGCAGCATCACGACAAAACCGATCAGGTAATACACGCGGTTAATGGTCATCAACGTCGTCATTGAACGATCTCCTGCGTGCCCTGCTCTGCTCTCCATGCCATCACGTCGCGACGGATGCTGGCATCCAGACGCAACAAGCGCGTCATATGAATAATCAATGCCGAAAGCGCGGTGGGAATGGCCCATAAGCCGATATGCAGCGGTTCAATCCCCTGAATTCCGTTCTCCTTCAGGAACGCATCGATCAGTAACACCGCGCCGAAGGCGATAAAGATATCTTCGCCAAAGAAGACCGCAATGTTGTCACACGCGGCGGCATGCGCTTTAATTTTGTCGCGGATATGTTGGGGTAATTCGCCGTATTCATTTAACGCTGCGCCTTCAGCCATAGGTGCCAGCAATGGACGAACCGTTTGCGCATGCCCGCCAAGCGACATCAGCCCCAGCGCCGCCGTTCCCTCACGCCCAACAAAATAGAGCATCAAAATCCGTGCCGATGTCGCGCTGGCAATCTTTGCCACCCAGGCCTGTGCTCGTTCCTTCAGACCGTAATATTCCAGCAGTCC
The DNA here is from genome assembly GCA_018261615.1 of Pseudomonadota bacterium. Classification (GTDB taxonomy): domain Bacteria; phylum Pseudomonadota; class Gammaproteobacteria; order Enterobacterales; family Enterobacteriaceae; genus Kosakonia. Next base: position 36,080 of record JAGTSE010000006.1, on the reverse strand, counting down.
GATAACGGGCAGGATCAAAATAAAGGTGGCCAGAGAACGGCTATTGACGAATTTTTCGCCAAATGTTTCCAGCAGCGTCCCGAAATCCATTCCCACTAATAATCCAGTGGTCAGCCCTGCAACAACGACCACCAACAACGGGTTGAAGCGCAGTGCAAAACCAATAACCACTATCGGTATGCCGATAAGCGGCAGCAGTGTAGAACCGTCCATAACGTTTACCCTATCTAAAGTGAGCGTTGCGCGCCGATGACAATTTTTTAATACTTCGAATTCGAACGAAGCGTGGTGCATTGCGGCGAGCGATGTTGTGTATTGCGACAGCCCTGCGGTGTTCACAGAACCGGTATGAAAAGCTATATCTGAACCGCAAAAACATGTAAACGATTTATCAATAAAATGTTCTTATTTTATCGCCTTCAGTTTACATTTTGACTAAGAGCCTAATGGGATAGGCTTTAAGAGTCACCCTCCTGTAAGGAACGTTATGAACTCAAAAAAGAACGCAACATCAACAAATAGCGACGATATTGCGGATGGCCGTATCGTCTCTTCACGCCATCTGGTTTCCGAACGCTGCGCTGAATTATCGGAACTGGAGTACGCATTGATCATGACCAGCAACGCCTTCAACAAATGGATGGTGCGCTGTATGACCGCGGCAGGTGAACCTGATATGGGGGCTTTCGATGTCTCGCTACTGCATCATGTGAATCATCGCAATCGCAAGAAAAAACTGGCAGATATTTGTTTCGTCCTGAACGTAGAAGATACGCATGTCGTGACCTACGCGCTGAAAAAACTGATCAAAGCAGGCTACGTGACGAGCGAAAAAGCCGGGAAGGAACTCTTTTTCTCCACGACCGCGGAAGGAAAAGCGTTATGCATGAAATACCGTGATGTGCGTGAAACCTGCCTGATAAGTATCCATGCGGAAAGCGGGATCCCAGGGCAATCCATTGGCGAAACGGCGCAGCTTTTGCGCACCATCTCATCCCTTTACGATACGGCCGCCCGCACCGCCGCGTCGCTGTGAAACTGAGTGAGTCAGCGATTTATCACATGTGAGGCATCACCGGCAAAAAAACGCACCACGTTATCGAAGGCCGTTTTGAAATATAACTCATAGCTGGCTGTTTCCACATAACCCAGGTGCGGCGTACAGAGCACATTCGGCATTTCCAGATAAGGGTTATGCGTATCGTATAAAGGCTCTTGTTCGTAGACGTCCAGCGCGGCGTATCCGGGGCGCCCCTGGCGTAGTGCGCGGTAAAGCGCGCCTTCGGCAACCAGTTCAGCACGGCTGGTATTGACGAATAACGCATCCGTTTTCATCAGCGCGAGGTCGGCGGAAGTAATATTGCCTTCTGTTTGCGCCAGCAAACGTTGATGCACGGTAATAACATCGGAAGTCGCGAAAAACTGCTCGCGATTTTCCGCTACCCGCAGCCCGGCGGCGCGAGCCTCTTGCCTGGCACGTTCGCTTCCCCACACCTGAACCTGCATATCAAATGCTTGTGCATAACTGGCAATTCGCTTACCGATTTTGCCGTATCCGAGGATCCCTAGAACCTGCTTATTTACCGCCGATCCGATTTCCGTTTGCCAGCGCCCCTCTTTCATAGCGTTCACCGATGAAACGAATTTTCTTCTGGATGCCATAATCAATAGCCACGTTAATTCAGCGGGTGCCACCGAAGAACCGACACCTTCGACGATAGCGACACCGGCCCGCGTGCAGGCGTCAATATCCACATTTCTTGCCAGCTTACCGGTTTGACTAATTAACTTCAGATTCGGTGTGCGGCGCAAAAACGCTTCATCAACAACGGTTCTCTCCCGGATGAGGATCAATGCCTGGGCGTTGAACAACGCGCGCTCTGCCTGCGTCTCTTTGCTTAAGTCGCCCAGCACAGAACAATGGAATTGATCATTCTGCCGCAGAAAACGGAACTGCTGAGTGGCAAGCTGATAGTCGTCCGGAATTAACACCTGAATAGCCATTCTGCCCTCTCAATGTTGAATGATGTACCAACCGCTCAGCGCACAACCTCCAGCCCATACACTTCTGAATTTGACCATTTTTCATAACAAATCGGCAGTGGCTCTTCCCTCGACTGTTCCTTCATTCATTGCCGGAATGGGCAAACTGCCGCTGGATAGATCGATATCAACATCCCCACCCGAGCAATACTACAAAATATCCTAGCCGCATAACTACGCAACCCTTTGAGGCCTTAAATGTTTTCCGCTTTACTCTTCAGGAATCCACGCGCTTGCCTGTTGATCCTTATGCTGCTGATGATGAATATCGCAGCCTGGTGCTGGGCATTTTTCACCTTTGGCGGTAGCGCCTCACTGATGGCGGCAAGCCTGCTGGCATGGTGCTACGGCTTACGCCATGCGGTGGATGCCGACCACATCGCCGCCATCGATAATGTCACGCGTAAAATGATGCAGCACGGGAAAAGATCGTGTAGCGTCGGCACCTGGTTTTCACTGGGGCACTCCACAATTGTCATCCTCGCTACCATTGCCATTGCGGCAACCGCCACGGCATTTCGCCATAACATGGCGTGGTTGCATAAAACCGGCGGCATGATTGGCACCAGTGTATCGGCTTTTTTTCTGATCATTATCGCTCTGGTGAATTTACTTATTCTCAGTAATGTCTGGCGTGCTTTCCGGCAATTAAAAAGCGGCGACAAATCACTTCCCGAGGAAAATATTGCATCCGGTGGAATGATGAACTGGATCTTTCACCGCACATTCCGCCTGGTGTCGCAAAGCTGGCATATGTACCTTGTCGGTTTTTTATTCGGACTGGGGTTTGATACCGCCACCGAAATTGGCGTACTGGGCATTTCCACCGCCGGAGCGTCAAATGGTATGTCGGTGTGGTCTATTCTGGTATTTCCGGCGCTCTTTACCAGTGGTATGGCGTTAATCGATACGCTGGATAATATCCTGATGGTCGAAGCCTATGGCTGGGCATTCAGCAAACCGCAACGCAAGCTCTATTATAATATGACCATCACCGGCACCTCGGTTATTGTCGCGTTATTTATTGGCGGCAGCGAAGCGCTGGGATTAATTGTAGATAAGTTTGATTTACATGGTAAATTCTGGGATTTCATCGCCGTGATGAACGATAACCTGAGCAATGCCGGGTTCTTCGTGGTCGGATTGTTTATTCTCTGCTGGCTGCTTTCTGTACTTAACTACCGGTGGAAGGGTTACGATACTCTTTTTACGGATCAACAAACGCCGCTGTGAACAGAAAATTTCATCCATCAGAAAGTCTACGATGGGATGAGCCCCGAGCACTGGAATATGCAGAGCAATTAAAAGCCGAAAAAAAAGCCGACAGCGTCGTTGTCGGCTTTTAATATCGCATTACACATTAAGCATTAAGCAGTTGCTCACCGCAGGCTTTTACGCTTGCCAGCAGAACTTTAACATCCTGCAGACACACCGTCGGGTTCAGCAGCGTCAGCTTCAGGCAAGTGATGCCATCAGCTTCCGTTACCCCAACGTTAGCCGCCCCGGAGGCCAGCAACGCATCGCCAATGCGCTGGTTCAGCAACGCAACAGCGGACAGATCATCGCTTTGCGGACGGAAGCGGAACAACACACTGGCAAGCTGCGGTTGCATCACCAGTTCCAGTTGTGGCTCCTGCGCGACAAACTCTGCCACCTGCTGCGCCAGCATTACGCCATTATCAATGATTTCGGCGTACTGCTTTTTACCCAGCGCTTCAAGGCCCATCCACAGTTTCAGCGCATCGAAACGACGGGTGGTTTGCAGTGATTTCGAGACCAGGTTCGGTACACCGTGCTCTTCGTCAAAGTCCGAGTTCAGGTAAGCCGCCTGGTAACGCATCAGTTGATAGTGACGTGGATCTTTCAGCAAGAACGCGCCACAGCTGATGGTCTGGAAGAACTGCTTGTGGAAATCAAGCGTTACGGAGTCCGCTAACTCAAGGCCGTTCAGGTAGTAACGGAATTTCTCAGACAGCAGCAGCGCACCGCCCCAGGCCGCATCTACGTGCATCCAGGTCTGGTATTCTGCCGCCAGCGCAGCAATCTCCGCTAACGGATCGATAGCCCCGGCGTCGGTAGTGCCAGCGGTCGCAACGATCGCCAGAACCTGTTCGCCGTTCGCTTTCGCCTGCGCCAGCTTCGCCACCAGATCGTTGAGATCCATGCGGGAGAACGCATCCGTCTTAACCAGCGTCACGGAGCGATAACCCAGCCCCATCAGCGCCATGTTTTTCTGCACGGAGAAGTGGGCATTTTCAGAGCATAATACTTTGATTTTGCTCAGATCGCCCGTTAAGCCATCCTGCTGAACAGAGTGGCCCTGGCGCACAAAAAACGCATCGCGAGCCAGCATCAACCCCATCAGGTTGCTCTGGGTTCCGCCGCTGGTGAAAACCCCGGCATCGCCCGGTTGGTAACCCACCTGGGCGCGCAGCCATTCAATCAGCTTGATCTCAATGATGGTGGCTGAAGGGCTTTGATCCCACGAATCCATGCTCTGGTTGGTGGCGTTTATCAGCACTTCCGCCGCCTGGCTGATCACCAGGCTAGGGCAGTGCAGATGCGCAACACACTGCGGGTGGTGCACCGAAAGGCTGTCTTTCAGGAAGTACTCAACGGCGCGCTCAATCGCGGCCTGGTTGCCCAGACCTTGAGAGGTAAATTCTAAATTGATGCGCTCACGCAACTGCTCAACCGTTTTGCCCTGGTACATCTCAGGTTGTTTCAGCCACTGCACAACCGCTTTTGTGCTCTGCTCAATGGCGTCCTGATAGGCGGCAATACTTTGCGCAGAACCTGAAAGAATCGGATTTACATCAGACATTCAATTGCTCCGATTAAACAGGCTTAACGCCGGCTGCCAACAACGCGTTCTCAAACTTGTCGAGGAAGATTTCCAGCTCGTCATTGCTGATCAGCAGCGATGGCAGCAGACGCAGCACGCAACCGTTACGGCCACCGCGCTCCAGAATCAGACCATTTTCGAAGCATTTTTTCTGCAGCAGTGCAGAAAGCTCGCCGTCCGCCGGGTAGCAGCCCATATGATCCTGCGCTTCGTTCGGCTTCACGATTTCAATGCCAATCATCAGACCCAGACCGCGCACATGACCGATAACCGGGAAACGTTTTTGCAGCTCGGCCAGTTTGTCTTTCAGCCAGATGCCCTGCGCTGCCACTTTGTCGGCAATATGGTCGTCTTTCAGGATTTTCAGCGTCGTCAGACCCGTCGCCATCGCCAGCTGGTTGCCGCGGAACGTTCCGGTGTGGTGGCCCGGCGCCCATGCGTCGAACTGTTTTTTGATACCCAGTACGGCCAGCGGCAAACCGCCGCCAACAGCTTTGGACATCACAATGATATCCGGCTCGATACCGGCGTGTTCGAAGGCAAACAGTTTACCGGTACGGGCAAAGCCCGCCTGCACTTCGTCGATGATCAGGACAATGCCATGTTCCTGTGTCACTTTACGGATGCGCTGTAACCACTCGACCGGCGCCGGGTTTACGCCGCCCTCGCCCTGTACGGCTTCGAGGATCACCGCAGCCGGTTTACGCACGCCGCTTTCAACGTCGTTGATCAGATTTTCAAAGTAGTAAGTTAACGCTTTTACGCCAGCTTCGCCGCCGATACCCAGCGGGCAGCGGTATTCGTTCGGGTAAGGCATAAACTGCACTTCCGGCATCATGCCGTTAACCGCTTCTTTCGGCGACAGGTTGCCGGTTACCGCCAGCGCGCCATGGGTCATACCATGATAGCCGCCAGAGAAGCTGATCACGCCGGAACGGCCAGTCACTTTTTTCGCCAGTTTCAGCGCGGCTTCAACCGCATCCGCACCGGAAGGACCAGTGAATTGCAGGCAATACTCTTTGCCCTGGCCCGGCAGCAGCGACAGCAGATAAGCGGAGAATTCATCTTTTAATGGCGTGGTCAGATCCAGTGTATGTAACGGTAAGCCACTGGTAATGACACTTTGAATGCTTTGCAGAACTTCAGGATGGTTATGACCCAGAGCCATGGTTCCGGCACCTGCGAGGCAGTCAAGATATTGATTGTTTTCGACATCGGTGATCCAGACGCCCTGCGCTTTGGCAATTGCCAGAGGCAATTTACGCGGATAGCTCCTTACATTGGATTCAAACTCGGCTTGTCGTGCCAGGAAGGTTTCATTGTTCTGAGGTAATGAATTTGCATTCAAAGTATCAATACGGACTTTATCCGTCATCATATCACTCCTACAACCAGCGCGATGTTTCACCCTGATTGAATAATGGTTTGTGGGATTAGCTAGAAAAAAACGCGGCTAATATATGTTTTTTTAACGCCGGACTCAATCTTTTATTTTTAAAGGCATTTATCAATAATTACCTTTAAAATCAATAATAAAAACAATGCCTGCGCAGAATTTGCGTTACTTCAATTGTAAGCAATTCTGTTACAAATACCAAAGCGGAGCGCCAACAAAGGATTAAAGGCCTGGAATTACCGCTCTGCGTGCTGGCTTTTTATCCTGTAAAGCACACTATCGCCATTAATAACGGCGAAAATTAACGGCTAATGCGTTATTTTTCAGTTCTGGTGCATAAAACATAAGGAAAATATCGATTCAGCCGGGCAAATCACTTAATATGCCCGCTCCAAATTTCCCTGTGCGGCGAAACATTGAACAAAATGCGGCGCACTGTAAACAGGAAGTCAACGATTTAAGCCATAAAGCGCATCACCCGATAACCCGTGACAGGCAATACCGGTTATCGACAACGGGAGCAAATCCTGGGTTGTCATCAGAAATGTTCGCGGGCGGACATTTCGTAAGGCAAATACCACCGGATAGCCGGACTGGTTATTTCACCTTATGCCGAGAATGAAAATTTTCTTGCCATGAATTCATGGCGCCCTGATATGAGATTGTTATGACTCGCACTTTTCCACACATCGTCGTTGCCAAATTCGGCGGCACCAGTGTTGCTGACTTTGACGCGATGAGCCGTAGCGCCACCATCGTTCTTGCCGATAAAGATGTCCGTCTGGTTGTTCTGTCTGCGTCTGCGGGCGTGACCAATATTTTAGTCGAGCTTTCTGCCGGCCTGGATAGCCGCGAACGGCTGGACAAAATCGAAACCCTGCGCACCATTCAGTACAACATTATCTCCCGCCTGAAGCAGCAGGATGCCATTCGCCAGGATATCGACCACCTTCTCGACAACATCAGCCGCCTGGCGGAAGAAGCCTATACTCTCCGCTCCGCCGCGCTCAGCGACGCGCTGGTCAGCCACGGCGAATTAATGTCCAGCTTGCTATTTGTTGAAGTGCTGCGCGAGCGCGATGTCGAGACTGAGTGGTTCGATGCCCGCAAGGTTATCCGCACCACTGACTGCTTTGGTTGCGCAGAACCGATTCTGGGTGCCACGGCAGAACGCGTTGAAAGGCGACTGCGTCCGCGTACCGAGCAGGCATTAGTGGTCACGCAGGGGTTTATCGGCCGCGAGGCGAGCGGTCAAACCACTACGCTGGGCCGCGGCGGCAGTGATTACACCGCCTCGCTGCTGGGTGAAGCGCTACACGCTGCGCGCGTGGATATCTGGACCGACGTCGCCGGGATCTACACGACCGATCCGCGTATTGTCTCCCAGGCGCAGCGCATTGAGCAGATCTCATTTTCCGAAGCCAGCGAAATGGCGACCTTTGGCGCAAAAGTGCTGCATCCAGCGACCCTGCTGCCGGCAATGCGCAAAAATATCCCGGTCTTTGTCGGTTCAAGTAAATACCCTTCCGCCGGTGGTACGCTGGTCTGCCGCGATGCCAAAAACCTACCGAGTTACCGCGCGCTGGCCGTTCGCCGTCAGCAGACGCTGATGAAATTACACTGCGAGCAGGGGCAGTCCGCATGCCGCTTTTTAGCGGATACCTTCGCGCTGCTGGCGCGTCACGATGTGGTGGTCGATTCCATCACCACCTCAGAAACCAGTATTGCGCTGATCCTGAATGCTACCAGCGCCACCTCCGGTGAATCCAACCTGCTGACCACCTCTCTGCTCACCGAGCTGTCGTCGCATTGCCGAGTGGAAGTGGAAACCGGCCTTGCTTTAGTCAGCCTGATCGGTAATTCGCTGTCGCAGGCTGAAGGCGTCTGCCACGAGGTGTTCGCCGGGCTGGAAAACCACCCTGTACGGCTGATTTGCCACGGAGCGTCACGCCACAGCCTCGGTTTCCTGCTGCCTGCAGACGCCGCGGACAACGCCGTAAAAGCCTTACACCGCCGTCTGTTTGAATAACGGCAATTGACAAGCTCAGCGCTTAAGCTCAGCTTCGTGCTGGCAGACAACCTGCTCTGCCAGCACGAAAAATAGGTAGCTCTTAAGGAATCCGGAGGCCGCCGCCTGGACGATCATCGGGGTTCAGCGAACTCGGCTGTAAACGATGCCGGGGAACAGATCGTCAGGCATTGCCGCTTTACAGGCTTTCTTGTACCCTTTCCCACAATATATCTCACCTGTTGAAAAGCAGAAATTACCGGACTTCACATGGCTGCTCACACGTCGAAAGATCCCCTGCATGGCGTCACTCTAGAGATGCAGATCAACGCGCTGGTCGCCCGTTACGGCTGGAACGAACTGGGTAAACGCATCAATATTAATTGCTTTAAAAACGAACCCAGCGTTAAATCCAGTCTCAAGTTTCTGCGCCGGACGCCCTGGGCGCGCGCAGAAGTCGAGGCGCTGTATCTGGATTCCCTGGATGATACCGCCCCGGTCAACAAGGATGAGCCCACTGTTAATCCGTGGACCCGCAGTCGAATCATCAATAAGAGCTAATAAGATGTCCCTTAAAAAGTCAGTCGTTCTTTTTGCTACTGCGCTTTTGCTGGTCAGTTGTTCCTCCAAACCGCCTAAATCTCTTGTCACTCCGCTACCGCCAGTGACGAAACAGCCGTTGCCTGCGACGGATAAAAACTCACAGCCGGTCCGCGGCGTCTGGCTGTCGACGGTTTCCCGCCTCGACTGGCCGCCGGTCAACTCGGTGAATGTCAGTAGCGCCGATATGCGCATTCGCATGCAGCAGCAGGCGCTGGTAGAGAAACTGGATAAACTCAAAAGCCTTGGCATTAATACCGTCTTTTTCCAGGTGAAGCCGGACGGCACCGCGCTGTGGCCCTCTAAAATTTTGCCGTGGTCCGATATGCTGACCGGTACGATTGGCCAAGATCCTGGCTACGATCCGTTGCAGTTTGTGCTTGATGAAGCACATAAACGCGGCATGAAAGTGCATGCCTGGTTTAACCCGTACCGCGTGGCGGTTAACACACAGCCAGCGACCATCGCGGCGCTTAACCGCACGCTCTCGTTGCACCCGGCCAGCGTATTTGTGCTGCATCACGACTGGATCCGCACCGCCAGTGACCGCCTGGTGCTCGATCCTGGCATTCCGGATGCACGCGACTGGATCACCAGCATCGTGGCCGAAGTGGTTACCCATTACCCTGTTGATGGCGTGCAGTTTGATGACTATTTCTATACCGAAACGCCCGGTTCACAACTGAATGACAACCAGACCTTCCAGCAATATGGCCAGGGTTTTAGCTCCAAAGCTGACTGGCGGCGCAACAACACCCTGCTACTGATTGAGCAGGTTTCCCGCACCATTAAACAACTGAAACCAGGCGTAGAATTTGGCGTCAGCCCTGCCGGTGTATGGCGCAACCGCTCCTTCGACGCGGCCGGATCCGACACGCGCGGCGCGGCGGCTTACGATGAATCCTTCGCCGATACCCGTCGCTGGGTGCAGCAAGGATTGCTGGATTATATTGCCCCGCAAATTTACTGGCCCTTCTCGCGTAGCGCTGCGCGGTATGACGTGCTGGCAAAATGGTGGGCCAATGTCGTCAAACCCACCCATACGCGCCTGTATATCGGCATCGCACTGTATAAAGTGGGTGAACCGTCGAAGATGGAGCCGGACTGGATGGTGAACGGCGGCGTACCGGAGCTGAAAAAACAGCTCGATTTAAACGAATCGCTGCCACAGATTAGCGGCACCATTTTGTTTCGCGAAGATTATCTGAACCGGCCGCAGACACAGCAAGCGGTCAACTATTTGCGGGAGCGCTGGGGGGAATAATCCCCCCGCGGGTTAAGGAGATGTGTGTACGAAGAGGCGTTGCTGGCTGGCTTTAATCAAAGAAAACATTGCTCTGGGCTTCATGGCTCTTCCGTCAGCGCCTCGTAAACGCTGCGCAATCGCGAGCGTAGATACAGTACGGCTTTGTGTTTGCGGGAAAGTAACGCCTGCTGGCTGGCGCCGCACTCCTCCGCCAGTTCTTTATAGCTGTAGCCGTACAGCTCCGTTTTCTCGAATACCTCACGCTGTGCTGGCGGCAGCTCAGCCAGCGCCTGCTCCAGCTCTTCCCACAGCAGCATTTTCAGGTATTCCTCTTCCGGGGTTTGCGGCACACCGAACAGCGTTTCCGCCAGCTCATCTTCGGCGACATCTCCCTCGTCGTCAGTGAAAAAGCCGGATAACGGTAGTTCCCGTTTTTTGCGCGCCCGATCAGTCATTTCATTGCGCGCTGCGCGAAACAACCATGCCGCGACATTCTCCACCGGCTGCTCCACCTGCATCAGTTGATATGTCACTTCCTGCAGGATGTCGTCTGCATCGTCCCGAACCGCAGTGCGACCACGGATAAAGGCTTTCAGCCGCGATCGGCAGGCATTAAGCGCTGCCATTAGCAGTGATTCCCCCGCCACACCGCCTCTCATTGTGTTCACTCTGCGTCCGGTGTTTTTGGGCGATTATTGTCAGGCTGAGTGCGATCTTCTGCCTGCTCATCGCGATGTCCGCGCCAGCCGCAATGGTCGCGATGCCCGTGACGACCAAAGCCGTCGCGACGATGGCGAATAAACTCTTCACGCTGTTCCGGCGTCATCTGCATCCAGCGATCATGCATGCGGCGATGCGCCCGCGCCATGCCAAACATCCCCGGTCGAAAACCCAGGCCGCCGAACAAAATGCGGCACAGCACCAGCACGCCCAACGCCTGCCAGAAGCCAATGCTTTTTACGCCGAGAATGGCAGGCAACAGCGCATTCCACAGCGACATCACCAGCAGCCCCAGGATGGCCACCAGCGCGACACCGAGAATCACATGTTTCATCATGCGATGGCGTCCAAAACCGTGTCCACGCATGTGCCCATGCATATCAAAGTCTCTCATTATTTTATTACTCCATCAGATTAGTGAATAACTGCTTGCGATGAAGTAGACGGATGAGCGGTAAAAATATTGCTTAAAAAAATGAAAAAAAGCGAAGCAAAGACGCTGTTTTTAGGCCACAGGCTTCCGCTTCCTCACGCACCACCAGGCAGGCAAGGCGCGTCAATTGGGCAATATCGTCAAATTTGTGCGGATAGTGCTGGTTAAAAGAATCAAACAAATCATTAGGCTGAGTATCTGTGCGTCCGTTTCTTAAAAAAATTTTCTTGATAAACTTTTTCTGCCAGCGGTCTATAAGCGCCTTCATTCCAGTCAAACGCATCAGAATAATATTTCCAGTAGCCCCAATAAAAAATCATTGTGAATATTCTTATAAGAATCACTGTACCGTGTTTTATAAAAGTTAACAGGAACAATGTATCCCGGAACTTCCTTACTCTTGATGGCCTCTAAGGCTTTTCTAAAAGATTCCTGAAATCAAGGAAGTTATGAGCGATATAAAAATTAACAAACAAGCAAAAGCCACGATGACGCGAAAACCCCCGGCATACCGGGGGCTGTATCATGCATTTATTTTTTCTTGTACACATCGGCGGTGGCATGGATTTTTTCCTTGGACTGAGCTGAAGTGATCACATAAACATCGCCGCCCTTCTCGTCGGCCAGTTTACTCAGCTCATGACGGGCATCCATCGGCGCCATCTCGTTTTCTGTCGATATCGTACCGATTTTTTCATATTGCAAAGAGACTTTATCAAAGTCTGACTTTTCCATCTGTTTCGCGGCCCAGGCATTACTGGCCAATAACGTTAACATACTAATAATCACTAAACTTTTTTTGTTCATCACCGAATTCTCCATATCGTTTATGAGAACGTTGTAAATAACAGAAAAACACAACCTATCATTTACTCTATAACAATAGTCGAAGAATAAGAGATTACAATATGACCACTCAGCGGACGTATTTAACCCACTGAACCCGGTAAATAAATAAAACATTCATTTAAAATATCATATATGATATCCCGAAATTTATTCTGTGTATATTCAGGAGACTGGTGATGAAAAATTCACACCTCAACCTTCCTGCTGGTTATTTTGGCATTGTGCTCGGTATTATCGGACTGGGCTTTTCCTGGCGCTTTGCCGCCACTCTTTGGCCGGTCACGCTGTGGCCTGCGAATACGCTGATTAAGATGTCGACTCCATACCTTCTCCTCTCCACGATGTCACGAGAAACAATCATAGACGATATTCGGAAAAGCCAGCGGAGCGGCGGCCAGAGAGAGTGTGGCCGGAGAACGGATTGCCTCCGGCCAGGCGGGATTATGGCTGCTGTTTTTTCTCAGCGGCCTCCACTTCGCGATACCAGCGCGGGTGATGTTTCTTCGCCCAGCGACGGCTCACTTTGCCTTCAATCATGCCGGTGATCGACCCTTTCACCCAGAACGCCATATAGATATGCACCAGAATGGCAAGGATCAGCACCACGGCCGAGCTGGCGTGGATCAGCAAACACCAGCGGATCAGCGGGATCGGAAAATAGTGGGCAAACCACGGCCGCCAGATGACAATGCCGGTTGCCAGCAGGAGCGTAATCATGCTCATGATGGTCCAGAACATCATCTTCTGCCCGGCGTTGTATTTGCCGACATCCGCCACTTTATGCTCGTTGCCCTTCAGCACCTCCACGATCCCTTTGATCCACGGCAGATCCTGTTTATCAGGAATGTTGTGATGCACAAAACGCGCGAACATCACCATCAGGATCAGGAAGATAAACACGCCAAAGAACGGGTGCAGGATGCGCCCCATCTGCGGCGTGCCAAAGGTTTGTGTCAGCCATTGCAGCGACGGAAAGAACAGCGCAACACCGGAAACCGCCACGAGGGAAAAGCAGATAACCACCGTCCAGTGACACGCCCGATCGACAAATTTGGTGCGCAGGATCTTACTCATCATCATTCTCCTCGTCATCCGTCTCTTTGTTCGGCCCGATACCAATGTAATGGAACAGCAGACCGGCAAAGGTGGCGATAAACCCGGCGGCGGAGAGCGGCTTGAGGATGCCCTGCCATAAATTTACCGGAACATCGATCTTCGGTTCGCTGGGCAAATGGTGATACAGCTCCGGCTGGTCAGCATGTTGCAACACATACATCACATGCGTACCGCCGACGCCCTGCGGATTGTAGATGCCCGCCTGGGGGTAGCCGCGTTTTTGCAGTTGCGCCACGCGCGCCTCGCCCAGTTCCAGCATTTCAGATTTGGTGCCAAAGTGAATCGCCCCGGTCGGACAGGTTTTCACGCAGGCAGGCTCCTGGCCTACGCTGACGCGATCGACGCAGAGCGTGCATTTGTAAACCCGGTTATCCTGCGGGTTGAGACGCGGCACGTTGAACGGACAACCGGCAATGCAGTAACCGCAGCCGATACAGTGCTCAGACTGAAAATCGACGATGCCGTTAGCGTACTGAATAATCGCCCCCGCCGACGGGCAGGCTTTCAGGCAACCAGGATCGGCGCAGTGCATGCAGCCATCCTTGCGGATCAGCCACTCCAGCTTGCCGTTCTGCGTGGTTTCGCTAAAACGCATTACTGTCCAGGATTTCGCGCTTAAATCAAGCGGATTGTCGTAAACCCCGGCGCAGTAACCCACATCGTCGCGAATATCGTTCCACTCAGAGCAGGCCACCTGGCAGCCTTTACAGCCGATGCAGGTGGAGACGTCGATCAGTTTTGCCACTTCCGCGCGGAAATCCCGCGCCTGCGGCGGTGGCGTAAAGCCATTGGTGGCTGAACGTTTGATAATGTCTTGTGATTGCATGGACATCGCTTCGCTTCCTTACGCCTTCTCAATGTTGACTAAAAACGCCTTGTATTCCGGCGTTTGCGAGTTGGCATCACCGACCGACGGCGTCAGCGTATTGGCGAGGAAGCCTTTGCGCGTTGCCCCTTCAAAACCCCAGTGACACGGAATGCCCACGGTATTGATGCGCTTGCCGTCGATGGTCAGCGTCTGCAAGCGCTTGGTGACCACCGCTTTGGCTTTGATGTAGCCGCGTCTGGAACTGACTTTCACCACATCACCGGCCACAATCCCCTTCTCCTGCGCCAGCGCTTCACCGATCTCAATAAACTGATCCGGCTGGGCAATGGCGTTCAGCCGCGCGTGTTTTGTCCAGTGACGGAACAGCTCGGTGATCGAATACGTCGTGGCGACATACGGGAAGGCATCGGCTTTGCCCATATTGGCTTTATCGGCTTCAAAGATGCGCACCACCGGGCTGGAAACCACCGCCGGGTGCAGCGGGTTGGTGCCAATCGGCGACTCAATCGGTTCGTAATGTTCCGGGAACGGGCCGTCGTTCATCTTGTCGAGCGAGAAGAGACGCCCCACGCCTTCCGGGTTCATGATAAATGGCCCGACATTGCTGCCCGGCGCGGCCTGGCTATAGTCAGCCACGTCCATTCCCGTCCAGCGCTGGCCGTCCCAGTGCAGCAGTGCACGTTTGGCATCCCACGGTTTCCCGGACGGATCGGCGGAAGCACGGTTGTAGAGAATACGACGGTTGGCAGGCCACGACCACGCCCAGCCCGGCGTACAACCCAGACCGTATGGATCGCTGTTATCGCGGTTCGCCATCTGATTGCCTTTTGCCGTCCAGCTACCGCAGTAGACCCAGCAGTAGCTGCTGGTGGAGCCGTCCGCGCGTAACTGGGCAAAGCTGCTTAACTGTTCCCCTTTTTTGGCGATCAGCACACCGTTGTCGTCGTACAGATCGCGCAGCGCTTTGCCGTTGGCTTCGCGGGCAATCTCTTCCGGTTGTGGATCGTACGGGTCGGCATAATCCCAACTGACATTCAGCAGCGGCGCGGGGTTTGCTCCGCCCTCCTGCTGGTACAACTCGCGCAGGCGCATAAACAGCCGTCCGAGGATTTTGGCATCGTGCAGCGCTTCGCCCGGCGGTTCGGCCGCGGCCCAGTGCCACTGCAACCAGCGGCTGGAGTTGGCAATCGAACCATCCTCTTCGGCAAAGCAGGAGGACGGCAGACGGAACACTTCGGTCTGAATATCAGCCGGGTTAACGTCGTTCATCTCGCCGTGGTTCTGCCAGAAGGTGGAGGATTCGGTCGCCAGCGGATCGATAACCACCATGTATTTCAGTTTTGCCAGCGCGCGTGAGGATTTGTTTTTATCCGGGAAGGCGGCCAGTGGGTTGAACCCTTGCACAATGTAACCGTTGATTTTGCCTTCCTGCATCATCTCGGCCTGGCTCATCACATCGTACAGACGGTCCCACTTCGGCAACCAATCGTAGCCCCAGTTGTTGTCTGCCGTGGCATGCTCGCCCCAGAAACTTTTCATCATACTGACGAAAAACTTCGGTGTGTTCTGCCAGTAGTTGACTTCATTCACGCCCAGTGACGGCGGCGTGATTTGCGAAATATAGGTCTGGTAATCCGGCTGTTTTTCCGACGGCAGCGGCATATATCCCGGCAGATTGGTCGACAGCAGGCCAAGATCGGTATAGCCCTGAATGTTGGAGTGACCGCGCAAGGCATTCACCCCGCCGCCCGCCATACCGATGTTGCCAAGCAGCAGTTGCAGCATTGCGGCGGCGCGAATAATCTGCGCCCCGGCGGTATGGTGCGTCCAGCCCAGCGCATAGAGAATGGTGGCCGTGCGATCCGGTTTGCTGGTACTGGCAAGAACGCCGCAAATATGGGTGAAATCCTCCACTGTGGTGCCGCACAGGCGGCTGACCATTTCCGGCGTGTAGCGATCAACGTGGGCTTTCAGCAGATTCCACACGCAGTGCGGGTGGCTGAAGGTATCATCACGCAGTGCATTGCCCTGGGCATCGAGTTGATAGAACCAGCTTGATTTGTCGTACTGGCGTTTGCTGGCGTCATAGCCGCTGAACAGACCGTCGTTAAAGGCATAATCCTCACGAATAATCAGCCCGGCGTTGGTGTAGTGCCGCACATACTCGTGCTGAACCTGATCGTGTTCAAGCAAGTAGCGGATTACGCCAAGCAGAAACGCGGCATCGGAACCGGCGCGGATCGGCGCATAAAAGTCCGCCACTACCGCGCTGCGGTTAAAACGTGGATCGACCACCAAGACGGTGGCGTCATTTTTGGTTTGCGCTTCCACCACCCATTTAAAACCAACCGGGTGCGCTTCGGCGGCATTCCCGCCCATGATCAGCACCACGTTGGCGTTTTTAATGTCCACCCAGTTGTTGGTCATCGCACCGCGACCAAAAGTCGGCGCCAACGCCGAGACGGTCGGGCCGTGGCACAAGCGTGCCTGGCAATCAATTGCCACCATCCCCAGCGAGCGGGTGAATTTACCGTCGAGAATGCCGGTTTCATTGCTGGCCGCCGAAGAGCACAGCATGGCTGTCGTGGTCCAGCGATTGACCGTCAGCCCCTGCGCGTTTTTTTCAATAAAATTGGCGTCGCGATCTTTTTTCATTAATCGCGCAATACGCTCGATAGCGTCATCCCAGGAAATGCGCTGCCACTTATCTGATCCCGGCGCGCGATATTCCGGGTAACGTAAACGTGTTTCGCTGTGAATATAATCCAGCACTCCTGCACCTTTTGGGCACAGTGAGCCGCGGCTGACCGGGTGATCCGGATCGCCTTCAATATGATAAATACTCTGGTGAACGTTTTTCGCATTGTCGCCGAGGCTATACATCAGCATTCCACAACCGACTGAGCAGTAGGTGCAGTTATTTCGCGTCTCTTTTGCTTTTAAGAGTTTATATTGACGTGTTTCCGCATGAACGGAAAAAGATGATAAGAATCCGAGAGATGCGACAGTCGTGCCTGCCATACCGCCCGCGCAGATCCGAAAGAACTGCCTCCGGTTGAGCTCCATGTGTCCTCCAGCTTAAACTTAAGACATGAAAAGGGACGGAGATTATAAGGATATTCTCACCACTTAACCATTATCCATTTATGGTTATTTTTGCGATTTTTTCGGGGCAAGCGGGAATTTAGCTTAAAAAGGACAGCGGCTATTTATTCCGCTGTCGGCGGGTTATTTGATCGCGGAAAATATCTCGTTTCCGAGGCTGGCAATGGCCGCATTACTCTGCTTTAACGTCGCTTTTGTATTCGTTATATAAATAACTACGATACGAGGAGTACTATTTTTCGGCCACACCACGCTGATAATTGAACGCGAACCAAAATCCCCGGCGCCGGTTTTATCGGCAATGGACCACCCGGCGGGCAGCGTCGAGCGCAATAACGTATCGGCTACCTTATCCTCGCGCATCCACTGGATTAACTGCGCGCGCGAACCGGGCTTCAACGCCGTTCCCAACGTCAGTTTTTGCAGCGTACGGCTGACAGCCAGCGGCGTGGTGGTATCGCGTAAATCACCAGGTATCGCACTGTTCAATTCTGGTTCAAAACGGTCCAGACGTGTGACACTGTCACCTAATGTTTGCAGATAACGGGTGATATCCGCTGGGCCGCCGAGCTTTTGCGCCAGCAGATTCGCCGCCGTGTTGTCGCTGTAGCTGACCGCCGCGCTGCACAGTTGCTGCCAGTTGATGCGCGCCGGGGCGACAAACTTCTCCGTCACCGGCGAGTATGCCACTAGCGCCGAACGCGGGAATTGCGTGGTTTCCGTCAGCGCCAGCTCGCCTTTATCCACCTGGCTGAGTAATGCACCGCACAGCAGCGCTTTGTGGGTACTGTTGAGCGGAAAACGCTCGTCCCCACGATAGCTCGCCGTTTTACCGCTGGCGGTATCCACCACGGCCACGCCGATGCGCGCGCCAAGCTGCTGCTCCTGTAAACGTACAGCATCGGCCAGCCGGGCAGAGTCCATGGCAGTGGCATGCATCGACGGCAGAAAAACCAGCAACAGAGAACAGATTGATTTCGGTGAGAACAACATAGATATAATCCCTGGCTATGCGAAGCGATACATTGAATGAAGAGATGAATAATACAGCATTACGCTACCGCGCGTTTGGAGAACCTTTAACCACGCTGTGCGCCGAAACCATCCTGCTGCCCCCCTGCGCGCCGGTCAATGCCTCGAATCTGATCCCGATTACCGGCGCCTACAGCCACCGCAGGTTCCACATCCGCAACCATCTCGACTCACTTTCCGCCAGCGCCTGCCAACAGACGTTTAGTTGTAGCGGCTCGCAATCGAAATCCCTCCGACTCGCAATCAGCGCAAATTTCGGCTCAAATTAACTGCAAATCAAAATAATCACGTAAGCCGTTTCTGTCAGAAGTTGTAGATAACTGAGACTAATAATGTTTTAGGCTTTTCCAGGATACTTACAGTTACGGTTTCCTGGGGATCGGTACCGCGCCAGCATACCGCTTCAATATGGCAGTCCTTCTGTTTTTGGTAACCCAGTGAACTCAGATAGGAGTCAATTTTTCCTGCATCATCGGGATCATAGTATCTGATCGCATAGACATGAGAGGCTGGGCCAGTAATATTCGCAAAATCAAAATCATATCGGGGAGAAATACGTGGCATTTTTTTAGGATATCCGGAGTATAAAATTCATATTCCCGTGAATCCTGCTCGGTATAGTGTGCACTGCCCGCAAACTCCATTGTAATATAAGGCCAGGACCAGATCAGCGCAGCTGCAATCAGGACAATAACCATTGTGAGTAATTTTAATGACCTACTCATAGGGTAATGCTCCGCCTTTTGCTTTATCGAGATATGATCCGTTGGCGCTGGAAATACTGACGATACCTGAGCGAAAGTCACTCCAGGGTCTGACTGTTTTCATAAAATTGGGCAATTCGCCCTTACGCGGCCTGGGGTTAGGGAATCGTTCAGGATCCGGAAACAGCAACGGCCGGAACGTTTCATTTTTCAATGCGCCGATTTTGCCGTAATAATCCCAGCGTTTAAGCGCCTCGTCTTTGCTGACCGGACGCAGCATACCAAACGGATTCTGGACTGAGACGACCCGGTAGAATCCCAGCAAATCTGACACCAGGTCTTCGCCACTGAAACCACTGTCTGTCGCCAGACTGACAGGAAACGATGACTGGAGTCCTTCGAACTTTCTGGCCAGCGACATCATCATGGCCAGTACAATACTCTGGCGCTCAAAATATGAACGTCCTCGTTTAATTCACCAGGTAATAAATTTACCCATTTTCATGGTTCTGGTCGGATCAACCATGGACTGCGAATAGGTGACCTTATAGTGATCCCTTCCGGTTGATTCACCTGCGCTTCGTTTGCTCATACTTTACACTCCCTGTTTAATTGACGAATTTTAACACAAGCCACAACGCTGTATGGGAAGCCTTTTTATAATAAAAATCACCAGTACACTCTCCTGGCGGACTGGTACTGTTCCGATGCGCATTTTGTCAGCGAGCTGGAGCGCACCGTACGTTTGCTGGAAGAGCTGGGCCACCATGTTGAATGGGAGACACCGCAGGTTGATTTCGCGCAGGCATTTGAGGCGCAAACAACCTGCTATATCAGTAATTTTGCGCAGTTTATTCAGTGCCTGCTGGAGAAAAAAGGGCTGAGTTCGCCGCCGGAGGCGCTGGTGGAGCCGATCAACATTCGTCTCTGGCAGAAAGGCATTGATATGTTCTACAGCGAACGCTGGAAAATGCAGGATGCCTTTAACACCGTATCGCGCGATCTGGGGCGTTTTTTCCAGCAGTGGGACATGATCCTGACGCCGACGTTCTCTAAACCGACGCCGCTGATGGGCGAGAAAAAATACCTGACGCTGAGCGATAACCCGGATGTCATGGACTGGTTCTACAATCTGTGGGATATCTTCTCTTACACCCCGCTCGCCAGCCTGACCGGCACAGCCGGGATCTCGATCCCGCTCGCCTGGCAGCAGTCCGGTATTCCGCTGGGCATGCATTTTCAAACCCGCCAGGCCAACGATGGTCAGTTGCTACAACTCGCTGCCCAGCTTGAACGCGCGCTCGGCGGCAGCTTTATCCGCAACAACGTACCGCAGGTGCATGTGAGCCGTGCCGATGAGTGGATCATCATCCTGCCTGATGGCGCTACGTTTATCAGGCAGTAGCTTTGCACCCACCTGGATAAATATTCCCTTACGATGTCGCACCGATCTTGATTATTTACTCAGCAGCGCTTTGTTGGCGTACTTACGCTTAAACAATTGCAGTAGCCCTTTCACCGTGACATCTAACTGACTACCGTCCTCATAAATGGCAGGTACGACATAATTGGCGCGTTCCTCTGCTATCAATTTTTCAACTTTTCCCTGCGTTTTTGCTGTCTTCCATTTGTCCTGATCAAAAACGGCAAGTGAGACACCGCCCTGATAGCGCACCATTTTCATGGACGGAATATCCGTATCGCCATCGCCAAAATAAATCATTCGCTGAAACGGTATCTCTCGCAGTTCAGGCTCGATAAATCTGTTTACCGCTTCATTATCCCAGGAGTTATCAATCCCTTTGTTTATTCGAAAAAGAAACTGTGTTTTTGTCGTGTAATTAATTGCCTGAGCGGGCCAGGTCGCTGAAGTGCCATCTGCGGAATAGTGATATTTACAGGCGAAAATCATGCGAAACTTGTCACCAATCTCCGTCCCGCGAATCATCGCATCAAGCCCGCTGGAGATAATGTAATGGTAAAGCTCCAGCCCATTGTCAGCCGCATACTTGTTAATCCGGTCAAACCAGTCAGCAACCCCAGGGTATAGCGGAATGGATTTACCATGTTTTTTCAGATTATGAATGCTTAGTTCATCTGGATTTGTCCGGGCCGCTTTTTCAACCAATAGCCCAAGATAAGAAAGAATTTCATCTCCATCATTTTCTGCTGCGCGCTGCTTTACCTCCTGCCAGAATGCGCCAACATTATTGATTCCCAAAGCAGGCATAAGGCCGTGTTGCGCACAATCTCCGTCAGCCAAAGTGCCATCAAAGTCATAAACCAATGCACACTTCATAGTATGTTCCTTAGAGCCTAATGGGATAGGATCTTAGAAGCCAATGAAAATATTGTCGACCAAAGAATAGCAGCGGTTTATTCGGTTTAATATTCTCGTCGTGATGCACGATATACCAGAATTAACAGCGCAAAAAATAACGCCATGCGCGAATACGCATGGCGTCTCTCCGTTATCTCAATCCCCGGTAAACGCAACATTACCGGGGAGAACCTACCGTTTACTCCCCCGCCATTCGCTGATACTGCGCGAAACGCAGCTTCGCGTCCTGCTCGGTTTGCTCGAAGAGTTGATCCGCCAGCTCCGGCGCGGTGCGGCCCAGCGAGGCGTAACGCACCTCGCCCATCAGGAAGTCGCGGAAGCTCTCCTCCGGCTCGTCGGAGTCGAGAATAAAAGGATTCTTGCCCTTCGCCATCAGTTGTGGGTTATAGCGCCACAGATGCCAGTAACCGGAATCCACCGCGCGTTTTGCTTCGCGCATACTGCATCCCATCCCGGCTTTCAGGCCGTGGTTGATACAGGCCGCGTAAGCGATGACCAGTGACGGGCCAGGCCACGCCTCCGCTTCGGCAATGGCCCGCAGCGTCTGGGCTTTATCCGCGCCCATCGCCACCTGCGCGACATACACATTGCCGTAGCTCACCGCCATCATGCCGAGATCCTTCTTGCGCGTCCGTTTGCCTTCGGCGGCAAACTTGGCAATCGCCGCGACCGGCGTCGATTTCGACGACTGCCCGCCGGTGTTGGAGTACACTTCTGTATCAAATACCAGGATATTCACATCCTCCCCGGAGGCCAGCACATGATCGAGGCCGCCAAAACCGATGTCATACGCCCAACCATCGCCGCCAAAAATCCACTGCGAACGTTTAGCGAAATAGTCTCGGTTCTGGTACATGCGGTTCAGCAGCGGATCGTCGCCCTTCTCCTGCGCCAGCAGCGCACTCAGTTGCTCGCCGCGCTCGCGCGTGCCGTCACCGCGATCTTTACTCTCCAGCCACTGTCGCAACGCCTGCTGTAACGCCTCACAGTGCGGCGCGGCCAGCGCGTCCATCGCATCACTGGCGAGCTGTTCACGCACCGCGCGCCCGCCGAGCATCATCCCCAGACCAAACTCGGCGTTATCCTCAAACAACGAGTTGGCCCACGCCGGGCCTTGCCCTTTATGGTTGGTGGTCCAGGGAATTGACGGCGCGCTGGCCCCCCAGATCGATGAACAACCCGTGGCGTTGGCGATCATCATGCGATCGCCAAACAACTGCGTCACCAGCCGCGCATACGGGGTTTCGCCGCAGCCTGCGCAAGCACCGGAAAACTCCAGCAGCGGAGTTTCAAACTGGCTGCCTTTGACCGTAGTTTTGTTGAACGGATTGCTTTTTGGCGACAGCGCCAGTGCATAATCCCACACCGGTTGCATCGCTAACTGGCTCTCCAGCGGCTGCATCGTAAGGGCTTTGCCCTTCGCCGGGCAGATATCGGCGCAGTTGCCGCAGCCGGAACAATCGAGCGGTGAAATGGCCAGATGATAGTCGTACTCCTTCGCCCCCTGCGCCACTTTACTCAACAACGCTACCGGCGCAGCATCGCGCTCTTGCTGGTTCAGCAGCGCCGGGCGAACGGCGGCATGTGGGCAGATAAAGGCGCACTGATTGCACTGGGTACAGCCTTCGGGGTTCCACACCGGCACCTGCAAAGCAATGCCACGTTTCTCCCACGCCGCAGTTCCCGTCGGGAATGTCCCGTCCTCCATACCGACAAAGGCGCTGACCGGCAGTTTGTCGCCGTTCTGTCGGTTCATCGGTTCCAGAATGTCGCGGATAAAATCCGGCATCATCCGCGTCTCTTCCACTGCGTCATCTTCCAGCGTCGCCCAGCGTTCCGGCACCATCACTTCCTGGATGGCTTCCATCCCCAGATCAATGGCGGCATTGTTCATATCCACCACTTTTTGCCCTTTGCTGCCGTAGGATTTCTCGACCGCCTGCTTCAGATAACCGGACGCCGCTTGCGGATCAATAATCCCCGCCAGTTTGAAGAATGCTGCCTGCATCAGCATGTTAAAGCGCCCGCCCAGCCCCAGCTTGCGGGCGATATCCACCGCATTGAGGGTGTAAAAACGGATCCCTTCGCGGGCAATATAACGCTTCATACTGTTTGGCAGCCGCGATTCCAGCTCCTCACCAAACCAGATACAGTTCAGTAGGAATGTGCCTCCGGGGTTCAGCCCCTCCAGCAGATCGTACTTATCGACATAGGATTGCTGCGAGCAGGCGATAAAATCCGCGCGGTGGATCAGGTACGGCGAGGTAATGGGCCGTTCGCCAAAACGCAGGTGCGAAACGGTAATGCCGCCCGATTTTTTCGAATCGTAGGCAAAGTAGGCCTGCGCATACATCGGCGTTTTATCACCGATAATCTTGATCGCGCTCTTGTTGGCGCTGACCGTACCGTCGGAACCCAACCCCCAGAATTTACAGGCGGTGATCCCCTCGCGTGAAACGTGGACATCATGAGAAGGCACTGGCAACGACGTGTGCGTGACGTCGTCGAAGATCCCCACCGTGAAACCATCTTTCGGCAGCGGTTTTTTCAGGTTCTCAAACACCGAGACAATATGTCCCGGCAGCACATCTTTACCGCCCAGTGCATAGCGACCGCCGACAATCAGCGGTGCGTCATGCTGGTGATAAAACGCGTTTTTTACATCCAGGCACAGTGGTTCCGCCTGCGCGCCCGGCTCTTTGGTGCGATCGAGCACCGCAATGCGTTTGACGCTTTTAGGGATTTTGGCAAAGAAGTGCGACAGTGAAAAAGGCCGGAACAGATGCACTGTCACCAGACCAACTTTTTCACCACTGTCGATCAGCGCGTCCACCACTTCGGAAATGGTGTCGCATACCGAACCCATTGCCACAATAATCTGATCAGCATCTTCTGCGCCGTAGTAATCAAACAGGTGGTATTCGCGACCTGTCAGGCGATAGATTTCCGCCATATAGTTTTCGACGATCTCCGGCAGCGCATCGTAGTAACGGTTGGCGGCTTCCCGCTCCTGAAAATAGATATCGGGGTTTTGCGCAGTGCCGCGGATCACCGGATGATCCGGGTTCAGAGCGTTACGCCGAAAGCGGTTCAGTGCCTCGGTATCCAGCAACGGCGCCAGATCGTCATACTCCAGCACTTCAATTTTCTGGATTTCGTGGGAAGTACGAAAACCATCAAAGAAGTTAATAAAAGGTACACGGCCTTTAATGGCGGAGAGGTGCGCGACCGCCGAGAGATCCATCACCTGTTGAACGTTGCTCTCCGCCAGCATCGCGCAGCCGCTTTGGCGAACCGCCATCACATCCTGATGATCGCCAAAAATGTTCAGCGAGTTGGTTGCCAGCGCACGAGCGCTGACGTGAAACACGCCGGGCAGCAGCTCACCGGCGATTTTGTACAGATTGGGGATCATTAACAGCAGCCCCTGCGAGGCGGTGTAGGTGGTGGTCAGCGCCCCGGCCTGCAACGCACCGTGTACGGCACCAGCCGCGCCCGCTTCCGACTGCATCTCCATTAAACGCACCGGCTGGCCAAACAGGTTTTTCTTGCCATCAGCCGCCCACTGATCGACGTTTTCCGCCATCGGCGTTGAGGGGGTAATGGGGTAAATCGCGGCGACATCAGTAAAGGCATACGAAATCCATGCCGCTGCCGCGTTGCCATCCATTGTTTTCATCTTTCCGGACATTGCTCATTCCTCGACTGTAAGAGGTCATCTCCCTACAGCCGTTGCACAGCCTGTGCCAGCTCATTTATCCCTTTATAAACAAAGCATTAAAGACAACTATCACAAAATGGTTGCATGAAACAAGACAGCGAACGCGACATCCTGTTGAACTGCCGACAAAGTGTCGCACACCGAGGGTTGTTCCCCGAGGTACAGAAACGATGTGTGAAATTGTTCTGTTTCAAACAATTGGTAAGGTGATTGTTTACTCTTTGTCCCTCCTTTGGCAGCAGACAAAATTTAAACTCTTTTAAAATCAATAAATTAAATAAAATGGCGCGGCTGGTATGTTCCCTGCACAACAGAGTGTGGCAAAGCAATTCACACAACCAACAGGAGAAACACCATGACCATGCGTCAATGCGCCATTTACGGCAAAGGTGGTATCGGTAAATCCACCACCACGCAAAACCTGGTCGCCGCGCTGGCGGAGATGGGCAAGAAAGTGATGATCGTCGGCTGCGACCCGAAAGCAGACTCCACCCGTCTGATCCTGCATGCGAAAGCGCAGAACACCATTATGGAGATGGCAGCTGAAGTCGGCTCCGTGGAAGACCTGGAACTGGAAGATGTGCTGCAAATCGGTTACGGCGACGTGCGCTGCGCAGAATCTGGCGGCCCGGAGCCAGGTGTTGGCTGTGCCGGTCGAGGGGTGATTACCGCCATCAACTTCCTTGAAGAAGAAGGCGCCTATGTTCCCGACCTCGATTTCGTCTTTTACGACGTGCTGGGCGACGTGGTGTGCGGGGGTTTCGCCATGCCGATTCGCGAAAACAAAGCGCAGGAGATCTACATCGTCTGCTCCGGCGAAATGATGGCGATGTACGCCGCCAACAACATCTCTAAAGGCATCGTGAAATACGCCAAATCCGGCAAAGTGCGCCTTGGCGGGCTGATCTGTAACTCCCGTCAGACCGACCGCGAAGATGAGCTGATCATCGCGCTGGCGGAAAAACTCGGCACCCAGATGATTCACTTCGTTCCGCGCGACAACATTGTACAGCGCGCTGAAATCCGCCGTATGACGGTGATTGAGTACGATCCCAAATGCAACCAGGCCAACGAATACCGCACGCTGGCAAACAAGATCGTCAACAACACCAAAATGGTCGTGCCAACGCCCATCACCATGGATGAACTGGAAGCGCTGTTGATGGAATTCGGCATTATGGATGTGGAAGACACCAGCATTATCGGTAAAACCGCCGCAGAAGAAAACGCGGTTTGATGCACGCCCGCCAACAGGAAGACGACTATGAGCAATGCAACAGGCGAAAGTAATCTGGAGATCATCCAGGAAGTGCTGGAGATCTTTCCGGAAAAAACGCGCAAAGAACGCAGAAAGCACATGATGGTGAGCGACCCGGAGATGGAAAGCGTCGGGAAATGCATCATCTCTAACCGTAAGTCGCAGCCCGGTGTGATGACCGTGCGTGGTTGCTCTTACGCCGGTTCTAAAGGGGTGGTATTCGGGCCGATCAAAGATATGGCCCATATATCCCACGGCCCGATCGGCTGCGGTCAGTACTCCCGCGCCGGGCGGCGTAACTACTACACCGGCGTCAGCGGTGTTGATAGCTTCGGTACGCTCAACTTCACCTCCGATTTTCAGGAGCGCGATATCGTGTTTGGCGGCGATAAAAAGCTGACCAAACTGATTGAAGAGATGGAGACGCTGTTCCCGCTAACCAAGGGGATCTCCATTCAGTCCGAATGCCCGGTCGGCCTGATTGGCGACGACATTGAAGCCGTCGCCAACGCCAGCCGCAAAGCCATCAATAAACCGGTCATTCCGGTGCGCTGCGAAGGCTTTCGCGGTGTTTCCCAGTCACTCGGTCACCACATTGCCAACGATGTGATCCGCGACTGGGTGCTGGATAACCGCGAAGGTAAGTCGTTTGAGGCCGGCCCTT
Organism: Pseudomonadota bacterium; assembly: GCA_018261615.1. GTDB lineage: Bacteria > Pseudomonadota > Gammaproteobacteria > Enterobacterales > Enterobacteriaceae > Kosakonia. Next base: position 9,170 of record JAGTSE010000006.1, on the reverse strand, counting down.
ATGACGTGGCGATCATTGGCGATTACAACATCGGCGGCGATGCCTGGGCTTCACGTATTTTGCTCGAAGAGATGGGTCTGCGCGTGGTGGCGCAGTGGTCCGGCGACGGCACGCTGGTTGAGATGGAGAACACGCCGTTCGTCAAACTCAATCTTGTGCACTGCTACCGCTCGATGAACTACATCTCCCGCCATATGGAGGAGAAACACGGTATTCCCTGGATGGAGTACAACTTCTTCGGCCCGACCAAAGTCGCCGAGTCGTTGCGCAAAATCGCCGATATGTTTGATGACACCATTCGCACCAACGCCGAAGCAGTGATCGCCAAATATCAGGCGCAGAACGACGCCATCATCGCCAAATACCGTCCGCGTCTGGAAGGTCGCAAAGTGCTGCTTTATATGGGGGGCTTACGTCCTCGCCATGTGATTGGCGCTTATGAAGATCTGGGGATGGAAATTATCGCGGCGGGTTATGAATTCGCCCATAACGATGACTACGACCGCACCCTGCCGGATCTGAAAGAAGGCACCTTGTTGTTCGACGATGCCAGCAGTTATGAACTGGAAGCCTTTGTCAAAGCGCTGAAGCCGGATCTGATCGGCTCCGGCATTAAAGAGAAGTACATCTTCCAGAAAATGGGCGTGCCGTTTCGCCAGATGCACTCCTGGGATTACTCCGGCCCCTATCACGGTTATGACGGCTTTGCCATCTTCGCCCGCGATATGGATATGACGATCAACAACCCCGCGTGGGGTCAGTTGACTGCGCCGTGGCTGAAATCCGCCTGACTTTAATCCTGCTATCCCGTCTGTTCACCGATTTGTGGCGCGGGAGGAGAACACCATGAGCCAAAGTGCTGAGAAAATTCAAAACTGTCATCCGCTGTTTGAACAGGATGCGTACCAGATGCTGTTTAAAGATAAACGGCAACTGGAAGAGGCCCACGATCCGGCGCGCGTGCAGGAGGTTTTTCAATGGACCACTACCGCTGAGTATGAAGCGCTTAACTTTCAACGCGAAGCGCTGACTATCGATCCGGCCAAAGCCTGCCAGCCGCTGGGTGCGGTACTGTGCGCGCTGGGCTTTGCCAATACCCTGCCGTATGTTCACGGCTCTCAGGGGTGCGTGGCCTATTTCCGCACCTATTTTAACCGTCACTTTAAAGAGCCAATTGCCTGTGTTTCCGACTCAATGACGGAAGATGCGGCGGTATTCGGCGGGAACAACAACCTGAATACCGGGCTGCAGAACGCCAGCGCCCTCTACAAGCCGGAAATCATTGCCGTCTCCACCACCTGTATGGCGGAGGTCATCGGCGACGATCTTCAGGCGTTTATTGTTAACGCCAAAAAAGAGGGTTTTGTCGACGCATCGATCCCGGTGCCTTACGCGCACACGCCAAGCTTTATCGGCAGCCATATCACCGGCTGGGACAATATGTTTGAAGGCTTCGCCCGTACCTTTACCGCCGATTACAGCGGGCAACCGGGCAAGTTACCGCGTATCAATCTGGTCAGCGGGTTTGAAACCTATCTCGGCAATTTCCGCGTGCTGAAACGCATGATGGAGCAAATGGAGGTACCGTGCAGCCTGCTTTCCGATCCCTCCGAAGTGCTGGATACCCCGGCAGACGGGCATTATCACATGTACGCTGGCGGTACGACCCAGCAGGAGATGCGCGAAGCGCCTGACGCTATCGATACCCTGCTGCTGCAACCCTGGCAACTGGCGAAAAGCAAAAAAGTGGTGCAGGAAAGCTGGAACCAGCCCGCCACCGAGGTGCAAATCCCGATGGGGCTGGCCGGAACAGACGAGCTGCTGATGACAGTAAGCCAGTTAACCGGCAAAGCCATCCCGGATAGCTTAGCGCTGGAACGCGGTCGGCTGGTGGACATGATGCTCGACTCCCACACCTGGCTGCACGGCAAGAAATTCGGCCTGTTCGGCGACCCGGATTTTGTCATGGGGCTGACCCGCTTCCTGCTGGAGCTGGGCTGCGAACCGACGGTTATTCTGTGCCATAACGGCAGCAAGCGCTGGCAGAAAGCCATGAAGAAAATGCTCGACGCCTCGCCGTACGGGAAAGAGAGCGAAGTCTTTATCAATTGCGATCTGTGGCATTTCCGCTCGCTGATGTTCACCCGTCAGCCGGACTTTATGATCGGCAACTCCTACGCCAAGTTTATCCAGCGCGATACGCTGGCGAAGGGTGAGCAGTTTGAAGTGCCGCTGATCCGTCTGGGGTTCCCACTGTTCGATCGTCATCATCTGCACCGCCAGACAACCTGGGGTTACGAAGGGGCCATGAGTATCCTCACCACGCTGGTCAATGCGGTGCTGGAGAAAGTCGACAGAGAGACCATCAAGCTTGGCAAAACCGACTACAGCTTCGATCTTATCCGTTAACCATCACAGCCCCGCCTTGCGCGGGGCTCAGGGAGGCACTATGCCGGTCGTTACGATTCGCCAGCGCGGCGCAGATCTCTACTGTTATATCGCCAAACAGGATCTGGAAGCGAAAATCCTGGAAGTTGAGCACAACTCTGCGGAACGCTGGGGCGGTGCGATTTATCTTGAGGGCGGTCGTCGCTATTACGTCAATCTGCAACCCGGACGGCCCTCATTTCCCATTAGCCTGCGCGCCACCCGCGACGCCCTGGTATAAGGAGGTAAGCAATGTCCGACAACGATACCCTTTTCTGGCGGATGCTGGCGCTGTTCCAGGCGCTGCCGGAACTGCAACCCGCGCAAATCATGGCGTGGCTGACCGGCGACTGCGATGAGGTTCTGACGCCGGAACTGCTGGCCTCGCTGGATCAACGCCATCTGGAGCAGCGCTTTCCTCATGAGGAAGCATTAATGTCCGCCGGGCGCTGGGCGCGGGTAAAAGCGTGCCTGAAAGGCGATCTGCCCGCCCATTTGCGCATGCTCGATCACGCGGCACGTCGCCCGCAGTTGATTGTCGCCTTCTGCTCGCAGGATGGGCTGGCAATCAACGGTCATTTCGGCCAGGGGCGGCTGTTTTTTATTTATGCTTTTGATGACCAGGGCGGCTGGCTGTATGATTTACGCCGTTACGCCGCCAGTCCGCAGGACAAAGAGCCAAACGAGAGCCGCGCGCAACTGCTCGCCGATTGCCATCTGCTGTTTTGCGAAGCCATTGGCGGCCCCGCCGCTGCCCGCCTGATCCGCCACAATATCCATCCGATGAAAGTCGCCCCCGGCCAGACCATTACCTCGCAATGCGACGCCATCAAAACGCTACTCAACGGGCAGTTGCCTCCGTGGCTGGCAAAACGCCTTGAGCGCGCCAACCCACTGGAAGAACGGGTGTTCTGAATCCATCCCCTTCGGGGGATTTTTTTTGCGTGAACATTGCGCCAATTGTCTGTTTTGTTGCAAAACCGACACTTTTTTTCTCTTAAAAATCAATCACTCATTACTGGCTCGCGAATTGCACCTTCTGGTACAACCCAACCAGATGATGAGGTGATGATGAAGGGGAACGAGATCCTGGCTTTGCTCGATGAACCAGCCTGCGAGCACAACCATAAACAGAAATCCGGCTGCAGTGCGCCGAAACCCGGCGCAACGGCGGGTGGCTGCGCCTTTGACGGTGCGCAGATCACCCTGCTGCCACTCTCCGATGTTGCCCACCTGGTGCATGGTCCCATTGGTTGTACCGGTAGCTCATGGGATAACCGAGGCAGTTTCAGCTCCGGCCCGGCGATCAACCGTCTGGGTTTTACCACCGATCTGAGCGAACAAGATGTGATCATGGGGCGCGGTGAACGCCGCCTGTTCCATGCCGTGCGCCATATCGTCAACCGCTACCACCCGGCCGCCGTCTTTATCTATAACACCTGCGTACCTGCGATGGAGGGCGACGATATCGAAGCCGTCTGCCAGGCGGCAGAAACCGCCACCGGCGTGCCGGTGATTGCCGTTGATGTCGCCGGGTTTTACGGCAGCAAAAATCTCGGCAACCGGCTGGCCGGTGAAGTGATGGTGAAAAAGGTGATTGGCGGGCGTGAACCGGCGCCGTGGCCGGAAGATACCCCTTTTGCTCCGGCGCACCGCCACGATATCGGGCTGATTGGCGAATTCAATATTGCCGGGGAGTTCTGGCACATTCAGCCGCTGCTCGATGAGCTGGGTATTCGCGTGCTCGGCAGCCTCTCCGGCGACGGGCGCTTCAGTGAAATCCAGACGCTGCACCGGGCGCAGGTCAACATGCTGGTCTGCTCCAGAGCGCTGATCAACGTTGCCCGCTCGCTGGAGCAGCGCTACGGCACGCCGTGGTTTGAAGGCAGTTTTTATGGCGTACGCGCTACCTCTGACGCCCTGCGTCAACTGGCGACGCTGACCGGAGACCGCGATCTGATGCAGCGCACTGAACAGCTCATTGTCCGTGAAGAACAACAAACAGAGCAGGCGCTGGCCCCGCTACGCGAGCGCCTGCGCGGGCGCAAAGCGCTGCTTTATACCGGCGGCGTGAAATCCTGGTCGGTGGTCTCGGCACTCCAGGATCTGGGAATGGAAGTGGTGGCGACCGGCACGCGCAAATCCACCGAAGAGGATAAACAGCGCATCCGCGAATTGATGGGCGCCGACGCGCTGATGCTTGATGAAGGTAACGCCCGCTCGCTGCTGGACGTGGTTTACCGCTATCAGGCGGACATGATGATCGCCGGGGGACGCAATATGTATACCGCCTACAAAGCGCGGCTACCGTTCCTCGATATTAATCAGGAGCGCGAACACGCCTTTGCCGGCTACCGCGGCATTGTCACGCTGGCCGAACAGCTCTGCCTGACCATGGAAAGCCCGGTCTGGCCGCAAACCCATTCCCGCGCACCATGGCAATAAGGAGCCCACAATGGCAGAAATTATCCGTAATAAAAAACCGCTGGCAGTCAGCCCGGTGAAAAGCGGCCAGCCGCTGGGCGCGATTCTGGCGAGTATGGGGTTTGAACAGAGCATTCCGCTGGTTCATGGCGCCCAGGGGTGCAGCGCCTTCGCGAAGGTCTTTTTTATCCAGCATTTTCACGATCCGATCCCGCTGCAATCGACGGCAATGGATCCGACATCCACTATTATGGGCGCCGATGAAAACATCTTCACCGCACTGAATGTGCTGTGCTCACGCAACAACCCGAAAGCGATTGTTCTGCTGAGCACCGGGCTTTCCGAGGCGCAGGGCAGCGATATTTCGCGCGTGGTGCGCCAGTTCCGCGATGAATTTCCGCGCCATAAAGGGGTGGCGCTGCTGACCGTCAACACGCCTGATTTTTACGGCAGCCTGGAAAACGGCTACAGCGCGGTGCTGGAGAGCATGGTTGAACAGTGGGTGCCGGAAAAACCGCAGCCAGGTGTACGCAATCGCCGTGTTAACCTGCTGCTCAGCCATTTGCTGACGCCGGGAGACGTCGAGCTGCTGCGCAGTTATGTCGAGGCATTTGGCCTGCAACCGGTGATTGTGCCCGATCTCTCCCAGTCGCTGGACGGGCATCTGGCCAGTGGGGATTTCTCGCCGATTACCCAGGGCGGCAGCAGCCTGCGGCTGATTGAGCAGATGGGACAGAGCCTCGGCACTTTCGCCATTGGCGTTTCCCTCTCCCGCACCGCACAGTTGCTGGCACAGCGCAGCCACGCGGAAGTGGTCGCGCTGCCGCACCTGATGACCATGAGCCAGTGCGATATGTTTATTCATCAACTGAAACGCCTCTCCGGGCGCGATGTTCCGGCGTGGATCGAGCGCCAGCGCGGGCAGTTGCAGGATGCGATGATCGATTGTCATATGTGGTTGCAGGGCGCGCCAGTCGCGCTGGCCGCCGAGGGTGATTTGCTCGCCGCCTGGTGCGATTTCGCCCGCGATATGGGCATGGTTCCCGGCCCGGTGGTGGCGCCGGTGAGCCAGAAAGGGCTGCAAGATCTGCCGGTCGAAAAAGTCATCATCGGCGATCTGGAGGATATGCAGGATCTGTTGTGCGAAACACCTGCATCGCTGCTCGTCTCTAATTCTCACGCCGCTGATTTAGCCAGGCAGTTCGGCATTCCGCTGGTGCGCGCTGGGTTCCCCCTGTTCGACCGTCTGGGCGAATTTCGCCGCGTGCGTCAGGGTTACGCCGGGATGCGCGACACCTTGTTTGAGCTGGCGAACGCGCTGCGCGATCGCCACCATCATCTTGCCGCTTATCACTCCCCGCTGCGCCAGCGTTTTTACGAACCCGCATCTTCGGGAGGTGACTATGCAACATGTTAGCCGACAATTCAGCACCATCTGCGACAGCGAATGGTCGATGAGAGTGGCCTTTGCCAGCTCGGATTACCACCATGTCAATCAGCATTTCGGTGCCACGCCGCGGCTGGTGGTGTACGGTGTCAAAGAGGATGACGTTACCCTGCTGCGGGTGGTGGATTTCTCGGTACTGCCCGGCCATCAACAGGAAAAACTGACCAGCAGGATTAACGCACTGGAGGATTGCGTGACGCTCTACTGCGTGGCGATCGGCGAGGCGGTTTTTCGCCAGCTTTTGCAGGTCGGCGTGCGCGCGGTGCGCGTTCCGGCAGATACGACAATTGTTGGATTGTTACAGGAAATCCAACACTACTGGTATGACAAAGAGCAGCGAAGAAGTGTGCGCAGCCGCAATCCCAATCGCTTTGCCGGGCTACTGCTGGAGGATGAGTGGCAGGAAGAGGATGAGCGCTAGGCTGTGTCCCTTAATGGTATGAGCTATAGTAACTATCTGTTTTAAAAATATATTGAACTATAGCTCGCTATGAACTACCTGATGACGCATGGGCTCTCATCCAGCCCTTATTACCCGCTGAACCAGCCAAACCACGGGGCGCACGTCCTGGGCAGAACATCGTATGATCATCATCGCTTTAATCCCTTGACGCTCACGGCCTCGTTGACTGGTCAGTGGCAACTCTGGATGGCAGTAATATTCATGTGCTCAGATGTGCAGCCGGAGCGAAAAAAACATCCCGATATCACGGGAGATAACAGCCGGGGTCGCTCTCGCGGTGGTTTTGGTAACAAAACAAATCCTCGCTTTTCCGTCGGAATCCGCCAGCGTGCCGTTCAGATAAGATAACCCGTGAAATACAATGCTCGGTGGGGGAGATCAATTATTTCTTATTGATCTATTTAGCAAATGAATAGAGGTATTTATTTTTACCTCACTCGGCTTCCTTTGTATGTGAATAGTAAACGGTTTATCAATGTCTGTGCATTTTGTTTTGTTGATATGCAACATCTGATTTACATCTCACCTTCTGTGCTGGTTCGCATGATTTCACCGACTTCCTGAAAAGACATTATATAACAATTAGTTGATTTAAATTTCAGTACACATAATATTGATTGTGACGATCTATTTAATTATTATGATTTCCATTAACTATCAATACTGAGTTTTAACTGCAATTGACGAACCATTACTATTTTTATGATAATTATATCATTTTCCACCACCTCACTGATATTACGTTAATAATTAGCAAAATTGGATATATTCAACAGAGAAGGAATCTTCATGAATAAAACAAATCTCCCGGGAGTTTCCCCGACTCAGATAAACCGCGCCCTGGAGTTGCAGGTTTTAATTGCAAACTACCATCCCAAACTGATCAGTAAGCCGGTTAATTTCACTCATAGTGGATGGGATATTGGGGGCAGTGAAGATTCAAGTCAGGTAAGTGCAAGAAATTTAGCTAAAGCAAAAGGATTCCGGGAAGAGGATTTCATCGCACGCAATGAAATTATCAATGCCAGAAATAGCGCAATCAGCCCAATAAAACATCTCCATACAGCGCTGATAGCCACCTATGTGACATCAAGCAACTATTATAATACCCCACTCAGAAGGCATCTGAATCCCGTTCAGCAGATGGTCAAAGAGCCGTTGACCATGACGATGGAGCAGGTTATTGAAAAATTCATAAAACAAAGTGAAGAAGCAGCTTACTCTTGGGGATCCAGCCTCAATGGTACAGTCAGCGGCATGACGCTTCAGGGGAAGCTATCAAAAGCATTTTCCGCATCGTTACTGAAAAATCTGCTTCTGGAGCGAAAAAAACCAAATAAGAGTTATCGGGGTATACTTGCCTCACAACAGTTCATTGCTTCACTTGATTTTTTCAGTAAAAATAAGGCTATCGTTAAAGTCGAGCAGTTCCTGTCCACCACCACAAAGCGATCGGTTGCCCACAGTTTCTCTCAAGGGCAATATGATTCAACCATGCCTTTTGAAAGGGACCAGAGAGTAATTTTTATTGTAGAAGGTATATCCGGCGCTGAGATTTCAGTCTGGTTAGACGAAGGAGAAGTATTATACCCCCCAGAAACCTGCTTTCAGGTTACCGCCGGCAGTTATTTAGAATATGGCCGGCACTTCGGGGCAAAAGTTTACAGGCTGAAAGAAATCTGTTCGCCTATGGATACAGATAAAGTCCCTTTCTTAACAGATGTTGCTAAGCTACAGCGTCAGCAGATTAATCACTCCGGAACACAGTGATAAAATAGTATATTCCGATCCAAACCGACCATTGATTCAGATTTGTTCCGGCCAACGCTGGCCATACGTCGGTTTTGTATGGCTTAGCGCTGATACTCTTTCATCACGAATCCTCATCTCTTGACGGAGATTTCAGATTCACCCAATCGCGGTATAGGTCAAATCCCCCGGCAAAACCGGGGGACTACCAGGCTCATTTAGATAATAGTAACCCTAACCCCTGGATTCACTTTCTTTAGCTGCTCTACATAGGTATATTTTGCAGTATCGAAATTCGAAACCCCATTTCCCTTTTCTTTCGAAACATAAACAATTTCTTTGACTTTCAAACGAGTTGTTGCAGGGATGCCCGGGTAAGTCCTAATGTTAGGCTTCCCTATTAATAATATTTCGTTATGATAACGTTTATTGCTTTTGGCCATTAATTCAGTTGGTGACATTATTTTGTTATAACTGTATCCTTTTTTTTCTGGCCAGAGTTTTTCCCCACCGCGTTTCCCTTTGCCTGAAAAGACAGCGTCTGCTAAAGCCCAACTGCTATCGGTAAGTGTCAAGATAGTTGGCACCCCCGGTTGATTTAGGCTGCCTGTTTTTCCCGCTCTGGATTCAGCATCACCTTGCCTGCCTGATGCCAGTTTC
>JAGTSE010000038.1 GCA_018261615.1 Pseudomonadota bacterium | reverse complement strand
CTGGCGTATGGCAATGAGCCGCTTTATTATCGAGTTCGGTGACCGCCTGGACGGTCACTACTGAGAAAGGCATTTACACAGAATCATGTACAGGGTCCTGGCCGGGCGAAATGCCCGGCTTTTTAATTTTCTATCATGAAATTTTTCTACTGAGCTCTGTACTGTTTCTGTTGCTTAGTACAATAAAAACAACCAGATGAATATTATCTGAAGTACGTTGAATCGATGCGGGATAAGTTTTTCAAATCGACAACGCACAATTTATGCCAGCCCGCTAATTCTGTGGATTGACTTTGCTTTTGCCAGTGGCATGATGCGCACGCAATCTGAACTTCCTCACGGTTTGAATCCATGTCCACCTATACCCGGCCGGTGCTGCTATTGCTCTGCGGTCTGATGCTGTTGACGCTGGCGATCGCGACGCTGAATACGCTCGTGCCGCTCTGGCTCGCCCATGAAAACTTACCCACCTGGCAGGTCGGTATGGTGGGGTCGTCTTATTTTACCGGTAATTTACTTGGCACCTTATTGACCGGGCGTCTTATCTGTCGTCTGGGTTTTAACTGTAGCTATTACATTGCCTCGCTGATTTTCGCTGCCGGCTGCGTTGGGCTGGGGCTGATGGTGGGTTTCTGGAGCTGGATGATTTGGCGCTTTATCGCCGGTGTGGGCTGCGCAATGATCTGGGTGGTAGTGGAAAGCGCGCTAATGTGCAGTGGCACTTCCCGTAACCGTGGCCGCCTGCTGGCTGCTTATATGATGGTTTATTATGTAGGTACCGTGCTGGGACAGGTGATTGTCAGCAAATTGCCGACGGATCTGATGAGCGTGCTGCCTTTGATGACAGGGTTGGTGCTGGCAGCGATCCTGCCGCTGCTGTTTACCCGTATTGTTAATCAACAGAACGAGGAACAGGCCGTGACCTCCGTATGGCCGATACTGCGTCTTCGGCAGGCGCGTCTGGGGGTAAATGGTTGCATTATCTCAGGGATTATTCTCGGCTCATTGTATGGTCTGATGCCGCTCTATCTTTCACATCAGGGGATCAGTGATTCCGGCATCGGTTTCTGGATGGCACTGATGGTGAGCTCAGGCATTATCGGGCAGTGGCCTGTTGGCCGTCTGGCTGATCGTTTTGGCCGACTGCTTGTGCTGCGTGTGCAGGTATTTGTTGTGATCATCGGTTGCATGGGAATGCTGAGTAATGCGGCGATGGCACCGGCGCTGTTTGTATTGGGAACGGCTGGTTTTACTCTTTACCCGGTGGCAATGGCCTGGGCGTGTGAGAAAGTGGAACACCGCCAGTTGGTAGCCATGAATCAGTCTCTGCTGTTGAGCTACACCATTGGCAGCCTGCTTGGCCCGACGCTGACGGCGATGCTGATGCAACGCTATTCAGACAGTCTGCTGTTTGTCATGATTGCGGGCGTATCGTTTATCTATCTGGTGATGTTGATGCGTAAAGCAGGGCATCATCCCACTCCGGTTGCGCACGCCTGAGAGACATCGGCGATGGACCATAAAAAAGCCACAACGGTGTGTTGTGGCTTTTTGCTGTTACCGCGGTTCAGTACATCACTTTATGTCCGTACCGCTCCAGAATGCCTTTGACACGTTCCATGGTCTCTTTTTTCGGTGGATGGATGCCATCAAGCTTGTACTCTTCACCCATTGCGACCCATTTGTGTTTACCCAGCTCATGGTAGGGCAACAGTTCTATTTTCTCGACATTGCCCATATCACGGGTAAATTCACCGAGGCGGTGCGCGGAATCGTCATCGTCTGACCAGCCTGGAATGACCACGTAGCGGATCCAGACCTTAATATTTTTCTTCGCCAGGTACTGGGCAAACTCCAGCGTACGCTGGTTAGAGACGCCGACCAGATTCTGGTGAATCTCATCGTTCATTTGTTTCAGATCGAGCATGACCAGGTCAGTAACTTCCAGAAGCTCATCAATCACCGGATCGTAGCGGCGCACAAAGCCGTTGGTGTCGAGGCAGGTATGAATCCCTTCTTTTTTACAGGCGCGGAACCAGTCGCGAACAAATTCCGCTTGCAGGATAGCCTCACCGCCGGATGCGGTTACGCCGCCGCCAGAAGCGTTCATAAAGTGACGATAACTCACCACGTCGCTCATCAGATCTTCAACCGTGATCTCTTTACCACCGTGTGTATCCCAGGTATCGCGGTTATGACAATAGAGGCAGCGCATCAGGCAGCCCTGGAAGAAAGTAATGAAGCGGATGCCCGGGCCGTCGACGGTGCCACAGGATTCGAAGGAGTGGATGCGACCAATAACTGACATTGCGGTGTTTTCTCCAGATGCGGCCCATCAGGGCCTGTGTCTGCGCAATTTATTTCCTTTTGCGCTAAGAACCTATCCCATTAGGCTATTTAATTTGCCATTTTGGACCTGGGCAGTGCTCACACAAAATGTGTTGGCATTTTGAACGCCGCTTGCGGCGGCCCTTTAGGGCGAGCGAAGCAAGTCATCCTCACGTACTGCGTGTACGCTCCGGTTGTTGCGCGCTGTCCGTGTCCAAACTGGCTGCAACAATATAACGCCTACTGGGATGGGCTCTAAGTCTGTTTTGTCAGATATCCAGCAAGTATAGACCTCTGACAAAGCGAGCTCGGGTATTAAAAAGGCCCCACTTACGTGGAGCCTTTATTGTACGCTTTTTACTTCGCGATTTCAGTCAATACCATTACATGGTTTGAGTGAAGGTACGAGTAATAACGTCCTGCTGCTGTTCTTTAGTCAGGGAGTTGAAACGTACTGCATAACCTGAAACACGGATGGTCAGCTGCGGATATTTTTCCGGGTTTTCCATCGCGTCGAGCAGCATTTCACGGTTCATCACGTTCACGTTTAGATGCTGACCACCTTCGATGGACGCTTCGTGATGGAAGTAACCATCCATCAGACCCGCGAGGTTGGTTTTACGCACTTCATCGTCTTTACCCAGCGCATTCGGAACGATAGAGAAGGTATAAGAAATACCATCTTTAGCGTAAGCGAACGGCAGTTTAGCAACGGAGGTCAGAGAGGCAACAGCACCTTTCTGGTCACGGCCGTGCATCGGGTTAGCACCTGGTCCGAACGGAGCGCCAGCGCGACGGCCATCCGGGGTGTTACCGGTTTTCTTACCATACACAACGTTAGAGGTGATGGTCAGAACAGACTGCGTCGGGATAGCGTTGCGGTAAGTAGTCAGTTTCTGAATTTTCTTCATGAAACGTTCTACCAGGTCAACTGCCATATCATCGACGCGAGCGTCGTTGTTACCAAACTGCGGGTATTCGCCTTCGATTTCGAAGTCGACTGCCAGACCGTCTTCGTCACGAATCGGTTTAACTTTCGCATATTTGATAGCAGACAGGGAGTCAGCAGCAACGGACAAACCTGCGATACCACATGCCATGGTACGAATAACGTCACGATCGTGCAGTGCCATCAGAGAGGCTTCGTAGCTGTACTTGTCGTGCATATAGTGGATAACGTTCAGTGCAGTGACGTACTGTTTAGCCAGCCAGTCCATGAAGTGATCCATACGCTCCATGACTTCGTCGAATTTCAGCACGTCGCCTTTGATAGGCTCAGATTTCGGACCAACCTGCATTTTCAGTTTTTCATCAACGCCGCCGTTGATTGCGTACAGCATGGTTTTCGCGAGGTTAGCGCGAGCACCGAAGAACTGCATTTGTTTACCCACAATCATCGGGCTTACGCAGCAAGCAATCGCATAGTCGTCGTTGTTGAAGTCAGGACGCATCAGGTCATCGTTCTCGTACTGCAGAGAAGAAGTGTCGATGGAGACTTTCGCAGCGAATTTTTTGAAGTTCAGCGGCAGTTTTTCAGACCACAGAACGGTGATGTTCGGTTCCGGAGACGGGCCCATGGTGTACAGGGTGTTCAGGAAACGGAAGCTGTTTTTGGTAACCAGAGTACGGCCGTCAACGCCCATACCGCCGATAGATTCAGTTGCCCAAATCGGGTCACCGGAGAACAGTTCATCATACTCAGGAGTACGCAGGAAGCGAACCATACGCAGTTTCATGACCAGATGGTCAATCATTTCCTGCGCGTCTTTTTCAGTGATTTTGCCTGCTTTCAGGTCGCGTTCGATGTAAGCATCCAGGAAGGTGGATACGCGACCGAAGGACATTGCAGCGCCGTTCTGAGATTTAACTGCAGCCAGGTAACCGAAGTAAGTCCACTGGATTGCTTCCTTAGCGTTAGTTGCCGGAGCGGAGATATCGCAGCCGTATTTAGCTGCCATCTCTTTGATCTGACCCAGCGCGCGGTGCTGTTCAGCGATTTCTTCACGCAGACGGATAGTCGCTTCCAGATTTACGCCGTTTTCCAGATCGGATTGCAGAGACAGGAACTGGGCGTATTTGTCTTTCAGCAGGAAGTCGATACCGTACAGCGCAATGCGACGGTAGTCACCGATGATACGACCACGGCCGTAAGCATCCGGCAGACCAGTCAGAATACCGGATTTACGGCAGTTCAGAATGTCTTTGGTGTAAACATCGAATACCCCCTGGTTATGGGTTTTGCGGTATTCGGTGAAGATTTTTTTCAGCATTGGGTCCAGTTCGCGATTGTACGCTTTGCAGGAACCTTCAACCATTTTGATACCGCCAAACGGGATGATAGCGCGTTTCAGCGGAGCTTCAGTTTGCAGACCAACGATTTTCTCAAGCGCTTTATTGATGTAGCCAGCGTCGTGAGAAGTAATGGTGGAAGCAACAGAGGTGTCAAAATCAACTGGCGCGTGAGTGCGGTTTTCCAGTTTAACCCCTTCCATGACTTTTTCCCACAGGGCGGTGGTCGCGTCAGTAGCGCCAGCCAGGAAGGACTCGTCGCCTTCATATGGGGTGTAGTTTTTCTGGATAAAGTCACGTACGTTGACTTCTTTCTGCCAGTCACCTTTCGCAAAACCTTCCCAGGCTGTGGCTAATTTTTCATTAAGCTCGGACATGTAACACCTACCTTCTTAAGTGGATTTTTTATTTACTGCCTGAAACAACCATTAATGATGATCGTTGCCACGCAGGTAAATGACCCAGTATGTCAACCCGACTAATAACCCACCACCTATGATATTCCCGATTGTTACCGGAATAAGGTTATCGATGATGAAATTCGTAATAGTCAGATGAGAAAAACTTTCCGGGCTGGAACCAACTGCGGTCCAGAACTCCGGGCTAGCAAAGTTACGGATTACGACACCCATCGGAATCATAAACATGTTTGCGATACTGTGCTCAAAACCGCTGGCAACAAACATGGCCACCGGCAGCACCATAATCAGCGCTTTATCGGTCAGACTGCGACCTGAGTAGCTCATCCATACGGCCAGGCAGACCATCAGGTTCGCCAAAATACCCAGTGCGACAGCTTCAATAAAGGTGTGGTGCAGTTTGTGGTCAGCTGTTTGCAGAACATTCAAGCCCCAGCCGCCGTTTGCTACCATATATTCCCCGGATAACCACATCAGCAGCACGAACAGCAGTGCACCAATCAGGTTACCGATATAGACGTTTACCCAGTTACGAGCCAACTGGCCCCAGGTAATACGTCCACTGGCTTTTGCCACCACGATCAACACAGTTGATGTGAAAAGGTCTGCGCCGCAGATGACGCAAAGAATTAACCCTAATGAGAAGCATATCCCACCAACCAGTTTAGCCATGCCGAACGGCATTGATGCTGTTCCTGTGGTGGAAGTAATATAAAATACAAACGCGATGGAGATGAAGACACCTGCTGTAATCGCCAAAAAGAACGTTGTCAGCGGTTTCTTGGTTGCTTTGTAGACACCTGCTTCTTCGGCAACTTTGGCCATCGCAGCTGGAAGTATTAGATCAAAAGGGTTGTCAGCTTTCACACTAACTCTCTCTTTATTAAGTCGGCGACGAGATACTAACAAAGCATTATAGAAGAGAATTTGATATGGATCATATCTCGCCTGGCTTATAGGACCGCAAAGTGCATGGTTTTTCAGCGAATGCGGAGTAACTTGTTGATTATTAAAATAAAAATAAAGTTTAAAAGTTATAAAATGAGTTGAGTGTTTTTATGAGGCCTCCGAAAAATCGTTAATTAAAATGGGGTAGTTGCCATAAGGAGTAACAATATTAGTCCGCAGACAATAATACCATTTACCCATATTTAACTTAATTATTACAACTGGCTGGCATTGCAAAAATATAAATAAAAAGGGGCAATAAAATTGCCCCGTAATATAGCGTAGACCTGCGATGAAGCCTACATATTGTCGTACTACTTGTCGTTATTTCGTCCAGAATGCCGCTTTGGCGCGTTGTAACTTTTCGTAAGCCGCTAACAGAGATTGATGCGCCGGGAATGCCTGCAGGGTACCGTCTGCTGGTTGCAGGCCATAGAACGGCGCTTCACCGCTCAACGCGGCGCTGGCTGCTTCAACTGTCTGCGCGCCATACATGCGTACGAATGCATTCAGATATTGCAGCGGCTCGCGATCCTCTTCCTGCGCCAGCAACAGTAGTGTTTGCAGGCAGCGGTAGTAGTTGGCGCGCTCCGCGCTGAAGATGGACGCGTTGAATTCCATGGTCCATTCGGTCCAGGCCAGCGCCTGATCCAGATCGCCGCCCGCCAGCGCCAGCATCGCTTTTAACTCGCCAATGCGCAGGGTGTACCAGCCATTGTCTTTACCGGTTGCCAGACCCAGCAGTTCACGAACGCGGGTAAAATCATCGTGACCTTCGTCGTCCAGTTGGGCGATAAGGTTGAGGTACTCCTCTTTCTCCCACTCGCTGCCTGGTAGTGACAGGATAGTTTCGCGCAGATGGCTGCCCATGGTATTATTCGCCAGCCACAGATCTTCTGCCGGATAAATATCGGACATGCCCGGCACCAGAATGCGGCAGGCGTACACGCCAAGGTGCTCATAATCAGCGATATAAACCTCTTTATCCTCCGCATTGAAGATGGCCATCAGCGTGGCGAACTCTTCTTCGGTGGTCCCTGAGAAGCTCCAGTCAACGAACGGATAATCCGCATCCTGCTTAAACAGATCCCACGAGATCAAACCACTGGAATCGATAAAGTGAGTTTCGAGGTTAGCGTGTTCAGTCACTTCTTCGTCATCAAAGGTTGGCGGAGTAAAGACATCGAGATCTTTCAGACCGCGCCCCTGCAACAGCTCGGTGACTGTACGTTCCAGCGCAACGCCAAAATCCGGGTGCGCACCAAACGAGGCAAAACAGGTGCCATTCGCCGGATTAAACAGCACGACGCAGATCACGGGATATTTACCGCCCAGCGAGCCATCGTAGGCAAAAATCGGGAAGCCCTCTGCCTCCAGTTTAGCAATGGCTTCCACCACGCCAGGATAGCGGGCCAGCACTTCCTGTGGGATTTCCGGTAGGCTGATGCTCTCTGCGATAATACGGTTTTTAATATGGCGTTCGAACACCTCAGACAGAGCTTGTACGCGGGCTTCGTTGCGGGTGTTACCGGCAGACATGCCGTTGGAAACATACAGGTTGCCGACGATGTTCATCGGAATATAGACCGTCTGCTCATCAGACTGGCGGGTAAACGGCAGGGCGCAGATACCACGCTCATCATTACCGGATTGCAGATCGACCAGCATCCCGGCGGCCAGCTCGTTCTGTGGATCGTAGAATGCACGCAGACGAGCATCGAGGATCCCCTCGGGCAGCGAGTCATCTTCCGGCAGCGGGAACCACTTTTCATTCGGGTAGTGAACGAACGGGCCTTGCGCGATGGCATCGCCCAGCCAGAAGTCTGCGAAGAAGTAGTTGGTGGAAAGACGCTCGAAGTACTCGCCCAGCGCAGAGGCAAGCGCCGCCTTCTTCGTTGCGCCTTTACCGTTAGTGAAGCACAACGCGCACTCTTTATCGCGAATATGCACGGACCAGACGTTTGGTACCGGATTCAGCCATGAGGCTTCTTCAATGTGAAAACCGAGGTCGGTGAGCTTTTGCTGGAAGCGAGCGATGGAATCTTCCAGTGCGGCGTCTTTGCCGGGAATAAATGTTTGAGTCATGGCGGTCACTTTTTTCGTACGTAAAGCGCGCAATGATACGGGTTTTGCGTGACTGGCGCTATCTTCCGCGTCTGCCCGGCGAAAATAAAACAGCGGTCTATGCCTAGGGAGAGTGACCGACTGTTCACGGATGGAAAAATGAAAGCGTTCGACCTTCATCGCATGGCACTGGATAAAGTTCCCTTCGAATTTTTGTGGGAAGTGGCACTGCGTAGCCTCTCTACTTTCGTTTTAGTCTTTTTATTCCTCAAGATCACTGGCAGACGTGGCGTACGGCAAATGTCGTTGTTCGAAGTCCTCGTTATCCTGACGCAGGGCTCAGCAGCGGGAGATGTGGCCTTTTATGACGACGTTCCAATGCTGCCCGTGCTGGTGGTTTTTATTACGCTGGCGGTGCTTTACCGTCTGGTGATGTGGCTGATGTCGCACAGCGAAAAGCTGGAAGATCTGCTGGAAGGCAAACCGGTTGTTATTGTTGAGAACGGTGAGCTGGCATGGGAGAAATTGCATGAAGAGAACATGACTGAATTTGAGTTTTTCATGGAATTGCGCGGCCACGGTATAGAGCATCTTGGGCAGATTCGGCTGGCTATCATGGAAACGAATGGGCAAATCAGCGTCTACTACTTCCCCAACAACGAGGTTAAACCTGGGCTTTGTATTCTGCCAGAAGGGTGCAGTGAGCGATTACCTCGGTACCTGAAACGGGCGACTACGTTTGCGTGCGTTGCAGTAAAATTGTCGCTTTGCAGGCAGGCGAAAAGCGATCCTGCTCGCGCTGTGCAAATCCGGAATGGTCGAAGGCCAGTCGGGCAATTAGGGTGACATAACAGGTTTTTTATCGGGCCTGGCTCGGCTGTGCAAAACATTCTGCTATGTGACTGAGCGCACATTTCCCCCTGTGCGGCTATTACCCATTGCGGCGCGTGACGCGCAATGATAAAACCGATGTCACAGGAATAACTTATTGCTTTTTAGCGTGGTGAGGGGAAATGACTCAGGTCTTCAATTTTAGTTCAGGCCCGGCAGTATTACCGGCGGATGTGCTCAAACAGGCGCAACAGGAATTGTGCGACTGGCAAGGTCTTGGCACTTCGGTGATGGAAATTAGCCATCGTAGTAAAGAGTTTATCCATGTGGCTGAAGAGGCGGAGAAGGACTTTCGCGATCTGCTGAACATCCCCTCCAACTATAAGGTTCTGTTCTGTCACGGCGGCGGTCGCGGTCAGTTTGCTGGCATTCCGCTAAATTTGCTGGGTGATAAAACAACCGCTGATTATGTTGATGCTGGTTACTGGGCGGCGAGTGCGGTCAAAGAAGCGAAAAAATACTGCATTCCACACGTTATTGACGCGAAAATCACTGTTGATGGCCTGCGTGCTGTTAAGCCGATGAGCGAATGGCAACTCAGCAATAACGCGGCTTACCTCCACTACTGCCCGAACGAAACGATTGACGGCATCGCGATCGATGAAACACCTGCGTTCGCCAATGATGTGGTAGTAACGGCCGATTTCTCTTCAACCATCCTGTCGCGCGAAATTGATGTCAGCCGTTTTGGTGTGATTTATGCGGGCGCGCAGAAAAATATCGGTCCGGCAGGTTTAACGCTGGTGATTGTACGTGAAGATCTGCTGGGCAAAGCTCATGTGGCCTGTCCGTCTATCCTCGACTACAGCGTGCTGAATGAAAACGACTCCATGTTCAACACACCGCCGACTTTTGCCTGGTATCTCTCAGGGTTAGTGTTTAAATGGCTGAAAAAACAGGGTGGCGTTGCCGCAATGGAGAAAGTCAACCAGCAAAAAAGCGAACTGTTGTATGGCGTAATCGATCGCAGCGACTTTTATCGCAATGACGTGGCGAAGTCTAACCGTTCGCGCATGAACATTCCGTTCCAGTTGGTGGACAGCGCGTTGGACAAACTCTTCCTTGAAGAGTCGTTCGCTGCGGGTCTGCACGCTCTGAAAGGCCACCGTGTCGTTGGCGGTATGCGCGCCTCAATTTATAACGCGATGCCGCTGGCTGGCGTACAGGCGCTGACCGACTTTATGGTTGACTTCGAACGTCGCCACGGTTAATTGCTGTAGTCTGCATTCCCCGCAGTCGCACTGCGGGGTTTTATTTTGTCTGTTGAGAGTAAAGTTTCATGGAATCCCTGACGTTACAACCCATCGCGCGGGTAGATGGCACCATTAATCTGCCTGGTTCGAAAAGTGTCTCAAACCGCGCTTTGTTGCTTGCTGCATTTGCCCGTGGCACTACCGTTCTGACCAATTTGCTGGACAGCGACGACGTGCGCCACATGTTGAATGCGCTCAGCGCGCTGGGAGTTCATTACACCTTGTCTGCCGACCGTACCCGTTGTGAAGTGACGGGCGTGGGTGGTCCGTTGCACTCTGCGGAAAAACTGGAGCTGTTTCTTGGCAATGCCGGAACGGCAATGCGCCCTCTGGCTGCGGCGCTTTGCCTTGGGGCAAACGATCTGGTGCTAACCGGTGAACCGCGCATGAAAGAGCGCCCCATTGGACACCTGGTGGACGCGCTGCGTCAGGGGGGAGCGCAAATTGATTACCTCGAGCAGGAAAATTATCCTCCTTTGCACCTGCGCGGCGGTTTTACCGGCGGTGACGTGAGCGTGGACGGCAGTGTTTCCAGTCAGTTTCTGACAGCGTTGCTGATGACTGCGCCGTTGGCGCCGCAGGATACCATTATCACTATCAAAGGTGATTTGGTCTCTAAACCTTATATCGACATCACTTTGCATCTGATGGAAACCTTTGGCGTGGTGGTCGAAAATCAGCACTACCAGCGTTTCGTGGTGCGCGGTGGTCAGCAATATCAGTCTCCTGGCCAGTATCTGGTGGAGGGTGATGCATCCTCTGCCTCTTATTTCCTGGCAGCAGGTGCGATCAAAGGCGGCACTGTAAAAGTGACCGGGATCGGGCGCAATAGCGTGCAGGGTGATATCCGCTTTGCCGATGTACTGGAAAAAATGGGCGCGACGGTGGTCTGGGGTGATGACTATATTGCCTGTACACGCGGCGAGCTGAATGCTATCGATATGGACATGAATCATATCCCGGACGCGGCAATGACTATCGCGACGGCTGCGCTTTTTGCCAAAGGCACCACTACGCTGCGTAATATTTATAACTGGCGAGTGAAAGAAACAGATCGCCTGTTTGCGATGGCGACAGAGTTGCGCAAAGTGGGGGCAACGGTGGAAGAGGGTGAGGATTACATCCGCATTACTCCGCCGGGAAAATTACAGTTTGCGGAAATTGGTACGTATAACGATCACCGTATGGCGATGTGCTTCTCGCTGGTAGCGCTGTCAGATACGCCGGTCACCATTCTGGATCCGAAATGCACGGCGAAAACCTTCCCCGACTATTTTGAGCAGTTAGCTCGCATCAGTACTCTCGCGTAACCTTCTTTGCTCCGGGCTGGTGTAAATCAGCCCGGCCTGCCGGACATTTATTCTACACTCAGCTTCAGCCCCCTCTGTTATTCGCACGCAGTAGTAACGATTGTGTGCATTGCCGCGTATAATGCGCGGCGTTTACGTAACGATATGCCTTGATTAAGGAGAAAAAGATGACGGCAATTGCCCCGGTAATCACCATTGATGGACCAAGCGGTGCGGGAAAAGGCACGCTTTGCAAGGCAATGGCGGAAGCGTTGCAATGGCATTTGTTGGATTCAGGCGCAATTTATCGTGTGCTGGCACTCGCTGCACTGCATCACCACGTCGATGTGACCTCGGAAGAAGTGCTGGTTCCATTGGCGGCGCATCTGGATGTGCGATTTATCTCAACCGATGGAAATCTGGAAGTGATCCTTGAAGGCGAGGATGTGAGTGCTGAAATTCGCACCCAGGAAGTGGCAAATGCAGCATCGCAGGTTGCTGCGTTTCCGCGCGTGCGTGAGGCATTATTACGCCGCCAGCGCGCGTTTCGCGAAGCCCCGGGTCTTATCGCCGATGGCCGTGATATGGGGACGGTCGTTTTCCCCGACGCACCGGTGAAAATTTTCCTTGACGCTTCTTCTGAAGAACGTGCGAATCGTCGTATGCTCCAGTTGCAGGAGAAAGGCTTTAGTGTTAACTTTGAACGCCTTTTGGCCGAGATCAAGGAACGTGACGATCGCGATCGTAATCGTCCTGTAGCGCCGCTGGTTCCCGCTGCTGATGCTTTAGTTCTGGATTCAACCAGTTTAAGCATTGAGCAAGTGATTGAGAAAGCGCTACAATATGCACGCCAAAAATTGGCTCTCGCGTAAGCGACCGAATTCGTAGTACCTGCTGCAATGGAATGTGAGCAGGCATGTGAAACAACCCCATCCGGCATGAAGCCAGGTGGACGTTAAATTGAAGAATCCTGAAGATTATCAATATGACTGAATCTTTTGCTCAACTCTTTGAAGAGTCCCTGAAAGAAATCGAAACCCGCCCGGGTTCTATTGTTCGCGGTGTTGTTGTTGCTATTGACAAAGACATTGTACTGGTTGACGCCGGTCTGAAATCTGAGTCCGCCATTCCGGCTGAGCAGTTCAAAAACGCCCAGGGCGAACTGGAAATCCAGGTTGGTGACGAAGTTGACGTTGCTCTGGATGCAGTAGAAGACGGCTTCGGTGAAACCCTGCTGTCCCGTGAGAAAGCTAAACGTCATGAAGCCTGGATCACGCTGGAAAAAGCTTACGAAGACGCTGAAACTGTTACCGGTGTTATCAACGGCAAAGTCAAGGGCGGCTTCACTGTTGAGCTGAACGGTATTCGTGCGTTCCTGCCAGGTTCTTTGGTAGACGTTCGTCCGGTCCGTGACACTCTGCACCTGGAAGGCAAAGAGCTTGAATTCAAAGTAATCAAGCTTGACCAGAAGCGTAACAACGTTGTTGTTTCCCGTCGTGCGGTTATCGAATCCGAAAACAGCGCAGAACGCGATCAGCTGCTGGAAAACCTGCAGGAAGGCATGGAAGTTAAAGGTATCGTTAAGAACCTTACTGACTACGGTGCATTCGTTGATCTGGGCGGCGTTGACGGCCTGCTGCACATCACCGATATGGCATGGAAACGCGTTAAGCATCCGAGCGAAATCGTAAACGTTGGCGACGAAATCACTGTTAAAGTGCTGAAATTCGACCGCGAACGTACTCGTGTGTCCCTGGGCCTGAAACAGCTGGGTGAAGATCCGTGGGTAGCTATCGCTAAACGTTACCCGGAAGGCACCAGACTGACTGGCCGCGTGACCAACCTGACTGACTACGGCTGCTTCGTTGAGATCGAAGAAGGCGTTGAAGGCCTGGTTCACGTTTCCGAAATGGATTGGACCAACAAAAACATCCACCCGTCCAAAGTTGTTAACGTTGGCGATGTAGTGGAAGTTATGGTTCTGGATATCGACGAAGAACGTCGTCGTATCTCCCTGGGCCTGAAACAGTGCAAATCCAACCCGTGGCAGCAGTTTGCTGAAACCCACAACAAGGGCGATCGCGTTGAAGGTAAAATCAAGTCTATCACTGACTTCGGTATCTTCATTGGCCTGGACGGCGGCATCGACGGCCTGGTTCACCTGTCTGACATCTCCTGGAACGTTGCAGGCGAAGAAGCAGTTCGTGAATACAAAAAAGGCGACGAAATCGCAGCTGTTGTTCTGCAGGTTGACGCAGAGCGTGAGCGTATCTCTCTGGGCGTTAAACAGCTCGCAGAAGATCCGTTCAATAACTACGTTGCACTGAACAAGAAAGGCGCAATCGTAAACGGTAAAGTCACTGCAGTTGATGCTAAAGGCGCAACCGTAGAACTGGCTGACGGCGTTGAAGGTTACCTGCGCGCTTCTGAAGCTTCTCGTGATCGTGTAGAAGATGCAACTCTGGTTCTGAATGTTGGTGATGACGTTGAAGCTAAATTCACTGGCGTTGATCGTAAGAACCGCGTAGTTAGCCTGTCTGTACGTGCGAAAGACGAAGCTGATGAGAAAGATGCTATCGCTACTGTTAACAACAAACAGGAAGAAGGCAACTTCTCTAACGCTATGGCTGAAGCTTTCAAAGCAGCTAAAGGCGAATAAGATCAAGTATTCGGAGTTATTTGTGCGGTAACAGGACGAAAGTCACAGAGTTGCCGTACGAACGACGATGAGTTACTTGACAGATCACAGGATTCGTCCTGTAATCAATGACAAAGGGCGGCTACGGCCGCCCTTGTTAAAGCTATTAAGCGAATATTGCGTTGAAGGAAACCGGAGGAATCATGACCAAGTCAGAATTGATAGAAAGACTTGCAAGCCAGCAATCGCATATCCCGGCTAAAGCCGTGGAAGATGCCGTAAAAGAAATGCTGGAGCATATGGCCTCTACTCTTGCCCAGGGTGAGCGCATTGAGATCCGCGGTTTCGGCAGTTTTTCCCTGCACTATCGTGCACCTCGCACCGGGCGTAACCCCAAAACAGGCGATAAAGTGGATCTGGAAGGAAAATACGTTCCGCACTTTAAGCCGGGTAAAGAATTACGCGACCGCGCCAATATTTATGAGTAATTCTTAGCGAAAAGCAAAGAATTGCATGCGATAAGGCACCTGAAAGGGTGCCTTTTTCATTTTATGCTTTTCTTTTCCTGAAGTAGCCTCGCACATTTTTGCTGATGTGATGTAACGCGATAAAAAAACAACAATTCGCGCCGCAAACCTGAAAACATAAGAAAGAAAATCAAGCCAGAGCTCCGCATACTTCTGCTCCAACAAGGAGGTATGCATGGCGTTATCTACATTAGCCGCATGCATTATATTGGGCATTTTGCCGCTGTTGTGGTTGCCAGCATTACCCGATATCCGCAGTATTTGGTGCGCCATCATTAGTGGATGCCTGCTGGCATGCGTACGGCCACGACTTTTACGCTATGGGGGCATCACGGTACTCATTTTTGCCTGGGGCGTTTTGAACGCAATGCAGGCACTTTGGCCAACGGTGAATCTTCCGGGAGCGAACCGCCAGGTTGAAGTCATTATTACCGAAACAGATAACATGACCCGCCATCAGGCGAAGATAGTGAGTCGCAATGGTAAACGCCTGTTCCCGGCCGCTGGCATAACGCTCTATGGGCAATATTTACCCGCCCCGGTCTGCACAGGACAGCGATGGGCGATGACCGTTCGCGTACGCGCGATGCATGGCCAACTCAACGACGGAGGATTTGATTCTCAGCGCTATGCGCTGGCGAACCATCTTCCTCTTAGCGGTCGTTTTAGCGATGCGCGTTTAATCGAGCCAACTTGTAGCTGGCGTGCTGATTATTTGCAGTCGCTGACGCACACGCTTTCCCCTTATTTCTGGCGTCCGGTGATTCTGGCGCTGGGAATGGGGGAGCGTTCAGCACTTGAAAGCCCGGTAAAAGAGATTATGCGTCAGACAGGAATCGCCCACTTAATGGCTATATCTGGACTGCATATCTCTCTTGCCGCGATGCTTGGCGGCGTTGTTACTCGTGGTATACAGTTTTACTTCCCAGCCAATCGGATTAACTGGGCCTTGCCGTTGCTCGCTGGCACGTTGTGTGCCATCGGATATGCATGTCTTACGGGTTTACAACCCCCTGCATTGCGCACGGCCATTTCGCTTAGTGTCTGGGCCACGCTACGTCTTTCCGGTCGGTTGTGGTCGCCCTGGGAAGTCTGGCTCTGTTGTGTCGCTGCAATACTGTTTATCGATCCGCTCTCCATATTGTCATACAGCCTGTGGTTATCGGCCTTCGCCGTGGCCGCATTGCTGTTCTGGTATCAGTGGCTACCAATGCCAGCTCAACAACACTGGCTTATACATAGCGGTATGAGCCTGATCCATTTGCAGATAGGGATGACGTTATTACTGATTCCATTACAATTATCCATGTTCCATGGAATCAGTCTGAGCTCGCTGGTCGCCAATCTGCTGGCGATCCCTTTGGTAACATTTGTCACCGTCCCCCTGATTTTAACGGGAATGCTGCTGCACTTGACCGGGCCCTCGTTAATTGAGGAGGTCTGCTGGTACCTGGCGAACCAAACACTTGCACTCTTGTTTGCTTTTCTGCGATGGCTGCCAGCGGGATGGATTAATATTGATGCACGTTGGCAGGCAGCCGCCTGGGTGCCATGGTTGATGCTGATCTGCTGGCGCTTGTCTCTGTGGTGTCGTATTCCTGCGCTGTGTCTGACTGGCCTGACGATGCTGTTATTACCTCTATGGCGGGTTGACCGACCAGGGGAGTGGTCAGTACATATGCTGGATGTTGGGCAGGGGCTGGCAATGGTGATTGAACGCAATGGTAAAGCAATTCTCTACGACACCGGCGTAGTGTGGCCTGGTGGTGACAGTGGGCAGCAACTGATTATTCCGTGGCTGCGCTGGCATGCTCTGCAGCCTGAAGGCATCATTTTGAGCCATGAACATCTGGATCATCGCGGTGGTCTGGCATCGTTACTGAGAGTCTGGCCAGAATTATGGGTGCGCAGCCCATTAGGTTGGGCCGGCCATGCGCCCTGTTTTCGTGGAGAAACATGGCAGTGGCAGGGGTTGACGTTCAGCGCGCACTGGCCGCTACCGAAAGCGCAGACGCAGGGGAACAATCTCTCATGTGTCGTGAAGGTGGAGGATGGTCAACACAGCATCCTGCTAACCGGAGACATCGAAAAGCAGGGCGAGATGGAAATGCTCAGCCACTACTGGCAGCACCTGCAATCTACACTTGTACAGGTACCTCATCACGGAAGTAATACCTCCTCGTCTCTGCCTTTCTTACAGCGGGTTGAAGGTAAGGCGGCTGTGGCGTCAGCATCGCGGTATAACGCCTGGCGCTTCCCTTCGCTAAAGGTCGTAAAACGTTACCGGGAACAGGGATATCGCTGGTATGACACTCCGCACCAGGGGCAGATAACCATCTCTTTTTCTCCTCAGGGCTGGGAAATCCATAGCTTACGGGATCAACTTTTACCTCGTTGGTACCATCAGTGGTTTGGCGTCCCAAACGATAACGGGTAGAATATGCGGCTATTTCAACAAGAGCTGGTTTTCTGAATGCAGAACGATAAAGATCTCTCCACATGGCAGACATTTCGCCGACTATGGCCAACTATTGCGCCGTTCAAAACGGGTTTGATCGTGTCGGGGATTGCGTTAATCCTCAACGCAGCCAGCGATGCAACCATGTTATCGCTGCTTAAACCATTACTGGATGATGGTTTTGGTAAAACGGACCGTTCGGTGCTGCTGTGGATGCCTCTGGTGGTTATCGGTCTGATGATCCTCCGCGGTATCACCGGCTATATTTCCAGTTACTGCATTTCCTGGGTATCGGGGAAAGTGGTAATGACCATGCGCCGCCGCCTGTTTAGCCACATGATGGGCATGCCAGTATCATTTTTTGATAAGCAATCGACCGGCACTTTGCTGTCACGTATTACCTACGATTCGGAACAAGTGGCTTCGTCTTCATCCGGCGCATTGATCACCGTGGTGCGTGAAGGTGCATCGATCATCAGCCTGTTTGCGATGATGTTCTGGTATAGCTGGCAGCTGTCGCTGATCCTCATTGTGCTGGCACCTATCGTTTCTGTCGCTATTCGTGTGGTATCTAAGCGTTTTCGTAATATCAGCAAAAACATGCAGAACACGATGGGTCAAGTGACCACCAGCGCGGAACAGATGCTAAAAGGACATAAAGAGGTGCTGATGTTTGGTGGTCAGGAAGTGGAAACCCACCGCTTTGACAAAGTCAGCAACAAGATGCGTTTGCAGGGGATGAAAATGGTCACTGCCTCCTCTATTTCTGATCCTTTGATCCAGTTAATTGCCTCACTGGCGCTGGCATTTGTGCTTTATGCCGCCAGCTTCCCAAGCGTCATGCAGACGCTGTCGGCTGGTACGATTACCGTCGTCTTTTCTTCTATGATCGCCCTGATGCGTCCGTTGAAATCGCTGACTAACGTCAATGCCCAGTTCCAGCGCGGTATGGCGGCTTGCCAGACGTTGTTTGCTATTCTTGACAGCGAGCAGGAAAAAGACGAAGGAACGCGTGTTATCGAACGTGCTCGCGGCGATATTGAATTCCGCAACGTGACGTTTACTTATCCTGGTCGTGATACGCCAGCTCTGTGCAATATCAATCTGGCTATCCCGGCTGGCAAGACTGTTGCACTGGTGGGGCGCTCCGGTTCTGGTAAATCGACGTTGGCCAGCCTGATCACGCGTTTCTACGATATTGACGAAGGGCAGATCCTGATGGATGGCCACGATCTGCGCGAATACAAGCTTACATCACTACGCGACCAGGTCGCGCTGGTCTCCCAGAACGTGCATCTCTTTAATGATACCGTTGCCAATAACATTGCCTATGCCCGTACCGAGGTGTACAGCCGTGAGGAGATTGAGAAAGCTGCGAAGATGGCTCATGCTATTGATTTTATTAACAAAATGGATGGCGGGCTGGATACGATAATTGGTGAGAATGGGGTACTGCTTTCCGGCGGCCAGCGTCAGCGTATCGCGATTGCCCGAGCGTTGCTGCGTGACAGCCCGATCCTGATCCTTGATGAGGCCACGTCAGCGCTGGATACCGAATCTGAACGTGCAATTCAGGCTGCGCTCAATGAATTGCAGAAAAACCGTACCTCTTTGGTT
Organism: Pseudomonadota bacterium; assembly: GCA_018261615.1. Lineage (GTDB taxonomy): Bacteria > Pseudomonadota > Gammaproteobacteria > Enterobacterales > Enterobacteriaceae > Kosakonia. The sequence goes on along the minus strand of JAGTSE010000038.1, from coordinate 20,707 downwards.
ATCGCTCACCGCCTGTCTACCATTGAACAGGCCGATGAAATTGTGGTAGTGGAAGATGGCTGTATCGTTGAGCGCGGCAGTCATGCCGAGCTGCTGGAGCACCGCGGCGTTTACGCTCAGCTTCATAAAATGCAGTTTGGCGCATGATTGCACGTATCTGGTCCGGTGAATCCCCGCTGTGGCTACTGTTATTGCCACTCTCCTGGCTTTATGGCCTGGTGAGTGGCGCAATCCGTCTGGCTTATCGTCTGGGGCTCAAAAAATCCTGGCGCGCCCCTGTTCCGGTTGTGGTGGTTGGTAACCTGACGGCTGGCGGCAACGGTAAAACACCGGTGGTTGTCTGGCTGGTTGAACAGCTTCAGCAGCGTGGTATCCGCGTGGGGGTGGTTTCGCGAGGTTATGGCGGGAAGGCAGAACGTTACCCGCTGTTGCTTGCGTCTGATACCACCACAGAAGAGGCAGGCGACGAACCTGTGCTGATTTACCAGCGCACCGGCGCACCGGTTGCTGTGTCCCCCATCCGCCGTGAGGCTGTGGAAGCCATTCTGGCACAACATTCTGTGCAGATAATCGTGACCGATGATGGCCTGCAACACTATCGCCTGGCGCGAGACAAAGAGATTGTGGTTGTTGATGGTGTCAGACGTTTTGGCAATGGCTGGTGGCTCCCTGCGGGGCCGATGCGTGAACGCGCTTCACGTCTGAAGACAGTTGATGCGGTGATAGCCAATGGCGGAGTGGCAAGAGCGGGTGAGATCCCGATGCGCCTGATTCCGGGAATGGCAGTTAATTTGCGCACAGGTGAACGCCGCGAAGTACGCGAGCTGGCGCCTTGCGTGGCGATGGCTGGTATTGGCCATCCTCCGCGTTTTTTCGCGACGCTCAGTGAGTGTGGCGTGACACCGGAACAGACTTTTGCGCTTGCCGATCATCAGGCATTAACCCGGTCGGATGTTCAGGCGATGGTCAAACCGGGACAGATGCTGGTGATGACAGAAAAAGATGCGGTGAAATGTCGGCCCTTCGCTGAAGATAACTGGTGGTATTTGCCCGTGGACGCGCAACTGGAAGGCGAACAGGCGAACAAGCTGCTGCAGGAATTGCTTACTCTGGCGCGCTGACGATTGCTGCATCGGCTGCGCCCTGTTAACTGAACAGGAATCCCCATGTCTGTGCCGCAACTCTCGTTAACATCTGCCCGTCATTTACATCTCGCCGCGCAAGGTTTACTGCACAAACCTGCCAAACGCGTCACACCTTCCGATATCCTCTCTATGATTCAGCGCATGTCGCTGCTGCAAATCGACACAATCAATATCGTTGCCCGCAGTCCTTATCTGGTGCTGTTCAGCCGCCTCGGGCAGTATCCACAGCACTGGCTTGACGACGCGCTACGCCGTGGTGAACTGATGGAATACTGGGCACATGAAGCCTGTTTCTTGCCGCGTGATGATTTTGCCCTTATCCGCCACCGCATGCTGACACCTGACAAGATGGGCTGGAAGTACCGTAAAGAGTGGATGCAGGAGCATGCCGAAGAGATTGAGCAGCTTGTTGCCCATATCGAGCAGAATGGGCCGGTGCGCTCAGCCGATTTTGAACATCCACGTAAAGGTGCCAGCGGCTGGTGGGAGTGGAAACCTCACAAGCGTCATCTGGAAGGATTGTTTACGGCCGGGAAAGTGATGGTTATCGAACGCCGTAATTTCCAGCGTGTCTATGATCTCACGCAGCGGGTGATGCCACACTGGGATGATGAGCGAGACGTGCTGTCGCAGGAGGCAGCGGAGTACCGGATGCTGGAAAACAGCGCCCGTAGTCTCGGGGTTTTTCGCGCTCAGTGGCTGGCAGACTATTACCGTCTGCGTCAGCCCGCATTGCCGTTGCTGCTGGAGCAATTGCAGGAGGCCGGACAAATTTATCCGGTCAATGTTGAAACCCTGGGCCCAGCCTGGCTGCATGTCTCGCTATTGCCGATGCTGGCAGCGGCGCAGGAGGACAAACTCACTGCTACGCACAGCGCAGTACTGTCACCGTTTGATCCGGTGGTCTGGGATCGCAAACGGGCCGAGCAGTTTTTCGATTTCAGCTATCGTCTGGAGTGCTACACCCCGGCGCCTAAGCGGCAGTTTGGCTATTTCGTGTTGCCGCTGCTCCACCGTGGGCGGTTGGTTGGGCGCATGGATGCAAAAATGCACCGCAAAGAGGGCGTACTGGAAGTGATTGCGCTCTATCTTGAGGACGGGGTTAAGCCTGGGCGTATGCTGGAAAAGGGGCTGCAAAACGCCATTACGGAATTCGCTCGTTGGCAAGGGGCCCGAAGGATCACGTTTGCGCGTCTGCCGGATGGGTTGTTTTCTGCCTGCCGCAGCGGGCTGGAAATAGACGCGGTGTAAGAAATGGATGTGATAAGCTTAACTCATTAATTGTCGGTGTATCAGGAGGAAAGATGGATCACCGTTTGCTTGAAATTATTGCCTGTCCGGTGTGTAACGGCAAACTCTACTACAGCCAGGATAAGCAAGAGCTGATCTGTAAAATTGACAGTCTGGCCTACCCGGTGCGGGAAGGCATTCCGGTCTTGCTGGAAACCGAAGCGCGTTCGTTAACTGCGGAAGAGAGCCGGCCATGAGTTTCGTTGTTATTATTCCTGCGCGTTACGCCTCCACGCGTTTGCCGGGAAAACCTTTGGTGGATATCAACGGCAAACCGATGGTGGTGCACGTACTGGAACGCGCGCGTGAATCCGGTGCCGATCGCATCATTGTGGCAACGGACAACGAAGAGGTGATGCGCGCGGTGCAGGCGGCTGGCGGTGAAGTCTGCATGACTCGCGCCGATCACCAGTCCGGAACCGAGCGCCTGGCTGAAGTCGTTGAAAAATGCGGCTTCAGCGACGATACGGTAATAGTCAATGTCCAGGGCGATGAACCGATGATCCCCCCTGCGATTATTCGTCAGGTGGCCGACAATCTCAGCATTCGCAATGTTGGGATGGCAACGCTCGCCGTACCCATTCACAGCGCGGAAGAGGCGTTCAATCCCAACGCTGTTAAAGTGGTGATGGATGCCGAAGGTTATGCGCTGTACTTTTCCCGCGCTACGATCCCGTGGGATCGAGACCGTTTTGCGCTTTCCCGTGAAACGGTTGGTGACACCTTCCTGCGCCATATCGGCATTTATGGCTATCGGGCCGGTTTTATCCGCCGCTATGTCAGTTGGCAAACCAGTCCGCTGGAGCAGATCGAAATGCTGGAGCAGCTTCGTGTGCTCTGGTATGGCGAGAAGATCCACGTTGCTGTGGCAAGTGTTGTGCCGGGTACGGGGGTAGATACGCCAGACGATCTTGAGCGCGTCCGCCAGGCCCTGCGTTAAGTCTTTCATCCCCTCTGTCCTGAGGGGGTTTTCCGTTTCCCGTCAAATTCCTGCGCTGTTTTGATCTTACCAGGGTGACATCCGTCCTGCAGGCGCTCATTATAAAAGCAGTCGTTTTTGTGAGGGCATTCTGCTATGGAACAACTGCGCGCTGAACTGAGTCATCTGCTGGGAGAAAAACTGAGCCGCATGGAGTGTGTCAGTGAAAAGCCTGATTCTGCACTCTGGTCGCTGTATGACAGCCAGGGAAATCCGCTGCCGCTGCTGGCCCGGAGTTTCTCTACGCCGGGCATTGCTCGCCAACTGGCCTGGAAGATCTCAATGCTGGCAAGGAATGGTGCAGTGCGGATGCCGGTGGTATACGGGGTGATGACTCATGAAGAACATCCCGGCCCTGATGTGTTGCTGATTGAGCGTCTGCGCGGCGTGCCAGTGGAAGCTCCGACGCGCACGCCAGAGCGCTGGGAACAGTTAAAGGACCAGATTGTTGAGGCGCTACTTGCCTGGCACCGTCAGGATAGCCACGGCTGCGTCGGCATGGTCGACAATACCCAGGAAAATGTCTGGCCGTCATGGTATCGCCAGCGCGTGGAGGTGCTGTGGACGACCCTCAATCAATATCAGAATACCGGGCTAACCATGCAGGATAAACGGCTGTTGTTTCGCACCCGCGAATGCCTGTCCGCGCTGTTTGACGGTTTCAATGATAACTGTGTGCTGGTGCACGGCAGCTTTAATCTGCGCAGTATGCTGAAGGATGCTCGCAGCGATCAGCTGCTGGCGATGGTGGGGCCTGGCATCATGCTGTGGGCGCCTCGTGAATATGAGCTGTTTCATCTCGTCGATGGGCCGCAGGCGGAAGGGCTGCTTTGGCGCTATTTACAGCGTGCGCCAGTGGCGGAATCTTTCCTCTGGCGGCGCTGGCTCTATCTGCTCTGGGACGAGGTGGCGCAACTGGTGAACACTGGCAGGTTTAGCCGCGCCAATTTCGATCTCGCCTCGAAATCACTGCTCCCCTGGCTGGTCTGAACTGCCTTTCAGCCACTGCCAGATACGCCCCAGTGTTTCATAGCCTACCCGGTCGCTGTGCATCAGCCATACCGGGGAAGGAATAATACGCTCCCACGGATTCAACGGCGACTCAATCGCCATCTGGTTTGCCGGCGCGGGGAGCGGATGCAGCCCTGCATGCCGGAAGAAAATCATTGCTCGCGGCAAATGGGATGCGGAGGTCACCAGCAGAAATGGCGTATCGCCGATGGCTCGCTTCACCGCTGCCGCTTCTTCTTCCGTATCTTTGGGATCATTAAGCGTGATGATTTCGCTGCGCGGGACGCCAAGGCTTTCCGCCACACGCGCACCGGCTTCTGCAGTGCTGACCGGGTTGGTTTTCGCTGCCGCGCCGGTAAAGATCAGTTTCGCGCCCGGATTGGCTTGCCAGAGGCGAACCCCTTCATTCAGGCGAGGCAAACTGTTATTAATCAGGTTTGAGCTGGGCGCCCAGGCATCATTCCAGGTGTAACCACCGCCAAGGACGACGATATACTTCACTGACTGTGTGCCGCGCCAGGTGGGATATTTCGCTTCGATAGGTTTTAGCAGACCATCCGCGACCGGTTGCAGGCTTAACAGCAGCAAAACCAGCCAGCCGAAAGTAATACATGTCTTACCCGTTTTCTGCCAGCGGCTGAACCAGACAAGCATAACCCCCAGCCCGATAACCAAAAGTAAAAAAGGCAGGGGAAGCATCAGGCCGCCCAGGATTTTTTTTAGGGTGAAAAGCACAGGAACCGTCTCCTTTTTGAGCATACAGCAAGCGATTTCAGCCGATCTTACACCAGATGGGTTCATTCTCGTCACGGCTGTGACAAAATAGCGGTTTTGCCGAAAGCGTGGAGCGAGCATGCAGGATCGTAACTTCGACGATATCGCGGAGAAATTCTCGCGCAACATCTACGGCACTACCAAAGGGCAGTTGCGGCAGGCGATCCTGTGGCAGGATCTTGATGCGCTGCTGGCAACGCGTGGCAATGTTCCGTTGCGGGTTCTGGATGCAGGCGGAGGCGAAGGGCAAACGGCGATTCGGATGGCGCAGTTGGGCCACCACGTTACCCTGTGCGATGTGTCTAAAGAGATGATCGCGCGTGCACAAACCGCAGCAGAGGCGAAAGGTGTGAGCGGTAACATGCATTTTGTACAATGCGCCGTTCAGGATGTGGCTGAGCATTTGGAATCGCCCGTTGATCTGATATTGTTCCATGCTGTGCTTGAATGGGTGGCAGAACCCGTATTTGCATTAGAAAAATTGTGGTTGATGCTGCGCCCGGGCGGCGCGTTGTCATTGATGTTTTATAATGCCGACGGTCTGCTAATGCACAATATGGTGGCAGGGAATTTCGACTACGTGAAAGCAGGTATGCCAAAACGTAAAAAACGCACCCTTTCCCCGGACTATCCGCGCAATCCTGCGGACGTTTACGGCTGGCTCGAACAGATTGGCTGGCGCATTACCGGTAAAACCGGCGTACGGGTTTTTCACGATTACCTGCGTGAAAAACATCAACAGCACGACTGTTTTGACGCATTGCTCGAGCTTGAAACACGCTTTTGTCGTCAGGAGCCGTATATCAGCCTTGGCCGCTACATTCATGTGACAGCGCTTAAGCCGCAAATCGATGGAAGGACAAACGATGAGTGAATTTTCCCAGACAGTCCCCGAACTGGTTGCCTGGGCCAGGAAAAATGATTTCGCTATCTCGCTGCCAGTCGACAGGCTCTCTTTTTTGCTGGCTATCGCCACGCTCAACGGCGAGCGTCTTGATGGCGAGATGAGCGAAGGCGAATTGGTGGACGCGTTTCGCCACGTCAGCGAGGCGTTTGAGCAAACTAGCGAAACCATCGTTCAGCGTGCCAATAACGCTATCAATGACATGGTGCGTCAGCGTTTGTTAAACCGCTTTACCAGCGAACTAGTGGAAGGCAATGCGATCTACCGCTTGACGCCGCTCGGCATCGGCATCACTGATTACTACATCCGCCAGCGTGAGTTTTCCACGCTACGTCTCTCTATGCAGTTGTCGATTGTGGCAAGCGAGCTAAAACGCGCTGCTGACGCGGCGGAAGAGGGCGGTGACGAATTTCACTGGCATCGTAACGTCTTTGCACCGCTGAAATATTCGGTGGCGGAGATTTTCGACAGCATCGATTTGACCCAGCGTGTGATGGATGAACAGCAGCAGCAGGTGAAAGATGATATCGCGCAGTTGCTGAATAAAGACTGGCGGGCGGCCATTTCCAGCTGTGAACTTTTGCTGTCAGAAACCTCCGGTACACTGCGTGAGTTGCAGGATACGCTGGATGCCGCCGGGGACAAACTTCAGGCGAATCTGCTGAGCATTCAGGATGCCACCGTAGGCCGCGACGATCTGGAGTTCCTCGATCAACTGGTGTTCAACCTGCAAAGTAAGCTGGATCGCATTGTGAGCTGGGGTCAGCAGTCGATCGATCTGTGGATCGGTTACGACCGCCATGTGCACAAGTTTATCCGTACCGCTATCGATATGGATAAAAACCGTGTCTTCGCTCAGCGTTTGCGCCAGTCGGTGCAGTCCTGGTTTGATGCTCCGTGGGCATTGACCTACGCCAACGCCGACAGGCTGTTGGATATGCGCGACGAGGAGATGGCGCTGCGCGATGAAGAGGTGACCGGCGAACTGCCGCCGGATCTGGAGTTCGAAGAGTTTAACGAAATCCGCGAACAGCTGGCGGCAATGATTGAGCAGCAACTTGCGATTTATAAAACCAAAGGTGTGCCGCTGGATCTTGGGCTGGTCACCCGCGAATATCTGACGCAGTATCCGCGTGTCCGGCATTTCGACATCGCGCGTATTGTGGTCGATCAGGCGGTACGTCTTGGCGTAGCGCAAGCAGATTTCACCGGACTGCCGCCGAAATGGCAGCCGATTAATGATTACGGAGCCAAGGTACAGGCGCATGTCATCGACAAATATTGAACAAGTGATGCCGGTTAAACTGGCGCAGGCGCTGGCTAACCCATTGTTTCCGGCGCTCGACAGCGCATTGCGCTCAGGACGACATATCGGCCTTGACGAGCTGGATAATCACGCCTTTTTGATGGACTTTCAGGAGCATCTGGAAGAGTTTTACGCGCGTTACAACGTTGAGTTGATCCGTGCGCCGGAAGGTTTCTTCTATCTGCGCCCGCGCTCCACCACGCTGATTCCGCGTTCGGTGCTTTCCGAGCTGGATATGATGGTTGGTAAAATTCTCTGCTATCTGTACCTGAGCCCGGAACGTCTGGCGAATGAAGGGATCTTCACGCAACAGGAGTTGTATGACGAACTGCTGTCGCTGGCCGATGAACCGAAACTGTTGAAACTGGTCAACAACCGCTCAACCGGATCCGATCTTGACCGGCAGAAGTTGCAGGAAAAGATACGCTCCTCGCTCAACCGTCTGCGTCGCCTTGGCATGATCTGGTTTATGGGCAATGACAGCAGCAAATTTCGCATCACGGAATCGGTGTTCCGCTTTGGCGCAGATGTCCGCTCCGGCGACGATCCGCGCGAAGCGCAACTGCGTATGATCCGCGACGGTGAAGCCATGCCAGTCGAAAACCACTTGCAGCTCAATGATGAGCCTGAAGAAAATCAGCCGGATAGCTCGGAGGAAGAGTAATGATCGATCGTGGTAAATTTCGTTCGCTAACGCTGATTAACTGGAACGGCTTTTTCGCCCGCACCTTTGATCTGGATGAGCTGGTTACCACGCTTTCCGGGGGGAACGGTGCCGGGAAATCCACCACCATGGCGGCGTTTGTCACGGCGCTGATCCCCGATCTGACGCTGCTGCACTTCCGTAACACCACCGAAGCGGGCGCGACCTCGGGCTCCCGTGATAAAGGGCTGCACGGTAAGCTGAAAGCCGGTGTCTGCTATTCGGTGCTGGACGTGATCAACTCCCGCCATCAGCGCGTACTGGTGGGGGTGCGTCTGCAACAGGTTGCCGGTCGCGATCGTAAAGTGGATATTAAACCTTTCGCCATTCAGGGCCTGCCGACCTCCGTATTGCCGACGCAGTTGCTGACCGAAACGCTGAACGAGCGGCAGGCACGCGTGCTGTCATTGCAGGAAGTGAAAGACAAACTGGATGCGATGGAAGGCGTGCAGTTTAAGCAGTTCAACTCTATCACCGATTACCACGCGCTGATGTTCGATCTGGGCATCGTCGCGCGCCGTCTGCGTTCCGCATCGGATCGCAGCAAATTCTATCGCCTGATTGAAGCCTCGCTGTACGGCGGGATTTCCAGTGCCATCACCCGCTCGCTGCGCGACTATCTGCTGCCGGAAAATAGCGGTGTGCGTAAAGCGTTCCAGGATATGGAAGCGGCGCTGCGCGAAAACCGGATGACGCTGGAAGCTATTCGCGTGACCCAGTCGGATCGCGATCTGTTCAAACATTTGATCAGCGAAGCCACCAACTATGTGGCGGCGGATTATATGCGCCATGCCAATGAGCGCCGCGTGCATCTTGATAAAGCGCTGGAGTTTCGCCGGGATCTGTTTACCTCGCGCCAGCAACTGGCTACCGAGCAGTTTAAGCATGTCGATATGGCACGCGAGCTGGCAGAACATGCCGGTGCGGAAGGCGATCTGGAAGCCGATTACCAGGCGGCCAGCGACCATCTGAACCTGGTGCAAACTGCGCTGCGACAGCAGGAAAAAATAGAGCGCTATGAAGCGGATCTCGAAGAGTTACAGATTCGCCTCGAAGAGCAGCACGAAGTGGTGGCTGAAGCCGCCGAGCGTCAGGAAGAGAACGAAGCCCGCGCCGAGGCCGCCGAGCTGGAAGTGGATGAGCTGAAGAGCCAGCTTGCCGATTACCAGCAGGCGCTGGATGTGCAGCAAACCCGCGCTATCCAGTACAACCAGGCGTTGCAGGCGCTGGAGCGGGCAAAAGAGCTGTGCCGGCTGCCGGATCTCACGTCGGAAACTGCTAACGAATGGCTGGAAACTTTCCAGGCCAAAGAGCAGGAAGCGACCGAAAAACTGCTGTCGCTGGATCAGAAATTAAGCGTTGCGCAGACCGCGCACAGCCAGTTCGAGCAGGCTTACCAACTGGTGGTCGCCATCAACGGTCCGCTGGCGCGTAATGACGCCTGGGAAGTGGCGCGCGAGTTGCTGCGCGATGGTGTAAACCAGCGCCATCTGGCTGAACAGGTGCAGCCGCTACGTATGCGGTTGAACGAGCTGGAACAGCGTCTGCGTGAGCAGCAGGAGGCCGAGCGTCTGTTCGCCGAGTTCTGCAAGCGTCAGGGCAAACAGTATGACGTCGAAGAGCTGGATAATCTGCATCAGGAGCTGGAGGCGCAAATCGCCGCGCTCTCCGATAACGTTGCTGCTGCCGGTGAACAGCGTCTTACGCTGCGCCAGGAGCTGGAACAGCTGCAATCGCGCATTCAGACGCTGACCAAACGCGCGCCTGTATGGCTGGCGGCGCAGAGCAGCCTGACACAACTGAGCGAGCAGAGCGGCGAAGAGTTCGAATCTGGCCAGCAAGTGACGGAATACCTGCAACAATTGCTGGAGCGTGAGCGCGAAGCGATCGTTGAGCGAGATGAAGTCGGCGTGCGTAAACGTGCCGTCGATGATGAAATTGAACGTTTAAGTCAGCCTGGTGGTGCGGAAGATGCTCGTCTGAACGCGCTGGCGGAACGCTTTGGCGGCGTGCTGCTGTCGGAAATTTATGACGATGTCAGCATTGACGATGCGCCCTATTATTCAGCGCTGTATGGCCCTTCGCGTCACGCCATCGTGGTTCCTGATCTGTCGCAGGTGGCAGAGATGCTGGCAGGGCTGGAAGATTGCCCGGAAGATCTCTATCTGATCGAAGGGGATCCGCAATCCTTTGACGATAGCGTTTTCGCCGTCGACGAACTGGAAAAAGCGGTGGTGGTGAAAATCGCCGATCGCCAGTGGCGTTATTCGCGTTTCCCGACGCTGCCGCTGTTTGGCCGCGCGGCGCGTGAAAGCCGCATCGAAAGCCTGCACGCCGAGCGTGAAGCGCTGGCCGAGCGTTTTGCGACGCTCTCTTTCGATGTGCAAAAAACGCAGCGTCTACATCAGGCATTCAGCCGCTTTATCGGCAGCCATCTGGCGGTTGCGTTTGAGGACGATCCGGAAGCGGAAATCCGCACGCTCAACAGCCGCCGCGGCGAGCTGGAGCGTGCTATCAGCAATCATGAAAACGACAACCAGCAAAACCGTGTGCAGTTTGAACAAGCGAAAGAGGGCGTTGCCCAGCTTAACCGCCTGCTGCCGCGCGTGAATTTGCTGGCTGACGATACACTGGCCGATCGCGTTGATGAAATACAGGAACGCCTGGACGAAGCGCAGGAAGCCACGCGCTTTATTCAGCAGTTTGGCAACCAACTGGCAAAACTGGAACCGGTTGTTTCTGTACTGCAAAGTGACCCGGAACAGTTTGAGCAGTTGAAAGCCGACTATGCCGAATCCCAACAGGTGCAACGTGATGCTCGTCAGCAAGCGTTTGTGCTGGCGGAAGTGGTACAGCGCCGCGCGCACTTCAGCTACTCCGATTCGGCGGAGATGTTCAACGGCAATAACGATCTGAACGAGAAGTTACGTCAGCGTCTGGATCTGGCGGAAACTGAACGTACCCGGGCGCGTGAAACGATGCGCAGCCATGCCGCGCAGTTCGGCCAGTACAACCAGGTGCTGGCCTCGCTGAAAAGTTCGTTTGATACCAAAAAAGAGCTGCTTAACGATCTGCAAAAAGAGTTGCAGGAGATCGGAGTCCGCGCCGATGGCGGCGCAGAAGAGCGGGCGCGTATTCGTCGTGATGAACTGCATGCGCAACTCTCCACCAACCGTGCGCGTCGCAATCAACTGGAAAAAGCGCTCACCTTCTGTGAAGCGGAGATGGATAACCTGACCCGCAAACTGCGTCGCCTGGAGCGCGATTATCACGAAATGCGCGAGCAGGTGGTAACGGCAAAAGCGGGCTGGTGCGCGGTGATGCGCATGGTGAAAGACAATGGCGTCGAGCGCCGTCTGCACCGTCGCGAGCTGGCCTATCTTTCGGCTGACGAACTGCGATCCATGTCGGATAAAGCGTTGGGTGCGCTGCGTCTGGCGGTGGCGGATAACGAACACCTGCGTGATGTGCTGCGTATGTCGGAAGATCCGAAGCGCCCGGAACGTAAAATCCAGTTCTTTGTGGCGGTGTATCAGCATCTGCGCGAACGTATCCGTCAGGATATTATTCGCACTGACGATCCGGTGGAAGCGATCGAACAGATGGAGATCGAGTTAAGCCGTCTGACGGAAGAGCTGACCTCACGCGAGCAGAAGCTGGCTATCAGCTCCCGTAGTGCAGCGAACATCATCCGTAAAACCATCCAGCGTGAGCAGAATCGTATTCGCATGCTGAACCAGGGGCTGCAAAGCGTTTCGTTTGGTCAGGTTAATAGCGTGCGGCTGAACGTGAACGTGCGGGAAACCCATGCGACGCTGCTGACGGTGCTTTCTGAACAACATGAACAGCATCAGGATCTGTTTAACAGTAACCGCCTGACCTTCTCCGAAGCGCTGGCGAAGCTCTATCAGCGTCTGAATCCGCAAGTCGATATGGGCCAGCGGACGCCACAAACCATCGGCGAAGAGCTGCTCGACTACCGCAACTATCTGGAGATGGAAGTGGAAGTTAACCGCGGTTCCGATGGCTGGCTGCGTGCGGAATCTGGCGCGCTGTCGACCGGTGAAGCTATCGGTACCGGGATGTCGATTCTGGTGATGGTGGTGCAGAGCTGGGAAGACGAAGCCCGTCGTCTGCGCGGCAAGGACATTTCGCCGTGTCGCCTGCTGTTCCTCGACGAGGCGGCGCGTCTTGATGCCCGCTCCATCGCTACGCTGTTTGAGCTGTGCGAGCGTTTACAGATGCAGTTGATTATCGCGGCACCGGAAAATATCAGTCCGGAAAAAGGCACCACCTATAAACTGGTGCGTAAAGTCTTCCAGAATCATGAGCATGTACACGTCGTGGGGCTGCGCGGTTTTGCTGCTCAACTGCCGGAAACGCTCCCTGGTACGGTGGATGCCTCTTAACGGTAGGGCTGATTATAAAGGCGACAGAGGTGTCGCCTTTTTTATTACAGAAAGTACCGCTGTGGCCTGTGCTTCATCTTTAAATTTCTTTACATTAGGTCAGGCAAATGCTTTTTTGTCTTTATATACTGAGAAAAGGTGACGCACACGTCACCAGCAATGTGAGAGAAACAGGGGGCAAGGGATGTTGCTTAAGAAGTTAAATGGTCGTCGGATGTCAGCGCTGAGTTTGTGTCTGGCGTTGGCATTTGCTCCACTGTTCAGCGTACAGGCCGATGAGCCTGAAATCGTGCCGATTGATAGTTCCGCCACGCCGGGCGATCAGCCGACCGTGTTACAAGAGCCGCAGGCGCAATCGCCTGCGACCGCCATGTTAATCGGCGTGAAGCCTTATCCTGCCGGTGTTTCTGTGGCAGATGTTCGCGCACAGTTGCAGTCGCAATTGCCTGCCAACTGGACGCCCGTCTATATGAATCAACTGGCGGCCCTGTATGCGGCGCGCGGCCAGAAACCCATGTGGGATAACCGCGATGCGGTGCAGGCGTTTCAACAGCAACTGGCTGAAGTGGCGATTTCCGGTTTCCAGCCGCAATTCACCACCTGGGTTGAGTTGTTAACCGACCCGGGTGTTTCCGGTATGGCGCGTGATGTGGTGCTTTCTGACGCCATGTTGGGCTATCTGCATTTTGTTGCAGACATTCAGACGAAAGGCCAGCGCTGGCTTTATAGCGACAAACCCTATGTGCTGGCAACACCAGCGGTTTCAGTGATCAATCAGTGGCAACTGGCGTTGGATAACGGTTCGCTGCTGTCATTTATTCAGAGCCTTGCACCACACCATCCGCAATATGCCGCTATGCATCAGTCATTGCTGACGCTGGTGAGTGATTCTCGCCCGTGGCCGCAAATCGTCAGTAACGTTGCGCTGCGGCCAGGGCAGTGGAGCAACGATGTTCCGGCGTTGCGCGAGATCCTGCAACGTACCGGCATGCTGGAGGGCGGGCCGAACATCGTGCTGCCTGGCGATCGGGTCGCAGTCAGTACCTCTGCGGCGTCGACCAGGAAAAAAGTACCAGAGCGTGCGGCCTACGATCGGCAACTGGTTGAGGCAGTAAAACGCTTTCAGGTCTGGCAGGGGCTGCATGCCGATGGCGTGATTGGCCAGGGCACGCGTGACTGGCTGAATGTCAGCCCGTTGCAGCGCGCTGCCTTGCTGGCGCTTAATATTCAACGGTTGCGCCTGCTGCCAGCGACGCTTTCCACCGGCATTATGGTGAATATTCCGGAGTACTCGCTGGTTTATTATCTCAACGGTAACCAGGTGCTGGCATCAAGGGTGATTGTTGGACGCCCCGATCGCAAAACGCCGATGATGAGCAGTGCGCTGAACAATGTGGTGGTCAATCCGCCGTGGAATGTGCCGCCAACGCTGGCGCGCAAGGATATTCTTCCGAAGGTACTGAACGATCCGACGTACCTTGAACGCCACGGTTATACCGTACTGCGCGGCTGGAATAGCAAAGAGGCGATCGATCCGTCAATGGTTGATTGGGCGACAATTACGCCATCGAATTTACCGTTCCGTTTCCAGCAAGCGCCGGGCGTACAGAACTCCCTTGGGCGTTACAAATTCAATATGCCGAGCTCTGAGGCCATCTATTTGCATGACACGCCGAACCATAACCTGTTTCAGAAAGAGACACGGGCGCTGAGTTCTGGCTGTGTGCGAGTGAATAAGGCGTCTGAACTGGCAAATATGCTGTTGCAGGATGCCGGATGGAACGATACGCGTATCTCCGATGCGTTAAAGCAGGGAGATACCCGCTACGTGAATATTCGTCACAATATCCCCGTCAATCTCTACTATCTGACCGCGTTTGTAGGGGCCGATGGTCGCACGCAGTATCGTACAGATATTTACAATTACGATCTTACTGCACGATCGGGCGCACAAATCTTGCCAAAAGCTGAACAATTAATCAGATAAATGAAGCAGTTTGGCAAATAGCATTGTCGTAATAACTGGCAATAAATGGGCTTTGTAGGCTACAAAGCCCGTCGTTGCTGGGAGGAGGCTACCTTGACGCGGCGTTTGTAGCCCGGTAAGGTGCCTTTCGTGCGCTAAAGAAGTGCATAAATTACGTTTAACTTTGCTTATCTATAGAATTTATTATCATGGATAAATTTGACGCTAATCGCCGCAAACTGCTGGCGTTGGGTGGGGTTGCTCTTGGCGCCGCCATGTTACCAACACGGGCGTTTGCTACCCTTTCCACGCCACGACCGCGTATTCTGACGCTGAATAATTTGAATACCGGAGAGTCTATTAAAGCTGAGTTCTTTGATGGCAGAGGCTATATTCAGGATGAATTAGCAAAACTGAATCATTTTTTCCGTGATTACCGCGCGAATAAAATTAAAACCATCGATCCTCAGCTGTTCGATCATATCTTTCGCCTGCAGGTGCTGCTGGGAACACGCAAGCCTGTACAACTGATTTCGGGGTATCGTTCAGTCGATACGAACAATGAACTCCGCGCACATAGCCGCGGCGTGGCGAAACAGAGTTATCACACCAAAGGTCAGGCCATGGATTTCCATATAGAAGGGATTTCCCTGAGTAATATTCGCAAAGCAGCGTTATCTCTGCGCGCGGGTGGTGTAGGATACTACCCCAGCAGCAACTTTGTGCATATTGATACCGGGCCAGTACGGCACTGGTAAACCTCAGGCCTGAGCTACAGGAGCAGTATGAACTATCGTATTATTCCGGTTACCGCGTTCTCCCAGAATTGTTCGCTTGTCTGGTGTGAACAGACCCAACTTGCCGCCGTGGTCGATCCTGGCGGTGATGCACAGCGTATTATCGCCGAGGTAGATGCTTCCGGCGTGACGCTGACGCAAGTTCTGCTCACGCATGGTCATCTTGATCATGTGGGAGCGGCAGCCGAAGTGGCGCAGCATTACGGTGTGCCGATTATTGGCCCGGAAAAAAATGATGAGTTCTGGTTGCAGGGACTGCCTGCCCAAAGCCGGATGTTTGGTCTGGATGATTGCTCACCTCTGACGCCCGACCGCTGGTTAAATGAAGGTGATACGGTTACCGTCGGTAAGGTGACATTGCAGGTGTTGCATTGTCCGGGTCATACGCCGGGACATGTGGTGTTTTTTGATGCTCAGTCGCGTTTACTGGTTTCCGGTGACGTGATTTTTAAAGGCGGCGTTGGGCGCAGTGATTTCCCGCAGGGGAATCATGCGCAGTTGATTGATTCAATCAAACGTAAATTGCTGCCTCTCGGTGATGACATCACCTTTATTCCTGGCCATGGGCCAATGTCGACGCTGGGCAATGAACGGCTGCACAACCCGTTCCTGCAGGATGAATTACCGGTGTGGTGAATAAAAAAGGGTCGCTTCGGCGACCCTTTCTGTATGCGTTACATTTTACAGTACGGCGACAATCGCTTCGCACAGCGGCGACATATTATCCGGCGTCATACCTGCGACGTTAATACGCCCGGAAGCGACAGCATAAATTCCAAACTCTTCGCGCAGACGCAGCACCTGCTCTTTGGTCAGGCCGCTGAACGAAAACATACCGTTCTGACGGGTGATAAAGCTGAAGTCGCGATTAGCACCTTTCTCCTGCAGCGTATTCACGAACAGCAGGCGCATACGCTGAATGCGCTGGCGCATATCCGTCAGCTCTTGCTCCCAAATAGCACGCAGTGCCTCATTGCTGAGAATGGTGGCCACCACAGAGGCGCCGTGCGCCGGTGGGTTAGAGTAGTTGGCGCGGATCACGGATTTCATCTGGCTGAAGGCGCGATCGGCGCTTTCTGCGTCCGCCGTCACCAGCGTACAGGCGCCAACGCGTTCGTTGTACAGACCGAAGTTTTTCGAGAACGAGCTGGCGACCAGCAATTCTTTATGCAGCGCCGCAAAGGCACGCAGGCCTTCAGCATCTTCTTCCAGGCCACGGGCAAACCCTTGATAGGCAAAATCGAACAACGGCAGCCAGCCTTTCTCTACGGAGAGTTTCGCCAGTGCTTCCCACTGTTCCAGCGTCGGATCGATACCGGTTGGATTATGGCAGCAGCCATGGAACAGCACCACATCACCCGCCTGCGCGCTGTTAAGGCTTGCCAGCATGCCGTCGAAGTCCAGTGCGTGGTTCTGCGCATCGTAATAGTTATATTCGCAGACTTCGAGGCCTGCGGAGTTAAAGACGCCTTTATGGTTCGGCCAGCTTGGATTGCTTACCCAGACGCGCTTAACGGCGGTGTTTTTGGCAAGGAAATCCGCTGCGACACGCAGAGCGCCGGTACCACCCGGTGTCTGTGCCGTACGTGCACGTTTGTCGTTGATAATCGCGCTGCCTTTGCCGAACAGCAGTTCCTGGGTGCAACGGCCAAACTCAGGAATACCATCAATACTGAGGTAGTTCTTGGTGGCTTCATTTTCCAGCAGGTACTGTTCTGCTTTCTTCACGCTGGTTAATACCGGGGTCTTGCCGGTTTCATCTTTATAAACACCGATCCCTAAGTTGATTTTATTGGGGCGTTCATCGGCGCGAAACAGATCGGCCAGACCCAGAATGGGGTCGGCAGGGGCAGCGGTTATATTCTCAAACATGACGAGGTTCCATTTTGATGACAGAAGGGAAGTCCGCTATCAGGGTAACGGCTGACGCACGAATTGCCAACCGTTTGCGATAAAAAGCGCGAGGCTTTTCAAAAGTCGTCGGTATTTTGGTTTCAGGCGTAAAAAAACAGGGCCAGGGGCCCTGTTTGATATGCATATAACAGTCGAGGGGTGACTGATTAGAACTGGTAAACGATACCTACTGCAACGGTGTCGTCGTAACCTACGCCCAGTTTGTTGTCTTTATCAATCTGGTTGATGATGTAGTCAACATAGGTGGACATGTTTTTGTTGAAGTAGTAGGTTGCGCCCACTTCGACGTAGTTGATGAAGTCTTCGCTGCCAACACCTGCAACATCTTTCGCTTTAGATTTGTAGTAAGCGATGGACGGACGCAGACCAAAATCGAACTGGTACTGTGCAACAACAGAGAAGTCCTGAGTTTTGTTCAGGAAGCCATTCTGTGCAACACCACTTGGCAGCGTGGTTTTCAGGCGAGTTGCATTGCGGCTTTCACCGTACAACGCGGCCAGGTAGATGTTGTTAGCATCATATTTCAAGCCGGTGGCCCATTGTTCAGCTTTGCTGCCTTCTGTACCGTAGTCGGTCAGAGCGCGCTGAGCGTTAGTACGGTTAGCCGCGCCGTAAGCACCAACAACGCTGAAGCCATCGATGGTATAGCTTAAAGAAGAAGCCCAGCCGTCGCCGTTGGAACGGGTTACGTCATTGGAACGTTCGTTTTTGCCCAGGTACTGGACGCCGAAGTTCAGACCATCAACCAGACCGAAGAAGTTGCTGTTACGGTAAGTAGCCAGACCACCGTTACGGCCAGAGAAGAAGTTGTCGCTGTTGCTGGTATCACCACCGAACTCTGGCAGCATATCGGTTACACCGATTGCATCGTAAACCAGACCGTAGTTACGACCGTAGTCGAAGGAACCTGCGTCGCCAGCTTTCAGACCAGCAAACGCCAGACGGGTTTTGTTGTTAGTCTGCGCGTCACTACCACCTTCGGAGTTGTTGCCCGCGAAGTTGTATTCCCACTGGCCGTAACCGGTCAGCTGGTCGTTGATTTTGGTTTCGCCTTTGAAGCCCAGACGAGCGTATGTCTGGTCACCATTAGAACTGTAACCATGATCACCGTTATCTTTGGTGAAGTAGTGCAGACCTACAGCTTTACCGTAGATATCAACTTTGTTGCCGTCTTTGTTGTAGACTTCTGCAGCGTTAGCTGCACCCGCTACCAGCAGGGCAGGGATAACCACTGCCAGGATATTGCGCTTCATCATTATTTATTACCCTCATTGGTTTTTTTTGAACACCTGCCACTGCCGCCAATAAATTCCGTCAAAAAAAATTTACGGAACTATTGATGAGAGTTTGGTGTCTTTCTGTGTCTGAGAGGCATCTTTCCAAACATGTAATCGTTTCGCTACTCTGAAAGTGCTACAAATGTCTTAAAGAAGTAACAAAAAGAAATATTGTGTAAAAAAGTATTAATTTAAGGGAACTTTGTGAACCATCTCAAAGTTCAGCATCAACCGCTGATAAAAACAGCGGCCTCATTACTATTTATATGAATTACTTATATTTAATTGAGATAATGGCTTTTCCTGTTCAGGAACCGTTCTCATCTGCTTTTTTCTTATAACAGGATTTAGCCATCCGGATTGCTGTGCGTTTTTTGGCCAAAAGTGCTAGTTAACAGTCAGACATATACCGCAATAACCTCGGTGGTTGTTTTTTGTGCAGAGTTATTTCAGCTGTAAAAATGTGCAAAGAAAGGTAATGGTGACAGGATTGTCGACGATGATGTCGAAAAATTGTTAACGAAAGTTGACAGGAAAAGAATAAGAAAAAGGCCAGCGCTGAAGCTGGCCTTTATGTTTATTAGAATGTCGCGCTGCGCGGCGTGCGTGGGAATGGAATCACGTCACGAACGTTCTGTACGCCAGTGACATAGGCGATCAGGCGCTCGAAGCCAAGACCGAAGCCAGAGTGAGGAACCGTGCCGTAACGGCGCAGATCGCGGTACCACCAGTAGTCTTCTTTATTCAGACCCATTTCGGCCATACGTGCATCCAGCACATCAAGACGCTCCTCACGCTGCGAACCACCGATGATTTCACCAATGCCCGGCGCCAGCACGTCCATCGCGGCCACGGTTTTACCGTCATCGTTCAGGCGCATATAGAATGCTTTGATATCTTTCGGGTAGTTTTTCACCACCACAGGCGCTTTAAAGTGCTTCTCTGCCAGATAGCGTTCGTGTTCAGAGGCCAGGTCAACGCCCCAGTAAACCGGATTCTCGAATTTCTCGCCGCATTTTTCAAGAATAGCGACGGCATCGGTGTAATCCACCTGTGCGAAATCCGCGGCAATGAAACGCTCAAGACGGCCGATTGCGTCTTTATCGACACGCTCCTCGAAGAATTTCAGATCGTCGAGACGCTCTTCCAGCACTGCTTTGAAGGCATATTTCAGCATTGCTTCAGCCAGACGGGCGTTATCGTCGAGATCGGCAAAAGCGATTTCCGGTTCCAGCATCCAGAACTCTGCCAGATGGCGGCTGGTGTTGGAGTTTTCAGCGCGGAAGGTTGGGCCGAAGGTATACACTTTTGACAGCGCACAGGCATATGTTTCGGCGTTCAACTGGCCAGAAACGGTCAGGAAAGCTTCTTTGCCGAAAAAGTCCTTATCATAATCGACCTTGCCTTCTGCGGTACGCGGCAGGTTTTCCATGTCCAGCGTAGAGACGCGGAACATTTCGCCGGCGCCTTCGGTATCCGATGCGGTAATCAGCGGTGAGGAGACCCAGAAGAAGCCCTGCTCGTCGAAGAAACGATGCAGCGCCTGCGCCAGTGTATGGCGAATGCGGGCCACTGCGCCGATCAGGTTAGTGCGCGGACGCAGGTGCGCGACTTCACGCAGATACTCAATGCTATGACGTTTTGCCGCCATCGGATAGGTATCCGGATCTTCAACCCAGCCGGTCACTTCAACGGAGGTGGCCTGAATTTCCAGACTCTGACCTTCACCCGGAGACGCAACCACTTTACCCGTGACGATCACTGAGCAACCGGTGGTCAGGCGCAAAACGTCCTGATTGTAATTGGGCAGAGAATTATTAATAACGGCCTGTACAGGATTAAAGCAGGAGCCGTCATAAACGGCGAGGAAGGAGATACCAGCTTTAGAATCTCGGCGGGTGCGTACCCATCCGCGCACGGTGACTTCACTGTCAACGGCAACGCGGCCATGGAATACGTCGGCTACAGGCACAACGCTCATAATATTCTCTCTATTAATAGTCGGAAAAAATAAACACTTTGTCCGCCCAAAAAGACGGGGTTTTCTATGTTACCTGGCGTGCGCCATCAGACAAGCAGAATTAGCAAGGAAGCATTAATAAATTATCGGAAAAAAGAAGGGAGCCATTGGCTTAATGCTTGTCAGTTAAGCTTTTGAAGGTAGCCGTAACGCATAGCGTTGCGGCTTCTTTTTTACTGCTCCTGGGTAGTGCCGTGGTCGTCGTCCCGGCA
>JAGTSE010000066.1 GCA_018261615.1 Pseudomonadota bacterium | reverse complement strand
CGCTGCTTACAGCGTTCAAATCTGCTCCCGGCAGATTTGTCGCTCACCGGAGGCCAACCTTCGGTTGGGCAAATTCGTTCCCGACGAATTTGTCACTGCATCGCCGCCTTCCTGCAACTCGAATTATTTAGGGTATAGACCTTAATTCACATCTTCAGTTTCTTTTTCCGACCAAAAAATTACCCCCTGCTCCGCCATACGCAACAGCGGTTCACAAGGCGCAAAGCGCGCGCCGTATTGCGCTTCCAGCCGCTGCAACCTCGCCACGATATCTCCCGCTCCTGATGTCGCTATATAGTGGAACGGCCCGCCTAAAAACGGCGGAAAACCGATGCCGAATACGGCACCAATATCGCCGTCTCTCGCACTGCGAATCACTTGCTCATCAAAGCAACGCACTGCCTCGTTCAGCATCAGTAGCACACAACGTTCCGCCATCTGCTCCGCCGATAGCCGCCCGCCGCCGGAAGCGCCAATCAGGGGATAAATCGCCGGATCGGGCAGCTTTTTGCTTTTACGCTCTTTCGCAGGGTAAAGATAGAAACCACGACCATTTTTTCGCCCTTTGCGATCGTCATTCAGAATTGCGCTCACAACACTTGCAGGGGCGTTAAACCGTTCACCATAAGCGTTTTCCAGCACCGGGATAATTTTTGTACCGGTATCGATACCCACTTCATCCAGTAACTGGATTGGCCCGACCGGGAAGCCAAATTTCACCAGCGCGCGATCAATATCTTCTATGTGCTCGCCTTCACTCAGCAGCCGGATGGCTTCATTAATATAGGGAGCCAGAATACGGTTCACGTAAAATCCGGCTTTATCCGCCACCACAATCGGCGTTTTGCCCAGCTTTTTCGCCAGTTTTACCGTAGTAGCGATAGTCTGCTCATCCGTTCCGGCGTGTGGGATCACTTCCACCAGCGGCATTTTTTCTACCGGGCTGAAAAAATGTAATCCGATGATCTTCTCTGGTCGAGCGGCCTGGGCTGCAATATCGCCGATCGGTAAAGAAGACGTATTGGAGGCAAAAATAGTATGAGCAGAACAATGGGATTCCACTTCAGCCACCATTTTCTGTTTCAAAGCCAAATCTTCAAACACCGCCTCAATGATCAGGTCACGCTGAGCAAAGCCGCTAAAATCCAGCGAGCCGGATATTTTCGCCAACTGCTTATCACGCTCGCCCGCTTTCAGGTAGCGACGACGCACTTTTTTATCCAGCGCTTCCCAACTGTATTTCAGTGCGTGGTTGATCCCTTTCGCATTAATATCTTTTATGCGAACCGGCAATCCCGCTTTGCTTGCCGTGACGAAAGCTATTCCACCGCCCATTAATCCGCCGCCCAGTACACCGATCGTGTTCAACGGATCAGCTTGCGCCTCACTGCCCGGATCTTTTTTAACGCTGGTACTGGCGAAGAACAGGTGGCGTAACGCCTGCGACTGTGGCGTCATCGCCAGTTGGCCAAACGCGCGCGCTTCCGCGTCGTAACCGCTGCTGCGCCCCTGTGCCAACCCGGTTTCAATGACGGATAAAATGCACGTAGTCGCAGGATAATTCCCCTGGGTTTTTTGTTCAGTTCTCTTACTCACCATATGGAACAGCCACGCGCGGCCCAGCGGCCCGGCCAGAACCCGTTCACGAACCGGCAGATGGTGGCCAATCGGTCGCCCTTGTTTGGCCAGATCAACCGCGACCTCGAGAAGAATTGAATGCGGTACGACATCGTCCACCAGCCCGACTTTTAATGCCTGACGCGGACGAAGCTGCTTTCCACTGAGAATCATTTCCAGCGCCGTACTGACACCAATCAGACGCGGTAATCGCTGTGTCCCACCGGAACCGGGAAGCAGCCCTAACTGAACTTCCGGCAACCCTAGCATCGTTTTTCCGTCGTCAGTACAAATTCGGCGATGGCACGCCAGCGCCAGTTCCAGCCCGCCGCCCAGGCAAGCGCCATGAATTGCGGCAACCACGGGAATCGACAACGCATGGAGCTCCGCCATCACTTGCTGCCCCTGGCGAGCCAGATCCTCGGCCTCTTTTGCCGTCTGGCAACGGGCGATCATATTGATATCCGCGCCAGCGATGAAATTGTCTGCCTTGGCCGAGATAAACACCACGCCACGCAGCGCCTTGTTGTCGCGGATCTGTTTCAGCATGGCGCGTACTTCACCTGCAAACTCCGCCTTCAGGGTGTTCATTTTTTCATTCGGCACATCAATGGTAATGACCGCGATATTGTCAGGACGCACATTAAGCGTAAATGCGGACATTATTGTCATTATTCAGCCTCCAGAACCATTGCCGCGCCCAGACCGCCCGCGGCGCAGGCAGTTACCAGACCAAAGCCTCCGCCCCGGCGGCGCAGTTCGTGTAACGTTTGGGTGATCATACGCGCACCAGTGGCAGCAAACGGATGACCGTAAGCGATGGAGCCGCCCAGCACGTTAAACTTGCTGTCATCCACCTCGCCGGTCGCCTGCGAGCGCCCAAGTACCTCACGGGCAAAACGCTCGCTGGCCATCAATTTCAGGTTGCTTAAGGTTTGCGCAGCAAAGGCTTCGTGCATATCAAGAAGCGTCAAATCTGCCATCGTCAGCCCGGCTCTTTCCAGCGCCAGCGGTGTTGCCCAGGCAGGGCCAAGTAGCATGTCCCGTTGCACATCAATGGCGGTGAAAGCGTAGCTGCGCAAATAACCCAGCGGCAATAATCCCAGTTCCCGGGCGCGGGATTCGGTCATTAAAATTACAGCCGCAGCCCCGTCGGTCAGCGGCGTACTGTTCGCTGCCGTCACAGTGCCATGCTGGCGATCGAAGGCGGGACGCAGCTTCGCGTAATCGGCCAGGCTGGAGTTATGACGAACGTTATTATCCTGTTCAAGCGGATCGCGAAACGGCGGCACATAGGCGGTCATCACTTCATCACGCAGTTTGCCTTCTGCCCAGGCCTGCGAGGCTAACTGGTGTGAGCGGTGGGCCAGCGCATCCTGCTGTTCACGGCTGATGCCGTATGTTTTCGCCATCTGCTCAGCCGTATCACCCATTCTCAGCCCGGTGGAATACTCCGCGACGGCGGGAGGAACCGGCAACAAGTCGCGCAAGCGCAAGCGGGAGAAAAGTTTCAGTTTTTGCCCCACAGTGCGCGCTTTGTTGGCATCCACCAGCGCACGCGCCAGCCTTTTACTGACGCCGATCGGTAAAACAGAGGAGGAATCCGCCCCGCCTGCAATACCGGCGCGAATCGTTCCCGCCAGCAGACTTTCTGCAACATTGGCCACGGCCTGGAAACTGGTTGCGCAGGCACGGCTGACGCTGTAGGCATCGGTATGGACACTCATGCCAGTGCCGAGTACGATTTCGCGCGCGATATTAGGCGCTTCCGGCATCTGCACGACCTGGCCAAACACCAGTTGTTCAATCACCTCGAGGGGAATTTCGCTGCGCGCCAGCATCTCTCCCACCACCATTTTGCCGAGATCTATCGCCGGAATGCCGTGAAAAGCGGTGGACTGGCGGGCAAACGGGGTCCGTAACCCACTGACAATGGCAATGCGGTCGCCCTGGCGGGTGACAAGCGGTAATGCCTTCATAACACTCCCCTGTTAACAGCGTATAGTTAAAGTGGTCTGACCTGATAACAGTCTTAACCAATTTTTTACATATAGCCAATGGGAGCGAGAGAAAAATGCGAGCTAAGACACAGAGATACTTAGCAAAACGCCTCCGTGAAAGGAGGCGTTGGCAGGAAGATTAACGCAGACCAAGCTGGAAAATCAGGGTTTCCGCTTCGCAGGCGAAAACAAAATCGATATCGAGACGCACGCCGTCCGCCACTTCAGTAAAGGTGGAGGTGATTTGGCAAGGCTCAGATTCCACGCTGCGGGCTCTTGCACTCAGCGCGGCCAGCGTTTCGTCGGCCTCAGAACGGTGGGTGAATACGCGACTGTAAGAGGCGGTGCAGTCGGAGTTGTCCATAATGGTGCCAACATCCATACAGCAGCAAACCGGGGTTTCATCAGCACTGCATTTGCTCATTATTGATTCCTCTGAATTAGCACCCTGGGTGCCAGATAAACGATGGGCATATTTTACGCCGCTGCTCATGGCGTCTCCAGTTGATAATCTTCCGAAAGTGTGTAAGTGAACGAAATCACACTTAAAAATGATCTAAAACAAAAATCACCCAATTGACCGATGAATACCCCCGGCGATTTTGCCACGCAGATCCCGTTTTAGTGATCACAATTGAAAAAACTTATATACAAACTTGCAACATTCCATCTGGTCAGACCTATAATTCCGCCACTGGTCTGATTTCTCTGCTGTAACACAGACCCTACACTTCGCGCTCCTGTTACAACACGTAACATAGTTTGAATAAAAATAAATCGATTTCGAATGAGGTTATGGTCATGAGCCAAAAAACCCGTTTTACCAAGTCTGCTCTGGCAGTCGCAGTGGCAATTGTCTCTACCCAGGCCTGGTCTGCAGGCTTTCAACTCAATGAATTTTCGGCCTCTGGTCTTGGCCGTGCTTATTCTGGTGAAGGTGCGATTGCGGATGATGCGGGTAACGTTAGCCGCAACCCTGCATTGATTACCATGTTCGACCGTCCGACGTTCTCCGGCGGTGCGGTGTTTATTGATCCGAAAGTAGATGTCACTGGCCGTTCCGTGATTGGTAATGATGCAAGCCAGAAAAATATTGCGCCGACCGCGTGGGTGCCAAACTTGCACTTTGTCGCGCCAATTAACGATCGGTTCGGCTGGGGGGCTTCGATGACCTCCAACTTCGGGCTGGCAACAGAGTTTAATGATGGCTATGCAGCCGGATCGATGGGTGGTAAAACCGATCTCGAAACACTGAACCTGAACCTTAGCGGCGCGTATCGTCTGGACACCCACTGGAGCTTCGGTCTTGGTTTTGATGCCGTTTATGCTCGTGCGAAGATTGAGCGTTACGCAGGCGATCTGCCGCAGATCATCGGCGCCAGCTTGCCAGGCATGGTGCGATCCGGTCAGCTTAGCGCTCAACAGGCTGCTGCTATTGGCGCGCAGGCGGGCGGGATCAGCCGTGATACGCAAATCGCGTATCTGAAAGGCAATGAATGGGGTTTTGGCTGGAATGCCGGTATTCTTTACGAGCTGGATAAAAACAACCGTTACTCATTAACTTACCGCTCCGAAGTGAAAGTCGACTTCGATGGCAATTATAAGAGCAACCTGCCGACAACGCTTAACCCGATTAACGCAGCGCTGGGTCTTGGCTTGCCGACTGGTACTGGCGGCTCAACCACCAATGGTTCGCTGTCGCTCCATCTGCCAGAGATGTGGGAAGTTTCGGGTTATAACCGCGTCGATCCGCAGTGGGCAATTCACTACAGTCTGACCTATACCAGCTGGAGCCAGTTCCAGGAGCTGAAAGCAACCGGTGATAATGGTCAAACGCTGTTCTATAAAGATGAAAGCTTTAAAGATGCATATCGCATCGCGCTGGGTACCACTTATTATATGAATGATAACTGGACCTTCCGCGCCGGTATCGCCTTTGATGACAGCCCGGTACCGGATAAAAAACGCACAATCTCTATTCCTGACCAGGATCGTCTGTGGCTGAGCACGGGTGCGACCTATGCCTTTAATAAAGACGCTTCCGTTGATGTCGGCGTCTCTTATATGCATGGCCAGAAAGTGAAGTTCACCGAAGGCCCGTATACGTTCCAGTCTGAAGGCCGCGCGTTCCTCTACGGCGCTAACTTCAACTACGCCTTCTGATAACGCGTAGATAAGAAAAAGGTGAGCCTGGCTCTAATGCCGATCAGTTAAGGATCGGTTGAACGATCCAGTGGCTGTGTAAGAATCCGTAATCTCACAGGGATTACGGATTTTTTTATGTTACTTAGCCA
>JAGTSE010000037.1 GCA_018261615.1 Pseudomonadota bacterium | reverse complement strand
GAACGCCGCTTGCGGCGGCCCTTTAGGGCGAGCGAAGCGAGTAATCCTCACGTACTACGTGTACGCTCCGGTTGTTGCGCGCTGTCCGTGTCCAAACTGGCTGCAACAATATACGCCTACTGGGATAGGCTCTTAGCTATGGTAGCGGAGTCGTGGCACTTAGCCAATTACGCTCAAGGGTAATGCATTGCGCAAGGTCTATTCGATGGTGGTATACTTCCGCGCCTGGATGCAGCCGCAGGTATGGGCTGCTGTATTATTTTCCCTTACAGGCCCTGTCGGGCTTGCCAACGAACCATTGCCGCCATGAAGTTTATCATTAAATTGTTCCCGGAAATCACCATCAAAAGCCAATCTGTGCGTTTGCGCTTTATTAAAATTCTGACCGGGAATATTCGTAACGTTCTGAAGCACTACGACGAAACCCTTGCCGTTGTGCGTCACTGGGACCATATAGAAGTTCGCGCCAAAGATGAAAACCAGCGCCTGGCTATTCGCGACGCGCTGACCCGCATTCCGGGGATCCACCATATTCTGGAAGTGGAAGATGTGCCTTTCACTTCTCTGCACGATATTTTTGAAAAAGCGCTGGTGCAGTATCGCGAGCAGATTGAAGGTAAAACCTTCTGCGTGCGCGTGAAACGCCGTGGTAAACATGAATTCAGCTCTATTGAAGTGGAACGTTACGTGGGCGGCGGGCTGAACCAGCATGTCGAATCTGCGCGCGTTAAGCTGACGCACCCGGATGTGACGGTGAATCTGGAAATCGAAGATGACCGCCTGCTGCTGGTAAAAGGCCGTTATGAAGGGATTGGCGGCTTCCCGATTGGCACTCAGGAAGATGTCCTGTCGCTGATTTCAGGCGGTTTCGACTCCGGCGTTTCCAGCTATATGCTGATGCGCCGTGGCTGCCGCGTACACTACTGCTTCTTTAACCTCGGCGGTGCAGCCCATGAAATTGGCGTTCGCCAGGTGGCGCATTATCTGTGGAACCGCTTTGGTAGTTCGCACCGAGTGCGTTTTGTGGCAATCAATTTTGAACCGGTGGTCGGCGAGATCCTCGAAAAAGTCGATGATGGCCAGATGGGCGTGGTGCTGAAACGTATGATGGTGCGCGCCGCGTCGAAAGTCGCTGAACGTTACGGCGTGCAGGCGCTGGTAACCGGTGAGGCGCTGGGACAGGTTTCCAGCCAGACGCTGACCAACCTGCGTCTGATTGATAACGTCTCCGATACGCTGATCCTGCGCCCGCTTATCTCTTACGATAAAGAGCACATTATCGATCTGGCGCGTGAAATCGGTACCGAGGATTTTGCCCGCACGATGCCGGAATATTGCGGCGTGATCTCCAAAAGCCCAACGGTGAAAGCGGTGAAGGCGAAGATCGAAGCGGAAGAAGCGCACTTTGATTTCGCTATCCTCGACCAGGTTGTGGCGGAAGCCAGCAATATTGATATCCGTGAAATCGCTCAGCAAACCCAGCAAGAGGTGGTGGAAGTTGAAACGGTTAACGGTTTCGGCCCAAACGATGTGGTGCTGGATATCCGTTCGATTGATGAACAGGATGATAAGCCGCTGAAGCTGGAAGGCGTTGATGTGGTGTCGCTGCCGTTCTACAAGCTGAGCACGAAATTTGGCGATCTGGATCAGAGCAAAACCTGGCTGCTGTGGTGCGAGCGTGGCGTGATGAGCCGCTTGCAGGCGCTCTATCTGCGCGAGCAGGGCTTCCAGAATGTGAAGATTTATCGCCCGTAAACACAATGCCGGATAGCGGTTTCGCTATCCGGCAGTCAGCGCCACCGGGCATGTTAATGCCTACGCTTCGTAGTAATTATAAATCCCCGCCGCCATCACCAACTGTGACGCCACTTCATGGGCTTTTTCGCGCCCGACCAGCAGATCAATAATCTTCAGGCCAAAATCAATGGCCGTGCCTGGTCCCTGGCTGGTCAACAAGTTTACGCGCGGATCCCACACCACGCGCTTATCCTGCCACTGCTCGGGTGGAATCGTCTCTTTCAGCCCCGGGAAACCGGTCATATTGCCCAACGGGAAGAGTTGATGCGGTACCAGCACCGTACCTGCGGCGGCACAAATAGCGGCAACAATGCGCCCGGAAAGGTGGAACTGGCGAACAGTTTCGACAAGCAGTGGGCTGTCGCGAAAGCACTCTGCGCCTTTCAGGCCGCCCGGTAACACGATCGCATCGAAATCACCATCCGCAACTTCAACCAGCGGTGCATCGGCCAGCAATTTAACCCCGCGCGAGCAGGTGATAACCAGGTTGCCGTCGCTGGCTACGCTGGCGGTAGTGACAGCAATGCCGCCGCGGACCAGCAGATCGATAGTGGTGACCGCTTCGGTCTCTTCACTACCAGGGGCGAGGCATATCAGAGCTGACGCGCTCATACTCACTCTCCTTACGTTTAATCATTTCATACAGACGGGCGTTTTTCGGTACCGCAATACCGTGCGCGCGGGCGCGTCTGAGCAGGTAGCCGGTAATATAATCGCTCTCGGTGTGCCGCAAGGCGCGGACATCCTGGAGCATCGACGAAATATTTTCCGCTGTATTTTCGATAATCTGGTTTACATAACTCAGCAAATCATCCGCAGAAATATGGTGGCCTTCACGTTCGATAACGGCAGCCACTTCATGGGTGATTTTTGCCACCTCATCGGGAAATTGGCGCAGATCGCCATTTTTACAGTCGTACAGCGCGGTCAACGGATTGATCACGCAGTTCACCGCCAGCTTGCGCCACAGCGCCGGGCGAATGGTGTTATGCCAGGCCACATCCGGCAGCGCTTCTTGCAGGGTATCCGCCAGCGAGCTGAATTCACCGTCCTGCTGCCGCGCCGGGCCAATATGTGTCGTGCCGCTGGCCACATGCACAACCACGTTACCATCGCGGCGAGCTGCGTGAGTCGTGGTGCCAATCAGCAGGGGATTTAGCAGCGCTTTCAGCTCTTCTACAGTGCCCATACCGTTGTGAATCAGCAGTACTGGCGTCGCGGGGGAAAGTGCCGTTGTAAGGCCTTTTACCGCATCAGAAACTTGCCAGGCTTTCAGCGTCACCAGCAGCAGATCGCTATGGGCCAAAAATTCAGGATCGTTGGCCGTCAGGGATTCATTAAAAATTGTGCCATCTTCTTCCACGACATTTACACTGCAAAAAGGCTGTGGCACACGTAACCAGCCCTGTACTTCATGTCCCTGTTTACACAGCGCTGTTAACCACAATTGCCCTAAAGCACCGCAACCGAGTACGGTAATTCTCATTGTTCCTCCTCACCTGCAACTGCGCCAGGTGTTACTTCAACCATTATAGTGCTGTCGGCTATGCTTCCAGTATTACAAGTTGAGTTATACCTCGTTGCGGGTATTATGCATCGCAACAAATAGAGAGGGAGAAGAAAAGATGCCATCTTTCGATATCGTTTCCGAAGTTGAAATGCGCGAAGTGCAAAACGGCGTTGAGAATGCGACCCGTGAAGTCGCGACACGCTTCGATTTTCGCAACGTTGAAGCCACATTCGATCTGAATGAAGAAAAACAGACCATTAAGGTGTTGAGCGAATCTGATTTCCAGGTTAACCAGTTGCTGGATATTTTGCGTGCCAAGCTGCTGAAACGCGGCATTGAAGGGGCGTCGCTGGATGTACCGGAAGAGTTCGTCCACAGCGGGAAAAACTGGTTTGTGGAAGCAAAGCTGAAGCAGGGGATCGATGCGCCGACGGCGAAGAAAATCATCAAGCTGATTAAAGACAGCAAATTGAAAGTGCAGGCGCAGATTCAGGGGGAAGAGATCCGCGTGACCGGGAAATCCCGTGATGATCTGCAAGCGGTAATGGCGCTGGTGCGCAGCGGTAATCTGGGCCAGCCGTTCCAGTTCAAAAACTTCCGTGATTAATCTCTTTTCCCCTCCGGCTGGCGGAGGGGAAAAGAGCCTGCTTAACCGGCGACGGCCTGTTCAACTTCAAAGCGGTTTGTCACTTTGCTGTCGATCTTCACATAAGCGCTACGCTCTTCCGCCACGACCAATACTTCACTGACGCCCGCCGTTTCGTGCAGACGCTGCTGTAGCGCGTCATCAATAGCCACGTCGTCAGGAATGGCGATGCGCAGGCTGCTGACATAGGGCGGTTCCTGCATACTGCTGGCAACCAGCAGCCAGACCGCGGCCAGCAATGCGCCAAACATGAACACCATTTGCGAGTCAAATAAACCATCGACCCAGCCACCGACCGCGCCGCCAATAGCGACGCCGAGGAACTGGCTGGTGGAGTAAATGCCCATTGCCGTCCCTTTATAACCGGCTGGCGCTTCTTTACTGATTAACGACGGCAGTAGCGCTTCCATCAGGTTAAAAGCGAGGAAGAAGATCTGTACGCCAATCACAATTTCCCAGAAGTGAGCGCCAACGCCCCATAGCACGATTTCGGCAATCAGCAGCAGCGCAACGCAGAGCACAAAAACACGCTTCATCCGACGTTTCACTTCGGCGTAGATAATAAATGGCACCACCGAAGCAAAAGAGATAAGCATGGTGACGAGATAGATTTTCCAGTGCTCTGAAGCAGGGAAACCGGCAGATTCAAGCTGACCGGGCAGCGCTACAAACGTCGACATCAACAGAATATGCAGGCACATAATGCCAAAGTTCAGCTTCAGCAGCTTTGGATTGACGATCACCATGCTAAAGCAATCTTTGACCATTCCCGATTCGCGGTTGCGTACATGGTGTTTGCTGTCCGGCACCACCCACAGCGTCAGGATGATGCCGATTGTCGCCAGCACGGCAATCATCCAGAACAGCGCGTGCAGACCTAAGAGATGTGTGATGATCGGCCCTAAAACCATGGCTATGGCGAACGTGATGCCGAAGCTGACGCCGATAAACGCCATCGCCTTGGTGCGATTTTGCTCGCGCGTGAGATCCGACAGTAGCGCCATTACGGCGGCGGCAATCGCCCCGGAGCCTTGCAGCGCCCGGCCAAGAATAATGCCCCAGATGGAGTCGGTGAGTGCGGCAATCACGCTGCCCAACACAAAGATCAGCAGCCCGCCGACAATCAGCGGCTTGCGGCCGATGCGATCCGAAAGCAGACCAAAGGGGATCTGAAATACCGCCTGAGCCAGGCCGTAAATGCCGATCGCCAGCCCAATCAGGGCTTCCGATGCACCCTGCAATGCCATACCGTATGTGGTCAGAACGGGCAGGACCATAAACATGCCGAGCATGCGCAGTGAGAATACAGTCCCTAAACCCCAGGTGGCGCGCAACTCGCCTGGCGTCATTTTATAATCGTTCATTACCACCTCAATTTAAAAACCGGACATAGTGTAGTGCGGCGGCAGGGTAGGGTAAACATGCGGTTATTTAACAAATATTACATAACCATAGATTTTGGTTTCTCCGTAACAAGGCCAGTAAAGGGTTTACTCCAGACGAAAAAAAACCGGGTTTCCCCGGTTTTTCCAGTATGGTGAAGCAAGCTTACCAGACGTATGTCAGCAGGTTGTGTGAATCCGGCACCATAAAGTCCACGGACATCATCACGGAAAGGGAAGTGATGGCAACAATGGAGAACACAAACAGTTTGCGTGCCCACACTTTGTCATCTTCCACTTTGTATCCGCGCAGCGCCATGCCCAACCACCAGAGGCTTACCGCAGCGGCAACGACCAGGTATTTGTACCCGGCATAGCCGCCCAGCGACAGCATCAGCGTGGCAATGGCAAACGCCAGGATGTACAGCGTGATATGGTTTTTGGCCACAGATATGCCTTTCACCACCGGCAGTACCGGAATGTTCGCTGCCTGATAATCCTTAAAGCGAAAAATCGCGATGGCATAGGAGTGAGGCATTTGCCACAGGCTGAAAATCGCCAGCAGAATTGCCGCGCCGCTATCGAACTCGTTGGTGACCGCGCAGTAGCCAATCACCGGCGGCGCAGCGCCGGAGAGAGAACCAATCAGTGTGCCGTAAACGGAGTTGCGCTTCATGTAGAGGCTATAGACGCCAACATAAACCACGAACCCCATCACCCCCAGCCAGCAGGCCAGCGGATTGGCGCCAAACCACAGCAGCATAAAGCCAGCAATACCCAACAAGGCGGCGTACACCAGCGAGACTTTTGGCGAGATCAGCCCTCTGACCAGCACCCGGTTTTTCGTTCGTTCCATCTTTTTATCGATGTCACGATCGATGTAGTTGTTAAATACACAACCAGAGGCGACCACCAACGACACGCCAATCAGCGTGTAGAGGAACAGGGGATAGTCGATGTGGCCTTTGGAAGCCAGCAGGAACCCCCCAATCACGGAGATCAGATTGCCAAAAATAATGCCCGGTTTCGTAACTTGCAGGTATTGCTTAAACATACTCGCCGCTCTTAGTGAACCATCATGTTGTAGTTGAGGTTCCACATAATCCAGATGGAACCGACTACCAGGATAGCAATGATAATCACGGTAAAGACAAAGGCGGTAAAGTTCCAGCCTTCATCAGACTTGGTGTTCATGTGCAGGAAGCAAACCAGATGCACCAGAATCTGAACTACGGCGGTGACCAGGACAACGCCCAGAATTACCGGCTTAGAAGCAGAACCGTTCATCACCATCCAGAACGGGATCACCGTCAGGATGATCGACAGGATGAAACCTGTCATATAGGTTTTTACGCTGCCGTGGGAAGCGCCATGATCGTTAGAATGACTCATTACATCGCCCCCATCAGATAAACAACAGAGAACACGCAGATCCATACCACGTCCAGGAAGTGCCAAAACAGGCTCAGGCACATGATACGGGTACGGTTAGTGCTGGTCAGGCCGCGACGGGAAACCTGGAACATCAGAACTGCCATCCAGATTAGACCCGAGGTGACGTGCAGACCGTGAGTGCCTACCAGCGCGAAGAATGCTGACAGAAAGCCGCTGCGATCCGGGCCCATGCCTTCGACAATCAGGTGATGGAACTCATAGAGTTCCATCCCGATAAAGCCCGCGCCAAACAACCAGGTCAACGCCAGCCAGGAAACAACCTGGCTTTTGTTGTTTTTGTACATGGCGATAGCCGCCATGCCGTAGGTGATGGAGCTGAACAACAGCAGCGCGGTTTCAACCAGTACGAACGGCAGCTCGAAAATGTCCTTACCGGTCGGGCCGCCCGCAGTGCCGTTCACCAGAACGGCATAGGTCGCGAACAGACAGCAGAACAGAATGCAGTCGCTCATCAGGTAGATCCAGAAACCGAAGACTTTATTCGGCCCTGCATCGTGGTGCCCGTGTTCGTGTTCGTGCGCGTGGGCGTGCGCGTTGGTCAGAGTATCAGTTGCCATTTTTCAGCCCTGCTTTAGTGATCTCATCGAAATGCTGGTTTTCCAGTTTCTCGATTTCTGCAACCGGTACGTAGTAATCCACGTCCTCGTCGAAGCTCTTCACAATCCAGCTGATGATGATGCCAGCGAAACCAACGATAGCCATCCACCAGATATGCCAGATCATGGCGAAACCAAACACGGTTGCAAACGCGGCGATAACAATGCCGGCACCGCTGTTTTTCGGCATATGAATTTCTTCATACTGCGCAGGTTTTTTGTACGCTTCGCCTTTCTCTTTCATTTCCCAGAACGCGTCACGTTCGTGAATGTGCGGGACATGAGCAAAGTTGTAGAACGGCGGAGGAGAGGAGGTTGCCCACTCCAGCGTACGGCCACCCCACGGGTCACCGGTAAGGTCACGGTTCTGATCGCGGTCGCGAATAGAAACGTAGATCTGAATCAGCAGACACAAGATACCGATAGCAATCAGCGCCGCACCGCAAGCTGCGATAATCAGCATGGTGTGGAACTGTGGATCAATCTGCTGGCTCAGGCGACGGGTCATACCCATAAAGCCCAGCACGTACAGCGGCATAAATGCAACGAAGAAGCCGATGATCCAGAACCAGAACGCGCGTTTACCCCAAGTTTCGTTCAGGGTGTAACCGAAGGCTTTTGGCCACCAGTAAGTCAGACCAGCGAAGCAACCGAAGACCACGCCGCCGATGATAACGTTATGGAAGTGCGCAATCAGGAACAGGCTGTTGTGCAGTACGAAGTCTGCGCCCGGAACCGCCAGCAGCACACCGGTCATCCCACCTACGGAGAAAGTCACGATAAAGCCAATGGTCCACAGCATAGAGGAGTGGAACACAATGCGGCCCTGATACATGGTGAACAGCCAGTTGAAGATCTTCACCCCAGTCGGGATGGCGATAATCATCGTGGTGATACCAAAGAAGGCGTTTACGTTCGCGCCAGCACCCATGGTGAAGAAGTGGTGCAGCCAAACGATGAACGACAGTACGGTAATACATACGGTCGCCCATACCAGCGAGGTGTAACCAAACAGGCGTTTACGCGAGAAGGTGGCGGTGATTTCGGAGAACACCCCGAAAACCGGCAACACCAGAATGTACACTTCCGGGTGACCCCAGGCCCAAATCAGGTTGATGTACATCATCATGTTGCCACCCATATCGTTGGTAAAGAAATGGGTGCCCAGATAACGATCCAGGGTCAGCAGCGCAATGGTAACAGTCAGAATTGGGAACGACGCGATAATCAGCACGTTGGCGCACAAAGATGCCCAGGTAAATACCGGCATTTTGAACATCGTCATGCCTGGCGCACGCATCTTCAGAATGGTCACCAGGAAGTTAATACCGGTCAGCGTCGTACCGATACCCGAGAGCTGGAGACTCCAGATCCAGTAATCGACCCCGACACCAGGGCTATATTCAATTCCCGAAAGCGGCGGATAAGCCAGCCAACCAGTCTGTGCGAATTCACCGACGCCCAGAGAGAGGTTAACCAGAATCACGCCCACAACCGTGAACCAGAAGCTCAGGTTGTTCAGGAACGGGAACGCAACGTCACGCGCACCGATCTGCAACGGAATTACCAGGTTCATCAGTCCGATAACGAATGGCATTGCCACGAAGAAGATCATGATCACGCCGTGAGCGGTGAAGATCTGATCGTAGTGGTGAGGCGGCAGGAATCCCGCTTCACCCGCAGAGGCCAGCGCCTGCTGGCTACGCATCATGACAGCATCTGCGAAGCCGCGCAGCAACATCACAACGGCCACGAGGACGTACATGATACCAAGGCGTTTATGGTCGACAGAAGTCAACCATTCTTTCCACAGCCAGGACCATTTACCGAAGTAAGAGATCAGGCCAACTACCGCCAGACCGCCGACGATAATCGCAGCAACCGTGACCATGATAATGGGTTCATGATACGGCACTGCATCCAGTGTAAGTTTTCCGAACATCGTTTTCTTCCTCGACCCCTTAGTGAGAGGTTTCCGCGTGGCTCATGTCCATGCCTTCCATTCCTTCGTGCGCGCTATGCTCGCCTTCCGGTTGGGTCATGTCCATGCTCTTGCCGTGGCCCATAAATTTGTTGATAACGTCTTTAAACAAATCGGGTTTCACGCTGGAGAAGTATTCAACCTTGTTGTACTCGCTTGGCGCAGCAACTTTCTCATACGCCGCCATATCTGGCAGGGTGCTTGAAGATTGTTTCGCTTTTGCGACCCACTGGTCGAATGCGGCGCGGTCCGGCGTAGCAATAGCTTTAAACTTCATGCCAGAGAAGCCAGGGCCGCTGTAACTGGCGGAAATGCCATCGTACGTACCTGCTTCGTTGGCGATGAGATGCAGTTTGGTCTGCATACCGGCCATTGCGTAGATCTGGCTGCCCAGACGCGGAATAAAGAACGAGTTCATCACGGAGTTGGAGGTCACTTTGAACTCTACCGGTGTGTTCGCCGGGAAGGCGATTTCATTTACGGTAGCAATGCCCTGTTCCGGGTAGATGAAGAACCATTTCCAGTCCATGGCAACCACTTCAATGGTGATTGGGTGCTCGTCATGTGCCAGCGGTTTGCTCGGTTCGAGCGAGTGGGTGGTTTTCCACGTCAGTACAGCAAGGAACAGGATGATAAGAATCGGCACCGTCCAGACCACAGCTTCCACTTTATTGGAGTGTGACCAGTTCGGGCTATACTTCGCATCTTTATTGCTTGCACGATACTTCCAGGCGAAACCTACGGCCATCAAAATGGCGGGAATAACGACAATCAACATCAGGCCAAAAGCCGTCAGTATCAGCGAACGTTGCTCCAGTCCAATCTGTCCTTTGGGGTCAAGAAGTGCAGAATCGCAACCACTGAGTAGAACAGTGCCGACGATTAATGACAACCATCCCAAACTTTTATTGTATTTCCTGAGTCTCATTTAACGACCTCAATTCCACGGGATCTGGTGGCGCTTAAAGTGTGCGGGCATTTTACGGAAAGGTTACGTTACTGTAAACATACTTGGCTCTGTGTCAGTAAAGTGTTACTGGGTTCTGCCGTTTATGTCACACGGAATGCAACAAACTGTAAAATCTGGTATTCGCACAGCCTGAAGTTGAGATTATAACGAAAATGTTACATTACAATCAGCGCTGAGGATAAAGTGGTATAACCAATCAATTAATTAAACAAATGGTTAACATGTATTCAGCAATTACCATACATTATTGGAACTAATGTGAAACCCAATAATTAATAACAGTGCTGAATCGTTAAAGAATAGTCCTTAATTTATAGCGCACAAAATAATTAAAGAAAATGCATACAGACAACGATAAATAACCGGTTAGGCCTGGATTAAAATAACGGTTATTAATCGTACGAAATAATAACTACTATGAATTATTTAGTTGTTTTTTTATTCTTGCGATTGATTTTAAAAACAAAAAAATCCGGGGAAGTGTTAATTATAAAGTGATGAAATTCAGATGGCTGGAAATACCTCGCCGATTATTGGCATCGACTTAGGAACCTCCAATAGCGCTGTCGCCTGGTTCGCTGAGGGCAACCCGCAACTGATCCCTGGCGAGTAAGGGGGCGCTTAACACCCCCTGTTATCGGCATCGATGATGAGGAGTACTTGCTGGTTGGCGCTGCAGCCAAAGCGTGTCTGGTCATCCACCCGCAGATGACGGCCGCCAGCTTTAAACGTTATATGGGCACGGATAAAACCTGGACGAGGAAAACGCATCGCCAGGATAGTGCCGCCGCTCTTGTGGTTGCCGGGATGGATTATGCTGGCGATCCCACTGTTTCATTTTTCGCCAATTATCACGGCCGTCGGCGTGATTATTTTACCGGCGCTCTTCACGCACGTTCTTCGCGGGCTATTTTTCTTCTATTAATTTTTCTTCTATTAATAGCACCAGCGCTTACCTTTTATCTGGTAAGCGCTGCGTTCACATCAGCCGCGTTTTGCGCAGTGCCAGTAAATCCAGCAACCCGCCGAACAGAATGCCGACAATCGCCAGCAGCGCGCCGCCTTCGAGAAGCCAGGCGCCAATGGCCCAGTTCGCCATTCCGCTGGCTGTAACAATAAGCACCACCAGCCAGCCACTAAGCAGCAGGCAGCCGACACTCAGTATGCGCAAGGCCAGACGGTAGGCCGCCGGATATTCGCTGCGCGGCATAAAATGCCCGGTCTGCTGGGTAAATTCCAGCGTTCGCTTACACATCGCCAGCAGTAGTAGACCTGGTGCTGCGGCAATGATAGAGAAGAGATAAAACGTTGACCAACTGTAGGTTTCTACAAACCAACCCGCCAGCGGGCCGACGTACACGCGTCCGACAGCGGACAGTGCCGAAAGTAGAGCGAACTGGGTTGCGGAGAAGGATTTATTGCAAAGCGTCATTAATAACGCGACAAAAGCCGCCGTTCCCATACCGCCGCACAGATTCTCGAAGAACACGGCTGCACCCATGTTGATGATATCTTTCTGTGTGATAGACAGCAGCCAGTAACCGGCATTGGAAACCGCCTGTAAAAATCCGAAAATCATTAATGCGCGAAACAGGGAGAGGCGCTGCATTAATACCCCGCCATATAGCGCGCCGATGATCGTTGCCACCAGCCCCAGCGTTTTGTTGACCACGCCGACTTCGCCCGCGTCAAACCCGACGCCGCGAATCAAAAAGGTGGTCGTCAGGCTCATGGCGAAAGCATCGCCGAGTTTATACAGCACGATCAGCAGTAAAATCAGCCAGGCATTATTGCGGCCGAAGAAATCACGCAGCGGCTCGACAACAGCCAGCTCCAGCGTTTTCGGCACCGGGATGGTATCTGTTGGCTCCGGCGCCAGCAGAGAGGCAATAATACAAGGGAGCAGCAGTGCTGCCATCAGCCAGTACATCCCTTGCCAGCCGAGCCAGCGGTCGGCGAGCCACAGCGCCAGCCCACCGGAAACCAGCATACCAAGGCGGTAGCCGAGTACGCTAATGGCTGCGCCAGCGCCGCGCTCTTCAAAAGGCAGGACATCCGTTTTCCAGGCATCGAACACAATATCCTGCGAGGCGGAACAGAAGGCAATCAACACAGCCAGTGCAGCCATCCAGCGCAGGTGGTTGGCCGGGTCAAGGAAACCCATTCCGGCGATGGAGGCCAGCAGCAACAGTTGCGTCAGTAGTAGCCAGCCGCGACGCCTTCCCAATAGCGGTGGCGTGTAGCGATCCATGAGCGGCGACCAGAGGAATTTAAAGACGTAGGCCTGGCCGACCAGAGAGAAGAAACCGATGGTTTTAAGATCGACGTTTTCGACGGTCATCCACGCCTGAAGCGTACCGCTGGTCAGGGCAAGGGGTAAACCGGAGGCAAAACCCAGAATAAGCAGAATCGCGGATTTGGGCTGCGTGAAGATGCGTAAGTAGTGGCTCGACATAAGTTAAAAACTGGCCCGTAAAGCCGGGCCAGTGCTGCAATTAGCGGGCGTTTTGCTTGATGAAATCGTGGATGCTGGTGTCCTGAGACATATCCGCGATAGTGTCGGACAGCACGCTGTTAACAGCGGTAGTGATTTTGTCGTTAGTTGCCTGGAAAGCGCCTTCGACGTTATAGCTGGCACGGTAGTTTTTCGTCATCTTGTTGCCATTAGCTGCGGTGGCAATAATGGCGATATCCGCTTTGGTGGCGATGTTGTAACGCACGTTGCCTTGAGAAACGTCGGCATACAGTTGGTTAACAATGATTTGCAGGTTTACCGCGCCGTTCGGCCCGATCATATAGCCGCGCGCCGTCATCTGTTTCTCCAGCACTTCCTGTAGCAGGAAACGCAGATCGCGGGAGGCAGTTAAGGTGACCAGTTGATTGTCACGCGTTACTTTCGCCAGCGCCTGGTCCTGACGTTGATCGGCACCGGTAATGCTTACGGTCACGCCCATCAGGCTCGGATCCTGCTGCGGCAGGGTGATTTTCGGTGAAACTTCAAGAGTTGTCGGCGAGGTAGCGCACCCGGCCAGCATAAATAAAGCGACCAACGGGAAGAGTAGTTTTTTAAACATGTTCAGGCTCTCAAGGGATCGTAAGCGTTTGGGGAAAAATTCTCGCCATCATAACATCGCCGCCGTTAAGGGGAAGTCCTCAACGTATGTAAATTCATCGCCTTGTCTTTTTTCGGCATCAAAAAACATGTTGTTGAAGCGGGATGGCAAAAATCCTCCATCTTTTAGAAGACTTCATTGCGTTGAGCGGGCAAATCAGACGAACGCTAATTTTTGTTGTTTTATTGTTATGAAAACGGTAAAAGCGGCTAACATTTAAAGAGATGGCTGGTATCTCAGCGTTGTCGGAGGCGTAACATCATGATGATGCGTGAACATATAGAAGCAAAATTGAAAGCGGCATTCGAGCCTGTATTACTTGAGGTCGTAGATGAAAGTTACCGTCACAACGTTCCGGCGGGTTCCGAAAGCCATTTCAAAGTGGTGCTGGTAAGCGACCGTTTTACCGGAGAGCGTTTTCTTAATCGCCATCGCATGATTTACGGTACGTTGACTGATGAACTGGCAACGACAATTCATGCACTTGCGCTTCATACTTACACACTCAAAGAGTGGGAAGGCTTGCAGGACACCCTCCTGACCTCACCTGCATGCCGGGGTGCCGGAAGCATCGCTTAAAAACCAGGTTGCAACTGTCTGAACTTTTCCAGTATGTTGCATGCAGATTATGTAAAACGGCCTGCGGGCCGTTTTGTTTTGCCTAAATTTTGAGCGAGAAACGCAATTTTTTGAGCGAAATTGCTTCAGAAGTGTGAAAAATGACGCATCATTGCGCCATTCCCCTTCTCGACTCATATCTGTGATGCCGCTATAATGCTGCGTCTTATTTTTCGGAATGTCTTCGGGATGCTTCTGACTACAGGGAATGTGTTTTCTGATTGAAGAGAACATCCCGGTTCTGCAAAGCGAAAAGGTTTGCTTCGCAGAGTAGAGTTGACCGAGCACTGTGATTTTTTGAGGTAACAAGATGCAAGTTTCAGTTGAAACCACTCAGGGCCTTGGGCGCCGTGTAACGATTACAATCGCTGCTGACAGCATCGAGACCGCTGTGAAGAGCGAGCTGGTCAACGTAGCGAAGAAAGTGCGTATTGACGGCTTCCGTAAGGGTAAAGTACCGATGAACGTCGTTGCTCAGCGTTATGGCGCTTCTGTTCGCCAGGACGTGCTGGGCGACCTGATGAGCCGCAACTTTATCGACGCGATCATTCAGGAAAAAATCAATCCGGCTGGCGCGCCGAACTATGTTCCGGGCGAATACAAATTGGGCGAAGACTTCATCTACGCGGTAGAGTTCGAAGTGTACCCGGAAGTTGAGCTGAAAGCGCTGGACACCATCGAAGTTGAAAAACCGCTTGTTGAAGTGACCGACACTGATGTCGATACCATGCTGGACACCCTGCGTAAGCAGCAGGCGACCTGGAAAGACAAAGACGGCGCTGCTGATGCGGAAGATCGTGTCACTGTCGATTTCACCGGTTCTGTTGACGGCGAAGAGTTCGAAGGTGGCAAAGCGACTGATTTCGTACTGGCGATGGGCCAGGGTCGTATGATCCCGGGCTTCGAAGACGGTATCAAAGGTCACAAAGCGGGTGACGAGTTCACCATCGACGTGACCTTCCCGGAAGAATACCACGCAGAAAACCTGAAAGGTAAAGCGGCGAAGTTCGTCATCAACCTGAAGAAAGTTGAAGAGCGTGAGCTGCCGGAACTGACTGAAGAATTCATCAAACGTTTCGGCGTTGAAGATGGTTCCGTTGCCGGTCTGCGCGCTGAAGTACGTAAAAATATGGAACGCGAGTTGAAAGGCGCAGTGCGTAACCGTGTTAAATCTCAGGCGATCGAAGGCCTGGTGAACGCTAACGAGATCGACGTTCCTGTCGCACTGATCGACAGCGAAATCGACGTTCTGCGTCGTCAGGCTGCACAGCGTTTCGGCGGTAACGAGAAACAGGCTCTGGAGTTGCCGCGTGAACTGTTCGAAGAGCAGGCAAAACGCCGCGTTGTAGTTGGCCTGCTGCTGGGCGAAGTGATTCGCACCCACGAGTTGAAAGCTGACGAAGAGCGCGTCAAAGGTCTGATCGAAGAGATGGCGACTGCTTACGAAGATCCGAGCGAAGTGATCGAGTTCTACAGCAAAAACAAAGAGCTGATGGACAACATGCGTAACGTAGCTCTGGAAGAACAAGCGGTTGAAGCGGTTCTGGAAAAAGCGAAAGTGACTGAGAAAGCCACTTCCTTTAACGAACTGATGAACCAACAGGCTTAATCGGCTTCAGCGTTAGCAAAATGTAATAGGCCCGTCACCTGCTGGTGGCGGGCTTTTTTTATCGTATTGACCTTTACAGATGTGTGCTAAAAGAGCGTTTCAGTATTAGCGTAACAGCAAAAGATTGTTATGCTTGAAAACAGACTTGTCCATCCCCACTAAAGAGGGTATTGGCAGTAAAGGCTCTGGCTGATAATCCGTCCGTGAGGGGTCATAGTCAGATCCCGCTCATTCAAGTACAATCAGTACAGCAGGTTAGTTTATTTTTTATCCAGGAGACGGAAATGTCATACAGCGGCGAACGAGATAACTTTGCACCCCATATGGCTCTGGTGCCAATGGTTATTGAACAGACCTCACGCGGTGAGCGCTCTTTCGATATCTACTCCCGTCTTCTCAAGGAACGCGTGATTTTTCTCACCGGCCAGGTCGAAGACCATATGGCAAACCTGATTGTGGCTCAAATGCTCTTTCTGGAAGCGGAAAATCCGGAAAAAGATATTTACCTGTATATTAACTCTCCGGGCGGCGTGATTACTGCCGGGATGTCGATTTACGACACCATGCAATTTATTAAGCCGGACGTCAGCACCATTTGTATGGGTCAGGCCGCCTCGATGGGCGCATTTCTGCTGACGGCGGGCGCAAAAGGCAAGCGTTTCTGCCTGCCAAATTCACGTGTGATGATTCACCAGCCGCTGGGCGGCTATCAGGGGCAGGCGACGGATATCGAAATTCACGCCCGTGAAATCCTGAAAGTGAAAGGCCGTATGAATGAACTTATGGCGTATCACACAGGTCAATCTTTAGAGCAAATTGAACGTGATACCGAGCGCGACCGCTTCCTTGCTGCGCAAGAAGCCCTGGATTACGGTCTTGTTGACTCAATTTTAACCCATCGTAACTAATGCTCAGATTGCATGTGCCGCTATACTATGTGATGCAAGCGGCATCATGCTTGAGTAACGTTTTGCGCCTGGAATGGCATTTGCGTCGTCATGTGCGGCACAAAGAACAGATTAAGAGGTTTTGACTCATGACAGATAAACGCAAAGATGGTTCGGGCAAACTGTTGTATTGCTCTTTTTGCGGCAAAAGCCAGCATGAAGTGCGTAAGCTGATCGCCGGGCCGTCCGTGTATATCTGCGACGAATGTGTGGATCTGTGTAACGACATTATTCGCGAAGAGATTAAAGAAGTTGCGCCGCATCGCGAGCGTAGCGCGCTGCCGACCCCGCATGAAATCCGCCACCATCTGGATGACTATGTTATTGGCCAGGAACAGGCGAAAAAAGTGCTGGCAGTGGCGGTCTATAACCACTACAAACGCCTGCGCAATGGCGATACCAGCAACGGCGTTGAACTGGGCAAAAGTAACATTCTGCTGATTGGGCCGACCGGTTCCGGTAAGACGCTGTTGGCTGAAACGTTGGCGCGTTTGCTGGATGTGCCGTTCACCATGGCGGATGCCACTACGCTGACCGAAGCCGGTTACGTGGGGGAAGACGTCGAAAATATCATTCAGAAATTGCTGCAAAAATGCGATTACGATGTGCAGAAAGCGCAGCGTGGGATTGTTTACATCGATGAGATCGACAAGATCTCCCGTAAATCCGATAACCCGTCAATTACGCGTGATGTTTCCGGTGAAGGCGTGCAGCAGGCGTTGCTGAAACTGATCGAAGGCACCGTGGCTGCGGTTCCGCCGCAGGGTGGCCGTAAGCATCCGCAGCAGGAGTTTTTGCAGGTTGATACCTCGAAAATCCTGTTCATTTGCGGCGGTGCATTTGCTGGTCTCGACAAAGTGATTTCCCATCGTGTTGAAACCGGATCGGGTATTGGCTTCGGCGCGACGGTGAAAGGCAAATCTGAAAAAGCTAACGAAGGCGAACTGCTGGCGCAGGTTGAACCGGAAGATTTGATCAAATTTGGTCTGATTCCTGAATTCATCGGTCGTCTGCCAGTGGTGGCGACGCTGAGCGAGCTGAGCGAAGAAGCGCTGATTCAAATCCTGAAAGAGCCGAAAAATGCGCTGACCAAGCAGTATCAGGCGCTGTTCAATCTTGAAGGCGTGGATCTTGAGTTTCGAGACGAAGCGCTGGATGCGATCGCCAGGAAAGCAATGGCGCGCAAAACCGGCGCGCGTGGCTTGCGTTCAATTGTAGAAGCCGCTCTGCTCGATACCATGTACGATCTGCCGTCGCTGGAAGACGTTGAGAAAGTGGTCATTGACGAGTCGGTTATCGCTGACCAAAGCAAACCGCTGCTGCTTTATGGCAAACCGGAAGCGCAACAGGCATCTGGCGAATAATTCACCAACTCTTACAATCAGTTAACCAAAAAGGGGGGATTTTATCTCCCCTTTTATTTTTCCGTATTCCCGCCGTTGAATGTGTGGCAAACATCCCCATATACTGCTTTACATGTTAATGGTGCGTGTTGCACAGTCACGTCACCTGATTACCTGGCGGACTTTAAACTAAGAGAGAGCTCTATGAATCCTGAGCGTTCTGAACGCATTGAAATCCCCGTATTGCCGT
Organism: Pseudomonadota bacterium; assembly: GCA_018261615.1. GTDB lineage: Bacteria > Pseudomonadota > Gammaproteobacteria > Enterobacterales > Enterobacteriaceae > Kosakonia. The sequence goes on along the minus strand of JAGTSE010000037.1, from coordinate 23,126 downwards.
TGCGCGATGTGGTGGTTTATCCGCACATGGTCATTCCCTTATTTGTTGGACGGGAAAAATCGATCCGTTGTCTGGAAGCGGCCATGGACCATGATAAAAAAATCATGCTGGTTGCGCAGAAAGAAGCATCAACGGATGAGCCGGGTGTAAACGATCTTTTCACCGTCGGGACCGTGGCGTCTATTCTGCAGATGTTGAAGCTGCCTGATGGCACTGTAAAAGTGCTGGTCGAGGGGTTGCAGCGCGCGCGAATTACCTCGCTTACCGATGACGGCGAGCACTTCTCTGCCAAAGCGGAATACCTCGACTCGCCGGCTATCGACGAGCGCGAGCAGGAAGTGCTGGTACGTACGGCAATCAGCCAGTTTGAAGGCTATATCAAACTGAATAAAAAAATCCCGCCGGAAGTGCTGACTTCGCTGAACAGCATTGATGATCCCGCACGTCTGGCTGATACCATCGCTGCCCATATGCCGCTGAAACTGGCTGATAAACAGTCTGTTCTGGAAATGTCCGACGTTAATGAACGTCTGGAATATCTGATGGCGATGATGGAATCCGAAATCGATCTGCTCCAGGTTGAGAAACGCATTCGCAACCGCGTTAAAAAGCAGATGGAAAAATCCCAGCGCGAGTATTACTTGAATGAGCAAATGAAAGCCATTCAGAAAGAGCTGGGTGAAATGGAGGATGCGCCGGATGAAAACGAAGCGCTGAAACGCAAAATCGATGCGGCAAAAATGCCGAAAGAGGCGAAAGAGAAAGCCGAATCCGAGCTGCAGAAGCTGAAAATGATGTCGCCGATGTCTGCGGAAGCGACCGTCGTGCGCGGCTATATCGAATGGATGGTGCAGGTGCCGTGGAACGCACGCAGCAAGGTCAAAAAAGACCTTCGCCAGGCGCAGGAGATCCTCGATACCGACCATTACGGCCTTGAGCGCGTGAAGGATCGTATCCTTGAGTATCTTGCGGTGCAGAGCCGTATGAACAAGCTTAAAGGGCCGATTCTGTGCTTGGTTGGGCCTCCAGGGGTGGGGAAAACCTCTCTGGGCCAATCCATTGCCAAAGCCACTGGGCGTAAATACATCCGCATGGCGCTGGGCGGTGTGCGTGACGAAGCTGAAATTCGCGGTCACCGCCGTACCTACATCGGTTCGATGCCGGGCAAACTGATCCAGAAGATGGCGAAAGTGGGGGTGAAAAACCCGCTATTCCTGCTCGATGAGATCGATAAAATGTCGTCCGATATGCGAGGCGATCCGGCTTCGGCGCTGCTGGAGGTGCTGGATCCGGAACAGAACGTAGCTTTTAGCGATCACTACCTGGAAGTGGATTACGATCTCAGCGATGTCATGTTTGTCGCGACCTCGAACTCCATGAATATTCCGGCGCCGCTGCTGGATCGTATGGAAGTGATCCGTCTTTCCGGTTATACCGAAGACGAAAAACTGAACATTGCAAAACGTCACTTGTTGACTAAACAGATTGAGCGTAATGCGCTGAAAAAGAGCGAATTGACCGTTGATGACAGCGCAATCGTCGGCATCATCCGTTACTACACCCGTGAAGCTGGCGTGCGTGGCCTGGAGCGCGAAATCTCCAAACTGTGCCGCAAGGCGGTGAAACAACTGCTGCTGGATCCGTCGCTGAAGCACATTGAGATCAACGGCGATAACCTGCATGACTACCTGGGCGTTCAGCGTTTTGATTATGGTCGTGCGGATGATGAAAACCGTGTCGGTCAGGTAACAGGCCTGGCGTGGACGGAAGTGGGCGGCGATCTGCTGACTATAGAAACCGCCTGCATTCCGGGCAAAGGTAAGCTGACGTATACCGGTTCGCTCGGCGAAGTGATGCAGGAATCTATCCAGGCGGCGCTGACGGTGGTTCGTGCCCGCGCGGAGAAACTCGGCATCAACGGCGATTTCTACGAAAAACGCGATATCCACGTTCACGTACCGGAAGGCGCGACGCCGAAAGATGGCCCGAGCGCGGGGATTGCAATGTGTACCGCACTGGTTTCCTGCCTGACCGGTAACCCGGTTCGCGCAGATGTGGCAATGACGGGGGAAATTACCCTGCGTGGCCAGGTGCTGCCGATTGGTGGTCTGAAGGAAAAACTGTTGGCGGCACACCGTGGGGGTATTAAGACTGTTCTGATTCCTTACGAAAACAAACGTGACCTGGAAGAGATCCCGGACAACGTTGTGGCCGATTTAGATATCCATCCGGTTAAACGTATCGAAGAAGTTCTCAGCCTTGCATTACTGAACGAACCCTTTGGTATGCAAGTCGCGACGGCAAAATAGTGACCTCGCGCAAAGTGCGTTGATAAAAACAAGGCTGGTGAGTGATTTCGTGCTTGCCAGCCTTTTTTTGTATAGCTAATTTAGATTGCTGGTTGGGGTGTCATCATCAACTGGTGTTGTAAGGGTATGACAGGCCTGATATAACTGCTGCGCGGTCGCGCTGTGAAGGATTCAGGTGCGATATAAATTATAAAGAGAGGAAGAGAAGAGTGAACAAATCTCAGCTGATTGACAAGATTGCCGCAGGCGCTGATATTTCCAAAGCTGCTGCAGGACGTGCATTAGATGCTTTAATTGCTTCTGTTACTGAATCTTTGAAATCCGGGGACGACGTAGCACTGGTAGGTTTCGGTACTTTCGCGGTTAAAGAACGTGCTGCACGTACTGGCCGTAACCCGCAGACCGGCAAAGAAATCACTATCGCCGCAGCTAAAGTGCCTGGATTCCGTGCAGGTAAAGCCCTGAAAGACGCAGTAAACTGATTGCTTTCCCCGTGTGGGGAGAGTAAGAAAATACAAGGTGCATCGCGAGATGTGCCTTTTTTATTTGCGAATTCTTACTTTGTACGAGTTTCTGCACGTTGTGGGCTAACAATTGCGCCGGTTTCTTGTCAAAATACGCGCTTACACGCAGCGGGCAACTCTTGCTGCCTGAGATCTAAAGTCACCTACAGCGGAGTGTTGTTACACCATGATGGACAATTTACGCGCGGCGGCGAATCACGTCGTGCTCAAGATCATTCTGGGTTTGATTATCGTGTCATTCATTTTGACTGGCGTGGGTAACTACCTGATTGGCGGTAACAATAATTATGCCGCAGAAGTTAACGGTCAGGAAATTAGCCGTTCGCAGTTTGAAAATGCGGTGACTAGCGAGCGCAATCGTATGGCGCAGCAGTTGGGCGATCAGTTCTCTGAACTGGCAGCCAACGAAAATTATATGAAATCCGTGCGCCAGCAAGTGCTTAATCGCATGATTGATGAAGCGCTGCTGGACCAATACGCCAAAAAGCTGCACCTTGGCATTAGCGACGAGCAGGTGAAGAAAGCTATTTTTTCCACCCAGGCTTTCCAGTCGAACGGCAAATTCGACAACAACCGCTTTAATGCCATCATCAATCAGATGGGCATGAGCGCCGATCAGTACGCGCAGGCGCTGCGTAACCAGTTAACCTCCCAGCAGCTCATCAACGCTGTTGCCGGTACTGATTTTATGCTTAAAGGCGAGACCGACGAGTTGGCGGCGCTGGTTGCCCAGCAGCGCGTTGTTCGCCAGGCCGTGATTAATGTGAACACACTGGCAGCGAAACAGACAGCCAGCGATGACGAAGTTACCAGCTACTACGATCAAAACAAGAGCCGTTTCATCACACCGGAGCAGTTCCGCGTAAGCTACATCAAACTTGATGCTACTGCGATGCAGGAAAATGCCAGTGATGCAGAGATTCAGGCTTACTATGATCAGCATCAGGATCAGTTCACCCAGCCGCAGCGTAACCGCTACAGCGTTATACAGACGAAAACGGAAGACGACGCTAAAACCGTGCTTGATGAGCTGAATAAAGGCGCTGATTTCGCCACTGTCGCGAAAGCGAAATCCACAGACATTATCTCTGCCCGCAACGGTGGCGATATGGGCTGGCTGGAAGAGGGCACCACGCCGGATGAACTGAAAAATGCCGGTTTGAAAGAGAAAGGCCAGCTTTCCGGCGTTATCAAATCTTCTGTGGGTTTCCTGGTTGCGCGTCTTGACGATATCCAGCCTGCGCAGGTAAAACCGCTCAGCGAAGTGCGCAATGAACTGGCTGCAAAAGTTAAACAGGAAAAAGCGCTGGACGCCTGGTATGCACTGCAACAGAAAGTGAGCGAGGCGGCGAGCAACGATAATGAATCTCTGGCTGGTGCAGAACAGGCCGCAGGGGCGAAAGCGGTGCAAACGGGCTGGTTTGGTCGCGACACTTTGCCGGAAGATCTGAACTTCAAACCGGTGATCGACGCGATTTTCAATGGCGGTCTGGTGGGTCAGAACGGCGCGCCAGGCAGCAACTCCGATATCATCACTGTTGATGGCGATCGCGCGTTTGTACTGCGTATCACCGATCACAAAGCGGAAGCCATCAAACCGCTGGCTGAAGTGAAAGCGCAAGTTACCGATATTGTGAAGCACAACAAGGCGGAGCAGCAGGCGAAGCTGGATGCAGAAAAACTGGTGGCTGAGCTGAAAGCGGGCAAAGGCGACGATGCTCTGAAAGCCGCAGGACTGAGCTTTGGCGAGGCGAAAACGCTGGTGCGTACAGGCCAGGATCCGGTAAGCCAGTCTGCGTTTAACCTGCCGCTGCCGGAAAAAGACAAACCATCTTTCGGCTCGACGACCGATCAGCAGGGTAACGTCGTGGTTCTGGCGCTGGACGAAGTAAAAGCAGGTACCATGCCGGATGCACAGAAAGAAGCGATGGTTAAAGGTATCACGCAGAACAACGCGCAGATCGCTTTTGAAGCGCTGATGAGCAACCTGCGCAAAGAAGCCAAAATCAAACTCGGCACGATCGCTGAACAGCAGTAATGGGTAGAGGCGCGAAGCGTCTCCCAAAAAAAAGCAAAATTTTGCAAATCACAAAGGCCGCTTTCGCGGCCTTTTCCATTTCTGCGTTTTGTCCTTTGCCCACACTCCGGCTTCTGTTTATCGTTGTCCTGCATTGAAAACCAAGGAGAAAACAGTATGAAACATGGAATTAAAGCACTAATTATTACCTTGGGCGTTGCCTGCTCGTCGCTGAGCTACAGCGCGCTGGCCGCCCCGGTAACCACAGAGAAAGCACCGCTCTCGCTGAGCAAAAGTGAAAACGCTTCCTCGGGAAAAGCAAAAGTACAGGATATGGCAACCAACGCTGATGAGGGGGGCGGTACGCGGGTAAGTATTAACAGCGCCAGTGCGGAAGAACTCGCGCAGGTGATGAGCGGCATCGGCATTAAAAAAGCCCAGGCGATAGTCAGTTATCGCGATGAGTACGGCCCGTTTAAAACGCTCGATGATCTCAAGCAGGTGCCAGGTATGGGCGGTACGCTGGTAGAACGTAATCTGGCGCACTTGAAGCTGTAAGGCGTTTGCGTCGTCGCTAATCTTTGCCAGAATAGAGAGGTCATACCAGTCATGATCTCTCTGTCTTTATAACAATAAACGGTAAAGGTTAAAACGCTATGCAGACACAAATCAAAGTTCGTGGTTTTCATCTCGATGTTTATCAGCATGTGAATAATGCTCGCTATCTGGAGTTTCTCGAAGAGGCTCGTTGGGACGGGCTTGAGAATAACGACAGCTTTAAATGGATGACGGCCAATAACATTGCTTTCGTGGTGGTGAATATCAATATCAACTATCGCCGCCCAGCGGTGCTCGGTGATTTGCTCACCGTCACCAGCCATGTACAGAATATCAACGGTAAAAGCGGCGTATTAAGCCAGGTCGTCACGCTGGAACCGGAAGGTCAGGTGGTTGCTGATGCGCTGGTGACATTTGTCTGCATCGAACTGAAAAACCAGAAGGCGCTGGCATTAGAAGGGGAACTGCGGGAAAAGCTGGAGAAGATGATCCGCGCAGGCGATTAATATTAAAAACGGGCTGGAGAAAACCGGAAAAGACAAAACTGCTGCCCTACAAGATTGCAGACCGGATGAGCGTAGCGCCCATCCGGCACAGCTACTGGTTTGTGTCTTTTATTTCAATCCAGTTTTCTGTTTCATGGCTGCCATTACGGCGTTTTTATCCGCCAGGTAATGTTGCAGGCCGTTGGCGCGTAGGTTGCAGGCTGCGCAATGACCACAGCCATCGCCTTTAAAGCCGTTATAGCAGGTCAGCGTTTCGCTGCGCACCAGATCCAGTTTGCCCCAGTAATCTGCCAGCGCCCAGGTTTCGGCTTTATCGATCCACATCAGCGGGGTTTCAAAGCGGATATCTTTCGCCAGGCCAAGATTGACCGCATGGTTAAGTGCTTTAACAAACTCATCGCGGCAATCCGGGTAACCGGAAAAATCGGTTTCACAAACGCCGGTGATCACAGCTTCTGCCTGCACCTGATATGCATACACCGCCGCCAGCGTCAGAAACAGAATATTACGTCCCGGCACGAAAGTATTTGGAATACTGGTGGCATCAGGCTCGTAGTCTGGAACCGGAATGCTGTCGCGTGTCAGGCTGCTGACCGCCAGTTCATTGAGCAGGGTGACGTCCAGCACTTTGTGCGCTCGGGCACCCAGCGTTAACGCCAGTTCTCGGGCAACATCGATCTCTGCGCGGTGGCGCTGGCCGTAATCAAAGGTGACGCAATGTACTTCGTCATACTGCTGCAATGCCTGCACCAGGCAAGTTGTGGAGTCTTGTCCGCCACTGAACACGACAACGGCACGTTTCATAATTCTTCCTGACGATCGCGAATAAAACGCTATGGTAGCGCGTGCCGCTGACAGCGACCAGCTTCTTCACCGCGCCGGGGCGGGAAGCCACGCTTCAGCAAAGTCAAACCAGCCGCGCGTATTTAGATGGATCCCTTCCACGCCTGGCGGTGCGCTGATACGGTACTGGTAATTAAACAGCGGTGTAAGCGTGGCATTATCCATCAGGGTATCGAACACATCATGCAGCGCCTGATAACGCTCCTGCTCATTCGCCTGGCGCTGCACGGCATCCAGCGTCGCCTGTAAATGCGTGAACTGCGGCGCACTAAGCAGGTTGGGCCATAGCGGGTCGCAACGTAACCACTGCTCAAGGGTATATTCTGGCGTTTCGCCAATCAGCCTGTCTCCCATCATCAGGTCGGCAGTAGCAAGTTGGGTGCAGCCATCCCAGTTTTTGCTGTCGTGGAAAATGACCGTCAGTTCGCAACCGAGCGTGGCGAGATAAAGCCTGAGTTGCTCCGCCATGATGTGCAGTTCCACCGGTAAATGGTAGAGCAGGGTGAGTTTTGCTGGCAGCAGAACCTGTTCTGCTGACCATTCAGGCATTTTCCAGCCGGGTAACAGCTCACGGCTGGGCGTGATCAAATTCTCGTCAAGCGGTAGCGTCTGCACCAGTGAGGTGTGATGGATAATCTGTACCAGACGGCGCGACTGCGCCGGGCTCAGGCGTGCGCCAGGTCTCTGGGCAAGATAACAAAACCCAAGGCTGATGCCGTTACTGACAGGTTGCAGGTGACGGAGCTCATCCGGCTCGCCAATGGCAATTTGTACCGGATGCCGGCAACTGGTGCCTAAATCCTGCTCAAACAACTGTGGCGTGATCCAGAACTCCACCGCCTTCAGGAATGGGTGCCCAAGATGATAATGGTTGTGACTCTCCAGCCGGACCAGTTCGCGGCTGTACGTTACCAGGCGAAACGGCCCGGTACCGATCATGGGCTGCTGCGGATGTGCCAGACGGCTGCCGTAGCTGGCAAGACGGTACGGCAGCCAGAAATCGGGGCGGTGCAGTTTGAATGTCAGACACCAGGGATGCGTGATTTCAATGCCCGCGACGCTGGAAAATAACTTTTGCAACGCGGGCAATTGCAGCAGCAGTTGCAGGCTCTCCTGCAACTGCGCAGCCGTGACGGTATCGCCGTTGTGCCAGTGCAGCGTGGCATGCAAATAGAATCGCCAGCACAGGCCGTCTGTACTCACATCCCAGTGATGCGCCAAATCGCCCTGTGGTTGAATGTTGTGGCTGACAAAACGGGTCAGGCCGCTGAATATTTGCCCGGCAAGATGCTGTTCCGCGCGTCCGGGAAGAAAACCCGGAACGAGGGGATCAAGCGGGCGATAGTAGGGAATACGCAGGGTTGGCGTTTCGTTTTGCCACAAGCCGCCGAGAAACGGATTCAACAACGTGCGCAGATCGTCCGGCGCAATTTGCGCCAGCGCCAGCGCGTTCTGCTGTTGACCGCTATTGAGCGCCTGTTCGAGCATCTCGCTGCGTATCGATTCCGGCGCAATCAGCAGCTGCAACTCGCCGCGTTTACCCCGTCCGGATTGCGATTGCCAGCGCAGCCAGCCAGCATCCTGCATCTGGCGCAACAGCGTGCGCATATGCCGATCGCTGCAAAAACAGTGCGCCGCCAGCGCCGTTACGCTGGTGGATTGTGTTTCCCCGGCAGAGATCTGCCACAGGCGTTGGTACTGATTGAGCCGATTGAGGAGTCGCATAAACCCGGAACAATATTTGTCATCTATTCACTATTACTTCCGTATATATCACGTAATACTGGAACGCAACTGTGAATGAGACATAACCGGAGAAAAGATGATGGCGCGTTTGGCTGCTTTTGACATGGATGGCACCCTGTTAATGCCCGACCACCGTTTAGGTGAACAAACGGTCACCATGCTCCAGCGTCTGCGCGAACGGGATATCACCCTGACTTTTGCCACCGGGCGGCACGCGCTGGAGATGCGTAGCCTTATCAGTAGCCTGGCGCTGGATGCTTTTTTGATCACTGGTAACGGAACACGCATCCATTCGCAGGAGGGCGAGCTACTGTTCTGCCAGGATCTGAACCCGGAAGTGGCGGATCTCGTGCTGCACAGCATATGGGATACCCGCGCGACCGTTCATGTATTCAATGATTCCGGCTGGTTGACGAATAATGCGCTGCCAGAGTTGCTGGAAGCTCATCTGCTCAGCGGTTTTACCTACCAACTGGCCGATCTCAAGCGCTTACCCGCTCATGATGTGACCAAGATTTGTTTCGTCGGCGATCATGACGATCTCTGCCGCCTGCGTATCCAACTGAATGAGACGCTGGGAGCGCGCGCGCACTTGTGCTTTTCTGCCACCAATTGTCTGGAAATCCTGCCGACAGGCTGTAACAAAGGTTCAGCGCTGGCGGCGCTGAGCCTGTCGCTAGGGCTGACGTTGCAGGATTGCATGGCGTTTGGTGACGCGATGAATGACAGAGAGATGCTTGAATGCGTGGGACACGGCATGATCATGGGCAACGCCATGCCGCAGTTACGGGAAGCGCTGCCGCATTTACCGGTTATTGGACACTGCCGGAATCAGGCAGTATCACACTTTTTGATGCACTGGCTGGACACACCTAATCTTCCTTATTCCCCCGAATGAAAAAGATTTTTCCAGCAAGCCGGGTTTTTACCCGGTTTTTTTTATCTATAGAACCCTCAGCCTGGCTGAGGGTTGTGTAAAGCTTTCAGCTTTGAGTCGGTTATTATGCCGTCAGACTGGAGATTTTCGCGCGCCAGGGATCGATATTGCCGATGTTTGCCGCCACCCATTGCGGGTTGTAGTAGGTTTCCAGATACCGCTCGCCGCTGTCGCACAGCAGCGTCACGATAGAACCTCTGCGTCCTTCGTCGCGCATCCGTGCGGCGAGCTGTAGCGCACCCCACATATTGGTACCGGTGGAGGCGCCCACTTTGCGGCCGATTTGTGTTTCCAGCCACTGCGCCGTTGCCACACTGGCGGCATCGGGAACCCGCAGCATCTCGTCCACCACATCGGCAATAAAAGAAGGCTCTACGCGCGGACGGCCAATCCCTTCGATTTTGCTACCTGTCGTGCTGCTAAGGCTGGCGTCGCGTTGTTGCCAGTAATCAAGGAACACCGAGTTTTCCGGATCCACCACCATCAACTGGGTGCCATAACCCTGACAACGAATATAGCGACCAATGGTCGCTGAGGTGCCGCCTGTGCCTGCGCTCATCACAATGTAATCCGGCACCGGATGCGGTTCATTTTTCATCTGACGGAAGATACTGTCGGCAATATTGTTGTTGCCGCGCCAGTCGGTTGCGCGTTCAGCAAACGTGAACTGATCCATGTAATGTCCGTTCAGCTCTTTTGCCAGCCGTTCCGATTCCGCATAGATTTCACAGGCACTGTCAACAAAGTGGCAGCGGCCGCCATAAAACTCGATCTGCTCGATTTTGCGTTTAGCTGTGCAGTAAGGCATGACCGCGATAAAGGGTAGCCCCAGCAACCGCGCGAACCAGGCTTCGGAGACGGCAGTTGAACCGGAGGAGGCCTCAATAATAGTCGTGCCTTCTTTGATCCATCCGTTGCACAAACCGTACAGGAACAAGGAGCGCGCCAGTCGGTGTTTCAGGCTACCGGTAGGGTGCGTGCTTTCATCTTTCAGGTAGAGATTGATCCCCGGAAAAGCTGGCAGCATCAGGCGAATAAGGTGCGTATCTGCAGAACGCTGTGCATCGGCGTTAATTTCATTGATAGCGTATTTGACCCAACTGCAATTCATGGCGGTTATCCGTTTGTCACTTTGTGCCCAGTCTAGCGGAAGCAAAAGAAAAAAAGGTTGCCATTTAGCCTTTGTGTTAGACTATAAGGAGAAAAATATTCTCTGGTATTCCCAAATGTTAGATAAAATTGACCGCAAGCTGCTTTCCCTGCTGCAACAGGATTGTTCGCTCTCTTTGCAGGCGCTGGCAGATGCCGTTAATCTGACCACCACTCCTTGCTGGAAACGTCTGAAGCGGCTGGAAGACGATGGAATTTTGCTCGGTCGTGTCGCTGTGCTGGATGCTGAAAAGCTGGGGCTGAATTTGACGGCCTTCGTGCTGATTAAAACCCAGCACCACAGTAGTGACTGGTATTGCCGCTTTGTCAGCGAAGTGACGCAAATGCCGGAAGTGCTCGGTTTCTGGCGCATGGCGGGGGAATATGATTATCTGCTACGCGTGCAGGTGGCAGACATGAAACGCTATGACAACTTTTATAAGAAGCTAGTGAACAGCGTGCCGGGGCTGTCAGATGTCACTTCTAGCTTCGCCATGGAACAGATAAAATACACCACGGCTTTACCCATTGAATAACGCTTAGGCTAAACCAACAGCCGGAAAATCACCTTCAGGATATAACCGCGTGCGATTATTTGCCCAGTTAGGCTGGTACTTTCGCCGAGAGTGGCAACGCTACCTTGGCGCAGTGGCCTTACTTATCATTATTGCTATTTTGCAACTCATTCCGCCCAAAGTGGTGGGGGTGATTGTCGATGGTGTAACCGAACAGCATTACACTACATCACAGGTGTGGATGTGGATTGGCGTACTGGTTGCGGTCGCCATCATCACCTATCTGCTGCGTTATGTCTGGCGCGTCTGGTTGTTTGGTGCTTCTTATCAACTGGCCGTGGAACTGCGTGAAGATTTCTACCGTCAACTGAGTCGCCAGCATCCGGAGTTTTATCTGCGCCACCGTACCGGTGATTTAATGGCACGCGCAACGAATGACGTCGATCGCGTTGTGTTTGCTGCCGGTGAAGGTGTGTTGACGTTAGTGGATTCGCTGGTAATGGGCTGCGTGGTACTGGTGGTGATGTCGACGCAAATCAGTTGGCAACTAACGCTGCTCTCGCTGCTGCCGATGCCGATTATGGCGCTGGTCATCAAGCGTTACGGCGATCAGTTGCACCAACGTTTTAAGTTAGCGCAGGCGGCATTCTCCGCGCTTAACGATCGTACGCAGGAGAGTATGACCAGCATTCGTATGATCAAAGCTTTCGGTCTGGAGGATCGCCAGTCGGCGCTGTTTGCAACGGAAGCCGCCGACACCGGGGCGAAAAATATGCGCGTCGCCCGTGTTGATGCGCGTTTTGATCCAACCATTTATATTGCCATTGGTTTGGCGAACATGCTGGCGATTGGCGGTGGTAGCTGGATGATTGTCCACGGTACGCTGACGCTCGGCCAGCTCACCAGTTTTGCCATGTATTTGGGGCTGATGATTTGGCCGATGCTGGCGCTGGCGTGGATGTTTAATATCGTGGAACGCGGAAGTGCGGCTTATAGCCGAATTCGCGACATGCTGGCAGAAGCGCCGGTAGTGAACGACGGCAGTGAGCCAGTGCCGGAAGGGCGCGGCAATCTGACTATTGCTATCCGTGAATTTCACTATCCGCACACGGAAACTGCAGTGCTGAATAATGTTAACGCGCTGCTGATGCCGGGCCAGATGTTGGGTATCTGCGGGCCGACCGGCGCCGGAAAAACCACCTTGCTGGCGTTAATTCAGCGCCATTTTGACGTCGGACAGGGGGATATTCGTTTCCACAATATTCCCCTTCAGCAATTGAAGCTGGATGCCTGGCGCAGCCGTCTTGCGGTGGTGAATCAGACGCCGTTCCTCTTCTCTGATACGGTGGGCAATAATATTGCCTTAGGCAAACCCGGCGCTACTCAGGAAGAGATTGAACACGTAGCTAAGCTTGCCAGCGTGCATGATGACATTCTGCGTCTGCCGCAGGGCTATGATACGGAAGTGGGCGAGCGCGGCGTGATGCTTTCCGGTGGCCAAAAACAGCGCATTTCGATTGCACGCGCACTGCTGCTCAATGCCGAAATCCTGATCCTGGATGATGCGCTGTCGGCCGTTGATGGTCGTACCGAACATCAAATTTTGCATAACCTGCGCCAGTGGGGCGAAGGACGCACCATCATTATCAGCGCGCATCGCCTGTCGGCGCTGACGGAAGCCAGTGAGATTTTAGTCATGCAGCATGGACATATTGCCCAGCGCGGCCAGCATGAGCAGCTTGCGCGCCAACCGGGCTGGTATCGCGATATGTACCGCTACCAGCAACTGGAAGCCGCCCTGAATGACGTACCGCAGGAGTCAGACGATGCGTAATTTCTCACGGCAGTGGCCGACGCTGAAACGGCTGCTGGTGTATGGCAAACCGTGGCGCAAGCAGTTAATCAAAGCGGTGCTGATGCTGTGGGTTGCGGCGATTGCGGAAGTCTCCGGTCCGGCGCTGATCAGCTACTTTATCGATAACATGGTGGCGAAAAGCTATCTGCCACTTGCGCTGATCGCCGGTCTGGCTGCGGTTTATGTCGGCCTGCAACTGCTGGCGGCGCTACTGCACTACCGTCAGTCGCTACTGTTTAACCAGACGGCGGTCGGCGTAGTACAACAACTGCGTACCGATGTGATGGACGCCGCGCTGCGCCAGCCGCTGAGCGAATTTGATACTCAGCCGGTCGGGCAGATTATCTCTCGCGTGACCAACGACACCGAAGTGATCCGCGATCTTTATGTCACGGTGGTGGCGACGGTGCTGCGCAGCGCCGCGTTGATTGGCGCGATGCTGGTCGCCATGTTTAGCCTGGACTGGCGAATGGCGCTGGTGGCGATGACAATTTTCCCGGCGGTGCTGATCGTTATGCTGATCTATCAGCGCTTCAGTACGCCGATTGTGCGCCGGATGCGTGCCTACCTTGCTGACATTAACGATGGCTTTAACGAAATCATTAACGGCATGAGCGTGATTCAGCAGTTCCGCCAGCAGGCACGCTTTGGTGAACGTATGGGCGATGCCAGCCGTTCCCACTATCTTGCGCGCATGCAAACTCTGCGGCTGGATGGCTTTCTGTTGCGCCCGCTGCTAAGTCTCTTCTCGGCGCTGGTATTGTGCGGGCTGCTGATGCTGTTTGGTTTCTCCTCCGTAGGCACGGTAGAAGTCGGCGTGCTGTATGCGTTTATCAGCTATCTTGGACGTCTGAATGAACCTCTGATTGAGCTGACGACGCAGCAATCGATGTTGCAGCAGGCCGTTGTCGCTGGCGAGCGGGTGTTCGAACTGATGGATCGGCCGCGCCAGTCTTATGGTGACGATGATACGCCGCTACACAGTGGCGCCATTGATATTGAGAATGTTTCGTTTGCCTATCGCGACGATCAACTGGTGCTACAGGATATTTCGCTGTCGGTTGCGCCGCGCAGCTTTGTGGCCTTAGTGGGGCATACTGGCAGTGGAAAAAGTACGCTCGCCAGTCTGTTGATGGGATATTACCCGCTTAGACAGGGCGAGATCCGCCTCGACGGAAGGCCGCTCTCTGCGCTCAGCCATACGGCGCTACGTAAAGGCGTGGCGATGGTGCAACAGGATCCTGTGGTACTGGCGGACAGCTTTTTCGTCAATGTGACGCTGGGGCGCGATATCAGCGAAGCGCAGGTATGGCAGGCGCTGGAGACGGTACAACTGGCGGAACTGGCGCGCGGTATGAGTGCGGGTATTCATACCCGGCTCGGCGAGCAGGGAAATAATCTCTCGGTTGGGCAAAAACAGCTGCTGGCGCTGGCGCGTGTACTGGTCGATACTCCACCGATTCTGATCCTCGATGAAGCAACGGCAAATATCGACTCTGGTACCGAGCAGGCAATCCAACATGCGCTGGCGGCGGTACGTAAGCAGACCACGTTGGTGGTGATTGCCCACCGCTTATCGACCATTGTTGAGGCCGAAACCATCCTTGTATTACATCGCGGGCAGGCAGTGGAACACGGGACGCACCAGCAATTGTTAGCCGCGAAAGGGCGCTACTGGCAGATGTATCAACTGCAACTGGCCGGGGAAGAACTGGCGGCGAGCGCGCGAGAAGAGTCGCTTATCGCCTGATGCACCAAAATTAGGCATGCTACTGACAGGATCCTCTGTTGGTGCAAAAAAGTAACGCACCATGCACTGTTATGGTGCGTTTTTCTTTTCTGGCACCAGTCCGAATCGCGAGCCAGCGTTTTTCCCTTTCCGCCTTTCCCGGCCTGTCTGCACTAACAATCTGAAATTCTCCTCGTTTTCATTGTTGGCACACCGCTTGCAATATCTGTTACGTGTTAGCTGCGGCCATTATCGAATTTCGACTGGAGGGGGATCTATGAAGCTGGTTACCGTGGTGATTAAGCCATTCAAACTTGAAGACGTTCGTGAAGCACTGTCTTCTATTGGTATTCAAGGACTGACCGTGACTGAAGTTAAAGGTTTCGGGCGTCAGAAGGGTCATGCCGAGCTGTACCGCGGTGCGGAATATAGCGTCAATTTCCTGCCTAAAGTGAAAATTGATGTGGCAATTGCTGATGATCAACTTGATGAAGTGATCGATGTGATCAGCAAAGCGGCCTACACCGGAAAAATTGGCGACGGCAAAATTTTCGTTGCTGAGTTGCAACGCGTCATTCGTATTCGTACCGGCGAAGCCGACGAAGCGGCACTGTAATAGCTGGCCACACAGTGATAGGGATTGGAATAATGAAAAACACAACATTAAAAACAGGTCTTGCTTCACTGGCATTGCTGCCAGGTCTGGCGATGGCGGCTCCCGCTGTGGCAGATAAAGCAGATAACGGCTTTATGATGATTTCTACTGCGCTGGTGCTGTTTATGAGCATCCCGGGCATTGCGCTGTTTTACGGCGGCCTGATCCGCGGTAAAAACGTGCTCTCCATGTTGACGCAGGTGGCTGTTACCTTCGCGCTGGTGTGCGTTCTGTGGGTGGTTTATGGCTATTCTCTGGCTTTTGGCGAGGGTAATAGCTTCTTCGGCGGCTTCAACTGGGTGATGCTGAAGAATATCCAACTGACTGCGGTCATGGGAAGTATATACCAATATATCCACGTTGCTTTCCAGGGCTCTTTTGCCTGTATCACCGTGGGCTTGATTGTTGGGGCGCTGGCGGAACGTATTCGCTTCTCTGCGGTGCTGATTTTCGTGGTGGTTTGGCTGACTCTCTCCTATGTGCCAATTGCACACATGGTATGGGGCGGCGGTCTGCTGGCAACGCATGGTGCTCTGGACTTCGCTGGCGGTACTGTGGTGCATATCAACGCCGCTGTTGCAGGCCTGGTGGGTGCTTACCTGATTGGCAAACGGGTGGGCTTTGGCAAAGAAGCGTTCAAACCGCATAACCTGCCAATGGTCTTTACCGGCACTGCTATCCTCTATGTGGGTTGGTTCGGTTTCAACGCGGGTTCTGCAAGCGCTGCTAACGAAATCGCCGGGCTGGCCTTCGTGAATACCGTTGTGGCAACTGCTGGTGCAATCCTTGCGTGGGTGTTCGGTGAGTGGTCGCTGCGTGGCAAACCGTCTCTGCTGGGTGCATGTTCCGGCGCGATTGCAGGCCTGGTTGGTATCACTCCTGCGTGTGGTTATGTCGGTGTCGGCGGCGCGCTGATTGTGGGTCTGGTTTCAGGTCTGGCTGGTCTGTGGGGCGTTACTGCACTGAAACGTATGCTGCGTGTTGACGATCCATGTGATGTGTTTGGTGTACACGGTGTGTGCGGTATCGTCGGTTGTATCCTGACCGGCATTTTTGCCGCAACTTCACTGGGCGGTGTCGGTTACGCACAAGGCGTGACTATGGGCCAACAGGTACTGGTTCAGTTAGAAAGTATCGCTCTCACCATCGTGTGGTCTGGCGTCGTGGCTTTTATCGGCTACAAACTGGCTGACATGACTGTGGGCCTGCGTGTACCGGAAGATCAAGAGCGTGAAGGTCTGGATGTTAACAGCCACGGCGAAAACGCTTACAACGCCTGATTGAATTGAGTTATCTCCTGAGCATAAAAAAGCCTCCCCGGAGGCTTTTCCTTTTGTAGAAGCTCAATTGCGGTTGCGCATTACCCCTTCCTGCACGGTCGACGCTACCAGCACACCTTGTTGTGTGTAGAACTCCCCGCGTACGAAGCCGCGCGCCCCGGAGGCGGATGTACTTTCCACGCTATAAAGCAGCCATTCATTCATATTGAATGGGCGATGGAACCACATCGAGTGGTCGATCGTGGCAACCTGCATGCCGTGCTCAAGGAAACCCACGCCGTGTGGCTGGAGCGCCACTGGCAGGAAGTTGAAGTCTGAGGCGTAGCCCAGCAGGTATTGATGGACGCGAAAGTCTTCCGGTACCACGCCGTTCGCGCGGATCCATACCTGGCGTGCAGGTTCGGCGACATGCCCTTTCAGCGGGTTGTGAAATTCAACCGGTCGGAACTCCAGCGGTTTATCGCTGAGGAATTTCTCTTTCGCCAGCGGCGGCAACAAATGGGAGAGTGCATGCGCGATATCGGTTTCGGATTTCAGTGAATCCGGTGCGGGCGCATCCGGCATCGGTTTTTGATGTTCGTAACCCGTTTCCGGTGCCTGGAACGAGGCGGTCATGTAGAAAATCGGCTTCCCGTTCTGAATGGCCGCCACGCGGCGGGCGCTGAAGCTGTTGCCGTCACGCAGAACTTCCACGTCGTAGATAATCGGTTTCAGGCTATCGCCAGGACGCAAAAAGTAGCTGTGGAAGGAGTGCACCAGACGTTCAGCGGGGACGGTTTCTTTAGCGGCGTACAGCGCCTGGCCGACAACCTGGCCGCCAAAGACCTGGCGTAGCCCTAAATCTTCGCTCTGGCCGCGAAACAGGCCTTCTTCGATTTTTTCCAGATTCAACAATGACAGCAGGTTAGAGAGAGCCTGACTCATAAATTTCCTCAAATAAATAACGGCTGACTGAGCGAATAATCCGCTAAGTATAACCTGGGAAAGTGAGTGGTCCGATGGGTTCAATAATCTGAATAAATGGGGCTTTGCAGGAATATATCGCGCTTATGTGCCAGACTAGTTCTCGTTACGATGGTTTAACCACCCATCCTGGCAGGCAAGCGTTCTGCCGCTGCATTGAAGATAAGGAGAAATCGATGAAACTCGTGCACATGTTAAGTGGTTTGGCAGTTGCAGTTGCGCTCTCTGCCTGTGCTCAAAAAGGCGCTGACATTCCGACACCAACACCTAATCCCAGCGCACCAGCGGCAGCCAATAAAGCTGCGATTGCGCAACCCAACGTTTCCGGCACGATCTGGATCCGTCAGAAAGTGGCGCTGCCGCCAAATGCGGTATTAACCGTGACAGTTTCTGATGCGTCCCAGGCAGATGCGCGGTCGAAAGTGCTGGCGCAGAAAGCGGTGCGTACCGAAGGTAAACAGGCTCCGTTCAGCTTCGTGCTGCCGTTTAACCCGGCAGATATCCAGCCGAATGCCCGTATCCTGCTGAGTGCGGCCATTACCATCGACAATAAAATTGTCTTTATCACCGATACGGTTAAACCGGTTATCAACCAGGGTGGAACCAAAGAGGATCTGACACTGGTGCCGGTGCAGCAAACGGCTGTGCCGTTGCAGCAAAACAGTGGTGCCGCCACGAGTGTGCCTTCCACTTCCCCCACGCAAGTGAACCCATCTGAAGCCACTCCGGCGCCGACACAGTACTGATAACGGCTCCTCTCCTGCGGGGGAGGAGCGTTTTAATAATTCCAGCGGTAACGTTGTAAATCGATTTGCCCGCTACCGGACACCACCACCCCTTCAGCCAGTAATGCCTGGCGCTGGCGCTGTAAATCCGGCCCGGGCAATGAAATGCAGCCATGACGATTCACCACACGATGCCACGGCAACGAACTTCCTTCCGGTAAGCGTTTCAGTACGCCGCCCACCTGGCGCGCGGCGCGCGGCGAACCAGCCAGTTTCGCCACGTCGCCATAAGTCGTGACATAACCTTCCGGTATTGCGGCAACGATTTGCCAGACCCGCTGCGGGAAAGAATCCTGTATATCCATGTTGATATCCTGAGGGAAGACTTTGCAGCATAAACAGCATAAAGCGTGCTGTGAAGGGGCAATTGCGCAATAAACCAGCATCCGCCCCGGCGCGGCTTGCAATTGCCATCCTGGACAGGGATAATGCGCCAGCGCGTTGATTAACAACGCTCTCAATGGGGGCCCTGTTGGTTCTCCCGCAACGCTACTCTGTTCACCAGGTCAGGTCCGGAAGGAAGCAGCCAGGGCAGACGACGTGTGTGCCGGGATGTAGCTGGCAGGGCCCCCACCCATTTCAGGGTAAGTACTTGATAGATAATGTCTAAAGTACTGAAATCTCTCCTCCATAGCCTTAGTGGTACAAAAACTGTGTATCACCAGTAGGCTGCACTATGTCTCTTATGCTCTCCCGTCATGGGATCTGGTACTACCGGAAAGTTAACGTCTTACCCTGTGGTAAACGCCGTGAGTTTCGTCGTTCGTTAGGTACTCGTTCAAAGACTGAAGCGACAAAGCGATCTTTACGCTTTGCAGATCGCCCTTGGCTGATTACTGCAACTTCCGCTACTACAATCGATTGACCCTTCACATTTTCCATTCCGCCACCGTACTGCAAACTCTGATGGCGTCTGATAATTCAGTGCTGAATGCGGGCGAATAATTTCCGGCATTACACCATGCTGCGTTTTAACGGGCGCTGCGAATGGTTGAGCGTTAGCCATAGCGGTTTGATACGCAGTAATGCGTTTTCCAGCTCGGCTAATTCCAGTGAAAAGGGCATACGTAAATAGCGGTCAAAGGCGCCGGAAAGACCAAAACGTGTTCCCGCACCGAGGTGGATGCCGATAGTTTCCGCGCGGGCGGCGAATTGGGTTGCCAGCATATCGGGCAGTTCTACCCAATAGGAGAGGCCGCCCTGCGGTGTCTGAAAGTGCCATTCCGGAAAATGCTCATGCATTAACGCAGCGCAATTATCACGGCGCCTGGTAAGCATCTGTCGACGGTCGGGCAAAAATGCCTCTGCGTTTTGCATTAGCCACAGCGTTGCCAATTGCTCCAGTAACGGAGAACCCAGATCCAGTGTGTCACGGGTCTGGGCGAGGGCGGCAATCGTGCGTGTTGAGGCGCGGATCCATCCCAGGCGTAAGCCACCCCAGAAACTTTTTCCCGCCGAACCGAGCGTGATCACGTTTCCAGCAGGATCGAAGGCTGCCAGCGGTGGAGGCGGAGGTGCGTCGTACCACAAATCCACCATTGTTTCATCGACCACCAGTGTCGTGCGCGTGCGCGCCGCGATAGCGGCGATGGCTTCGCGGGTGGCGATATCCATACAGCGACCGGTTGGATTGTGAAAGTCGGGCATCAGATAGGCCAGACGCGGCGCGGTCTGCGCTAGCGTGGCAGCAAATCCGTCGCTGTCCCAGCCAGTTTGTGGCAGCGATACGCCAACGGGTCGGCATGAAGCGCCCTGGATCGCGGCAATCGCCAGCGGGTAGGTTGGATGATCGACCACCACACGATCGCCGGGCCCGGTCAGCATGCGCAGTACCAGCGCCAGTGCGCTGACTGCACCATTCACCACCATCACTTCATCGGCGTGAGTTGGCAGCCCGCGCGCGGCATAGCGTGCAGCAATGGCTTCACGCAGCGGCAGCAAGCCAAGCTGGCCATAGCCGGTTCGTGTGAGGTAGTGCGGGATCATGCTCAGAGCGTGGGTATAGGCCTGGTGGATCTCCGGACCGGCGCTCAGCGCCGCCGTAGAGAGATCCAGTGCCGTACCGGCTGTTGCGAGCGTTGGAACGCTACGGCTATCAGGCAGAATCACCCGCGATCCGCTGCCGTGGCGGCTCTCCAGATAACCCTCATCGCGCAAGTGCGCCAGCGCGCTGGCAACGGTTGTGCGGCTGATTTTCAGCGTCGAGGCCAGTTCGCGCTCACCGGGTAGACGCGTGTCCAGCGCCAGCCTGCCATCAAGAATCAGCAAACGCAGAGCATCGGCAAGCTGACGCCATAGCGGCATACGGGATTCGGGTTGCTGCCAGTGCCCTAACAGGCGCTGCAAAGATTGGCTACCAAAGCGACGGGATGACATATGCAGTCCACTATATGAAAACTGGACATTAATAATAATGCCATTTTTGGAGAGGATGGAAGCATGAACAACTGGAGAACAAAAATGCTACGTCGATTACTGCAACTCTATATTGGTTTGGTCCTGTATGGTGCTTCCACCGCGATGTTTGTCCGTGCCGATTTGGGCGCTGATCCGTGGAACGTTTTCCACCTTGGTGTGGCGAAACTACTGTCAATGGATATCGGTACGGTGATGATCGCGACCGGCACGCTGGTATTGTTGTTCTGGATCCCGTTGTGCCAGCGTCCTGGTCTGGGAACCATCAGCAATGTGATCGTGCTTGGACTTGCTGCTGATGCTGCGCTGGCATTGATGCCGCCGCTGGAGACGCTCCTGGCGCGCAGCGTAATGCTGGCGGCTGCGGTGATTGTCAATGCGCTGGCGACCGGAATGTATATTGGTGCTGGGTTTGGTGCAGGCCCACGTGATGGCCTGATGACCGGTATTCATGCACGCACAGGCTGGTCAGTGCGCAGTATCCGTACGGCGATTGAGATTTCAGTCCTGCTGGCAGGCTGCCTGCTGGGCGGCACATTTGGCGTGGGCACGGTATTTTACGCGCTGAGTATTGGCCCGCTGATTCAGCTTTGTCTGCCGTGGTTTCGTCAGAAAGCGGCTCTAAGTGTGACGCCGCAAACCGAACCGATAGCCTGATTTTTTAAATAGCGAAAAACCCCCTAATTTGGCGTAGCATCTGCAATACTTGCTTCTCTCAGGAAGAAAAGGAGGCGTCACTTGTGGTAACACCAGAGCTTCAAACGGCACGTCTGATTCTCAAACCATTGGTATCGGAAGATGCCACGCAAATTCAGCGCATTTTCCCTCGCTGGGAGATTGTCCGTTATCTGGTTGCCAGTGTTCCCTGGCCCTATCCGGATAATGCGGCGCAGGACTATGTCGATAATGTTGCGCTGGCGGCAATGCGCGCAGGGAAAGGCTGGTTCTGGACGTTGCGGCGTAAAGAGAATGCCGATGAACTCATGGGAGTGATCTGCCTGATGGATACACCGGACAATAACCGGGGATTCTGGCTGGTTCCTGAGTGGCAAGGGCAGGGGTATATGATGGAAGCCTGCAATGCGGTAACGGATTTTTGGTTTAATGCGCTCGAACGTGATGTGCTGCGTGCGCCCAAAGCTGTCGCCAACGATCGTTCGAAGAGACTTTCTCAACGCAGCGGTATGCGTTTGGTTCGCCTGCAAAAAGGTGAGTACGTTTCCGGGACGCTGGAGACGGAGTTGTGGGAGATAACCCGCGAAAAATGGAACCAACTGCACCACTGAAACCTGCCTGCATGCTCGCTGGCGGGTTTTATCCCCGAGATTAGCCTTATATTTATTCGTTTTAAATTATAATGTCATTTAATTGACATATTACATTCATCTTTCTGTCATAAACATAGGGCAGATTATTTTGGGGAAGTTTTCGCCCTGTTATAATATTGAAATATAAATGTGGATCGATTTCGTAAGTTCGTGTATTAATTAGCATGTTTATTCACACAAGAAGGGATAATCATGACCAGTGCAGTATTAAACGTCAAAATTGATGAAGCGCTAAAAGAGAAGCTGCGTCATTACGCAGAAGTAAATAGTGAAAATTTAAGCACGGCGACAGAAAAACTGCTGTTGCTGGCGTTCGAAGCAGCAGAAGAGGCGGGAGTCTCGGAAGATGACATTGACAACCAGCACACGGAAGAAGAGAGTGCAGCTCCGTTAACTCCTAAAGAGATCAAAGCATTACGTAAACTCCTGAAGAAGAAAAAATGAACCAACAACTGCTATCAACCGCCAGTAACTACGGTGAAGCCTGTGCGATGTTGCGCTCAGGCTTTGTAAAACAAGTACGACTGGACTGGAATATCGGAAGTGATGAGTTTTTTCGGATCGCATCGGACTGGTGTGACGCTGGCGCGAAAATCAAAAAAGAGGGAAACAGTTTTATTATTTCAATTAAAGGATTTCCTATTCCTCGCCAGCAGTAATCTTGTTGTCATGAAAATGTCATTTAAATTGCATTAAAAACTGTGATGATTGTTTCATAATAACTCTACAGAACCATCTCAAAACACATTACGGATGATGCTTCCGGCGAGCCTGTGTGGTTCGCCGATATTTCTTTTTATCCCGCGAAATATATTTCATGCCGGTTGTCTTCATCCCTGGTATTTTTCACGAAGCGCTAACAAGCAGGTCCGGGCAAAACGGGTATACCCGTCATACTTCAAGCTGCATGTGTGTTGGCTTTTTTATTCGGCTCATCCCTGAGCCTTACCCCTTCGGGCTGATGAATCCCCAGAAAAGGAGACAGGCATAGAGTTTTATGATCTACTGATTT
>JAGTSE010000002.1 GCA_018261615.1 Pseudomonadota bacterium | reverse complement strand
AGCGCCGATGGTAGTGTGGGGTCTCCCCATGCGAGAGTAGGGAACTGCCAGGCATCAAACCAGTGAAAAGGCCATCCGGAAGGATGGCCTTTTTGCGTTGAAGTGGTACAGACCGGGAAGCCCCGTGCGCAGGCACGGGGCTTTTTTGCTTTATTTATTTTCTTTGTCAGGTCATATTCTTAGTTGCTTATCCTGCTAAGCTAAAATGTGATTGTAATCACAATTAAATCATAACAAGTATGTAACATTTCTATCTTGCGTAGTGGTGGAAAAGGATATTCGCCATGGGCAAGTAACCTCTGGCTCTGGTAGGAGTATCATTCGAATGGCTGAAAGCAGCATAACAACGCATGCATCGCTCACCAGCAGCGATACTCGCAGAAGGGTGTGGGCGATTATTGGCGCTTCATCGGGCAACCTGGTGGAGTGGTTTGATTTCTATGTCTACTCCTTTTGCTCTCTCTATTTTGCTCATATATTTTTTCCGGCAGGAAATACGACAACCCAGCTATTACAAACTGCAGGCGTATTTGCCGCCGGTTTTCTGATGCGTCCTATTGGCGGATGGTTATTCGGTCGAATCGCCGATCGCCGCGGGCGTAAAACCTCAATGCTGATCTCTGTCTGCATGATGTGCCTTGGATCTCTGGTCATTGCTTGTTTACCGGGTTATGCCGCAATTGGCACCTGGGCTCCGGCACTATTACTGATAGCCCGTTTGTTCCAGGGGCTTTCTGTCGGCGGCGAGTACGGTACCAGTGCGACCTATATGAGCGAAGTCGCCGTGGAAGGACGTAAAGGTTTTTACGCATCATTCCAGTATGTTACGCTGATCGGTGGGCAATTGCTGGCGCTACTGGTTGTCGTGCTCCTGCAACAGATTCTTGATGATGCTGAATTACGCGCATGGGGCTGGCGTATCCCCTTTGCCATTGGTGCAGTGCTGGCCATTGTTGCACTTTGGTTACGCCACCAACTGGATGAAACATCGCAGCAAGAAGTTCGGGCTTTAAAAGAAGCTGGTTCAATGAAAGGATTATGGCGCAACCGTAAAGCTTTTCTGATGGTGCTTGGGTTCACGGCGGGTGGATCGTTGGCGTTTTACACCTTCACCACTTATATGCAGAAATATCTGGTTAATACGGCGGGTATGCACGCAAACGTTGCCAGTATTATTATGACTATAGCTTTGTTTGTTTTCATGCTGATTCAACCGATTATCGGTGCTTTATCTGATAAGATTGGGCGCCGTACATCGATGCTACTGTTCGGCGGTCTTTCAATGGTGTGCACCGTACCGATCCTGAGTGCATTGCACAGCATCACGTCGCCATACGCGGCATTTGCTCTGGTGATGCTGGCGCTGGTGATCGTCAGTTTTTACACCTCGATCAGCGGGATCCTGAAAGCAGAAATGTTTCCCGCACAGGTGCGCGCTCTCGGGGTCGGGCTTTCTTATGCCGTGGCGAATGCGTTATTTGGCGGTTCGGCAGAATATGTAGCACTGTCGTTAAAGTCATTCGGTGTCGAAACCGTTTTTTTCTGGTACGTCACTGTGCTGGGAGCATTAGCATTTCTGGTCTCGCTTATGCTTCATCGCAAAGGAAAAGGCATCCGTCTTTAGTGACTTGCCAGTTGCCACACGGTATAACCCGTCGTGGCACCGGCAACATCCCATGCGAAATCTTTCCAGCTCCAGCCGCTCCCTGCCGGGCGGCTGTCCCAAAGCTCCTTCGATGCGCCAAGGCTAATTGAAAACATCAGCCCTACCATTGCACTGCGATCGCGGCTATATCCCTGATGTTGCGCTACCTCGTTACCAGCGGCAGAAAGCATGGCGGAGCCCAGAAAATGCTGCGCCTTATCTTGCCCACTCCAGTTATCATTCGCCATATGACTACAACCTGTCAGTAGCACCACACTTGCTATCAGCACGTATTTCATCAGCAGATCCGAAAAAAAAGCCCCATCACGCAGACAGGGGCTTAGTATTTAAAGAATACGGCTTATCAGCTTATCTATGCGTATACGGCGCAATCGGCGAATAAGTTTGCGCACCTTCACCGGATAATCTGCAATGCTTTGCAAATCACGATAATGATTCACCACAGTCGTATGCGTGCGGATAAGCTCCAGTTCTTTGCTGCGCTGAGCCGCCAGTTCATGTTTCGGATCGTGAATCAGGATGGCGTTTTCCAGATCCAGCCGCCAGGCGCGGGGGTTCAGATTGTTACCTGTCAGCAGGATCCATTCATCATCCACCCACATTCCTTTCAGGTGATAAGTGTTATCGTCATCTTTCCATAAACGCACAACTAACTGATCGGTATTAACGTAATACTGTAGCCGGCTCAGGAAGCGACGCAGATTGATTTCATACAAATAAGGTAGCGCGCCGATGATTTTGAACGGTTGATCTTCCGGAATGAAAAAATCGTTAGCCGTTTTGTCGCCAACGATAATTTCCACTTTTTTACCCTCGCGCAGTAACTGAATAATGTTACGCACCAGCACAGCAGGCAGGTTGAAATAAGGGGTACAAATCGTCAGCTTGTGCTCTGCACACGGCATCAGATGGAAAATAGTTTTGTTCAGCAGGCTGGATTTACCCAGACCGACCAGCGGCGTGACCGCCAGTTGTTCGTTATCCGCATTGCCCTGGAAATGGTACGTAGCATCGCGCAGCTCCTGACGGAACAGACGAATATCATTTTTGATTTCCGGGCTTTTCGGACGCTGAGCATTATCAAGGCGATTTACTCCGCGTCCCTGAATCAGGTTCTGATCGACCCAGTTACGAATGATATCCGCCATTTGCGGGTTGCGGATCAACTGATAGCGGTCATAGCGATATTTATCGTGCTGATGCAAATAGACGTCATTGAGGCTTGCACCGCTGTAAAGTACGCTGTCATCAATGATAAATCCTTTGAAATGCAGCACACCGAGCGCTTCACGCGTATTCACAGGAACGCCATAGACCGGAACTACAACGTCCGGATTTTCCTGAGCGAGGCGGCAGTACCAGTCGGCGTTAGTGTTCAATGCCGCTGCGCCAATGCGGCCGCGCTGGGCGCGGTGCCAGTCAACAAGCACACAGACATCCAGTTCCGGGCGCTGGCGCTTGGCTTCATACAGCGCGTGCAGAATTCCTTTCCCGCCATCGTCCTGCTCCAGGTACAGGGCGATGATATAGATCCGGCGCGTAGCACTGGCGATTTTCGCCAGCAGCGTCTCCCTGAAATCAGCGGGTGAGTAGAAAAACTCTATGTCATCAACTGACTGAGCAATCTTGGGGAGTTGGGCAAGGTGTTGTTGATGTTTATTACGCTTAAATTTTGACAACATCACAGTGCGTTTCTTCTCTGTTTATTGAAGGGTCTTCTGTACCATGCAGACGACATAAGCGGGCAATAATAACACTGTGCCTGCTAAAGTAGTCAACATTTCCAGTACCTTACTCAGGATTGATCCGTCTTCATCAGTTGGAGAGACAATCCCACAATGCCATCTTCCAGCTGAATATCAACGTCAAATCCCAGTTTACGCGCCAGCGTCACCATGCCGCGATTGTTGGGCATAGTAATACCATTCAAGCGCTTAAGTCCGTGATCCCGGGTATAACTGATAAGCTTCTCAAGTAAACGTCGACCAAGTCCTAGCCCTTTCAAATCGGAGCGAACCAGCACAGCAAATTCAGCGTCAATATTATCCGGGTCAGAAATCGCACGCGTAACGCCCAGAATTTCTTCACCCAGATCTGTGCGTCGTACTGCAACAAATGCCATTTCCCGATCGTAGTCGATCTGTGTCATATTCGCTAAATCATCATGGGTAAATTCGTTGATCTCGCTAAAGTATCGGTAGTAAAGATCCTCTTTTGTCACCAGGGCGATAAAGCGACGTAGTTGGGGCTCATCTTCCGGAAGAATCGGGCGGAACAGGCACTGCTCGCCATTTTTCATCTCAACCTCTTCTTCCAGATGCTGAGGATAGGGACGAATAGCGAGACGCGTTTCACCGTTTCCGGCAACGGGGGCAATGGCCATGGTCACATCCAGCGCGGTAAATTCGCTACCGGAGGCAAGTAAAGGATGAATATCCAGCCGCTCAATTTCCGGGCAATCAACAATCAGATTCGAAACCTGCACCAGAAACTGGCTTAACCCGACAATATCCAGCGAGCGTAACGCGCTGCGCCCGCGGATCTTTTTACTTTTAATCGCCTGAATCACCAGATAACGGGCGAGATTCATGTTCAGCGGCGGCAGCGCAACGGCGGCCTGATCTTCTGCCCGCCACTCAATGCCGCCTTCGCCTAACATAATCAACGGGCCGAACACAGGATCATATTCGACAACCACCCGCAGTTCCTGCGCACCCGCGCGGTTTGCCATGCTTTGCACCTGCAAACCGTGAATACGCGCCTGAGGCCAGTTCATCTTCACACGATCAATAATCGCATCCGCTGCCTGCTGCACCTCGTTCGCCGTGCGCAGATAAAGCATCACCCCCTGAACTTCGGATTTGTGAGGAATATCCGGTGAACGCAGTTTTAAGGCAACTGGGTAACCAATCTGTTCGGCAATGTGTACGGCTTCAGCGCTGTCATTGGCAATCCATGTCGGAAGTGTTTGTAGCCCCCAGGCGCCTAAAATTGGCTGGACTTCATGAGTATCCAGCGTCGTTGCGCCCTCCATCAGCGCTTGCTGTAACAGATGGTGCGCTTCGGCGGTATTCGCCGCCATGCTGAGGGATATTGCGGGTGTTTCGCGGAGTTGTTTCTGGTTGCGGCGATACTCCACCATATGCATAAACGCCGTAATGGTACCTTCCGGCGTGCGGTAAGTGGGTAAACCCGCTTCGCTGAACAGGCGTCGCGCTTCCTGCGAAGAAAACTCGCCGCACCAGTTGGTCAGCACCGTCACATATTTCCCGCGCGGATGTTTGTTCAGCGCGTCGATCAATGTTACTGCGCTTTCGCTGCCCGGTGCGGCGGCGCTGGGCGCATGGATCACCATCAACGCGTCGTAATCATGGCTGTCGAGCAAAATATTAAGCGCCGCGACATAGCGTGCATTACTGGCATCATCGCGTAAATCGAGCGGGTTACCGGGGACGACGGAATGCGGTAACGCCGTGTGCAAACGGGATAGTGTCTCTTCGCTGAGCGTGGCCAGTTTGCCATTACGCAGCCAAAGCTCATCCAGCGCTAGCGCTGCCGGTGCGGCGCCATTACTGACGATCATCAGGCGTTCGCCACGTAGCGGACGCATATGGCTGAGAGTTTCTACTGCGGAAAATAGTTCATGTGTATCCTGGACACGTAGCAAACCAGCTCGCTGAATCGCCGCATCCCAGGCAGGATCAAGACCGGAATGCACCTGCAATAATCGCTGCGCTTCTGGGCTGCGGCCACTTTTGATAACCAAGATAGGTTTATTTCGTGATGCGCTGCGGGCGGCAGAGACAAAGCGACGCGCATCGCTTAAATGTTCCAGATACAGCAGAATAGCGCTGGTTTTACTATCCCGCGCGAGAAAATCCAGCAGCTCGTCAACATCGATATCCAGGCTATCGCCAAGCGCGATGAAGTAAGAGAATCCCATCTCTCTTTGTTGCGCCCAGTCGAGGATCGTATTCGACACGGCCGCTGATTGGGAGATAAACGCCAGTTTGCCACGCGTAATTGGCACCGGCGAAAAACTGGCGTTCAGCCCCTGCCATGGCGCAAGTAAACCGAGGCTGTTCGGGCCGAGTAGTCGCATCTGGTAGCGTGCAGCACATGCCAGAAGAAGTGGGTGCTGTTCGGGAGGCGCCGAGAGAATAATGCAGGTTTTGCAGCCTTTTTGCCCCAGCGCATCAAGCAGTTCAAGGTTGCGTTTGGCATGCGTGCACAGCACCGCGAGATCGGGCGTAAACGGCAGGCTGGCGACATCCGGCCAGGCCAGCACGCCCTGAACCGCTTTATAGGCGGGCGTGACCGGCAATACCGGCCCGGCAAAACCTCCCGCCAGTAAATTGCGCATCATCAGAAAACCTGCGCGATCCGCCTTCATTGACGCGCCCACCACAGCAATCGATCGGGGACGTAATAACGCTTCCAGACCTCGTTGGCTCATACTGGCCTCCGCTTAAGAGAGATCCGATGATTTTAAACGTTTTCGGCTGCGTTTGCTGTGATAGCGGATGGATGGCGGGTTTTACCTGCCAGATAACGTTCGCGAAAGAGCGCGAAATGTTCGCCGAGCGCCTGTGCGGCCGCGTTGTCGTGCGCAATATCCAGCAGCGCAATCGCCACTTCCGCGGTGCAATATTGATCGTCGGCATGTGCTTCCCGCAGGCGGTAAACGGAAACGCGCGAGAGATCCACAGAGATAACCGGCAGTTCATCCAGATAAGGGCTTTTGCGAAACATTTTTCGCGCTTCGGCCCAGGTGCCGTCCAGCATAATAAACAGCGGCGGTTTACCTGTAGGCGGCGTGCTAAGCACCTGTCGTTCGCTGCCCGCATAAGAGGCGGGAAACACCACCATTGGCTGGTACGTCTCGCTGCGGCAGAGATCGATAAGCGCCTTCGGCGGTTCGGTACGAGACCACTGAAAGGCCAGCGTATCGGGTAACACATCGGCGATCAACCTTCCTGTATTGCTCGGCTTCATTGGTTCGGTATCGAACATCACCAGGCAGAAACGGCTGTTGGCGGTTGAGGGTTTTAACGTCTCGCACAGGCACTGGCGCAGCGGCAGCAGGCAACGCTGACAGCGGCGGATACGGTTACCACGGGCAAGGAACGGACGCGTCGAACGGGCAAGGCGTTCGGCGCGGAGTCGAAGAACAGCGTTTTCGGTCATGGGGATTGTGCAATAAAAACGCCATTGTCGCAGAGCCGGAAACGGGGCACAAGATGCGCTCCGACGGGATCACAGCGATTCGTTGAGCCAACTGTCGAACGGCGCTTTCGGCATGGCACCGCTAAGCATGTCGACAACTTCACCATTCTTGAACAGCATAATGGTTGGAATACTGCGAATGCGGAATCGTGCACTCAGTTCACGTTCAGCTTCGGTGTTTACTTTGACAAATCGCACTTTGCCGCTGCGTTCTTCCGCCACATCTTCAAAAATCGGCGCAAAACTACGGCACGGGCCGCACCATGGTGCCCAGAAATCAACGACCACGGGCAGATCGTCTTTCAGCAATTTATCCAGCGTTTCACCGGTAGCGTTGATCACATCTCCATCGAACAGCTCGTGTCCACAGCGTCCACATTTTGCGCCGTCGTTCATTCTCTCTTCGGGAATGCGGTTCAGCGCCTGACAGCTTGCACATACGGTATTCATAACTAACCTCAGGAAAAGCGATGGTACAGAGCGGCATGACTGCCGGTATGTTTCTACTATGTTACATAGTATTAATAAGGAGCTTTTAAACGACAATGAGTTTTGTTCAATGAATACAATAGACGATAGCTTTTGAACGAATTAATGGCGAAGCGCAAGGACATCAGGTAATCTGCGCGCTTCGCGCAGCGCTGGTGGAGAAAAGCATGAACGATGAATTAAAGAACAAAAGCGGCAAGGTCAAAGTGATGTATGTCCGCAGTGATGATGATTCCGATAAACGTGGCCAAAACCCGCGCACCGGGAAAGGGCCAGCACGTGCAGGATCGTCGTCTCGTGCCGGAGATGACCGTCGTACTGCCCGCGATGATCGTGGCCGCCCAGGCCGTGATGACAGAAGCCGTTCTGCTCGCGACAACAACAGTCGCCGCCCGCAGCGAGACAATTACAGTGAACGTGGTGATTCACCGTGGCGCACTGTTTCCCGCGCGCCGGGCGACGACACGCCGGAAAAACCGGATCACGGCGGTATCAGCGGTAAAAGCTTTATCGATCCCGAAGTGCTGCGTCGTCAGCGTGCGGAAGAGACGCGCGTATATGGCGAAAACGCCTGTCAGGCGCTGTTCAGCAGCCGTCCGGAATCCATTGTTCGCGCCTGGTTTGTGCAGAGCGTAACGCCGCGTTTTAAAGAAGCCCTGCGCTGGATGGCGGCAAACCGCAAAGCTTATCATGTGGTGGATGACGAAGAACTGGAGAAAGCGTCCGGTACGGAACATCACGGCGGTGTCTGTTTCCTGATCAAAAAACGCAATGGTTTGAGCGTGCAGAAATGGGTGGCAAGCGTCGGTGAAGAGGATTGCGTGCTGGCGCTTGAAGATGTCGGCAACCCGCATAACCTCGGGGCGATTATGCGTAGCTGCGCGCACTTTGGCGTCAAAGGTGTGGTGTTGCAGGATGCTGCGGTGATTGAATCCGGTGCGGCAGTGCGTACCGCAGAAGGCGGAGCCGAACACGTTCAGGCAATTACTGGCGACAGCTTTGTCGATGCGCTGGAAGAGTTCCGTCAGGCAGGTTATGCGCTGGTAACGACTTCCAGCCATAACGGCACGCCGCTGTTCAAAGCGACGTTACCGAAAAAAATGGTGCTGGTATTGGGCCAGGAGCGAGATGGGTTATCTGATGCGGCGCTTTCCCGCGCGGATCTGAGCGTCTCGATTGATGGTACCGGCAACGTTGAAAGTCTCAATGTTTCTGTGGCAACCGGCGTGTTGCTGGCAGAATGGTGGCGGCAGAACAAAGCCTGAGTCTGACGTTAGCCAGCAGTATGAAAAGCCAGCGCAATGCTGGCTTTTTTTACTCGGTTTCCGCGGGCAGAGTCGGCATCCAGTCGATAGGCTGTTCTCCATGCTGCTCCAACCACTGATTTGCCAGCACAAAGTGATTACAACCAAAGAAGCCGCGATGCGCAGAGAGCGGCGACGGGTGCGGCGCGCGCAAAACATGGTGGCGGGATTTGTCGATAATCGCCCCTTTCTTCTGCGCATGCGAACCCCAGAGTAAAAACACGATGCCTTCCCTATGTTCATTAATCAGCGCGATCACTTTGTCGGTAAAGGTTTCCCAGCCGAGGCTAGCATGTGAGTGCGCCTGGCCAGCACGTACCGTCAGCACAGTGTTGAGCAGCAATACGCCCTGGCGTGCCCAGCTCTCCAGATAACCATGCTGAGGTCGCACGAAGCCCGGTATGGTGTTTTCCAGCTCTTTATACATATTCAGCAGGGAAGGTGGGATGGCGATACCTGGACGCACAGAAAATGCCAGACCGTGCGCCTGACCTGGACCATGATAGGGATCCTGCCCCAGAATCACCACTTTAACGTCGCCCAGTTCGGTAAAACGGAAGGCGTTAAACACATCTTTCTGTGGTGGGTAGATGGTCATTCCGGACTGCCGCTCAGCCGCAACCGTACTGAGAGTATTAATAAAGTAGGGCTGCTGTTTTTCTTCTGCCAGCACATCATGCCATGTTAATGAGGTGGTCATCCCGCTCTCCTGCGAAGTTGGTTCCCCGTAGCTTAACTGCTTCTTTCGGCAGAACAAAATTCACCGTCGGCTTTTGCAGAATTTACTCAAAAAAATTTGAAAATTTACAAATGTTTTAAGATAACCTGAAGCGTGTAACTTGATATAAAACAAGTATATTCCCTAATCACCATTTTTATGGTGTGGTTTTTGTTGATTTAAATCAAAGAATGCAGGGTGTCAGACTGGTATATAAACAATCAGACAACAATGGTTTTACCAATTGGCCGGGAAAACCGGCGAATCGATAATGTGCCGAAGGGAGGCAAATCATGATTACTGGTATCCAGATTACTAAAGCTGCAAACGATAACCTGCTGAACTCGTTCTGGTTGCTCGATAGCGAAAAAGGCGAAGCTCGTTGCGTCTGTGCAAAAGGTGGTTTCGCGGAAGATGAAGTGATTGCGGTCAACAAACTGGGCGCTATCGAATACCGTGAAATTCCGATGGAAGTGAAACCGGAAGTGCGCGTGGAAGGTGGTCAGCACCTGAACGTGAATGTTCTGCGTCGTGAAACGCTGCTTGATGCCGTTGAACACCCGGAAAAATACCCGCAGCTGACCATTCGTGTATCCGGTTATGCAGTACGTTTTAACTCGTTGACGCCGGAACAGCAGCGCGACGTTATTGCTCGTACCTTTACTGAAAGCCTGTAATTTCAGGCTGATATAAAAACGGGATATCCCTAATGCTGGTCACTTAAGGTGATCAGCATTTTTTCTCGCCGGATATTTCTGGCTTTTACTCTTAATTCCCGAGTGTAACTTCGCTCTCTTCTTCCCGGCAATACCAGCCATGTCGCACCAGTTCTGGCAACTTGCAGCGTAACGTCCAGCGACTATCCAGCATCCCCTGTTTCGCTTGCCGATAACCCCGTTCAATTTCCCACCTATGGCGACATAACTCACTAATATCATTGCTCAGATAGCGATTCTGGTCTGTCAGTGATATCCATCGGATTCACGATTTCGGTCATGGGACGATTGCAGAAGATGGAGACGCCAACGACAAGCCAGAGCATGGATTCAAGAGCAAGTTTGCGTTTGCGGAGCGTGACAGTATCAGTCAACGTTAACGCGCCTTGTGAATGAATTCAGCGGGAATGAGGTCAGAGAGGCTACGTGCATGCTCAGGGGAGGTGATATTAATAATACCGGGGGCTTGTGAAAGTTCCATTTAAAAAGGGTCCATGATGAACATGAACCCTTTTTATACCAGCCACCGGATCGTTCAACCGATCCTTAAACGATCGGCATTAGGGATATCCCGGCGTTTTTTTACTCTTCTGTTTTTTGCTGCTCGCTGTTTGCAGTGTTGGGTTTGCGTCGCTTACCGATGTTTTTGGTATCGCGATGGCGTTGCTTCACGCGCGGCTTCTCTTTTTCTTTCTCTTTTTTCTTCTCTTCGCGTTTGGCCAGTACTTTTTTCGACGGCTTGCCTTTCAGCTTCTCGTTTGGCACTCGCGTTGTCGGGCGCAGTTCATCCACGACGCGGGCTTTCAGCGGCTCTTCAACGTAACGGCCTACTTTGCCCAACAGCAGGTGATCGTGCGCTTCAACCAGGGAAATTGCTGCTCCTTTGCGACCGGCGCGGCCGGTGCGGCCAATACGGTGCAGGTAGGTGTCGCCACTGCGCGGCATATCGAAGTTAATGACGTGGCTGACATCCGGAATGTCGATACCACGCGCAGCAACATCGGTGGCGATAAGCACATTGACGCGACCGTCGGTCAGACGTTTGATCGCTTCGTTACGCTTCACCTGTACCATCTCGCCTTCGAGATAGCAGTTATTAATGCCCGCTTCGCGCAGCCAGCCTGCCAGCTCATGCACGCGTTCACGTTTACGCACGAAGACGATAGAACGGCTGACTTCCGGCTGTTTCAGCAGGTGTATCAGCAGAGCGGTCTTGTGTTCAAGGTTGTCGGCGCGGTAGTACCACTGGTGGATTTTCTTACGTTCGCGCGTTGACGGTGTGGCGGAGACTTCTACGGGATCTTCCAGCAGACGTTCGGCGAAATTTTTGATCGCATCGCCTTCAAGCGTTGCTGAGAAGAGCATAGTCTGCTTGCGCCAGCGGGTTTCACCCGCAATATGCTCGATATCCTGCGCGAAGCCCATATCCAGCATGCGATCGGCTTCATCGAGGATCAACGTTTCTACTGCGCGACAGTCGAAGTTCTCTTCTTTAATGTATTGTAGCAGGCGACCGGTGGTGGCAACCACGATATCCTGGTTTTCGCTGAACACTTCAGCATGGTTCATGTAGGCGACGCCGCCGGTAATGGTAGCGATATCCAGATGGGTATTCGCCGCCAGTTCGCGGGCATGATCAGCAACCTGCATTGCCAGCTCTCGGGTTGGCGTTAGGATCAGAACACGCGGCGGGCCGGATTTCTTACGTGGAAAGTCCAGAAGGTGTTGCAACGCTGGCAGCAGATAGGCCGCCGTTTTACCGGTACCAGTAGGCGCAGAACCAAGGACGTCACGCCCCTCAAGCGCAGGCGGAATGGCAGCAGCCTGGATAGCGGTTGGGCGCGTAAAGCCTTTATCCTGGAGCGCGTCCAGCAGGCTGTCGTCAAGTTCGAGTTCGGAAAAAGTCGTTACAGTCATGATCTACCTCTGTGTGGGGCGCTGATTATAGACGTTACGGCTGGAATCTTCATCTGTTGTCTGCTTATCGCTTTTCCGGCGCTTTGCTTTCGCCTATGCTACGCCTGTTTCCGTATTGAGGTTGTAAAGATGTCTCAGCCAAAGGCTCAGCTGCGCCGTGACGGCTTCACGTTTAAAAAATTCTTTGTCGCACACGATCGTTGCGCCATGAAAGTGGGCACTGATGGTTTGATGTTGGGGGCCTGGTCGCCGGTATCGAAAGCCCGGCATGTGCTGGATATTGGCACGGGCAGCGGTCTGCTGGCGCTGATGTTGGCGCAGCGAACTGGGCCGACGGTGACCATTGATGCCGTCGAACTTGATGAGCAGGCTGCTTCGCAGGCGCAGGAAAATGTGCTGGCATCGCCGTGGGCAGATCGTATCACAGTTCACGAGGCTGATATTCGCCAGTGGAGCATTGAGAATACGGCGCGTTATGATCTGATTGTCAGTAATCCTCCCTATTTTGACGAAGGGGTGAAATGTGCGACGCCAGAACGCGATCGCGCGCGTTATACCACCACGCTGGATCATCAGTCATTACTGGAAATTACTGCCACACTAGTGACGGAAGAGGGCTTTTTCTGCGTTGTACTGCCGATTGAAGCCAGCGAGCTTTTCACGCAGAAAGCGCTTGGTATCGGCTGGCATTTACGTTTGCGAACCGATGTGTCAGAAACGGAAAGTCGGTTGCCGCATCGTGTCCTGCTGGCGTTCTCGCCGTGCGCCGGTGAGGTGTTCGCCGACCGGCTGGCGATTCGCGGGCTGGATCAGCGCTATTCCGACAGCTACACCGCGCTGACCCAGAGCTTCTACTTGTTTATGTAACTGCGCGGCGAGAGTACCGTCGGGCCGGATTCCGCAAGCTGTTCGGGGTAATCCAGCGTGTAATGCAACCCGCGGCTCTCTTTGCGCTGCATCGCGCAGCGTACAATCAGCTCGGCTACCTGTACCAGGTTACGCAACTCCAGCAGATTATTAGAGACGCGGAAATTGGCGTAGTACTCGTCAATTTCCTGCTGCAACAAGGTAATGCGGCGCATTGCGCGTTCGAGTCGTTTTGTGGTGCGTACGATA
This sequence comes from Pseudomonadota bacterium, assembly GCA_018261615.1. Lineage (GTDB taxonomy): Bacteria > Pseudomonadota > Gammaproteobacteria > Enterobacterales > Enterobacteriaceae > Kosakonia. The sequence continues at coordinate 148,354 of JAGTSE010000002.1, read as the reverse complement.
CCCACGTAGTCCCACATAAACAGCCGCAGTTCGTGCCAGTTATGTTGCAGGATAACCTGCTCATCGGCGTCGTCGACGCGGCTTTCATCCCAGGCTGGCAGCGCCGGAATGGCATGTGCATACGGCATGCGGCGGGTAATGTCTTCCGCCGCCGACCAACCGTACACCAGGCATTCAAGCAGTGAATTCGATGCCATGCGGTTCGCGCCGTGCAGGCCGGTATAGCTCACTTCGCCAATGGCATAGAGGCCGTCGACATCGCTACGTCCGCGATCGTCAACCATCACGCCTCCGCAGGTGTAGTGCGCTGCAGGCACAATCGGCACAGGTTCTTTGGTCAAATCGATCCCCAGACCCAGCAATTTTTCATAAATCATCGGGAAGTGATGACGAATAAATTCGGCAGGTTTATGGCTAATATCGAGATACATGCAGTCTACACCGAGGCGCTTCATTTCATGATCTATAGCGCGGGCGACGACATCACGCGGAGCCAGTTCGCCACGCGGATCAAAGTCCGGCATAAAACGCGTACCGTCCGGACGTTTTAAATAGGCTCCTTCACCGCGCAGCGCTTCGCTGAGCAGGAAGCTGCGTGCCTGCGGATGAAACAGCGCAGTGGGATGGAACTGGTTAAATTCCAGGTTCGCTACCCGGCAACCAGCGCGCCACGCCATGGCGATACCGTCACCGGAGGATATATCCGGGTTGGTGGTGTATTGATAGACTTTTGATGCACCGCCGGTCGCCAGCACCACTGCCTTTGCCCGGCAGGTTTCCACTTGTTCTTTATTTCGGTTCCACACCCATGCGCCAACTACGCGACGCGTACCCGGAAGACCGATTTTGTCCGAAATAATCAAATCCACCGCATTGCAGCGTTCGAGTACACGAATATTCGGATGGTTGATGGCCTTGCTGACCAGGGTATTTTCCACCGCTTTACCGGTGGCATCGGCGGCATGAAGGATGCGGCGATGACTGTGCCCGCCTTCGCGCGTCAGATGGTAGCTGGACTCGCCATTTGCGGCGACCTCGGTGTCAAATAACACCCCCTGATCGATAAGCCACTGTACGCAGGAACGCGCATTGCTGGCGACAAATTCTGCCGCGTGACGTTCAACAATTCCTGCGCCAGCAATCAGCGTATCTTCCACATGGGATTCGACGCTGTCTGTTTCGTCAAAAACGGCTGCAATGCCGCCCTGAGCATAAAATGTTGAGCCTTCACTGATTGGCCCCTTACTTAAGACGATAACTTTGTGCTGTGCAGCCAGACGTAAAGCCACTGAAAGACCGGCGGCGCCGCTACCGACAACCAGGACATCACAGGAGAGTTCAGGCGTTGTTTTCATGATCTGTGTTTAATTTACTAAACAAGGTTTACTGAGCATAGCACCGTATCCGGCGAAAGATCACTCTTTTTTGCAAGGGTTGTATTAATGGCTAAACAGAATTTTTGTGCCAGCATCTGTCATCAGCGGAAAAAATATTAAGATGCAGATCGTTAGTGAAGGTGTATTAGAGATGAAAAAAAACCACTATTGCGTTACTCTCTGGCGATCTTAAGGTCTTTTCTTTGAGAAACACAGTGTTCAGCGTTTGCAGACTTATAATGAGTGATAATGATTTTTTTTGCGAACGATGCACAAAAACAATGGCGTAACGGAACTTTACTGTAAACCTGGGCTCTAATTGGCTGCTTGCTCATATTGCAGTATTGGAGTGGCGTTTCTGGATACGCGTGGAAATTGGTTTTGGGGAGATTTTACCTCGGATGAGCGAGCAGTTAACGGATCAGGTTCTTGTCGAAAGGGTCCAAAAAGGAGATCAGAAATCGTTTAACTTACTGGTGGTGCGCTACCAGCATAAAGTGGCGAGTCTGGTTTCCCGGTATGTCCCTTCGGGCGATGTACCTGATGTCGTACAAGAATCATTTATAAAGGCCTATCGCGCGCTTGATTCGTTCAGGGGAGATAGTGCTTTTTATACCTGGCTATACCGAATTGCAGTTAACACAGCGAAAAATTACCTGGTCGCCCAAGGGCGCAGGCCGCCATCCAGTGATGTGGACGCTATTGATGCAGAAAACTTCGAAAGTGGCGGTGCACTGAAAGAAATTTCGAACCCTGAGAACTTAATGTTGTCAGAAGAACTGAGACAAATAGTTTTCCGTACCATTGAGTCGCTCCCGGAAGATTTACGCATGGCAATTACGTTGCGGGAGTTGGATGGCCTGAGTTATGAAGAGATTGCGGTCATCATGGATTGCCCGGTTGGTACAGTGCGTTCACGTATCTTCCGTGCGCGTGAAGCTATTGATAATAAAGTTCAACCGCTTATCAGGCGTTGACGATAGCGGGATACTGAAAAAGGTATTAGGCATGCAGAAAGAACAACTTTCCGCTTTAATGGATGGTGAAACGCTGGATAGCGAGCTGCTCGCAGAGCTGACCCGCGATCCTGAAATGCAGAGAACCTGGGAGAACTATCACCTGATTCGCGACTCTATGCGCGGTGATACGGCCGATCTCCTCCATTTCGATATCTCCGCCCGCGTGATGGCCGCGATTGAGAACGACGCCGTTGAAACCACAACGCCGTTGATTCCCGAAGCGCAGCCTGCACCGCACCAATGGCAGAAGATGCCGTTCTGGCACAAGGTTCGCCCGTGGGCAAGCCAACTTACTCAAATGGGCGTAGCGGCATGCGTGTCACTTGCTGTTATTGTTGGCGTCCAGCACTATAATGGCTCGACTGAATCAACCCAACAGCCCGAAGCGCCAGTGTTTAATACGCTGCCGATGATGGGTAAAGCCAGTCCGGTAAGTTTGGGGGTTCCTTCTGATGCATCGGCAAACGCCGGTCAGCAACAGCAGGTGCAGGAACAGCGTCATCGCATTAATGCGATGTTGCAGGATTACGAACTGCAACGCCGTCTGCACTCCGAACAGCTTCAGTTTGAGCAGGCGCAAACGCAGCAGGCTGCTGTACAGGTGCCGGGAAATCAAACTTTAGGAACGCAATCGCAGTAATGAAGCAACTTTGGTGTGCCATGTCTTTTGTGGCTACTGGCCTGTTCTTCTCTGTTAACGCCTCGGCTGATGGTTCATCCGAGGCGTTGTTGCAGCAAATGAATGTGGCGAGTCAGTCACTCAACTACGAACTGTCTTTTATCAGCATTAATAATCAGGGAGTAGAGTCTTTACGCTACCGCCATGTGCGTTTGAATGACCAACCGCTTGCACAGTTATTGCAAATGGACGGTCCGCGTCGGGAAGTGGTGCAGAGGGGCAGTGAGATCAGCTACTTTGAGCCTGGTCTTGAGCCCTTTACGCTCAACGGCAACTATATTGTCGATTCGCTACCGTCGCTGGTTTATACCGATTTCAAACGTCTTTCCCCTTACTATGACTTCATCTCTGTAGGCCGTACGCGCATTGCTGACAGGCTGTGTGAAGTGATCCGCGTTGTGGCGCGCGATGGAACCCGGTACAGCTATATTGTCTGGATGGATGAGGAGACGCATCTGCCAATGCGCGTCGACCTGCTCGATCGCGATGGCGAAACCCTTGAGCAGTTCCGCGTCATCGCCTTCTCGGTCAATGGCCTGGTTGCCAGTAATATGCAGACGCTGGCAAAAGCCAGTCTGCCACCGCTGCTGTCATTACCGGTTGGCGATAAGGTTGATTTCAACTGGATGCCATCCTGGGTACCGCAGGGCTTTGAGCAGGTCGCCAGCAGCCGCCGTAAATTGCCAACGCTTGAGATGCCGGTTGAATCACGTCTTTATTCTGATGGGCTATTCAGCTTCTCGGTTAACGTCAGCCCGGCCAATCAGAACAGCTCCGAACAGTTACTGCGCACCGGTCGACGCACCGTGATGACCACGGTTCGCGATAACGCGGAAATCACTGTTGTCGGCGAATTGCCACCACAAACCGCAAAACGTATTGCTGACAGCCTTAAATTGAAGGCCGCACAATGATTAAAGAGTGGGCGACAGTCGTTTCCTGGCAAAATGGTAACGCGCTGGTCGAATGTGATGTCAAAGCATCCTGTAGCAGTTGCGCTTCCCGTGCAGGTTGCGGCAGCCGTGTGCTGAATAAACTGGGTCCGCAAACAACGCACTCCATTGCTGTTCCTTGCGAACAACCGTTGGTGGCGGGGCAAAAAGTGGAGCTGGGCATTGCTGAAGCCAGCTTGCTGAGCTCCGCCATGCTGGTGTATATGTCGCCGCTGGTGGGGCTGTTTGCCATGGGGGCCATTTTCCAGTCGCTGTTTGCTGCCGATATCGCAGCGCTGTGCGGCGCGGTGCTGGGCGGTGTTGGTGGCTTTTTACTCGCGCGCGGGCTGTCGCCAAAGCTGGCTACTCGCAGTGAGTGGCAGCCAGTGATTTTAAGCGTTGGCTTGCCGCCAGAGATGATTCGCGTCGATAGCGCCACTGCTGTAAATCGTCCGTAATTTCCCTTTTCGCCTTGCGGTAATGGCGTCACTTTCTGGCATTTCCCCGCATTGTGGTTGTAGTGTAGAATGCGGCGTTTCAGTACATTTGACGTCAGGCGCGAACAGGCCTCTTAGCTACTCGTAAGGCATAAAATCTCACTCTATGAAGAATATTCGTAACTTTTCGATCATCGCTCACATCGACCACGGTAAGTCGACGCTGTCTGACCGTATCATCCAGATTTGCGGTGGTCTTTCCGATCGCGAAATGGAAGCCCAGGTTCTTGATTCGATGGATCTTGAGCGCGAGCGCGGTATTACTATCAAAGCGCAAAGTGTGACGCTGGATTACAAAGCCAAGAATGGCGAAATCTACCAGCTCAACTTTATCGATACCCCAGGTCACGTTGACTTCTCCTATGAGGTTTCCCGCTCGCTGGCTGCCTGTGAAGGGGCGCTGCTGGTGGTGGATGCCGGGCAGGGCGTTGAAGCGCAGACGCTGGCGAACTGCTATACCGCCATTGAAATGGATCTCGAAGTGGTGCCAGTACTGAACAAGATCGATCTGCCAGCTGCCGATCCTGAACGCGTTGCGGAAGAGATTGAAGACATCGTCGGTATCGACGCTACCGATGCGGTGCGCTGCTCGGCGAAAACTGGCGTCGGCGTTCCGGACGTACTGGAACGTCTGGTGCGTGATATTCCGCCGCCGGAAGGTGATCCGGATGCGCCGTTGCAGGCGCTGATCATCGACTCCTGGTTCGATAACTACCTTGGCGTGGTTTCTCTGGTGCGTATTAAAAATGGCACCATGCGCAAAGGCGACAAAATTAAGGTGATGAGCACCGGGCAGGTCTATAACGCTGATCGGCTCGGTATTTTCACGCCGAAACAGGTTGACCGTAACGAACTGAAATGCGGCGAAGTAGGCTGGTTGGTCTGCGCAATTAAAGACATTCTCGGCGCGCCAGTCGGCGATACCCTGACCACCGCCCGTAACCCGGCAGACAAAGCGCTGCCAGGCTTTAAAAAGGTGAAACCGCAGGTGTATGCGGGTCTGTTCCCGGTCAGTTCCGATGATTATGAAAACTTCCGTGACGCGCTCGGTAAGCTGAGCCTGAACGATGCTTCGCTGTTCTATGAGCCGGAAAGCTCCACTGCGCTGGGCTTCGGCTTCCGCTGCGGCTTCCTCGGCCTGCTGCACATGGAGATCATTCAGGAACGTCTGGAGCGTGAATACGATCTGGATCTGATTACCACGGCGCCGACTGTAGTCTACGAAGTGTTGACCACCAACAAAGAAGTGGTTTACGTCGACAGCCCTTCCAAGCTGCCACCGTTGAACAATATCGACGAACTGCGCGAGCCGATCGCCGAATGTCATATGCTGCTGCCGCAGGAATACCTGGGCAACGTCATTACCTTGTGCGTAGAAAAACGCGGCGTACAGACCAACATGGTTTACCACGGTAATCAGGTGGCGCTGACCTATGAAATTCCGATGGCGGAAGTGGTGCTGGATTTCTTCGACCGCCTGAAGTCGACTTCGCGCGGGTATGCGTCGCTGGACTACAACTTCAAACGTTTCCAGACTTCAAACATGGTACGTGTGGACGTGCTGATTAACGGCGAGCGTGTTGATGCGCTGGCGCTGATCACCCACAGTGATAACGCGGCGTACCGTGGCCGTGAGCTGGTGGAGAAGATGAAAGATCTGATCCCGCGCCAGCAGTTTGATATCGCGATTCAGGCGGCTATTGGCAACCACATTATTGCCCGCTCGACCGTGAAACAGCTGCGTAAAAACGTACTGGCAAAATGCTATGGCGGTGACGTCAGCCGTAAGAAAAAGCTGCTGCAGAAACAGAAGGAAGGTAAGAAACGTATGAAGCAGGTCGGCAACGTCGAACTGCCGCAGGAAGCGTTCCTTGCCATTCTGCACGTAGGTAAAGAGAGCAAATAACCTAAAGGAGTTGGCATGGCGAACATGTTTGCCCTGATACTGGTGATCGCGACGCTGGTGACGGGAATTTTATGGTGCCTGGATAAGTTTATTTTTGCACCGAAACGTCGGGAACGTCAGGCCGCCGCGCAGGCTGCGACAGGTGATGCGCTTGATGCGAAAACGCTGAAGAAAATCGGCCCGAAACCGGGCTGGCTGGAAACGGGCGCTTCTGTATTCCCGGTGCTGGCGATTGTTCTGGTCGTGCGTTCGTTTATTTATGAACCTTTTCAGATCCCGTCAGGTTCGATGATGCCGACGCTGCTGATTGGTGATTTTATTCTGGTGGAGAAATTCGCCTATGGCATTAAAGATCCAATTTACCAGAAAACGCTGATCGAAACCGGTCATCCGAAACGCGGCGATATTGCCGTATTTAAATACCCGGACGATCCGCGTCTTGACTACATCAAGCGTGTAGTTGGCCTTCCGGGCGATAAAGTTACTTATGATCCGGTGAGCAAACAGGTTACTGTGCAGCCGAACTGTAGCTCTGGCCAGGCATGCGGTAGCGCGCTGCCAATCACCTACAGCAATGTGGAAGAGAGCGATTTTGTGCAGACTTTCGGCCGTCGTACCGGCGGTGAAGCGAGCAGCGGTTTCTTCCAGATGCCGAAAGGGCAGAGTATGGACGATGGCGTGCGTCTGACCGAGCGTAAAGAGACGCTGGGTGATGTGACGCACCGCATTCTGACCGTGCCTATCGCGCAGGATCAACTAGGGATCTACTATCGCCAGGCGAACCAGCCGCTGGCTACGTGGATTGTACCGCCGGGTCACTACTTCATGATGGGTGATAACCGCGACAACAGCGCGGACAGCCGTTACTGGGGCTTTGTACCGGAGCAAAATCTGGTGGGCCGGGCAACGGCAATCTGGATGAGCTTCGAGAAACAAGAAGGTGAATGGCCGACAGGTGTACGCCTGAATCGTATCGGCGGAATTCATTAATTAGCCGGGGCGCAATCATTACGCTTGCGCCCCGAATTATTTCCAAGATTATTCCCATCTGGCTAACGACAACCCCGGTCGTTGCGTATAGAATATTCCCCCGAAGTTTAGGACTGGTTCCCACAAGAGCCACGGCACACGAAACCGCGTTGGTTTGTTTTCAGGTCGGTTTCGTTTGCTGCATTGTTGACGCATTTATTTATTGGTATCGCATGAACCCCATCGTAATTAATCGGCTTCAGCGGAAGCTGGGCTACACTTTTCAACATCACGATTTGTTGCAGCAGGCATTAACCCACCGCAGCGCCAGTAGCAAACATAATGAGCGTCTTGAATTTCTTGGCGACTCTATTTTAAGTTTTGTGATTGCAAATGCGCTTTATCATCGTTTCCCGCGCGTGGATGAAGGTGATATGAGCCGTATGCGTGCGACACTGGTGCGCGGAAATACGCTGGCGGAAATCGCCCGCGAATTTGAACTGGGCGAATGTCTGCGTTTAGGGCCGGGTGAATTGAAAAGCGGCGGTTTTCGCCGTGAATCTATTCTGGCGGACACCGTTGAGGCATTAATTGGCGGGGTATTCCTCGATAGTAATATCCAGACCATCGAACAATTAATCCTGAACTGGTACCAGACGCGTCTGGACGAAATCAGTCCTGGCGATAAACAAAAAGATCCGAAAACGCGCCTGCAGGAGTTTTTGCAGGGTCGCCATCTGCCGCTGCCTTCCTATCTGGTGGTGCAGGTGCGTGGCGAAGCGCACGATCAGGAATTTACTATCCACTGCCAGGTCAGCGGCCTGAGTGAACCGGTGGTCGGCACAGGTTCCAGCCGTCGCAAGGCGGAACAAGCTGCCGCCGAACAGGCGCTGAAAAAACTGGAGTTGGAATGAGCACTGAAACTGAAAAAAGCTATTGCGGGTTTATCGCCATCGTTGGGCGTCCTAACGTCGGCAAATCCACCCTGCTGAACAAGCTGCTGGGGCAGAAGATTTCGATCACCTCCCGCAAAGCGCAGACCACGCGTCACCGCATCGTCGGCATCCATACCGAAGGGGAATATCAGGCAATTTACGTCGATACCCCCGGGCTGCATATGGAAGAGAAACGCGCCATTAACCGGCTGATGAACAAAGCAGCCAGCAGTTCCATCGGTGATGTTGAACTGGTGATTTTTGTTGTCGAAGGCACCAAATGGACGCCGGACGACGAAATGGTGCTCAACAAGCTGCGTGACAGTAAAGTGCCGGTGATCCTCGCGATCAACAAAGTTGACAACGTGCAGGAAAAAGCAGATTTGTTGCCGCACCTGCAATTCCTGGCAAGCCAGATGAATTTCCTCGATATCGTGCCTCTCTCTGCGGAAACTGGCACCAACGTCGATACCATCGCCAGCATCGTGCGTAAGCATCTGCCGGAAGCGATTCACCACTTCCCGGAAGATTACGTAACCGATCGTTCTCAGCGCTTTATGGCCTCTGAGATCATCCGTGAAAAACTGATGCGTTTTCTCGGTGCCGAATTGCCTTACTCGGTTACCGTGGAGATCGAACGATTCGTCACTAATGAACGTGGCGGTTACGACATCAATGGGTTGATCCTGGTTGAGCGCGAAGGGCAGAAGAAGATGGTGATTGGCAATAAAGGCACCAAAATCAAAACCATCGGTATTGAAGCTCGTAAAGATATGGAAGAGATGTTCGAAGCCAAAGTTCACCTTGAACTATGGGTGAAGGTGAAATCCGGCTGGGCCGATGACGAGCGCGCATTGCGCAGTCTCGGTTATGTAGACGATCTCTAAGCGAGCCATCTCGATGAATTTCGGGGGGCAGGCAGGCGGCCAGACCGTAAGTTTTGCAATCAGTGACTGGCTTACGCAAAAGCAGCCTGTGCATCTGCAACCTGAACGCCGGGCATAACATAATGGAAGGCTGGCAGCGCGCATTTGTTCTGCATAGTCGCCCCTGGAGCGAAACCAGCCTGATGCTGGACGTCTTCACGGAAGAGTCAGGCCGCGTGCGCCTTGTCGCCAAAGGCGCACGTTCAAAGCGCTCCAGTCTGAAAGGCGCTTTACAGCCTTTTACCCCTCTGCTGGTTCGCTTTAGCGGGCGCGGTGAAGTTAAAACCCTGCGCAGCGCGGAAGCGGTATCACTGGCGCTGCCGCTGAGCGGTATCACGCTCTACAGCGGTCTCTACGTCAACGAACTTATCTCCAGAGTGCTGGAGCACGAGACACGCTTCTCGGAACTCTTTTTTGATTATCTGCACTGTATCCAGGCGCTGGCTGGCGCAACCGGCACGCCGGAACCCGTCCTGCGCCGCTTTGAGCTGGCACTGCTTGGCCATCTCGGTTACGGCGTGGATTTTCTCCACTGCGCGGGCAGCGGCGAGCCGGTGGATGATGGCATGACCTACCGCTACCGAGAAGAGAAGGGCTTTATCGCCAGCGTGGTGATCGATAACAGCACGTTTACCGGGCGACATCTGCGTGCGCTGGCGGAGCGGGAGTTCCCGGATGCCGACACCCTGCGTGCGGCAAAGCGCTTTACCCGCATTGCGTTAAAGCCGTATCTTGGTGGCAAACCGCTGAAAAGCCGCGAGCTATTCCGGCAATTTGTTCCCAAACGATAGCGGAAAAATTACAGGCCTGGCGGGGCGAAGACCGCGCCGGAACCCATAAAAATACGAGGATTGTCATGGCTGAATTACTGTTAGGCGTCAATATTGATCACATTGCCACCCTGCGTAACGCGCGCGGGACTGCATATCCGGATCCGGTGCAGGCGGCGTTTATAGCCGAGCAGGCGGGTGCCGATGGTATCACTGTGCATCTGCGTGAGGATCGCCGTCACATTACCGACCGTGACGTGCGCATTTTGCGCCAGACTCTGCACACGCGCATGAATCTGGAAATGGCGGTTACCGAAGAGATGCTGGCGATCGCTTGTGAAACGAAACCGCACTTCTGCTGCCTGGTACCGGAAAAACGCCAGGAGGTCACCACTGAAGGCGGGCTGGACGTTGCCGGTCAGCGCGAGAAAATGCGTGATGCCTGCCAGCGCCTGGCTGCGGCGGGTATCCTTGTTTCGCTGTTTATTGATGCCGATGATGAACAGATCAGCGCTGCCGCCGAGGTTGGCGCGCCCTATATTGAGATCCACACCGGCTGCTATGCCGATGCTAAAACCGATGCGGAACAGGCAAAAGAACTTGAACGCATTGCCAAAGCGGCAACCTATGCTGCAAGCCTGGGGCTGAAAGTGAATGCCGGCCACGGCCTGACATATCACAACGTGAAAGCGATCGCTGCACTGCCGGAGATGCACGAGCTGAATATCGGCCATGCAATTATCGGCCGTGCAGTAATGAGTGGTCTGAAAGAGGCGGTGGCCGAAATGAAACGTCTGATGCTGGAAGCTCGCGGCTAATGGCGATCCTGGGCATTGGTACGGATATCGTTGAGATAGCCCGCATCGAAGCGGTGATCGCCCGTAGCGGCGATCGCCTTGCCAGACGGGTGTTGAGCGCGAATGAGTGGGAAATCTATCAGGCACATCAGCAGCCGGTTCGTTTCCTGGCAAAACGCTTTGCGGTGAAAGAAGCGGCAGCGAAAGCCTTGGGCACGGGGATCCGCAACGGGCTGGCGTTTAATCAGTTCGAAGTCTTTAATGACGAGCTGGGCAAGCCGAGCCTGCGGTTATGGGAAGAAGCGCAGCGTATGGCGGAAAGAATGGGCGTGCGCAGTACGCATGTGACGTTGGCGGATGAGCGACACTACGCCTGTGCGACGGTGATTATCGAGAACTAGATTTTATCGGCGTGGTGCAACAGGACAAACTTGTCCCACAGTTGTTCTTCGCTTTCCACATGTGCGGGATCTTTGAGGATCGTATTGGGGATCGGGCACACTTTCTGGCAGGTCGGGGTTTCATAGTGTCCTATGCACTCCGTGCAACGGTCGCTGTTAATTTCATAAATGCTGTCGCCCATCGAAATCGCCTCGTTAGGGCATTCCGGTTCGCACATGTCGCAATTGATGCATTTTTGGGTAATTAACAGCGCCATCAAGAAAATCTCAGAAACATCACGAACAGGGCGGGCATTATACGATCATTCCCTGTTCAAACCAGTTTTTTTACCAGTTCCTCGCTGTGGCGAATACGCTCCGGCGCATGCTCCAGATCCTGCTGCACCAGCGCCATAAACAGTAAATCTGTCAGCATCATTTGCGCGCTGGTGGAGGAGATCGCCGCGCTGCGTGTCGCCTGTTCTTCGGCAATGGTGTAGAGGCAATGTGACGCGCGCTGTTGCAGCGCGTTAGGTGTAAAACCGGTAATTGCCAGAACCTTACCGCCCACGCGCAGCGTCTCATCTACGGCCATATTGATCTCCCGCCGTTCACCGGTATAGGAGACCGGCAGCAGTAGTTCGCCCGGCTCCATGGCCTGCACGGTCGCCAGCAGGGCGTGCATATCCTGCTCGACGACAGCGTTGATGCCTATTTTCATCAACTTCCAGCCGAAGTTGCGTGCAACCAGCCCGGATGCGCCAATCCCCGTCAGGATAATGCGCCGTGCGTCGCGCAGCAGGCATACGCTTTCCAGCAGTTTCTCTTCACTGTTGACATCCAGCGAAGCATGCATGGCGCTTTGATACTCGTTGATCAGCTTTTCCCCAACGACCCGCAGCGGATCGTCGCCGCGAATTTTGTTATGCACCGGAATTGAGTAGGGGTTCGGATTGCTGGCCAACGCTTCGCTGATCGCCAGCTTCATCGCCGGGAAACCTTTAAAATCCATCTTCTGCGCGAATTTCACCACGCTCGACTGGCTGACGCCCGCTTCAGCAGCCAGTTGTTGTGAGCTTAAATGGCGCGCGCGATCGGGTTTTTCCAGCAGAAATTCCGCCAGTTTTTTATCGCTCTGTGCCAGGCCAGGGTAACGCTGGCGAATGCGAATCAAACAGTTCATAACGTCTCCGGGAGGTATCATCAGCCGCTGTGGCTGTACCCGGCTAAGCGGGCGAAAGAATTTAATATTCCATTAATGGATTATTATTATGAATTAAAAATTCTATTGATACAAAGTATCGATGACCAGTTTTTGACCAGGATCAGGCCGCTCACAGCGCGCGGGGGGATTCTACCTGCGACGAGTTATCCAACCGGCGAATCGCCGGAATTAAACTGGCACCAATCGTGGCGATGATCACGGCAAGCGCGCAGGCCTGCAACACATTCTCGCTGCCGTAATGCAATACCAGCGGACCGGCGCCCAGTTCACCCACCGGGATAGCGATAAACGAGCCCATCGCATCGTAGGCATACACCCGCGCCAGCTTATCAGGCGGAATATGCATCTGTAGCGATTGCGCCCATGCCACACCGAACAGGCCAAAAGTGACGCCAGCCAGGAAAAAAGCGGACATCAGCCAGAGTGTTGATGCAACCTGGCTGAGCAGGTAAATCGGCACGGCGCAAAGGGCGACCAGCATAACGCCAATAAACAGATCGCGGCGTGGGCGCCAGCGCAGGGCAAGGAACGAACCGGCAATCAGGCCAACGCTCTGCGCGGCAACGATAATGCCCCAACTGGTGCGGCCGAATGAACTATCCGCGATCACCGGGCCAAGCACCATCACCACCCCGCTAAACGCAGCATTGATAATGGTGAACTGTACAACGATCGACCAGACCCAGGTACGGCTGGCAAACTCTTTCCATCCATCGCGCAGATCCTGCAGGATGTTGCTCTGCGACACCGCTTTAATGGCATCCACGCGAATGCAGAGGTAAAGCGGCGCTGAGGCGGCAAACCCCAGCGCATCAATCGCCAACCCCCAGCCCGGCCCAACGGCGCTAGTCAGGATCCCGCCCAGAGATGCGCCAATGACCGTCCCGCTGTAAATTCCTAACTGGATCAGCGCATTGGCTGCCCGCAGATTATGTGCAGGCACGGTTTGTGGCACCAGCGCGGACGACGCGGGCAGCGCAATACCGGCCGCCGCACCATTAATAGTACCAAGCAAGGTAAGGCCAATCACGGTCGCGCTACCCTCAAGTACCATCCACGCCACTGCGCCCTGTGAAAGCGCGGCGACAACGGAGGAAGCAACCAGTACCAGGCTACGTGAATAGCGATCAGCCAGCACACCGCCAAGTAATAAAAAGACAACATTAAACAGCGAACGTGCGGCCACCACTAACCCTAGATCGGCGGCGGATCCGCCAATATCCAGCACGGCAAAAGCTAGCGCAATTGGTGCGATCCCATTGCCGAGCACGGTCAGCAAGCGGGCAAAAAACAGATGGCGAAACGGAGCAAAGTGAAAGGCGCGGGAGTGAGATATCATCATTGTGGCTGTGGATTATGGTTGCATGCTGGCAGTGTAGAGCATCCGGCAATGAACAGCATCTGCTTATTATCCGAGGTGGCTGTTACCGGAAATGTGAGGATCTATCTGTTAGGCTATGAAAGAGCGATCGCCACAACCGGAGGCTGGCGGTCAGGGATAAACCAGACAGAGGGATAACATTTGGCTACCACTGAGCGCCGTGTCGTTTTTTTTGACCTCGATGGCACACTGCATCAGCAGGATATGTTCGGGACATTTCTGCGCTATTTACTGCGACATCACCCGCTTAATGCCTTACTGGTATTGCCGCTGTTGCCGGTGATTATCGGCGGGTTATTGATCAAAGGGCGCGCCGCTCGCTGGCCGATGAGCTTGCTGCTGTGGGGATGCACGTTTGGTCACAGCGAGCGCCATTTGCTGGCGCTCCAGCAGAAATTTGTCGCCTGGTTTCGCGGGCACGTAACGGCATTTCCTGTCGTCCAGACAAGGTTGACCACCTACCTTGCGGCAGCCGATGCGGATATTTGGCTGATTACCGGTTCGCCGCAACCGTTAGTGGAGCAGGTCTATTTCGACACGCCCTGGCTGCCGCGCGTGAATCTGATTGCCAGCCAAATCAAACGGCGTAACGGCGGCTGGGTGTTAACAATGCGCTGCCTTGGCCATGAAAAGGTCGCGCAGTTAGAACGTAAAATCGGCACGCCGCTGCGCCTGTACAGTGGCTACAGCGATAGCAAGCAGGATAATCCATTGCTCTATTTCTGCCAGCACCGCTGGCGTGTTACGCCGCGCGGTGAGCTGCAACACCTGGAGTAGTGCCTGACCGGGGCGCTGTGTATAATGCGCCCCGCCTGAATCACTGGAGTACTTCCCTTTGTCCAACCCTGAACTGAATCACGAGTACTGGATGCGTTATGCGCTGACGCTGGCAAAGCGAGCCTGGGATGAGGGCGAAGTTCCTGTTGGCGCGGTACTGGTTTATCACGACCAGGTGATTGGTGAAGGCTGGAATCGGCCGATTGGCCGCCACGATCCGACTGCCCATGCTGAAATCATGGCACTACGCCAGGGTGGGCTGGTGCTGCAAAATTATCGTCTGATCGATACCACGTTATATGTCACGCTGGAACCGTGCGTGATGTGCGCCGGTGCCATGGTGCATAGCCGCATCGGACGGCTAGTATTTGGCGCGCGCGATGCCAAAACGGGTGCGGCGGGATCGCTGCTGGATGTGCTACATCATCCGGGCATGAATCACCGGATTGAAATGGAAGAGGGGGTGCTGCGCGACGAGTGTGCGGCTATGCTGAGCGACTTTTTCCGCCGGCGCCGGATGGAGAAAAAAGCGCTGAAGAAATCGCCACCAGACTCGACAAATTTTCAGGCCTGATAAGGCGAAGCTGCCGTCCGGCAATTCACGCGCCCAAAAAATTAGCGATTTACTTTTAGCGGATTTTTTACCAGTGCTTCGGGTACCAGTAACGGGTTACGCAGGAAGGCAACGTTGGGCGTCAGCGCGCTGAATGGTATCACGCCGTAATCCGGGCGGTTAAGTTCATCTGTCGAAACTGCCGGATAACTCTGCGCCAGTTGCAGGGCTTTGGTGGCCACCTTCTCTTTTTCAAGCAGATAACCCACCAGGCTAATTTCATACTTACGAATATTTTCCACATAAGCATAAGCTTCGTGACCACGGGCATAACCGTAGGTCAGCTTGCTATACCAGGGTTTCTGGCTCAGCAGCGGCAGTCGCTGTTTGACGTCGGCCCAGCTATCGGGATTGCCTTTGGTTTTCGCCGTCAGCGCGCGGGCATCAAGCATATGAGCGTAACCCATATTGTAGGCCGCCAGCGCAAACCAAATTTTCTCATCCTGCGGCACGCTATCCGGCACTTTGCTCATCATATCCAGCAGGTAACGGGTGCCGCCGCTGATGCTTTGTTCAGCATCGGTACGATCGTTTAAGCCCAGGCTCTGCGCCGTATTTTTGGTCAACATCATCAGACCGCGCACGCCGGTGGGCGAGGTGGCCTGCGAATCCCAGTGCGACTCCTGGTAAGAAATGGCTGCCAACAACCGCCAGTCGATCTCCTGCGCGTATTTTTCAAATATTGGCTGAAGATCTGGCAGTACGCTGTCCACTGCGCGCAGGAAAGTGCGCGTATCCACATAGTCAAAATCGTCGCCGTGGCCGAGGTATTTCTCCTCCAGCCGGGAGAGCGTGCCGTCTTCATTCATATTGTTGAAGAAGTCGAGCATTGCCGCTGACAGCGTATTATCGTCATTACGCTTGCTGAACCAGGTTACTGGTTGTTCATCGGTGATATCCAGCGCTACGGCCAGTTCCGGATGAACGCGCTGGAACAGACTGATTGCCACTGAATCGGCCACGGTATAACTCAGTTTGCCCTCGACAACCTGTTCCAGTAGCGCCGTCGTGCCCAGTTTTTCGTCCACTTTCCAGCTTAAGTCCGGGTATTTTTTCTCTTTAAGCTCGCGCAGATCATCCAGCGCAACGTGGCCGGGGGCGATGGTTAACTGATCGGCGGTGATCGATTGCAGTGAGCGTGGGCGATTACCGCCAACCCGATAAACCAGTTGTTGCGAAACCGAATAGTAGACTGGGCCGGTCTGGTAGTTTTTGATACGTTCACTGTTATAGACAAGGCCAGCAGCAAGCATATCGGCGTCATCGTTATCGAGATCATCGAAAAGCTGGTTGATGTTCTGCCGCACGGTCACTTTCAGTTTGACGCCGAGGTAATCGGCAAAATGCTGTGCCAGATCGTAATCCAGTCCGGTGGTTTTCCCGTCAATGACGGCATAGGTCAGCGGACTGGAAAGTGTACTGATGCGCAGCTCCCCGCGCGCTTTGATCGCCGCGATGCGATTGTCGGCTTTACCGAACCAGGGAATGGAAGGCCACAGGGCCGCTGCCAGCAGCAGGGTGACAATGCCGATGAGCAGATAATTAATCTTAAATTTTTTCAATCAGTTAATTCTCTGCACAGTGCTTTGCTTCAGAATATTTTTTACCGTGGTAACAACAGGATTTGTCGGTGATTGAGCGGCATTTTGCGCAACAAAACGCCAGTTGGCAACTAATTAGAGCAGTCGGTGACAGCTATTGTTAAAAAATCAGACATGGTTTATTTCGACGCAAACGGTTTCGTCGCCGCGCACTATTCTCTATAATGACGCCCGTTTTCCCCCTGGTGCACACTTAAAGCGTCCCTGACGCTTCGAAGACGAGAGACTTATGATGGAAATTCTGCGTGGTTCGCCTGCATTGTCCGCTTTCCGTATCAACAAACTGCTGGCGCGTTTTCAGGCAGCCAACCTCCCGGTCAGTAATATTTATGCCGAGTATGCTCACTTTGCCGATCTGAATGACAACCTTACCGAAGAAGAGCACGCACGGCTCCAGCGCCTGTTGAAATACGGCCCGAGCCTTGGCAGCCATACGCCGACCGGAAAATTACTGCTTGTCACACCTCGTCCTGGCACCATCTCTCCCTGGTCTTCTAAAGCGACCGATATCGCCCACAACTGCGGTCTGAATAAAATCAATCGCCTTGAGCGCGGCGTCGCGTATTACGTTGACGCGGCGGGTCTGAGCGATACCCAGTGGAATGAGGTAGCCGCCGAACTGCATGACCGCATGATGGAGAGTGTGTTCACCTCACAGGCGGATGCTGCACGCCTGTTTGAACATCATCAACCGGCACCGGTGCAGGGCGTTGATCTGCTTGGCGAAGGCCGCCAGGCATTGATCGACGCGAACCTGCGTCTTGGCCTGGCGCTGGCGGAAGACGAAATTGATTACTTGCAGGATGCGTTCACCCGTATGGGGCGTAATCCGAACGACATCGAACTCTATATGTTTGCGCAGGCGAACTCCGAGCACTGCCGCCACAAGATTTTCAACGCCGACTGGGTGATTGATGGTAAGCAGCAGCCGAAGTCGCTGTTCAAAATGATTAAAAATACCTTCGAGCAAACGCCGGACTTCGTGCTGTCAGCCTACAAAGACAACGCGGCGGTTATGGAAGGTTCGGAAGTGGGGCGTTTCTTCGCCGATCGCGCGGAAGGCCGTTACGATTTCCATCAGGAACCGGCACATATCCTGATGAAAGTAGAAACCCATAACCACCCGACGGCGATTTCACCGTGGCCGGGTGCGGCGACCGGTTCCGGCGGCGAAATCCGTGATGAAGGGGCCACTGGTCGCGGTGCGAAACCGAAAGCCGGGCTGGTGGGTTTCTCCGTTTCCAACCTTCGTATTCCGGGTTTTGAACAGCCGTGGGAAGAGGATTTTGGTAAGCCAGAGCGTATTGTTACCGCGCTGGATATCATGACTGACGGCCCGCTGGGTGGCGCAGCGTTCAATAACGAATTTGGTCGTCCGGCGCTAAATGGTTACTTTCGTACCTATGAAGAGAAAGTGAACAGCCACAACGGCGAAGAGCTGCGTGGCTACCACAAACCGATCATGCTGGCGGGCGGGATCGGTAATATTCGCGCGGATCACGTACAGAAAGGCGAGATCACCGTTGGCGCGAAACTGATCGTGCTCGGTGGCCCGGCGATGAACATCGGTCTCGGTGGCGGCGCGGCGTCTTCTATGGCCTCCGGCCAGTCTGATGCGGATCTCGATTTTGCCTCCGTACAGCGTGATAACCCTGAGATGGAACGTCGTTGCCAGGAAGTGATCGACCGTTGCTGGCAGTTGGGTGATGCCAACCCGATCCTCTTTATTCACGATGTTGGTGCGGGCGGTCTGTCTAACGCCATGCCGGAACTGGTGAGCGATGGCGGTCGTGGTGGTCGTTTCGAACTGCGCGATATCCTCAGCGATGAGCCGGGCATGAGTCCGCTGGAAATCTGGTGTAATGAATCGCAGGAGCGTTATGTACTGGCGGTTGCTGCCGATCAACTGGCACTGTTTGACGAACTTTGCCGCCGCGAACGCGCGCCGTACGCGGTGATCGGTGAAGCCACCGAAGCGCAGCACCTGACGCTAAATGATAAGCACTTTAACAACCAGCCGATCGACATGCCGCTGGATGTGTTGCTGGGTAAAACGCCGAAAATGACGCGTGACGTAGAAACTCGTCAGGCGACTGGCGATACCTTCAATACGCAAAGCATTTCTGTGGCTGATGCGGTAAATCGCGTGCTGCATCTGCCGACCGTGGCGGAAAAAACCTTCCTCGTCACCATTGGCGACCGTACGGTAACCGGCATGGTTTCCCGCGATCAGATGGTTGGCCCATGGCAGGTGCCGGTAGCTAACTGTGCGGTCACCACTGCCAGCCTTGACAGCTACTACGGCGAGGCGATGGCGCTGGGTGAACGTGCGCCGGTTGCGCTGCTGGACTTTGCCGCTTCCGCTCGCCTGGCGGTGGGGGAAGCATTAACCAATATTGCAGCGACGCAGATTGGCGATATCAAACGTATCAAACTCTCCGCAAACTGGATGGCAGCAGCCGGTCACCCGGGTGAAGACGCGGGCCTGTATGCGGCGGTAAAAGCCGTTGGTGAAGAGCTTTGCCCGGCGCTGGGGCTGACCATTCCGGTAGGCAAAGACTCCATGTCGATGAAAACCCGCTGGCAGGAAGGCAGCGAGCAGCGTGAGATGACCTCGCCGTTGTCGCTGGTGATCACTGCTTTTGCCCGCGTGGAAGATGTGCGCCATACGGTGACGCCGCAGCTTTCAACGGAAGATAATGCCCTGCTGCTGATCGATCTCGGCAACGGCAACAACGCGCTGGGCGCGACGGCGCTGGCGCAGGTTTACCGTCAATTGGGCGACAAACCGGCGGATGTGCGTAACGTCGGGCAACTAAAAGGCTTCTATGATGCCATTCAGGCGCTGGTGGCCGATCGTAAACTGCTGGCTTATCATGACCGCTCCGATGGCGGTTTGCTGGTTACGCTGGCTGAAATGGCCTTTACCGGCCACTGCGGCGTGAATGTTAACGTTGCGGCGCTGGGCTGCGATCGTCTGGCGGCACTGTTTAACGAAGAGTTGGGCGCGGTGATTCAGGTGCGTGCCGCCGATCGTGAGGCGGTGGAAAACGTACTGGCGGCTTACGGTCTGGGCGACAATGTTCATTATCTCGGCCGCGCCGTTTCCGGTGACCGCTTTGTTATCGAAGCGGACGGCCAGCCGGTGTTCAGCGAAAGCCGCACCACGCTGCGTATGTGGTGGGCAGAAACCACCTGGCAGATGCAGCGCCTGCGCGACAACCCGGAATGTGCGGATCAGGAGCATGACGCGAAAGCGAATGACGCCGATCCTGGTCTGAACGCGAAACTGTCATTCGATATCAACGATGATATCGCCGCGCCGTTTATTGCCACCGGCGTGCGTCCGAAAGTGGCGGTGCTACGTGAGCAGGGCGTTAACTCCCATGTGGAAATGGCGGCAGCTTTCCACCGTGCCGGGTTTGATGCCATCGACGTTCATATGAGCGATCTGCTGTCCGGGCGCAGTGGCCTGGAAAACTTCCACGCGCTGGTAGCTTGCGGTGGCTTCTCTTACGGTGATGTATTGGGCGCGGGCGAAGGCTGGGCGAAGTCGATTTTGTTCAATAACCTCGTACGCGATGAGTTTGAAACCTTCTTCCAACGTCCGCAGACGCTGGCGCTGGGTGTATGTAACGGTTGCCAGATGATGTCTAACCTGCGTGAGTTGATCCCGGGTAGTGAACTGTGGCCGCGTTTTGTGCGTAACCACTCCGATCGCTTTGAAGCGCGTTTCAGCCTGGTTGAAGTAACGCAAAGCCCGTCGCTGTTGCTGGCCGGCATGGTCGGTTCGCAGATGCCGATCGCGGTTTCTCACGGTGAAGGCCGTGTCGAAGTGCGTGATGCGGCGCATCTTGCTCAGCTTGAGAGCAAAGGGCTGGTGGCGCTGCGCTATGTTGATAACTTCGGCAAAGTGACGGAAACCTACCCGGCTAACCCGAACGGTTCGCCGAACGGTATTACGGCGGTAACCAGCGAAAGCGGCCGCGTGACCATCATGATGCCGCACCCGGAGCGTGTGTTCCGTACGGTCTCTAACTCCTGGCACCCGGAAAACTGGGGTGAGGATAGCCCGTGGATACGCATCTTCCGCAATGCTCGTAAACAGCTGGGTTAATCGGCTGTTGCAGACAAGCCCTCTTCCTTCGGGAAGGGGGCTTGTCTGCTCCACTGTCGGTATTTCCCGACAACAGACATTCCTTAATGTCTCCAAAAGGAGACATTTAATTTATTGATTATAAATGAATTATTTCTCTTCTCTGGTAGGTGTTGCTGAATAGCGACAGGTTGGTGAAATGATAAACATTTTTTTTTGCCGCTTAGAGATGAAAATTCATTTGTAATCAGTATATTAAAATAATTATTTATACATTGGCATAATACATGCATAATAACAGGCAGTGGCTCATTCACTTTCTTATGTCAGCCCCTTCGGGACGCGCTACATAAACTCAGAATGACGCACTTAAAGGTGCCTGCCGTCCAACTGCTGATCATTGCGTAGCTTTATCAGATATCGGGCGAAACGTCGAGTTAGGCACCGCCTAATTTTTAAACAGAGCCGGGGTAATACCCGGCTTTGTTGTTTCTGGCATTTACTAAATCGGTTAGCATTCCGGTATCTTTTTTGGTGAGAGTACTGCATTGAAACGCTGGCCTGTTTTTCCCCGCTCGCTGCGCCAACTGGTCATGATGGCGTTCCTGTTGATTTTATTACCGCTGCTGGTTTTGGCCTGGCAGGCGTGGCAAAGCCTGAACGCGCTCAGCGCGCAGGCACTGCAAACCAACCGCACCACGCTGATTGATGCACGTCGCAGTGAAGCGATGACCAATGCTGCGCTCGAAATGGAGCGCAGCTATCGCCAATATTGTGTGCTGGATGATGCGACGCTGGCACGGGTTTACCAGAATCAGCGTAAACGCTACAGCGAAATGCTTGATGCGCACGCGGGCGTGCTGCCGGATGACAAACTCTACCAGGCGTTACGCCAGGATCTCAGCGATCTTGCCCAGTTGCAGTGTAAAAACAGCGGTCCGTCGGCAACGGCTTCCGCTCAGCTTGAAGCTTTTGCCGCCGCCAATACTGACATGGTGCAATCCACCCGCGCAGTGGTGTTCTCGCGCGGGCAGCAACTGCAACTGGAGATCGCCGAGCGTGGACAGTTTTTCGGCTGGCAGGCGCTGGTACTGTTCCTGGTAAGTCTGGGCCTGATGCTACTGTTTACCCGTATGATCATCGGCCCGGTGAAGGGAATCGAACGGATGATCAACCTGCTGGGAGAAGGGCGATCTCTGGCCCACTCTGTCGTGTTTAAAGGGCCGCGTGAACTTCGTTATGTCGGCGAACGGATTATTTGGCTCAGTGAAAGGCTGGCCTGGCTGGAATCCCAACGTCATCAATTTTTACGTCACCTTTCCCATGAACTCAAAACGCCGCTCGCCAGTATGCGTGAAGGGACGGAACTGCTTGCTGATGAAGTGGTTGGGCCGCTGACGGCGGAGCAGAAAGAGGTGGTGGAGATCCTCGACGCCAGCAGCCGCAATCTGCAAAAGCTGATTGAACAACTGCTCGATTACAATCGCAAACTGGCGGATGGCGCTGTCGAACTGGAACAAGTGGCGCTGGAACCGTTGATTGATATGGTGATCTCCGCTCACAGTTTACCGGCACGAGCTAAAATGATGCATACCGAGATCGCGCTGGATGCAGCAAGCTGCCAGGCTGAACCCATGCTGTTGATGAGCGTGCTGGATAATCTTTACTCCAACGCGGTGCACTATGGTGCTGAATCCGGTACCATTTATCTGCGCAGTTTTACAGCCGATAACCGGCTTTGTATTGAGGTGGCAAATACTGGTACGCCGATCCCTGAAAGCGAACGAGAGATGATTTTTGAACCTTTCTTTCAGGGAAGCCACCAAAGAAAAGGGGCGGTGAAAGGAAGCGGATTAGGGTTAAGTATTGCCAGAGATTGCCTCCGCCGTATGCAGGGTGAGCTGCAATTGGTGGCGGACGGCAAAGCCGATGTCTGTTTCCGTATTGAGTTACCGCTTAATACGCTGGAAAAATCCATTTAATGAATCTATATCTGGTGAGTATGTCGCATCTCTTTTCCCGCGTGGTTAACGCGGTGACACAGCAAAACGTCTGGCTTTGCACGCTTCCCTGCCTGTTACTGGCGGGCTGCGTGACGCAGAAGCCGCAAAGCGCCATTCATGATGATCAGGAAGTAAGACTCCCTGACCATCAACTGGCGGATTTCCTGGCAACGGACTGTGAGGATATCTGGTCGTTATCGGGACCGGACGTTGACAATAACCCACTCTACTGGCTGCGGAGTATGGATTGCGCCCAGCGTTTAGCGCCAGCGACAGCGCGTTCAGAAGCGCGCTCATGGTCCGATGAAAGCTGGCAGGCCACTTTCCGGCGCGGTATTTTGCTCTCCAGCGCGAAGATTTCGCCGCTGGAACGTCGGGAGTATAACGATAAGCTGGACGCCCTGAGCCCGGTTATCCCGGCACAAGTTCGTCCGATCTTTCAGCTCTGGCGCGACGGCGAAGCCTCGAAATTGCAGCTTGCCGATGAGCGCAGCCGCTACGGTAAACTTCAGCAATCCACTGACAGCGAGCTGGATAGTCTGCGTCAGCAGCAGCAGTTCCTGCGTGAACAACTGGAAACGACCACGCGCAAACTGGAAACCCTTACCGATATTGAGCGCCGTCTTTCCACGCGCAGCAAACCTGCCGCTACCGATCTGCCCGATAATATTCACACGCCGAAAACGGATGCGACTCAGGAGGATGTGAAACCATGACCAGCCGTAAACCTGCCCACTTGTTGTTGGTGGACGACGATCCTGGATTGCTGAAACTGCTGGGGCTGCGCCTCACCAGCGAAGGCTACAGCGTCGTCACCGCAGAAAGCGGACAGGAAGGGTTACGCATTCTCGCGAGGGAAAAGGTCGATCTGGTGATCAGCGATTTGCGCATGGATGAGATGGATGGCATGCAGCTTTTTGCGGAGATCCAGCGCGTGCAGCCGGGAATGCCGGTGATTATCCTGACGGCGCACGGTTCGATCCCTGATGCTGTGGCCGCCACCCAGCAGGGCGTTTTCAGTTTCCTGACCAAGCCGGTGGATAAAGATGCGCTGTATAAAGCCATCGATGATGCACTGGAACATAGCGGTTCCGCCAGTGACGATCAGTGGCACGAAACCATTGTGACCCGTAGTCCGCTGATGTTGCGTCTGCTCGAGCAGGCGCGCATGGTGGCGCAATCGGATGTGAGCGTGCTGATTAATGGCCAGAGCGGAACCGGCAAAGAGGTTCTGGCACAGGCCATCCACAATGCCAGCCCGCGCAGCAAAAGCGCATTTATCGCCATTAACTGTGGCGCACTGCCGGAGCAGTTGCTGGAGTCGGAGCTATTTGGTCACGCGCGCGGCGCGTTTACCGGCGCGGTCAGCAGCCGTGAAGGTCTGTTCCAGGCCGCAGAGGGCGGCACTCTGTTTCTTGATGAGATTGGCGATATGCCGATCCCATTGCAAGTCAAGCTGTTGCGTGTATTGCAGGAGCGCAAAGTACGTCCGCTCGGCAGCAACCGCGATATT
Organism: Pseudomonadota bacterium; assembly: GCA_018261615.1. Taxonomy (GTDB): domain Bacteria; phylum Pseudomonadota; class Gammaproteobacteria; order Enterobacterales; family Enterobacteriaceae; genus Kosakonia. Next base: position 123,959 of record JAGTSE010000002.1, on the reverse strand, counting down.
GATATTAATGTACGCATTATTTCGGCGACGCACCGGGACTTGCCGAAAGCGATGGCGCGTGGCGAATTCCGCGAAGATCTTTACTATCGCCTGAATGTGGTGAGCCTCAAGCTGCCGGCGCTGGCCGAGCGCGCGGAAGATATTCCTCTGCTGGCCAATCACCTGCTGCGCCAGGCTGCGGATCGGCATAAACCCTTTGTGCGCGCCTTTTCTACCGATGCGATGAAGCGCTTAATGACCGCTTCCTGGCCTGGTAATGTGCGCCAGTTGGTGAACGTGATTGAGCAATGTGTAGCGCTGACCTCATCGCCGGTGATCAGCGACGCGCTGGTTGAGCAGGCGTTGGAGGGTGAAAACACCGCACTGCCGACCTTTGTTGAAGCGCGCAATCAATTTGAACTCAACTACCTGCGCAAGCTGCTGCAAATCACCAAAGGCAATGTGACACATGCTGCCCGTATGGCGGGGCGCAACCGCACCGAGTTCTACAAATTGCTCTCCCGACATGAGCTGGACGCCAACGACTTTAAAGAGTAATGGCGAAATGATTATGCTACTGTGAACAACCGATTACGATGCAGCAGGCTGGTAAGGGCGTGTAAGGAAAAACCATGAAAAAAATTGATGCGATTATTAAACCTTTCAAACTGGATGATGTGCGCGAAGCGCTGGCGGAAGTCGGTATCACCGGGATGACGGTGACCGAAGTGAAAGGTTTTGGTCGTCAGAAAGGCCACACCGAGCTTTATCGCGGTGCCGAGTATATGGTGGACTTTCTGCCAAAAGTGAAAATTGAAATCGTGGTGACTGACGATATCGTTGATACCTGTGTGGATACCATTATCCGCACGGCGCAAACCGGCAAAATCGGTGACGGTAAAATCTTTGTCTTTGACGTGGCACGCGTGGTGCGCATCCGTACGGGCGAAGAAGACGACGCCGCGATTTGATGTTTTTCCCTCACCCCGCGGGTGAGGGAAACTGACTTACAACACTTTATGCGGGCCAAAGCATTCGTAGTGAATCTTCTCTTTGGCAATGCCGAATGCCACAAGCTGTTGGGCGGCAAACTGCATAAACCCGACCGGGCCACACAGATAAAACTCCATCGCCGGGTCGCTGAACTTACCTTCCAGCGCTGTTAAATCCATTAACCCTTCACTGTGAAAACGACCGCGATCGGCCGCCTGCGGCTGCTGGTACCAGACATGCTGGTAGAAGTCGTTGAGTGAAGCGCCAAGCTGGCTGACTTCCTCAGCAAAAGCATGAACCTGACCATCAAGCGCGGCGTGGAACCAGTTAACCTGCGCACCATGCTGCGTTTTGGCCAGATGATCCAGCATCGCCAGCATCGGCGTCTGGCCGACACCGGCAGAAATCAGCGTTACCGGTGTAGTGCCCGGAATAGCCATAAAGAAATCCCCGGCAGGCGCGGCCAGATGGACGATATCGCCCGGTTTTGCTTCGTCGTGCAGCCATTCGGAAACCTGGCCGCCCGCTTCGCGTTTCACGGCGATGCGGTACGTTTTGCCATTTGGCTGGTGGGTCAGTGAGTACTGACGAATCTCCTGGTGAGCAAAACCTTCCGGCTTCAGCCAGATGCCGAGATATTGTCCCGGCTGATAATCCGCAACCGGCAGGCCATCGACAGGTTCAAATTCAAAACTGGTGATCAACGCGCTCTGCGGGATTTTTTCACGCAGACGGAAAGCACGAGTACCTTGCCAGCCGCCGGTTTTTTCTGCGTGCTCACTATAGATTTGCGCTTCGCGATTGATAAAGACGCCCGCCAGCACGCCGTAGGCTTTTCCCCATGCATCCAGTACTTCCTCGCCCGGGCTGAACATCTCATCCAGCGTCGCCAGCAGATGTGCGCCAACGATGTTGTACTGCTCTGGCTGGATCTGGAAACTGGTGTGTTTCTGGGCGATTTTTTCCACCGCAGGTAGCAGGGAGACGAGATTATCAATATTGCTGGCATACGCGGCAATAGCATTGAACAGCGCTTCACGCTGATCGCCGTTGCGCTGATTGCTCATATTGAAGATCTCTTTCAGCTCCGGATTATGCGTAAACATGCGGTCATAAAAATGGGCGGTCAGTTTAGGGCCGGTCGCAGCCAGCAGGGGAAGGGTGGCTTTTACCGTTGCGATGGTTTGGGCGTTGAGCATGGGGCTTCCTTTTTTGGTTAATCTTTAAAATTGTATTTTAAATGTATCTTATGGCGCAGCGCACAGGCTTGTAAAGAGCCGACAATGTAAAGGGATTTGAACGTGAATAACTTGCATCACAAACCTGAAAAGAAATCCGTTTTCTCGCCGGATGGCATTATCGCTCAAACCCTTGCCTGGTGCGGAGCCAAACGTTTGCGTAAAAACCTTTGTCAAGACCTGTTATCGGGTTATTAATCAGTTATACTGTGAGCCGTTCCCCAAATTGGGCCTTCGAAAAGAGTTGTTTTGTTAGCTGAGTCAGGAGATGCGGATGTTAAAACGTGAAATGAACATTGCCGATTATGATGCCGAATTATGGCAGGCTATGGAGCAAGAGAAAGTACGTCAGGAAGAGCACATTGAACTGATCGCCTCCGAAAACTACACCAGCCCGCGTGTGATGCAGGCTCAGGGTTCTCAGCTGACGAACAAATATGCTGAAGGCTATCCGGGCAAACGTTACTACGGCGGTTGCGAATACGTGGATATTGTTGAGCAGTTGGCTATTGATCGTGCAAAAGAGCTGTTTGGCGCGGATTACGCCAACGTGCAGCCGCACTCCGGCTCGCAGGCGAACTTTGCGGTCTACACTGCGCTGCTGCAACCGGGCGATACCGTTCTGGGTATGAACCTGGCGCAGGGCGGTCACCTGACTCATGGCTCCCCGGTTAACTTCTCTGGCAAACTGTACAACATCATCCCTTACGGTATTGATGAGTCCGGTAAAATTGACTACGAAGACATGGCGAAGCAGGCGAAAGAGCACAAACCGAAGATGATTATCGGTGGTTTCTCTGCTTACTCAGGTATCGTTGACTGGGCAAAAATGCGTGAAATCGCCGACAGCATCGGTGCTTACCTGTTCGTTGACATGGCACACGTTGCGGGTCTGATCGCCGCAGGTGTTTACCCGAACCCGGTTCCGCATGCGCACGTTGTGACCACCACCACCCACAAAACCCTGGCTGGCCCGCGCGGTGGCCTGATCCTGGCGAAAGGCGGTAGCGAAGAGCTGTACAAAAAACTGAACTCCTCTGTTTTCCCAAGTGCGCAGGGTGGCCCGTTGATGCACGTGATCGCCGGTAAAGCGGTGGCGCTGAAAGAAGCAATGGAGCCAGAGTTTAAAGTTTACCAGCAGCAGGTCGCTAAAAACGCCAAAGCGATGGTGGAAGTGTTCCTGAACCGTGGTTACAAAGTGGTGTCTGGCGGTACTGAAAACCACCTGTTCCTGCTGGATCTGGTGGACAAAAACCTGACCGGTAAAGAAGCTGATGCAGCGCTGGGCCGTGCGAACATCACCGTTAACAAAAACAGCGTACCGAACGATCCGAAGAGCCCGTTCGTTACCTCTGGTATCCGTATCGGCAGCCCGGCAGTGACTCGCCGCGGTTTTAAAGAAGCGGAAGTGAAAGAACTGGCTGGCTGGATGTGTGACGTGCTGGACAGCATCAATGACGAAGCGGTTATTGAGCGCACCAAACAGAAAGTGCTGGATATCTGCGCGCGCTTCCCGGTTTACGCGTAAGCATTAAATCTGCAAGCAAGAAGGCCGCATTGAGCGGCCTTTTTCACGCCTGCCGATTGGCAAACGCGCTTTATTGCAAGCTGGCGTAACCGTGGATGCCCATATACATTCCGACCAGCGCAATCAGCGCGCTGGAGAAGTAAGGGGCTTTACGGGCGATTGTGTTGAAGCCGGACCAGCGTTTTGCCGCCTGCTGTACGCTAAAGGCTGCGCCGACGCCGACCGCAACAAGCGTCAGCGCAAGGCCGATGCTGAAACAGACGACCAGCGTGGCACCCAGCGTCAGCGCTTTGAGCTGAATACAGATCAGTAGAATGGTGATCGCTGCCGGGCAGGGGATCAATCCACCGGTCAGACCAAACATCAGGATCTGTCCATTGGTCACTTCCGTCCCGTGAAAGCGACGCTCAATATCTCTGGCATGCGCCCGTTCGTGCGCATCCTGATACTCCTCTTCTTTTACCACCTTACGCACCGACTGAATGGCCGGTTGCGCCAGACTAACGGTCTGAACAGGTTGGAAGATTAGCCCGCGGCTGTGATGCGTATGGTCATGATCGTGAGAATGATGATGATGGTGATCGTGACCGCGGCGATGATCCTTTTTCCAGGCGTGCTCACTCTGCCTGGTGCGTAAAAACATCCATGCCGCGGTACCGATGATGATGACCGCAGAGACCATTTGTAGCCAGGGTTCCACAGATTGCGCCGTGAATTTTCCGCTGAGATACATGCCGCCCAGCGCAATCAGCCAGACGACAGCTGTATGCGACAGCGTGGCTGCCAACCCCAGCATCACCGCCTGTTTTACGGTGCCTTTGATAGCAATGATAAAGGCTGCCATCATCGTCTTTGAGTGGCCCGGTTCCAGGCCAAGCAGTATCGCGCTGGGGATAAAAAACCAGGCATTCCCTTGCTGAAAAAGAGGGATAAAGTCGTTCATGAGAATAATTCTCGATAACATTTTGTGCGCTTTAATCTACTCCCCCCCAGTAAAAAATACTATCCCCCAGTAGAAATAAACTCCCCCCCAGTTGATTCATGGTATGCTGATACCGTTACGCATGAATGAGTAGAGGACTGTATGTCGCATACCATCCGGGATAAACGAAAGCTGAAAGCGCGGGCCAGCAAAATTGAAGGGCAGGTAGCGGCGTTGAAAAAAATGCTCGACGAGCCCCATGAATGCTCGCAGGTCTTACAGCAAATTGCCGCCATTCGAGGTGCAGTGAACGGCTTGATGCGTGAAGTGATCAAAGGACATTTGACGGATCACATTGTCCATGAAAACGATGAGATCAAGCGCGAGGCCGATCTCGATGTTGTGCTCAGCGTACTTGATTCCTATATCCGTTAATAACTTGCGTCGGCACGCGCGTGTTATCTGATTGTTACTTGCAAGCCTTGCCATTTGCCTCCAGACTATCGCCACCATTCAGGAGGAAATCATGGTTTTGCAGTCCACGCGCTGGCTGGCGCTCGCTTACTTCACCTACTTTTTTAGCTACGGTATTTTCTTACCCTTCTGGAGCGTTTGGCTTAAAGGCGTAGGCCTGACACCGGAAATCATTGGCATGCTGCTTGGCGCAGGTCTGGCGGCGCGTTTTCTGGGGAGCCTGTTGATTGCTCCGCGCGTGAGTGATCCTTCCCGTTTAATCACCGCATTGCGTGTGCTCGCGCTGGCAACACTGCTGTTTGCGCTGGCGTTTTATGCTGGTAGCCATGTTGCGTGGCTGGCGGTGATCATTGTCGGTTTCAACCTCTTTTTCTCACCGTTAGTGCCGCTCACCGACGCGCTGGCGGGTACCTGGCAAAAACAGTTCCCGATGGATTATGGCAGGGTCAGGTTATGGGGATCGGTAGCCTTTGTGATTGGCTCGGCGTTGACCGGTAAGCTGGTGAGTCTCTATGATTATCGCGCGATTCTGGCGATGCTGACGCTGGGCGCGGCCTCAATGCTGTTGGGGATGCTGCTGCGACCTTCTATTCTGCCGCAGGGTGAAAGCCGCCATCAGGATGGTGCTGGCTGGTCAGCCTGGCGCGCGCTGTTTGTGCAAAACTGGCGTTTTCTGGCATGTGTGTCGTTGTTGCAGGGCGCACATGCCGCCTACTACGGTTTCAGCGCGATTTACTGGCAATCGGTCGGTTATTCCGCCTCGACGGTGGGTTACCTCTGGTCGTTAGGCGTGGTCGCCGAAGTGGTGATCTTCGCCCTCAGCAACCGGCTTTTCCGCCGCTTTAGCGCCCGAGATCTGTTGCTGCTTTCCGCCGTCTGCGGCCTGGTGCGCTGGAATTTGATGGGCTGGACCACTGAATTACCGTGGCTGATTGCCGCACAAATCCTGCACTGCGGAACCTTTACCGTTTGCCATCTCGCCGGGATGCGTTATATCTCCGCCCGTAAGGGCAGCGAAGTGATCCGTTTGCAGGCGATCTATTCCGCCGTGGCGATGGGCGGCAGTATTGCCGTGATGACCATGTTTGCAGGCTTCCTGTTTGAATACCTGCATCAGGGATTATTTTTTGTGATGGCGCTGCTGGCAATCCCGGCGTTGTTCCTGCGACCAAAAGTGGCCGCTCAGCAGCCGGTTGCCAGCTAACCTTCCAGCATGGTGCGAATATGCTGTTGTTGCTGCGAACTCAGCGCCCCGACGGCATGGATGAGCGGCGGGGAAAAGAGCGGCAGCGGTGTGGTATAAGGGGTGATGATTAACGACACATCCTTTGGTGCGCCCACATTGCGAAACTCCGCCAGCGGCAGGTAGTTGATGGTCAGCGGCAGCAGCGTTAACTCGCGTAGCTGCTGCTCAATCTGCTGTTCGCACGCCGTGTCATCGCCGGTAAGCAACACCACCTGCTTCTCATGCAGATCGGTTGCCTGCATCAGCCAGGCGCCGAAAATCACCGCGACCAGCCCCGCTTCTTCATCGCTAAAGCGCAGCGCGTATTCATCTTCCAGCTCCTGTAATGCCTCACGCGTGGTGCGCATCAGCCGTGGATAGAGGCGATGGATCTCTTCCGGCAGGCTGTTATCAATGCCGATGCCAAACAGACAGCGATCCAGCGCCTGCGCCAGATGAATATAAAGCTGCGTGGTTAAGCCTTGCTCATCGCTAAAACGTAACCCGGCAAGCTGGTGAAAACGGGCAATCATGCGGGCAATCGCCTGTTGCAGACGGCGATCCTGCTGATGCTGGTCACGAAGCGGATCGGGCGTGCGAACCAGCATAAAGAGCAGCGACAGAAACAGGTGTTCATTTTCCTGCGGTACTGCCGCTACCCGGCGCTGCCAGTGGCGCACAATATCGTGCGCGACCAGGTATTCGGCGCGCATTTGCGCCCAGGTTTGCTGCACGGGAGTAAATTCCGGCGTCTGCCCGTGATGGTTTTGCAGCAGACAATACTGCAAATAGAGGCAGAGAAACTGCATATCCCGGCACTCAATCGAGCGCTGTAAACGGCGGGCGCAGAGGTTAATTAAGGCGCGCAGATTGGTGTCATCATACAGAGTTCGGGCAATGCCCTGTTGTTTAAGCGCCGTTTTTAACAACGGGGTAAACTGTTGCGTGATAAATTGCGGGCACAGCCGCAGCGCGCGACGCAGCCAGTGCAGCAGGCATAAGCGCTGATCGAGGGGCGCGCCTTCAATCCGGTAGCTGCCGTTGTACTGACGCACGATGGAAATCCGATGGTAGCGCTGGATTTCACTGTTGGTCTCATTAATATCCTGCCGGGCTGCGGCATCATCAACGCCATTCACGGCGCTGATATGTTCCAGGCTAACGCTTTGCCCTGGCAGGGCGAGCATCAACAGCACCTGGCAGCGGCGCTGCGGACTGGAGAGCGCAGATGGCGGTGTCATTACAATAGTCATCTGTCAGATTCCAGTTAGGGTGTTTGATAAGCGTAGTTAAAGGTATGCTCAGCGATAGCGAAGCTGCGACGCTTTCATTCAGGATTGCCGGAGAGCATCACAGAATTTTTCACGTGAGGAACAGATGCAAGTAGTTAAACAATGCGTCACGGGCGTGTTTCTCGCACTTTTATCGTTTACGGTAAGTGCGCACCCACATAGTTTTATCCGGCTGAAAACACAAGTGTTAGCAGATAATGGACATTTTTCCGGCCTGAAAATGCGCTGGACGATGGATGAGATCACCTCGGCGGATCTGCTTTATGATGCGGGCAATGCACAGCCAGGTGATGAGGTGTGGAAAAAACTGGCGGCGGAAGTGATGGCTAATGTGCTTGGTCAGCACTATTTTACTGAGGTCTGGCACAACGGGCAGAAAGTAAAATTCCTCAACCGTCCGACGGAATACGGTATGGAGCGCGAAGGGCATCAGGCGGTGCTGACGTTTATCCTGCCCCTCGCCGAGCCGCAGCAGCTTGGCGGCCAGCAATATACTTTTTCTACGTTTGATCCCACCTATTTTGTCGATATGAGTTACGACAAAGCGAGCGATGCGGCGCTGCCTGCAGAGTTGCAGAAATCCTGTAAGCTGGCCGTTCATACTCCTAAACCCGGCGAAGAAGTGCTGAATTATGCGCAGTCGCTGGACAAAGCCGATGCGCCGGAGGAAGACATGGAATTAGGCAAACAATTTGCGCAGACGGTGACCCTCTCATGTCAGTGATAGCCGGTGTTCGTCCCTGTTCCCGCCGCCTGCTGGCATGGTGGCCGCTGCTGCTGTTTATGCTGTGCGCACTCATTGCCGGTTTCTGGCTGTGGCAGGCGTGGCCGCAGGTGATGATCAAAAGCGTGGTCTGGCAGCGCAATGTGAATATGCAAATGAGCGCATTGCTGAAAGCGGTGGCGGAGAACCCGACCAAAGCGGGCGGTTCGCTACTGTTGTTCAGCTTTGTCTATGGCGTATTGCATGCGCTGGGGCCCGGACACGGTAAAGTGGTGATCGCCACCTGGCTTGCTACGCACCCCTCTAAATTGCGTTCCGGCATTATGCTGACGCTGGCTTCCTCGCTGTTACAGGGGTTGGTGGCGGTTACGTTAGTGGTGGTGGTGCTGAACATCCTGGCGTTACCTGCACGGCAACTGCATTTAAGCGGTTACTGGCTGGAGAAGGGCAGTTACCTGTTGGTCGGCGTGCTGGGGCTGATGTTGTGCTGGCGAGCGCTGAAAAAGCTATTTGCTCTGCGGCAAAAAACGGTGTTTCGCGCATTTACGCGGCATCATATGCATCACGACGGCTGTGGTTGCGGGCATCAGCATTTGCCGACTTCTTCGCAACTGCAAAGCGGTGAAGACTGGCGAGCCAGGTTAATGATTGTGTTATCCATGGGAATGCGCCCGTGCTCCGGCGCGATCATGGTGTTGCTGTTCAGCAAAGTAATTGGCGTTTTTGCCTGGGGCGTAGTGTCAGCGTTGGTGATGGCGGCTGGCACGTCACTGACCATCAGTGCGCTGGCGCTGCTGGTACATGGTTTTCGTCAGTTGGCGGTAAAACTCAGCGGTCATCAGACGCCGGTATTATGGCGACAGGTGGGCTGGACAACGCTGGCACTGGCGGGAGGCGTGTTGTTGATAAGTGCGGCGGTGGTGATGTGGATCAGCGCGTTACCGCCGGGCGGCGGTTTGCGGCCGTTTTGAGAGTACCGGATGGCGGCTTACGCGACATGCACGAACTATGACGGAGTACGCAAGCTGTAGGCCCGATAAGCGTAGCGCCATCGGGCAATAAACATCTTAGCGTTTCAGCGCGTCGCTCAGTTCTTCGCGCATGTTGGCCAGCATGGCTTTTACTACACGCGGGTTACCCGCAACGATGTTGCCGGTCATCATGTAGTTGTGGCCGCCGGTGAAATCACAGACCAGGCCGCCTGCTTCACGCACCAGCAGATCCCCTGCGGCGAAATCCCACGGTTTCAGCGCGATTTCAAAGAAACCATCAACGCGGCCTGCGGCAACATAGGCCAGATCCAGCGCAGCGGAACCGGTGCGGCGGAAGTCCGCGCATTCGGTAAACAGTTTGCCGACAACGTTAATGTAGGTCGTCGCGTGCTGTTTTGCTTTGAACGGGAAACCGGTCGCCAGAATGGTGCCATCCAGATCGCGCGCATTGCTGCCGCGCAGACGGTAGCCGTTAAGCTGTGCGCCCTGGCCACGGGTTGCAGTGAAAAGTTCGTTACGCATCGGATCGTAAACCACCGCAACTTCGGTGCGGCCTTTAATACGAACGGCGATAGATACCGCGAAGTGCGGCAGACGTTTGATGAAGTTGGTGGTGCCATCCAGTGGATCGATAACCCATTGCACATCCTGGTCAGTGCCTTCGTGCTCGCCACTCTCTTCGGTGATAATGGTGTGTTGCGGGTAAGATTTGCGGATGGTATCAATAATCACTGCTTCAGCAGCTTTATCAACGTTGGTCACGAAATCATTGCTGCCTTTCTGGCTGGTTTCTACGGCGTCGGGCGTTTCGTAGTTTTTGGCAATTAAATTACCCGCCTTGCGCGCAGCACGCACGGCGATGTTCAGCATCGGATGCATCGGTCTCTCTCACTGGATGTTAAAGAACGGGAAAACGGCGCACATGATAGCAGCCAATTCGGAATATGTCTTCGGTTTATGATAATATGCTCGAATATTCTTTAGCCGTTGAAAACCTATGCTGCAAAATATTCGAATCGTACTGGTGGAAACCTCCCACACCGGCAACATGGGCTCTGTTGCCCGTGCAATGAAAACAATGGGGTTGACGAATCTGTGGCTGGTTAACCCGCTGGTTAAACCGGATTCACAGGCCATCGCGCTGGCGGCCGGTGCCAGCGATGTTATCGGCAGTGCGCGCATTGTCGATACGCTGGATGAAGCACTGGCCGGTTGTAGCCTGGTCGTTGGCACCAGTGCGCGCTCACGTACGCTGCCGTGGCCGATGCTCGATCCGCGCGAATGCGGGTTGAAAGGCGTCGCTGAAGCAGAACACGCGCCGGTGGCGCTGGTGTTCGGCCGCGAGCGTGTCGGTCTGACGAATGAAGAACTGCAAAAGTGCCATTATCATGTGGCGATTGCCGCTAACCCGGAATACAGTTCACTGAACCTGGCGATGGCGGTGCAAGTCATCGCTTATGAAGTGCGTATGGCCTGGCTGGGAACGCAGGAGAGCGAATCTTCTGCAGAACATGAAGAGACGCCGTACCCGCTGGTCGACGATCTTGAACGCTTTTACGAGCACCTGGAAAAGACGTTGCTGGCGACCGGTTTTATCCGCGAAAACCACCCAGGCCAAGTGATGAACAAGCTGCGCCGTCTGTTCACTCGTGCGCGTCCGGAAAGCCAGGAACTGAATATCCTGCGCGGTATTCTGGCCTCCATTGAGCAGCAGCATAAAGCGTGATTTGCCTGCACTCATCAGTCGACAAGCCCCGTGCCCGTAGGCCGGACAGGGTAACGCGGCACCCGGCATTTAGGTTGGGCACGAAAAGCCAAATACCTGACTAATTTAGTCAACTAAATAGTTGACCAAATTAGTCGGGAATGTCAGACTTGCAACCGCTATGCAACATTAACATATTAAATAATATACCCCGGGCAGGGGCGAGTTTGAGGCTTGTAAGACATGAGACTGACATCGAAAGGGCGTTATGCCGTGACCGCAATGCTGGACGTTGCACTCAACTCCGAAGCGGGCCCGGTTCCGTTGGCTGATATTTCTGAGCGTCAGGGAATTTCCCTGTCCTACCTGGAGCAGTTGTTTTCCCGTCTGCGCAAAAATGGTCTGGTGTCCAGCGTGCGTGGTCCTGGCGGTGGTTATCTGCTGGGCAAAGATGCGAGCAGTATCGCCGTGGGCGAAGTGATCAGCGCCGTTGACGAATCGGTAGACGCAACCCGTTGCCAGGGTAAAAGCGGCTGCCAGGGTGGTGATAAGTGTCTGACCCATGCACTGTGGCGCGATCTGAGCGACCGTCTGACCGGTTTCCTCAACAACATCACACTGGGTGAACTGGTCAATAACCAGGAAATTCTCGATGTGTCCGATCGTCAGCACAGCACTGAATCCCATCGCACCACCCGCGTACAAGACGCTATCGACGTTAAACTGCGCGCATAATAAAAAAACAGTATTCAGAATTGGGCCGGGGCACATCATATGTGCCCCGTTAACACGGTCGTACATCCAGCCGGTTGCCTGATTCCTTGCATTAGAGCGATGTACGGAGTTTAAAGAGCAATGAAATTACCGATCTATCTCGATTACTCCGCAACTACGCCGGTGGATCCGCGTGTTGCCGAGAAAATGATGCAGTTTCTCACTCTGGACGGGACCTTTGGTAACCCAGCCTCCCGTTCACACCGTTTTGGCTGGCAAGCTGAAGAAGCGGTAGATATCGCCCGTAACCAGATCGCTGAACTGGTGGGGGCTGACCCGCGCGAAATCGTCTTCACCTCCGGCGCGACCGAATCCGATAACCTGGCGATCAAAGGTGCTGCCAACTTTTATCAGAAAAAAGGCAAGCACATCATCACCAGCAAAACCGAACACAAAGCCGTGCTGGACACCTGTCGCCAGCTTGAGCGCGAAGGGTTTGAAGTGACTTACCTCGCCCCGCAACGCAACGGCATTATCGATCTGAAAGAGCTGGAAGCGGCGATGCGTGACGACACCATCCTCGTCTCCATTATGCATGTGAACAACGAAATCGGCGTGGTGCAGGATATCGCAACCATCGGCGAAATGTGCCGTGCTCGCGGCATCGTTTATCACGTTGATGCTACTCAGAGCGTGGGCAAACTGCCGATCGACTTAAGCCAGCTGAAAGTCGATCTGATGTCTTTCTCCGGCCATAAAATCTATGGGCCGAAAGGCATTGGCGCTCTGTACGTACGCCGTAAACCGCGTATCCGTATTGAAGCGCAGATGCACGGTGGCGGTCACGAGCGCGGTATGCGTTCCGGTACGTTGCCTGTTCACCAGATCGTCGGCATGGGCGAAGCTTACCGTATCGCCAAAGAAGAGATGGCGAGCGAAATGGAGCGTCTGCGCGGTCTGCGTAGCCGTCTGTGGAACGGCATCAACGATATCGAAGAAGTTTACCTGAACGGCGATCTTGAGCACGGCGCACCGAACATCCTCAACGTCAGCTTTAACTACGTTGAAGGCGAGTCGCTGATCATGGCGCTGAAAGATCTGGCTGTTTCTTCCGGTTCTGCCTGTACTTCCGCAAGCCTGGAACCGTCCTACGTGCTGCGTGCACTGGGTATGAGCGATGAGCTGGCGCACAGCTCCATCCGTTTCTCTTTAGGTCGTTTTACCACCGTTGAAGAGATCGACTACACCATCGAACTGGTGCGTAAATCCATCGGCCGTCTGCGCGAACTCTCTCCGCTGTGGGAAATGTTCAAACAGGGCGTGGATATTAACTCCATCGAATGGGCTCATCACTAATAACGGTTGCGGAAACAGGAGAATTTAATCATGGCTTATAGCGAAAAAGTAATCGATCACTACGAAAATCCGCGCAATGTTGGCTCGTTTGACAACGGCGACGACAGTGTCGGTAGCGGCATGGTTGGCGCGCCAGCGTGTGGCGACGTCATGAAGCTGCAAATCAAAGTTAACGATAAAGGCATCATAGAAGACGCGCGTTTCAAAACCTACGGTTGCGGCTCGGCGATCGCTTCCAGCTCGCTGGTAACCGAATGGGTGAAAGGCAAGTCTCTGGACGAAGCGCAGGCGATCAAAAATACCGATATCGCTGAAGAGCTGGAGTTGCCGCCGGTGAAAATCCACTGCTCTATCCTGGCGGAAGATGCGATCAAAGCCGCGATTGCGGACTACAAAAGCAAACAAGAAGCGAAATAAGGCAGGAGGTTGTTGTCATGTCCATTAGCCTGAGCGACAGTGCTGCCGCGCGAGTAAATACCTTCCTGGCCAACCGTGGCAAAGGGTTTGGCCTGCGTCTGGGGGTCAGAACCTCCGGTTGTTCTGGTATGGCCTACGTGCTGGAGTTTGTTGACGCGCCGACCGAAGAAGATACGGTGTTCGAAGACAAAGGCGTGAAGGTAGTGGTTGACGGCAAAAGCCTGCAATTCCTCGACGGCACTCAACTGGACTTTGTCAAAGAAGGCCTGAACGAAGGGTTTAAATTTACCAACCCTAACGTCAAAGACGAGTGCGGTTGCGGCGAAAGCTTCAACGTCTGATCGCCTACCCATTGACCCCACCGCAGCATGCTGCGCGTGGGGTTTGCTTCGATTGCACACCCGGAATTGTTATGGATTACTTTACCCTCTTTGGGTTGCCGGCCCAATATCCGCTTGACGTTCAGGCGCTGGCGACACGTTTCCAGGATCTGCAACGGCAGTTCCACCCCGATCGCTTTGCCAGCCGCCCGCAGGCGGAACAACTGGCTGCGGTACAGCAATCCGCTACCATTAATCAGGCGTGGCAAACCCTGCGCAATCCTCTCTCCCGCGCGGAATATCTGCTGTCGCTGCATGGCTTCGATTTAGCCTCTGAGCAGCATACCGTTCGCGACACCGCCTTTTTAATGGAGCAGCTTGAGCTGCGTGAAGAGCTGGATGAGATTGAGCGTGCGGAAGATAGCGCCCGGCTGGAGACGTTCCAGAAGCGGGTAAAAGGGATGAACGACGCCCGCCACCAGCAGATGGTGGAACAACTCGACAATCAGGCGTGGGACGTAGCGGCGGATACCGTGCGTAAACTGCGTTTTCTCGATAAACTGCGCAGCGCAACAGAACAACTCGAAGAAAAACTGCTCGGTTTTTAATTTTTTTGGAAGCACATAATGGCCTTATTACAAATCAGTGAGCCGGGTCTGAGCGTCGCGCCGCATCAGCGTCGTCTGGCGGCGGGCATCGATCTCGGCACCACAAATTCACTGGTTGCTACCGTGCGTAGCGGCCAGGCGGAAACGCTGGCCGACAGCGGCGGACGTCATTTACTCCCTTCAGTGGTTAATTACCAGGCTGACAGCCACGTTGTCGGTTACGATGCGCGCGCCAATGCGGCGCTGGATTCGGTCAATACCATCAGCTCCGTAAAACGCCTGATGGGCCGAAGTCTGGCGGATATTCAGGCGCGTTACCCGCATCTGCCGTGGCAATTCCAGGCCAGCGAAAACGGCCTGCCAATGATTGTGACGCGCGGCGGCGTGGTCAACCCGATTCGCGTCTCTGCCGATATCCTGAAAACGCTGGCTACCCGCGCGCAGGAGACGCTCTCCGGCGCGCTGGATGGCGTGGTGATTACCGTTCCGGCCTATTTCGACGATGCGCAGCGTCAGGGCACCAAAGATGCTGCGCGTTTAGCCGGGTTGCATGTTCTGCGTCTGCTCAATGAGCCGACCGCGGCGGCGATTGCCTACGGTCTGGATTCCGGCAAAGAAGGTGTTATCGCCGTTTACGATCTTGGCGGCGGCACTTTCGATATCTCTATTCTGCGTCTGAGCCGCGGTGTGTTCGAAGTGTTGGCAACCGGCGGTGATTCCGCGCTCGGCGGCGACGATTTTGACCACCTGTTGGCAGATTACATCAGTGAACAGGCGGGCATTACCGATCGCAGCGATGCGCGTCAGCAACGGGAACTTTTGGATGCGGCGATTGCCGCCAAGATTGCGCTGAGCGATGCCGACAGCACGACAGTTGATGTGGCTGGCTGGCAGGGCGTGGTAACTCGCGCACAGTTTGAAGAGATGATCTCAACGCTTGTCAAACGCACGCTGCTCTCCTGTCGTCGCGCGCTGAAAGATGCGGACGTGGAAGCGCAGGATGTGCTGGAAGTTGTGATGGTGGGAGGTTCTACCCGCGTACCGCTGGTGCGTGAGCGCGTGGGGGAATTTTTCGGTCGCCCGCCGCTAACCTCCATCGACCCGGATAAAGTGGTGGCGATTGGCGCGGCGATCCAGGCGGATATACTGGTCGGCAACAAGCCGGACAACGAAATGCTGCTACTGGATGTCATCCCGCTGTCGCTGGGGCTGGAAACCATGGGTGGACTGGTGGAAAAAGTTATTCCGCGTAACACCACGATTCCGGTGGCCCGCGCCCAGGAGTTCACGACCTTTAAAGATGGCCAGACCGCAATGTCTATCCATGTGATGCAGGGCGAGCGGGAGCTGGTGGCGGATTGCCGTTCGCTGGCGCGTTTTTCCCTGCGTGGCATTCCGGCGTTACCGGCGGGCGGCGCGCATATTCGTGTCACCTTCCAGGTGGATGCCGACGGTCTGCTGAGCGTCACGGCGATGGAGAAATCCACCGGCGTGGAAGCGTCTATTCAGGTGAAACCGTCCTACGGCCTGACCGATGGCGAAATCGCCAATATGATTAAGGACTCCATGAGTTTCGCCGAGCAGGACGTGAAAGCGCGCATGCTGGCGGAGCAGAAAGTGGAAGCCGCACGCGTGCTGGAAAGTTTGACTGGCGCGCTCGCCGCTGATGCCGTGCTGTTAAGCGCCGCAGAGCGCGAGGTTATCGACGAGGCTGTTGCGCAATTGCGCAGCGTTGCAGACGGCGATGATACCGAAGCGATAGAACAAGCTATTAAAAACGTAGATAAACAAACCCAGGAATTCGCCGCGCGCCGTATGGATCAGTCCGTGCGTACTGCGCTGAAAGGCCATTCCGTCGACGAGGTTTAATATGCCTAAAATTGTTTTTCTGCCTCATCAGGATCTCTGTCCGGATGGCGCAGTTCTGGAAGCGAAGAGCGGTGAAACCATTCTTGATGTTGCCCTGCGCGGCGGTATTGAGATTGAGCATGCCTGCGAAAAATCATGTGCCTGCACCACCTGCCACTGCCTCGTGCGTGAAGGGTTTGACTCTTTGCCGGAAAGCAGTGAAGACGAAGACGACATGCTGGATAAAGCCTGGGGTCTGGAGCCGGACAGCCGTTTAAGCTGCCAGGCGCGCGTCACCGATGAAGATCTGGTGGTTGAGATCCCGCGTTACACCATTAACCACGCGCGGGAGCACTGATATGGGACTGAAATGGACCGACAGCCGTGAAATCGGCGAGGCGCTGTACGATAGCCGCCCGGATGTGGACCCGAAAACTGTACGTTTCACCGATATGCATCAATGGATCTGCGAGCTGGAAGAGTTCGACGACGATCCGAACGCATCGAATGAAAAAATTCTCGAAGCGATTCTGCTAGTCTGGTTAGACGAAGCATCATAATCATCTCACGGGCTGCCTTCGGGCGGCCCGTTTTCATGCATACGTAGGCCGGAAAAGGCAACGTTGCCATCCGGTGTCTGCCGATAAGGATAAATATAATGACAGAAGCTATGAAAGTGACACTCACCACGCAAAGCGCGGATGCGCGTTGGGGTGAAAAAGCCTCCTGGAGTATCAATAACGACGGCATCGATCTGCATCTGAACGGAAAAGATGATTTAGGTTTGATTCAGCGTGCCGCGCGCAAAATCGACGGCCTGGGCATTAAACATGTTGCGCTGAGCGGTGAAGGCTGGGACGCGGATCGTAGCTGGGCGTTCTGGGCCGGTTACAAAGGGCCGAAAGGCACGCGTAAGGTGGAGTGGGCGCAACTGGACGAAGCCGGGCAAAAAGAGCTGGATAACCGCCTGCAAACCATCGACTGGGTACGCGACATCATCAACGCACCGGCAGAAGAATTAGGCCCGGAACAACTGGCGCAGCGCGCGGTCGATCTGCTGCATAGCGTGGGTGGTGAAAACGTCTCTTACCGCATCACTAAAGGCGAAGATCTGCGTGAGCAGAACTACCTTGGCTTGCACACCGTTGGCCGTGGTTCTGAGCGCCAGCCGGTATTGTTGGCGCTGGACTATAACCCGACGGGCAACCCGGATGCGCCGGTGTATGCTGCGCTGGTGGGCAAAGGCATCACCTTTGACTCAGGCGGTTACAGCATCAAACCAACCTCATCGATGGATTCAATGAAATCTGATATGGGCGGTGCGGCTCTGGTGACCGGTGCGCTGGCGTTCGCCATCACGCGCGGGCTGGATAAACGCGTCAAATTGTACCTCTGCTGCGCCGACAACCTGATCAGCGGTAACGCCTTTAAACTGGGCGATATTATTCATTATCGCAACGGCAAAACCGTAGAAATCATGAACACCGATGCTGAAGGGCGTCTGGTGCTGGCGGATGGCCTGATTGATGCGTCTGCGCAAAAACCGCAGTTTATCATTGATGCTGCAACGCTGACTGGTGCGGCGAAAACCGCGCTGGGTAACGATTACCACGCTCTGTTCAGCTTTGACGATGCGCTGGCTGGCCGCCTGCTTAACAGTGCGACGGCGGAAAATGAACCGTTCTGGCGTCTGCCGCTGGCCGAGTTCCACCGCAATCAGCTGCCGTCCAACTTTGCAGAGTTGAACAACACTGCCAGCGGCTCTTTCCCTGCCGGGGCAAGTACAGCAGCCGGGTTCTTGTCGCACTTTGTCGAAAACTACCAGCAGGGCTGGTTGCATATCGACTGTTCTGCCACCTACCGCAAGGCGGCAGTGGAACAGTGGGCGGCTGGTGCTACCGGGCTTGGCGTGCGCACTATCGCGAATTTGTTGACCGCCGGGTAAGTGTCATGGTTGTGCCGGATGGCGGCTACGCCTTATCCGGCCTACTTAGTCCGTGCATTTTGCAGGCCGGATAAGCGAAGCGCCATCCGGCAATAAAGCGAATCAGAGAACCTATGTCCGAAAGTAAAAACGAATTAGAAACACTGCTGGAACAGGCCGCGACCGAGCCAGCTTACCGCCCTGCTTTTTTCCGTACGCTGCTGGAATCCACTGTCTGGGTGCCGGGCACGGTGGCGGAAGGTGAAGCGATTGTCGAAGACAGCGCGCTGGATTTGCAGCACTGGGAAAAAGATGACGGTAACTCGGTCATTCCGTTCTTTAGCTCGCTGGAAGCCTTACAGCAGGCCGTTAGCGAAGAGCAGGCATTTGTGGTCATGCCTGCGCGTACGCTGTTTGAAATGACGCTGGGAGAGACGCTATTTCTCAACGCCAAATTACCTACAGGCAAAGAGTTCACGCCGCGCGAATTAAGCCATTTAGTGGGCACAGAAAGTAGTCCTCTCAGCCAGCAGGAAGTGCTGGAAGGCGGCACGGCGCTGCTGCTTTCCGAAGTGGCTGAACCGCCTGCGCAAATGGTCGATTCACTGACCACGCTGTTTAAAAGCATCGGAACCGTTAAACGCGCGTTTCTCTGCTCGATTAAAGAGAAGACTGACGAGCAACCTAACCTGCTGATTGGCATTGAAGCTGAAGGGGATATCGAAGAGATCATCCATGCTGCGGGCAGCGTCGCGACAGATACGCTTCCAGGGGATGAACCGATTGATATTTGCCAGGTGGTGGAGGGCGAGAAAGGCATCAGCCACTTTATGCTGGCGCATATTACGCCGTTCTATGAACGGCGCTGGGGCAGCTTCCTGCGCGATTTCAAAAACAACCGCATTATCTGATGAGCAAGCGGTACAAAATGTACCGCCCGTTCACTGTGTCGCTTCCAGCAGTAACAGATCCATCAACAGCACAAGATTCGACTCAAACGACGTAATCCCACCGCTTCGGCAGCAAAGTTTACCGTTTCTTCATTTCGCGCGGGTCAGTGATGCCCGCGCGTCAGCAAGGCGGTTGTCCATTCAGGCCGGTTCGACGGGCAAATCGTCGCGCGCGCCCCATTCACTCCAGGAGCCGTCATACAGCGTCACGTTCTCCGCGCCCAGTGTCGCAAGCGCGAGGATCACCACGGACGCTGTGACGCCTGAGCCGCAACTGGCAATAATCGGCTGGTTCAGGTCAACCCCCTGGCGGCGGAAAATGGCGGCCAATTCGTTGGTGGTTCTCAGTTCGCCATCGACCACCAGATCAACCCACGGCACGTTCAGTGCGCCGGGAATATGCCCGCGCTTCAGGCCCGGACGCGGCTCATCGACTTCGCCGGAAAAACGCGGGGCAGGGCGCGCATCGACAATCTGCGCGGTGCCTTCGTGGCTTGCCAGCAACACATCGGTCAGCTTTTTCACCACGGACGGATCGAAGTTGGCGTTAAAGTCGGATTCCGGCAGCGGCACCTCGCCTTTCTGCAACGGCAGAGCGTCGCGCTGCCAGCCGGCCAGACCGCCCGCGAGAATCGAGACATTCTCCACGCCGTAATTGCGCAGCATCCACCATGCGCGGGGCGCGGAGAACAGTGTGCCTTCGTCGTACACCACCAGGTGTTTATCCTGGCTGATTCCCAGCTCACGCATCGCTACGGCGAACGCTTCCGGCCGCGTCAGCATGTGTGGTAAGGACGTGCTGTGGTCGGAAAGGGCTTCGATATCAAAAAAAACCGCGCCGGGAAGATGCCCGTCACGGTACTCCGCGCGCATATCGCGATGTTCCTGACCCACTGGTGCCATGCGGGCATCGATCAACTGGATTTCAGGATCATCACTATGCTCTATCAGCCAGTCGGCCGCGACGAAAAATGAAGTGGACATGGGGCTCTCCGTGTCATCAATAATTACTCTGAATTGTTAACGTTTTTTCATCACCAGACAAGCCACCTTCGCTAAACCCGCGAGCCAACTCGGTATTTTTATACCGCTTTACCATTTTTCCACGCTTTTTGCAGCGCAGGCCAGTAGTCACGGTGCGCCTCACTCATCTCATCGAGAATCGCTTTGGCATGTTGCATAGTCGGCACAGTCGGCACCGTGCGGTTCAGGGTAAACGCCCGGAGCGCTTTTTCGTAACGTAACATGTTACGTTACGACCTGTGCTCCCTGTAACAGTGCCAACGTGATGAGGTAGCCGCCTTTGCGAGGCGCTTTCCAGAATTCATCAGAGATTTTGTAATTCATGCTGCTGCGCATAATACTAGAAGGGCCTCTTTCACTAGGTTAATGAACCAGGGATAACGAATGAAACCGCTACGTATTGCGGCGCTGACTGCAGCGCTGCTGACCACCCTTACGCTTGCTGGCTGCGATAACAACGATAAACCGAAAGCGGCCAGCACACCTGCCGCCTCTGCTGCCAGCGCGGAGCAAAAAACATCCCCTGCCGCGCCGGACAAAGAGAAGCTGGCTCAGCTTGCTGCCCGCAGTGAAGGCAAGCCGCTGGCGCTGCTGGATGCGTCTGAAGTACAACTGGACGGCGCCGCCACGCTGGTGCTTACTTTCTCGGTTCCGCTCGATCCTGCGCAGAATTTTGCCTCTACCGTGCATCTGGTGGATAAAAAGAGCGGCAAGGTGGATGGCGCATGGGAGCTGGCGCCCAATCTGAAAGAGCTGCGTCTGCGGCACCTGGAGCCGAATCGCGAACTGCTGGTATCGGTCGATCGTGGGCTGGTGGCGCTGAATAAAGCCACCTTCGGCATCAATTATGAGAAGACCATCGCCACGCGCGATGTTCAGCCAAGCGTCGGTTTTGCCAGCCGGGGTTCGCTGCTACCGGGTAAAGTCGTTGAGGGGCTGCCCGTCATGGCGCTAAACGTCAATAATGTTGATGTTAACTTTTATCGCGTGAAGCCGGAGTCGCTGGCGGCGTTTATCATCCAGTGGGAGTATCGCAGCTCGCTTTCGAACTGGGAGTCGGACACCTTATTAAAAATGGCCGATCTGGTGTACACCGGCCGTTTTGACCTCAATCCGGCGCGCAACATTCGGGAAAAACTGCTGTTGCCGTTAAGCGGTATCCAGCCGTTGCAGCAGACCGGCGTCTATGTCGCAGTGATGAATCAGGCCGGGCATTACAACTACAGCAATGCCGCCACGCTGTTTACCCTCAGTAATATCGGCCTCTCTGCGCACCGTTACCATAACCGGCTGGATATTTTCACCCAAGGGCTGGAAAACGGCGCCGCGCTCTCCGGCATTGACGTCTCACTGTTGAATGAGAAGGGACAAACCCTGGCGCAGGCGACCAGCGATGCTGATGGGCACGCTACCCTGAACACCGATAAAGAAGCCGCGCTGGTGCTGGCGCGCAAAGAGGGTGAAACCACGCTGCTGGATCTGAAATTACCGGCGCTGGATCTGGCTGAGTTCGCCATTGCGGGCGAGCCGGGCTACAGTAAACAGTTCTTTATGTTTGGCCCGCGCGATCTTTATCGCCCAGGTGAAACGGTGATCCTAAATGGCCTGCTACGCGACAGCGACGGTAAACCTCTGGCGGAGCAGCCGGTCAAACTCGAAGTGATCAAACCGGACGGCCAGGTGGTACGCACAGTGGTCAGCCAGCCGCAAAATGGCCTGTATCATTTTACTTATTCGCTGGATACTAGCGCGCAAACGGGAATGTGGCATATCCGCGCCAACACCGGCGATAACCTGCCGCGCGAGTGGGGTTTCCACGTTGAAGATTTTATGCCGGAGCGCATGGCGCTGAACATTACGCCGCAGCCGATGCCGGTAGATCCGGCCGCAGATGTGGTGTTCAACGTTAATGGTCACTACCTCTATGGCGCACCCGCCAGCGGCAATACATTGCAGGGGCAACTGTTCCTGCGTCCTCTGCGCGAAGCGGTAGCCGCGCTGCCTGGTTTCCAGTTCGGTGATATTGCGGAAGAGAACCTTAGTCACAGCCTGGATGAAGTACATCTGACGCTGGATAACGAAGGTCAGGGCGTGGTCAGTGCGCCCAGCCAGTGGCAAGAGACGCACTCGCCGTTACAGGTGATTTTGCAAGCCAGCCTGCTGGAATCGGGCGGACGCCCGGTTACGCGCCGCGCGGAACAGGCCATCTGGCCTGCGTCATCGCTGCCGGGGATCCGTCCGCAATTTGCCGCTAAAGCCGTTTATGATTACCGCACCGACACTACTGTCAATCAGCCGATTGTCGATGAAGGAAGCAACGCGGCGTTCGATATTGTCTATGCTGATGCTGCCGGGACGAAAAAGGCGGTTAATGATTTGCAGGTGCGCCTGATCCGCGAACGGCGCGACTATTTCTGGAACTGGTCGGAAAGCGAAGGCTGGCAGTCGCAGTTTAACCAGAAAGATCTGGTGGAAGTTGAGCAGAGCCTTAACCTTGCGGCAGATGAAACCGGCAAGGTGAGTTTCCCGGTGGACTGGGGTTCTTACCGCCTGGAAGTGAAAGGGCCAAACGACACCGTCAGCAGCGTACGTTTCTGGGCCGGTTATAGCTGGCAGGACAATAGCGACGGTGCGGGGGCCTCGCGGCCTGACCGCGTCACTATGAAGCTGGATAAACCAGGTTATAAACCGGGCGACACCGTGAAATTGCACATCGCCGCGCCAGCCGCAGGTAAAGGTTACGCGATGATCGAATCTAGCGAAGGTCCGCTGTGGTGGAAAGAGATTGATGTGCCGGTCGACGGCCTCGATCTAAGTATTCCGCTCGATCAAAAATGGCAGCGTCACGATCTCTACCTCAGCACGCTGGTGATCCGTCCTGGCGATAAATCGAAATCCGCCACGCCAAAACGCGCGGTCGGTTTGCTGCACTTACCGATGGGCGATGAAAACCGCCGACTCGACATTGCGCTGGATGCGCCACCAAAAATGCGTCCCAACCAGCCGCTGACCGTCAAAGTGAAGGCGACGGTGAAAAACGGCACAACCCCGAAACAGGTGAATGTGCTGCTTTCCGCCGTAGATAGCGGCGTGCTGAATATTACCGACTATGTAACGCCGGATCCGTGGCAGGCCTTTTTCGGGCAGAAACGCTACGGCGCGGATATCTATGATATTTACGGCCAGGTGATTGAAGGGCAAGGGCGTCTTGCCGCGCTGCGCTTCGGCGGCGATGGCGACGAAATGAATCGCGGTGGAAAACCGCCGGTCAATCACGTCACTATCATTGCCCAGCAGGCACAGCCGGTACATCTGGATGAAAACGGCGAAGGTACGGTGACGTTACCGATTGGCGATTTCAACGGTGAGTTGCGGGTAATGGCGCAGGCGTGGACGGCAGAGGATTTTGGCAGCAGCGAAAGCAAAGTGGTGGTGGCCGCGCCAGTGATAGCTGAACTGAACACGCCGCGCTTCCTCGGCAGCGGTGACACCTCGCGCCTGACGCTGGATATCACCAACCTGACTGATCGGCCGCAAACGCTCAATGTTGCCCTCAGTGCCGGGGGATTACTGGCGCTGGAAAGTCAATCCCCGGAGCCGCTCACATTGCCGGCGGGTGAGCGCACCACGCTATTCATTCCGGTGAGGGCTCTGGACGGGTTTGGCGACGGCGAAATTAACGCGCAAATCAGCGGGCTGACGCTACCGGGCGAAACCTTTGCCCCGTTACAGAAGCAGTGGAAAATCGGTGTGCGTCCGCCATTTGCTGCACAAACGGTCAACAGCGGCGCGATGCTCAAACCTGGCGAGAGCTGGCATGCGCCGGAACAACATCTGGCAGGCATTTCACCAACGACGCTTCAGGGGCGACTGCTGTTGAGCGGCAAACCGCCACTGAATATCGCGCGCTATATTCAAGAGCTAAAAGCCTGGCCGTATGGTTGCCTTGAACAAACCACCAGTGGGCTATTCCCCTCGCTTTATACCAATGCCGCGCAGCTTAAAGCGCTCGGTATTAAGGGCAACGGCGACGAGCAGCGTCGCGCAGCGGTGGATATCGGTATCTCCAGATTGCTGCAGATGCAGCGCGACGATGGTGGCTTCTCGCTGTGGGATAAGAGCGGGCCGGAAGAGTACTGGCTGACGGCGTATGTCACCGATTTTCTGGTTAGCGCCTCGGCGCAAGGATACAGCGTTCCGGCGGAGGCGCTGAACAACGCGAACAACCGCTTGCTGCGTTATTTGCAGGACCCTGCAACGATGGCGGTGCGCTATAGCGACGATCTTCCAGCAACAAAATTTGCAGTGCAAAGCTATGCCGGGCTGGTACTGGCGCGTCAGCAAAAAGCGCCGCTGGGTGCGCTGCGTGAAATCTGGCAGCGTCACGACCAGGCCAAAGCAGGGTTACCGCTGATGCAGTTGGGCGTGGCGTTAAAACTGATGGGCGATGCGCAGCGTAGCGAACAGGCGCTGGCGCAGGCATTGAAAACTCCGCGTGCGAAAGATAATCGCTGGCTGGCGGATTATGGCAGCGAGCTGCGCGATAACGCGCTGATGCTGGCATTGCTGGAAGAGAATACGTTGCTGGAACAGGAGAAGACGCGACTGCTGACGACGCTCTCGGAACAGGCTTACGGGAAGCGTTGGTTATCCACGCAGGAAAGCAATGCCTTATTCATGGCCGGACGTAATCTGCAAAATGCCTCCGGGGCGTGGCAGGCG
This sequence comes from Pseudomonadota bacterium, assembly GCA_018261615.1. Lineage (GTDB taxonomy): Bacteria > Pseudomonadota > Gammaproteobacteria > Enterobacterales > Enterobacteriaceae > Kosakonia. The sequence continues at coordinate 99,005 of JAGTSE010000002.1, read as the reverse complement.
CAAACTTCGCTGGAGACGGCGGCGCTCAGTGGTGATAAATCGCAAACCCGCAACCTCGATGCCGATCAACTGGCGGCATTGCAGGTGACCAACAGCGGTAGCTCACCGTTATGGCTGCGTCTGGACAGTAGCGGGTACCCGATGCAGGCGCCTGCGCCTTCTGACAACGTGCTGCACATTGAACGCACGGTGCTGGGCACCGACGGACGGAGTAAATCGCTCTCATCACTGAAAAGCGGCGAGCTGGTACTGGTCTGGCTGGAGGTGAGCGCCAGCCAGAATGTCCCTGATGCGCTGGTGGTGGATTTATTGCCTGCCGGTCTGGAGCTGGAAAACCAGAACTTAGCGAGCAGCAGCGCCAGCCTCCAGGATAGCGGTAGCGAAGTACAGGAACTGCTTAACCGGATGCAGCAAGCTGACATTCAGCATATGGAGTTCCGCGACGATCGCTTCGTGGCTGCCGTGTCGGTGAGCGAAGGCCAACCGGTGACGCTGGTCTATCTGGCGCGGGCGGTAACGCCGGGAACGTATCAGGTGCCAGCGCCACAAGTGGAATCAATGTACGTTCCGCAGTGGCGGGCAACCGGCACGACCCGCAGCCCGATGATTATTGTCCCGTAACGTGAAAAAGCCTCTGTTACATACCCGCTGGCGCTGGCTGGCGGGAGGGCTGTTGCTGCTGATTCTCGGCGTTATTGCTGCGGACAGAATCTGGCCGTTGCCGCTGAATGAAGTCGCTCCGGCACGGGTGGTGGTCGCGCAAGAGGGGACGCCGTTATGGCGTTTTGCCGACGCGGAAGGCATCTGGCGCTATCCGGTGACCATCGAAGATGTTTCGCCGCACTATTTACAGGCGCTCATTCAGTATGAAGATCGCTGGTTCTGGGCGCATCCCGGCGTTAATCCGTTTTCCGTTTTGCGGGCCGCCTGGCAGGATTTGCGTGCCGGGCGCGTGGTATCTGGCGGCAGCACGCTGACCATGCAGGTCGCAAGGTTGCTGGATCCGCACCCGCGTACCTTTGGCGGCAAAATCCGCCAGCTATGGCGTGCGATGCAACTGGAGTGGCACCTTTCCAAACGCGAGATCCTCACTCTGTATCTTAATCGCGCGCCGTTTGGCGGCACGTTACAGGGGGTTGGTGCGGCTAGCTGGACTTATCTGGGTAAATCACCGGCGAAACTCAGCTATTCCGAAGCGGCGCTGTTGGCCGTTTTGCCGCAGGCACCCAGCCGTTTACGGCCGGATCGCTGGCCGCAACGCGCACAGGCGGCGCGTGACAAAGTACTGGATCGCATGGTGGCGCAAAAAGTGTGGCCTGCCTCGCAGGTGAAAGAGTCACGCGAAGAACCTGTGTGGTTGGCTCCGCGGCAGATGCCGCAACTGGCACCGTTATTTGCCCGGCGCATGCTGGCATCCAGTAAAGCGTTGAAGGTAACTACCACGCTTGATGCCAGCCTGCAAAGGCAACTGGAAGAGATGGCACTGGGCGTAAAGTCGCGTTTACCGCTGCGCAGTTCGCTGGCGATAATCGTTGTTGATCACACCAACATGAAGGTGCGTGGCTGGGTCGGATCGGTGGATATTAATGATGACAGCCGTTTTAGCCATGTCGATATGGTCAGCGCTGTCCGTTCGCCGGGGTCGGTATTAAAACCCTTTATTTATGGCCTGGCGCTTGATGAAGGTCTGATTCATCCGGCCTCGTTATTGCAGGATGTTCCGCGCCAGGTGGGAGATTATCGCCCTGGTAACTTCGACAGCGGTTTTCATGGCCCGGTGAGTATGAACGAAGCGCTGGTAAGATCGCTGAATCTGCCTGCGGTGCAAGTGCTGGAAGCCTATGGTCCGAAAACCTTTGCCGCTAACCTGCGTAATGCCGGTCTGCCGTTGATGCTGCCTGCCGGTGCGGAACCCAATCTGGCGTTGATCCTCGGTGGCGCAGGGGCTCGGTTGGAGGACATCGCTGCTGCCTACAGCGCCTTTGCCCGCCACGGCAATGCGGGAAGATTACGTATGACGCCCGATGCTCCGCTGGAAGAACGCCGGTTGATGTCGCCGGGCGCAGCGTGGATCATCCGCCGTATTCTGGCTGGCGAAGCGCAGCCGGTAACGGATGAAGCGTTGCCGCAGGTGGTGCCGCTGGCATGGAAAACAGGTACCAGCTATGGCTACCGCGATGCATGGGCGATAGGTATTAATGCCCGCTATGTGATCGGCATCTGGACCGGGCGGCCGGACGGTACACCTGTTGCCGGTCAGTTTGGTTTCGCCAGCGCAGTGCCGCTGTTGAATCAGGTTAACAACCTGCTGCAACCGCGCTCGGCAATAGAACAATCCCGCCTGCCGCGCGATCCGCGTCCCGCTTCCGTAAGCAGCGGCATCATCTGCTGGCCTGGGGGGCAGAGCCTGCCAGAGGGAGACAGTAATTGTCGCCGCCGTCTGGCAACGTGGTTGCTGGATGGCAGTCAGCCGCCAACGCTGCTGATGCCGGAGCAGGAAGGGGGGCACGGCATTCGCTTTCCGCTGTGGTTAAACAGTGCAGGACGCAGAGTGGCGGCGGATTGCCCGTATGCCCAGCAGAAAACCTGGATTGTCTGGCCGCGACCGCTGGAACCCTGGTTGCCCGCCAGTGAACGTCGCGTTGCGCGCTTGCCTGCCACCGATCCCCGTTGTCCACCGCGCGATGACAACGCACCGCCACCGCTGTTACTAAGCGGCGTGCGGGAAGGTGCCGTGATCAAGCGTGTTCCGGGACAAGCATTTGCGCTGCTGCCGTTGCAAAGCAGTGGCGGAGAAGGGGAGCGCTGGTGGTTTTTAAATGGCGAGCCGTTAACGATGCATACGAGTTTATTGAATCTGCGGCTTGATAAAGCTGGTGAATATCAGTTATTGGTTATGGATGATACGGGACAGGTTGCGACAGTGCAGTTTACTGTGCAATAACTGCGCAAATGGCGAGTTTGGTGAATAGTGTTGCTAAAACTAGTCTCATTTTAAAAAAATGTTACCTTCATCCATAGGCAACGCCTGCGTTGCTCTTTATAATCCGCGCCACACCTATTCAGGGCAACAGAACAATTTACAGAGGTAAACATGGCTATTGAACGTACTTTTTCCATCATTAAACCGAACGCGGTGGCAAAAAACGTTATTGGCAGCATCTTCTCTCGCTTCGAAGCGGCTGGTTTCAAAATCGTTGGCACCAAAATGCTGCACCTGACCGTTGAGCAGGCTCGCGGTTTTTACGCCGAGCATGAAGGCCGCCCGTTCTTTGACGGTCTGGTTGAGTTCATGACCTCTGGTCCGATCGTAGTTTCTGTGCTGGAAGGTGAAAATGCCGTGCAGCGTCACCGTGATCTGCTGGGTGCAACCAACCCGGCGAACGCACTGGCTGGTACTTTGCGTGCTGACTACGCAGACAGCTTCACCGAAAACGGTACACACGGTTCCGATTCCGTAGAATCTGCGGCCCGCGAAATCGCTTTCTTCTTTGCTGAAGGCGAAGTTTGCCCGCGTACGCGCTAATCGTGTAACGAGTTTTACACTTTTCTTTGGCAAATGCCGCGTGCAAACGTGGTATCTGTGCGTCAGAATTTGTACAATACTGCGCCCCAGGATGAGCAGACGCTTGCCTGGGGCGTTTCTTTTCAACCCTCCACGGGCCATAACGTGTAATAACGAGGCCGGAATAAAATATGTCTGAACAAATTGCCATGCCTGAGAACGACGTTCTCACGGTTCCAAACAAAGACGCAAAAATTAACCTGCTGGATTTAAACCGTCAGCAGATGCGTGAATTTTTCAAAAACTTAGGTGAAAAGCCCTTTCGCGCCGACCAGGTGATGAAGTGGATGTATCACTATTGCAGCGACGACTTTGATGAGATGACCGACATCAACAAAGTTCTGCGTAACAAATTAAAAGAAGTGGCTGAAATTCGCGCCCCGGAAGTCGTGGAAGAACAACGTTCTTCCGATGGCACCATCAAATGGGCGATTGCTGTTGGCGATCAGCGCGTTGAAACCGTTTATATCCCGGAAGAAGACCGTGCAACACTCTGTGTCTCTTCACAGGTGGGATGTGCGCTGGAGTGTAAATTCTGCTCTACCGCGCAACAGGGTTTTAACCGCAACCTGCGCGTTTCTGAAATCATTGGCCAGGTGTGGCGTGCGGCGAAAATTATCGGCGCAGCGAAAGTCACCGGCAGCCGCCCGATCACCAATGTGGTGATGATGGGCATGGGTGAGCCGCTGCTCAACCTGACGAATGTGGTGCCAGCAATGGAGATTATGCTGGATGATTTCGGTTTTGGTCTTTCTAAACGTCGCGTTACGCTCTCGACTTCAGGCGTAGTTCCGGCGCTGGATAAGCTGGGCGATATGATTGACGTTGCGCTGGCCATCTCTCTGCACGCGCCAAACGATGAAATCCGTGATGAAATTGTACCGATCAACAAAAAGTACAATATCGAAACCTTCCTCGGTGCAGTTCGTCGCTACATTGGAAAATCCAACGCCAACCAGGGGCGCGTGACCATTGAATACGTGATGCTGGACCATGTAAACGATGGCACGGAGCATGCGCATGAACTGGCTGAGCTATTAAAAGATACGCCGTGCAAAATCAACCTGATTCCGTGGAACCCGTTCCCGGGCGCGCCGTATGGTCGTAGCTCTAATAGCCGTATCGATCGTTTCTGCAAAGTGCTGATGAGCTATGGCTTCACCACTATCGTGCGTAAAACGCGCGGCGATGATATCGACGCCGCTTGTGGTCAGTTGGCGGGCGATGTGATCGACCGCACCAAGCGTACAATGCGTAAGCGTATGCAGGGTGAAACGATTGCCGTGAAGGCGCTGTAAGGCTGCTATGCAGCGCGAAGAATGTGCTGCATTTTATACAAATGTCGAATATTTGGCCTGTACGTATGCAGTGTCATAATAATTACGGTGCGTTTCTCCTGACTTTAAGGCAGTATGTAGTGATGGAACAAAGGCTTAGCAAAAAGTGCCTAAAGCTGTTCTGTTATGATGAGCCTGACAGTCTTATACTGTGGGTCTACGTTTAACTGACCCGGTTATTTCGCGGCGCGTGTGGGCATTGTGGCCACACGCGCCTGAATGTTTACTTTTCACGTACCAGTAGTTGTAGCGAATGAATACTGAAGCCACTCAAGACCAAAACGAAGTACAGACCACCGGCGTTCGTCTGCGCAGCGCCCGTGAACAACTTGGACTCAGCCAACAGACGGTTGCAGAACGCTTGTGTCTGAAGGTTTCCACGGTACGCGATATCGAAGAGGATCGATCGCCTGCCGATCTGGCATCGACATTTGTGCGTGGTTATATCCGCTCATATGCCCGTCTGGTGCACATCCCTGAAGAAGAATTACTGCCGATGATCGAGAAGCAAGCACCGATCAGAGCGGCGAAAGTTGCTCCGATGCAGACCTTTGCTTTAGGCAAACCGCGCAAAAAACGCGATGGCTGGTTGATGAGTTTTACCTGGCTGGTGCTGTTTGTGGTGATAGGGTTGACGGGCGCCTGGTGGTGGCAGAATCATAAAGCGCAGCAGGAGGAGATCAGCACGATGGCCGATCAATCCTCAGCGGAACTTAATGCCAGCAGCAGTAGTAATAGCAGCAATAACGCGCAAAGCGTACCGCTGAACAACGATCCTGCCACTGCCGTCGCGACGGATGATAACTCCTCAACACCGATTGAAGCCCCGGCAACCACCACGCAGGCGCCTACTACCGCGCAGCAAGCACCGGTGAATACCGCTAACCAGAACCCGGTGGTCTCTCCGTCTCAGGCGAATGTTGGATCCACTCAGCAGCCTGCGGCAACCGCAAACAGTGGGCAACTACCTACCGATCAGGCTGGTGTCGCTGGCGCTGGCGCTGTCGCCGATACCAATGCACTGGTGATGAGCTTCAAAGCTGACTGCTGGCTCGAAGTGAGCGATGCAACCGGTAAAAAACTGTTTAGCGGTCTGCAACGTAAAGATGCCACGCTGAATCTGAACGGTAAGGCGCCGTATAAATTGAAAATTGGCGCACCGTCAGCGGTACAGATTCAGTATCAGGGAAAACCTGTCGATCTGAGCCGTTTTATCAGAACTAACCAGGTTGCGCGTCTGACCCTCAATGCCGAACAATCAGTAACACAGTAACAGACGGGCAACGCGGGAGATTTTTCATGCATAACCAGGCCCCGATTCAACGTCGGAAATCGAAACGGATTTACGTTGGGAACGTGCCGATCGGCGATGGGGCTCCCATTGCTGTGCAATCAATGACCAACACGCGCACCACGGATGTTGAAGCGACGGTCAATCAAATCAAGGCGCTGGAGCGCGTCGGCGCGGATATTGTCCGTGTCTCCGTTCCCACGATGGATGCGGCAGAAGCTTTCAAATTTATCAAACAGCAAGTGAGTGTGCCGCTGGTGGCGGACATCCATTTTGACTACCGCATCGCGCTGAAAGTGGCCGAATACGGCGTTGACTGTCTGCGCATCAACCCCGGCAACATCGGTAACGAAGAGCGTATCCGCACGGTAGTTGACTGTGCCCGCGATAAAAATATTCCAATTCGCATCGGTGTTAACGCCGGTTCGCTGGAAAAAGATCTGCAGGAAAAGTACGGTGAACCGACGCCGCAGGCGCTGCTTGAATCGGCAATGCGCCATGTGGATCACCTCGATCGTCTTAACTTCGATCAATTCAAAGTCAGCGTGAAAGCCTCTGACGTGTTCCTCGCCGTTGAATCCTATCGTCTGCTGGCCAGGCAGATCGATCAGCCGCTGCATCTCGGGATCACCGAAGCCGGCGGTGCCCGCGCTGGTGCGGTGAAATCCGCTATCGGCCTTGGTTTACTGCTCTCTGAAGGCATTGGCGATACGCTGCGCATTTCGCTGGCCGCCGATCCGGTGGAAGAGATCAAAGTCGGTTTTGATATTCTGAAATCACTGCGTATTCGTTCCCGCGGGATCAACTTTATCGCCTGCCCGACCTGCTCCCGCCAGGAATTCGACGTGATTGGTACGGTTAACGCGCTGGAGCAACGGCTGGAAGATATCATTACGCCGATGGATGTCTCTATTATTGGCTGCGTGGTGAACGGCCCTGGCGAAGCGCTGGTCTCCACGCTCGGCGTGACGGGCGGTAATAAGAAAAGTGGCCTGTATGAAGACGGCGTACGTAAAGATCGTCTTGATAACGCAGATATGATCGCCCAGCTAGAGGCCCGTATTCGCGCAAAAGCGTCGATTCTGGATGAAGCGCGCCGTATCGACGTGCAACAGGTAGAAAAATAACGTAGCTGGGAAGCGGCTGGCTTCCCGTGTATGATGAACCCGCCCGGCACGGCCCTGACTCGTCGCTGCCCTGAGGGTTCATTTTTTGTATTCATAAAGAGAATAAACGTGGCAAAGAATATTCAAGCCATTCGCGGCATGAACGATTATCTGCCTGGCGAAACCGCCATCTGGCAGCGCATTGAAAGCACCCTGAAAAACGTGCTCGGCAGCTACGGTTACAGTGAAATCCGTTTGCCGATTGTAGAGCAGACCCCGTTATTCAAACGCGCGATCGGCGAAGTGACCGACGTGGTTGAAAAAGAGATGTATACCTTTGACGATCGCAACGGCGATAGCCTGACGCTGCGTCCTGAAGGTACGGCGGGCTGTGTACGCGCCGGCATCGAGCATGGTCTTCTGTACAATCAGGAACAGCGCTTGTGGTACGTAGGGCCGATGTTCCGCTACGAGCGTCCGCAGAAAGGGCGCTATCGCCAGTTCCATCAGTTGGGTGTCGAAGTGTTTGGTCTGCAAGGGCCGGATATCGATGCGGAACTGATTATGCTTACCGCTCGCTGGTGGCGTGAGCTGGGCATTGCGTCTCACGTTGCCCTTGAACTCAACTCTATTGGTTCGCTGGAAGCGCGCGCAACTTACCGTGATGCGCTGGTCGCATTCCTTGAACAGCATAAAGATAAGCTGGACGAAGATTGCCTGCGCCGCATGTATACCAACCCGCTGCGCGTGCTGGATACTAAAAATCAGGACATCCAGACGCTGTTGAACGACGCGCCGAAACTGGGTGATTACCTCGACGACGAATCCCGCGAACATTTCGCCGGGCTGTGCGCCTTCCTTGATGACGCCGGTATCGCGTATACCGTTAACCAGCGTCTGGTGCGCGGTCTTGACTACTATAACCGCACCGTTTTCGAATGGGTAACAACCAGCCTTGGCGCGCAGGGAACCGTCTGCGCAGGCGGCCGTTATGACGGTCTGGTTGAGCAACTTGGCGGTCGCGCGACCCCGGCGGTTGGCTTTGCTATGGGCCTTGAACGACTTGTTTTGTTGGTTCAGGCAGTTAATCCGGAATTTAAAGCAGAATCCGTTGTCGATATATACCTGGTGGCGTCTGGCGCCAATACGCAGTCCGCTGCAATGCAGTTGGGCGAACAGGTACGCGATGCGTTGCCTGGCGTGAGGCTGATGATGAACCACGGCGGCGGCAATTTCAAAAAGCAATTCGCCCGTGCAGATAAGTGGGGCGCCCGCGTCGCACTGGTGCTCGGCGAGTCTGAAATCGCCGACGGTAATGTGGTGGTGAAGGATTTACGCTCTGGTGAACAGAGTACGCTAACGCAGGATAGCGTTGCAGCGCATTTGCGCGCACTACTGGGCTAATCACGCCGGTGAATTATCGTTAAGGAGAAGGACTGCGTGGAAATTTACGAGAACGAAAACGACCAGGTTGACGCTATCAAGCGCTTCTTTGCTGAGAATGGTAAAGCGCTGGCGGTTGGGGTTGTTTTGGGTATTGGTGCGCTGATGGGCTGGCGTTACTGGAACGGCCATCAGGCAGATACGGCGAGAGCTTCATCGCAGGCCTATGAAAACGCGATTTCCGCGCTTCAGGCTGATAAGCCAGAGTCGTTTACCGCAGCGGAGAAATTCGCCGCTGACAACAAAAACACTTATGGCGCGCTGGCTTCACTGGAACTGGCACAGCAATATGTAGAAAAAAATGAACTGGATAAAGCAGCCTCGCAATTGCAACAGGGGCTTGCCGCGACCAGTGATGAAAATCTGCAATCGATGATCAACGTCCGTCTGGCGCGTGTTCAGGTGCAGCAGAAGCAGCAAGACGCTGCGCTCAAAACGCTGGATGCCGTTAAAGGCGAAAGCTGGTCGGCAATTGTTGCCGATCTGCGTGGTGAAGCGTTGCTGAGCAAAGGCGATAAACAAGGCGCGCGCACCGCATGGGAAAATGGCATTAAAAACAATGCCTCTCCTGCGCTTAGCGAAATGATGCAGATGAAAATTAATAATTTGTCCATCTAAGAGGGACCCGATGCAATTGCGTAAATTACTTCTGCCAGGGCTGCTTTCCGTGACGTTATTGAGCGGCTGTTCCCTGTTCAATAGCGAAGAAGATGTTGTCAAAATGTCCCCGCTGCCGGTGGTTGAAAATCAGTTCACTCCGACAACCGCGTGGCATACTTCCGTTGGCAACGGTATCGGCGATTTCTATTCTAACCTGCACCCGGCATTTGCTGACGGCGTAGTGTATGCCGCCGATCGCCACGGTGTGGTGAAAGCGGTCAGCATTGAAGACGGCCATGAAATCTGGTCGGTCAATCTGGCTGAGAAAGACGGCTGGTTCTCCACGCGTGCTGCGCTGCTTTCCGGCGGCGTCACCGTTTCTGGCGGCCATGTGTACGTAGGTACTGAGAAAGCACAGGTTTATGCCCTGAATACCAGTGATGGTACGCAGGCCTGGCAGGCGAAAGTTGCTGGTGAAGCACTTTCCCGCCCGGTGGTGAGCGATGGCCTGATACTGATTCATACCAGTAATGGCCAGTTGCAGGCGCTGAATGAAAGCGACGGTGCGGTGAAATGGACGGTCAACCTGGATATGCCTGCGCTCTCTCTGCGCGGTGAATCTGCACCGACCACCGCTTTTGGCGCTGCGATTGTCGGCGGTGATAACGGCCGTGTGAGCGCGGTACTGATGCAGCAGGGCCAGATGATTTGGCAGCAGCGTATCTCCCAGGCGAACGGCCCGACCGAAATCGATCGCCTGAGCGATGTAGATACCACACCGGTTGTGGTTGATAACATTGTTTACGCACTGGCTTACAACGGCAACCTGACTGCACTGGATCTGCGCAGTGGACAGATCATGTGGAAACGTGAGCTGGGCTCGGTGAGCGACTTCGTTGTTGACGGTAATCGCATCTATCTCATCGATCAGAATGACCGCGTTCTGGCGCTGACCACCGATGGTGGTGTGACCCTGTGGACGCAAAGCGATCTGCTGCACCGTAACCTTACCGCTCCGGCGTTGTATAATGGTTATATCGTGACAGGCGATAGCGAAGGTTATGTTCACTGGATCAACGTTGAAGACGGGCGTTTCGTTGCGCAGCAGAAAGTCGACAGCTCTGGTTTCCTTACCGATCCGGTCGTTGCTGGCGGCAAGCTGCTGATCCAGGCGAAAGACGGCACGCTGTACGCACTCTCGCGCTAACTGCGCAGGGATTGTCGTTCCTGAAGACGGCTCCTGTTGCAGGAGCCGTTTTCCTGTTTTTAAAACGCCGCGTAAATTGCGCCGTTTTGCTAATGAATTTTCTGTAATGAGGCTTTAAACATGGTACCTGTGGTCGCGCTTGTCGGGCGCCCTAACGTTGGGAAATCCACGCTATTTAACCGCTTAACACGCACCCGTGATGCGCTGGTGGCCGATTTCCCGGGTCTGACTCGTGACCGTAAGTACGGTCGTGCTGAAGTAGAAGGCCGCGAATTTATCTGTATCGATACCGGCGGTATTGATGGCACTGAAGATGGCGTGGAAACGCGCATGGCGGAACAGTCGCTGCTGGCGATTGAAGAAGCCGATGTGGTGCTGTTTATGGTTGATGCCCGCGCGGGTCTGATGCCAGCGGATACGGCTATTGCTAAGCACCTGCGTTCACGCGAAAAACCGACTTTCCTTGTTGCTAACAAAACGGACGGTCTGGATCCGGATCAGGCAACGGCGGATTTCTACTCGCTGGGTCTGGGTGAAATTTATGCTATCGCTGCTTCTCACGGGCGTGGTGTCACCAGCCTGCTGGAACATGTGCTGATGCCGTGGATGGACGAACTGAATCCGCCGGAAGAGGTGGACGAAGACGCCGAATACTGGGCGCAGTTCGAAGCCAGTGAAAATGGCGAAGAAGAAGAGCCGGAAGAGGAATTTAACCCGCAGGATCTGCCGATCAAGCTGGCAATTGTTGGTCGTCCGAACGTCGGTAAGTCCACACTCACTAACCGCATCCTCGGCGAAGACCGTGTGGTAGTTTACGACATGCCGGGCACCACGCGCGACAGTATCTACATTCCGATGCAGCGCGATGAACGTGAGTACGTACTTATCGACACTGCCGGTGTGCGTAAGCGCGGCAAAATCACTGATGTGGTGGAGAAATTCTCCGTTATCAAAACTCTGCAAGCGATTGAAGACGCCAACGTCGTATTGCTGGTGATTGATGCCCGCGAAGGTATTTCCGACCAGGATCTGTCGCTGCTGGGCTTTATCCTCAACAGTGGTCGCTCGCTGGTGATTGTCGTCAACAAGTGGGACGGCCTGAGCCAGGAAGTGAAAGAGCAGGTGAAAGAGACACTGGATTACCGCCTCGGCTTTATCGACTTTGCCCGCGTGCATTTTATCTCTGCGCTGCACGGCAGCGGCGTTGGCAACCTGTTCGAATCCGTACGCGAAGCCTATGACAGCTCTACCCGCCGCGTCAGCACCGCACTGTTGACCCGTATTATGAATATGGCGGCGGAAGATCATCAGCCACCGCTGGTGCGTGGTCGCCGCGTGAAGCTGAAATATGCCCACGCCGGTGGTTATAACCCGCCGATTGTGGTGATCCACGGCAACCAGGTGAAAGACCTGCCGGATTCCTACAAACGCTATCTAATGAACTATTTCCGCAAATCGCTGGATGTAATGGGTACGCCGATCCGTATTCAGTTTAAGGAAGGGGAGAACCCGTTTGCGGATAAGCGCAACACCCTGACGCCAAACCAGCTGCGTAAGCGTAAGCGCCTGATTAAACACATTAAGAAAAGCAAATGACGATTCACTGAAAATCATCTGCTTTCTAAAAATCCAGAAGCCCGAATTGTGCCGGGCTTTTTTGTTATCAGGGGTTATCATAACGACGCATCACAGCTCATAGTTCAGTTGTACCCATGGGTGTACTCAGTGGGTTTTACGTTTCTGCTGGGTACAAAAATGAGTACCCATCTATGATTTTTCCCGTATTAATGGCACGACAAAACCGGGGCACCCGCCTTACGGAGATGTGAACCATGCAGCACACCACCCCGCAGACAGAACGGCAGCCCTAGGGCAAACCGCCGCACAAAAAACGGAGCAACCGCCGCCGCCTGGAGCGCCTTTGTGAACGATGGCCGCAGGCGTTCGACCTGAAGAATCCCCGCCCGCTGGCCGTGGGAATAATGGACGTCATCGCGGCCGAGTTGGTTAAAACTGGCGACCGCAGTCACGGTGCGGTATGCCATAGCGCAGCCATACCCGCAATATTCGCTATATTCGTGCGCTGGCAGCGGGTGGCACACGTTATAACCTTTCCTATGAGCCTGAGGGTTACCGTTCAGAAATCCGAATTCGCACGGCAAAAAACAGGAAATATTTACACCATGGCAAGGCTCTGACTATGATTAGCGGTGCTAAGGCAGCATGGACTATCACTACGAGGAACGTAATTTTATGCCTGTACTCCGCTTTCCCTGCACGATATTTAAAACTCGAAAATGGATGGACGACTACCACGCCAGCGATATGCGGTGCGGCGATTTGTCCGAAAGCCAGCTCAAAGAACATTTTCATCTGGTGGATGTTTCCACCAGGGTGAACCCATACACGTTGACGAAAATCACCCCGTTCAACCAACCACAATCGATGTTTCATGGCTCACACGGCGAAGGGGAGAAAATTACCCGGCAGCAATGCGCCGCTATACTCTTTGACGAATTCCGGGACTTATCCCGCACGTTTGCGATGTACAGCCCTTACAAGCCGCTAATACAGCAGATGATCACCCACATGCAGAAAGCTAACGGAGCACCGTTCCGGCATATGCTGCTGGACAGGGCATTGAAGGACCATATTTTGAATGATAATTCACCGGAGAATAGTACTCGCGTACTGCTGGAAAAAGTCTTTAATACAAAAATTGATTGGGAAAATAAATGTTACCCCATAAGTGAAAAGGGAGAACTCGGAGGGGCAATCATGGATGGCAAACTCCCTAAATTTGACCGTGTTCAGGATAATTTCAACGGTATGGGAATAACCGTACACGATACTTGGGCAACGCATATCACCATAAAATCACTACAGATTGATAATGATCGTTTCCGGGCTGTGGTTCATTACAAAGTTCAGGATCACTTTGGGCTGGACAGTGACGATATATCAAAATTTAAATTTAGCCAGTTCCGATTTTTCCGTATCTGGTTTGTGCTCCAGAGATACAATCAGTTTGGTTTTAAGCCATTTATGACCAATATGGAAACCACCATTGAAATCACAGGAGCCCGCAAATGAGAGTGAAAAAGAAGCAGACCATTGTGCTGATCTTCCTGACTGGATGCATGCTGCTGGGATATTGGCTTTGGTTGTCGCTGCGTACGGTGGAAATCGTCGCAGTTCATGAGGATGGCAACCATGCTTCTGTTTTAGTCAAGGCTTTCCCGGTTACAGATAAGGGAAAAATAAGCTGGTGGCTTAAAAACAAAGATATGATAAAGGATAAATATAACATACCGAAACTATCCTCATCCGGGAACTTTACTATTGTCTTCTGGGATTTTGGAGATGGGTATAAGGAAGAGGGGAAATATGACAGAAGATGCTTTTCTGATATGAAAAAAAAAGAAAATTGCATTGATAAAAATAGAGTATTCTCCGTTGAAACTGGTCGGGATAGTGATATTTTATTCACTGTAAGTGACGCTATATACCTAATGAAAAAAAATGGCGAGCTAATAAAAAACAAATACAAATAACCTCCAAAACTGTACAGAGGCCACCGGTTTAAGCTGGCGACCACTGACACTCAATTCAGCGGCATTCGCTGGTGGTATGTATGCCCGGAGTGCAAAACTCGCAGGTCAACATTGTTTCTTTCCGGGTCATCGCTGCGCTGCCGATAGTGTGCAGGAGTTCATTACGCCAGCCAGAGTAAGGGCTGAAAAGTTACGAGAACCATCTTAAATTACCGATCTGCAGATTGGTTAAAAACATCTCCAGTACTGTAATATCATTAGGGGCTCCCTTGTTGGTTTGATGAAGTGCGGGGATTCATTAAACAGCGCTTACTTCCTTGTCGATGGTTGTGATATTCGCGATATCTTCATTGCTGTGTACCGCGTTTACTACGAATATTTTGAGTCAGAATGCTGAGTGGATTTTGTACAAAAATGGGTGGCGCTTGCGTTTATCATGTACACAAGGGTGTACACATTGAAATGTGTTTGTGGGTGAAATTTTTATAAATCAATGGATAATTGCTTTATTTCTCTTTCACCTTAAAATTACTCGTCTGAAACCCGCCGCCATGAAGTGAACATATGACCGAGGAGAGCTTTATGGATCTCAAATGTCCAACCTGCCACAACCCACTGGAACTGGTGGGAACGCATGCGCATTGCTACAGCTGCGACAAAGATATCGAAGTACAGGCTAACTGCCCGGAGTGTCATCAGCCTCTGGAAGTGTTAAAAGCCTGCGGCGCGGTGGACTTTTTCTGTCAGCACGGCCACGGATTGATCTCTAAAAAACGCGTCGAGTTTACCCCGCTCTAAGGCTTGCAGATGCAGGCTTCACCATCGCGCCACAGTTCCACCAGTGACGGTGGCGCTTTACTTTCCGGGATCAGCAACAGCACATCGCTTTGCTGCGTGGGCCAGGTTATCTGCAAACGGTAAAAGCGCTGATCGCCGCGCCCCGGCGAATCCGGCTGCCCGGGCGGTTGCCCGAGCGGCAGGGTCTGATGCAGGATACTGACCAGGCGCTGGCGCTGTTCCGCGTTAAGCTGAGCAATCACGATTTTCCGCGTGCCACTCAGCTTCGGGATATAAGCCAGCCCGCCTTCGCGGGCGACTTCGACCACCGCATCATCGGTCAACTCAGGTTCGTTCATTCCAATACTCCAACCTCTTTCCAGGCTTTCTCGATAGCGTCTGCAACCTGCTGGTCCGAACGTTTTGCGCCGTGCTGAATGGTCAGTTTCGCAAAGGCGGCGAAATCGGCATTTTGCACCAGCGCCTTATCGCAGACGGTATCATACCAGGCGTAACCGGCTTTCTCCCAGGCATAGCCGCCAATCGCCGTCGCAGCAAGGTAAAACGCGCGGTTGGGGATACCGGAATTCAGATGCACGCCGCCGTTATCTTCACGGGTTTTCACAAAATCTTTCATATGCGCAGGCTGCGGATCTTTACCCAGCAGCGGGTCGTCATAGGCGGTACCGGGGTGAGACATCGAACGCAGGCCTTTGCCATTAATCCCTTTTGCCAGCAACCCTTCGCCGATGATCCAGTCGGCCTGATCTGCCTTCTGCTGCTTGTGATACTGCTTCACCAGCGAGCCGAAAACATCCGATAATGACTCATTAAGCGCGCCAGATTGTTCAAAATAGATCAGCGCGGCTTCCGTTTCTGTGACGCCGTGACTGAGTTCATGCGCTACCACATCAATCGCGATGGTAAAGCGATTGAAGATTTCACCGTCGCCATCGCCAAACACCATCTGCTGACCATTCCAGAAGGCGTTCTGATATTGCTGGCCATAATGCACGCTGCCGTTCAGCACCATTCCCTTATTATCGAGGGAGTTACGCTGTAAAACCTGCCAGAAAAAATCGTGGGTAACGCCGAGATAGTCGTAAGCTTCGTCCACGGCAACATCACCATTCGACGGCTGGCCTTCGTAGCGCACCTGCTTACCGGGCAGGTTCTCTTTCTGCTGCGCATCATAAATATCGCGTACCCGTTTGCCGGGCGAGGTGACCAGTGGCGCGCTGGGCTTGCCGTGGCTGTGCGCCATCAACGTCTGCACATGGGTTAATGTTTGTTGTGCACAGCGCTGCTGTGCTTCTGATCCGTGGTCGATAATGCGGCGAAGAATATAGGGCGGGATAACGCAGCTATTCGGGCGTGTTTTCATGTCGCTCTCCTTGATGAAAAAGAACAACAAAAAGTATAGGGGCCGATTGTAGGTTAATCGTACAGATTAAGATGATTTACGCTGGCGCGTTTTTTTTACGGGCGTCACGTTGCTGACTTCACTCTCCACCCAGCCATCATTCAGGCGAGTGGTGAGCTTATCGCCAACTTTCACCTGGCGTGTTTTTTTCAGAACTTCGCCAGCCGGAGAGGTGGTCACGCTGTAACCGCGGGCCAGCGTCGCCAGCGGGCTGACTGCTTCCAGATGCGTAATAGCCGTACCAAACCGTTCGCGCGTGGCGCTTAAACGGTCGCGAATGTTCTGGCTCAGACGATATTCCAGCTGCTGCATACGGCTCTGCGCGCGATGAATACGCGGCTGCGGGTTTTGCTGATTCAGGCGTTGCATCACACGCTGCTGACGAGCAGAAGCGCGTTTTAACTGTGTATCCAGCGCGTTTTGCATGCGCTGTTGCAGACGCTCCAGCACCGTTTGTTGACGCGCAAGCCGTAACTGTGGGTGCTGCTGTTGCAGACGATGGTTCAACAAGGCGAAGCGGCGGTTGCGGCCTGCCAGGTAGTAATCCATCGACATCTCTAAGCGCTGCTGCATTGCCTGTACCTGGCGCAACAGTTCAAGCTGGTTGCGACTGACAATTTCCGCTGCGGCCGAAGGCGTTGGCGCGCGTAAATCGGCAACAAAATCGGCAATCGTGACATCGGTTTCATGGCCGACAGCGCTGACCACCGGAATGCGGCTTGCGAAAATAGCGCGTGCGACGCGTTCGTCGTTAAAGCTCCAGAGATCTTCCAGAGAGCCGCCGCCGCGACCAACAATCAGCACATCACACTCCTGACGTGCGTTCGCCAGTTCAATGGCACGCACGATTTGCCCCGGCGCATCTTCGCCCTGCACCGCCGTCGGGTAGATGATTACCGGCAGGGACGGATCGCGGCGTTTCAGTACGTGCAGAATATCATGCAGCGCCGCGCCGGTTTTCGACGTGACCACGCCGACGCAGTGTGCAGGTGAGGGCAGCGGCTGTTTAAATTGCTGATCGAACAATCCTTCGGCAGTGAGTTTGGTTTTTAGCTGCTCATACTTCTGCTGCAACAAGCCTTCACCGGCCGGTTGCATGCTTTCGACGATAATCTGGTATTCCCCGCGCGGTTCATACAGCGTGATGTTGGCGCGAACCAGCACCTGCTGGCCGTGCTGCGGGCGAAACGTAACGCGGCGGTTACTGTTGCGGAACATCGCGCAGCGCACCTGAGCGGTATCGTCTTTTAAGGTGAAGTACCAGTGGCCGGAAGCGGGCTGGGTAAAATTGGAGATTTCTCCACTGATCCATACCTGACCGAGTTCGCGTTCCAGCAGTAAGCGCACCGACTGGTTCAGGCGGCTGACAGTATAAATTGAGGGGGATTGGAACGACGACATGTGAGCCAGATCAAATTCTAAATCAGCAAGTTATTCAGTCGATAGTAACCCGATACAAGGAGATGGCAAGTTTTTTATCAAAAAAGTGTGGATGCAATCGGTTACGCTCTGTATAATGCCACGGCAATATTTAACCCCCCAGGTCAGAGATATTGCCCATGCTACGTATTGCTAAAGAAGCACTGACGTTTGACGACGTCCTCCTCGTTCCCGCTCATTCCACTGTTCTGCCGAATACTGCCGACTTAAGTACGCAACTCACCAAAACCATTCGCCTGAACATTCCTATGCTCTCTGCGGCGATGGATACCGTGACTGAAGCGCGCCTCGCGATTGCGCTGGCACAGGAAGGCGGCATTGGCTTTATTCACAAAAACATGTCTATCGAGCGTCAGGCGGAAGAAGTTCGCCGCGTTAAGAAACATGAATCCGGCGTGGTTAAAGATCCACAGACTGTTCTGCCGACCACCACCCTGCGCGAAGTAAAAGAACTGACCGAACGTAACGGCTTTGCCGGTTACCCGGTTGTCAACGGCGACAACGAACTGGTGGGTATCATCACCGGGCGTGATGTGCGTTTCGTCACCGATCTGAGCCAGCCGGTCAGCGTGTATATGACGCCGAAAGAGCGTCTGGTGACCGTTCGCGAAGGGGAATCCCGCGAAGTAGTGTTCGCTAAAATGCACGAAAAACGCGTTGAAAAAGCGCTGGTCGTTGACGAAAGCTTCCACCTGCGCGGCATGATCACCGTTAAAGACTTCCAGAAAGCAGAACGTAAACCGAACGCCTGTAAAGATGCGCAGGGCCAACTGCGTGTTGGCGCGGCAGTCGGCGCTGGCGCTGGTAACGAAGAGCGCGTTGACGCGCTGGTTGCCGCAGGCGTTGACGTACTGCTGATCGACTCCTCTCACGGCCACTCCGAAGGCGTATTGCAGCGCATTCGCGAAACCCGTGCTAAATACCCGGATCTGCAAATCATCGGCGGTAACGTCGCTACTGGCGCAGGTGCTCGTGCCCTGGCGGAAGCGGGCGTGAGCGCAGTGAAAGTTGGTATCGGCCCTGGTTCCATCTGTACTACCCGTATCGTGACTGGCGTGGGTGTTCCGCAGATCACTGCCGTTTCCGACGCGGTTGAAGCGCTGGAAGGCACCGGTATTCCGGTTATCGCTGACGGCGGTATCCGTTTCTCCGGCGACATCGCCAAAGCCATCGCCGCAGGCGCTGCCGTAGTAATGGTTGGCTCCATGCTGGCGGGTACTGAAGAATCCCCGGGCGAAATCGAACTCTACCAGGGCCGTTCTTACAAATCTTACCGTGGTATGGGTTCTCTGGGCGCGATGTCCAAAGGCTCTTCCGACCGTTACTTCCAGAGCGATAACGCTGCCGACAAACTGGTGCCGGAAGGTATCGAAGGCCGCGTTGCCTATAAAGGCCGCCTGAAAGAGATCATTCACCAGCAGATGGGCGGCCTGCGCTCCTGTATGGGTCTGACCGGCTGTGGTACCATCGACGACCTGCGTACCAAAGCGGAATTTGTACGCATCAGCGGTGCCGGTATCCAGGAAAGCCACGTTCACGACGTGACTATCACCAAGGAATCCCCGAACTACCGCATGGGTTCTTAATGATTTTCGCGCCCGGTGCTTGCACCGGGCGCTGACTTTCATACTCTCTGTTCAGGTTTCAGCCTGCAAGACGACGAGTATATTCATTGCCACTTGCCTCGGAAGTAACGTCAATGACGGACAATATTCATAAACATCGTATTCTCATCCTCGACTTCGGTTCTCAGTACACGCAACTGGTTGCGCGCCGCGTGCGTGAGCTGGGCGTTTACTGCGAACTGTGGGCGTGGGATGTCACCGAAGCGCAGATCCGCGACTTCAACCCAAGCGGTATCATTCTTTCCGGCGGCCCGGAAAGCACCACCGAAGAGAACAGCCCGCGCGCACCGCAATATGTGTTCGAAGCTGGTGTTCCGGTGCTTGGCGTGTGCTATGGCATGCAGACCATGGCGATGCAGCTCGGCGGCCACGTTGAAGGCTCCAGTGAACGTGAATTCGGTTACGCACAGGTTGAAGTGCAGACCGACAGCGCGCTGGTTCGCGGTATTGAAGATTCCCTGACCGCTGAAGGCAAAGTGCTGCTGGACGTGTGGATGAGCCACGGCGACAAAGTGACGGCTATTCCGTCCGACTTCGTGACCGTTGCCAGCACCGAAAGCTGCCCGTTCGCCATCATGGCAAATGAAGAAAAACGCTTCTACGGCGTGCAGTTCCACCCGGAAGTGACTCACACCCGTCAGGGCTTGCGTTTGCTGGAACGCTTTGTGCGCGATATCTGCGAATGTGAAGCGCTGTGGACGCCGGCAAAAATCATCGACGATGCAGTTGAACGTATTCGTAAACAGGTTGGCGACGATAAAGTGATCCTCGGCCTTTCCGGCGGCGTGGATTCCTCCGTCACCGCGATGCTGCTGCACCGTGCCATCGGCAAAAAACTGACCTGCGTATTCGTTGATAACGGCCTGCTGCGCCTGAACGAAGCCGCTCAGGTGATGGACATGTTCGGCGACCACTTCGGTCTGAACATCGTTCACGTTCCGGCAGAAGATCGCTTCCTTTCAGCATTGGCTGGCGAGAACGATCCGGAAGCAAAACGTAAAATCATCGGCCGCGTGTTCGTGGAAGTGTTCGACGAAGAAGCCCTGAAGCTGGAAGACGTAAAATGGCTGGCGCAGGGAACTATCTATCCGGACGTGATCGAATCTGCCGCATCCGCAACCGGTAAAGCGCACGTTATTAAATCTCACCACAACGTGGGCGGCCTGCCGAAAGAGATGAAGATGGGCCTGGTTGAGCCGCTGAAAGAGCTGTTCAAAGACGAAGTGCGTAAAATTGGTCTGGAACTCGGCCTGCCGTACGACATGCTCTACCGTCACCCGTTCCCGGGCCCTGGCCTCGGTGTTCGTGTGCTGGGCGAAGTGAAGAAAGAGTATTGTGACCTGCTGCGTCGCGCTGATGCGATCTTTATTGAAGAGCTGCATAAAGCTGACCTCTACAACAAAGTAAGCCAGGCCTTCACCGTGTTCCTGCCGGTCCGTTCCGTTGGCGTGATGGGTGATGGTCGTAAATACGACTGGGTTGTCTCTCTGCGTGCAGTCGAAACCATCGACTTTATGACCGCACACTGGGCGCACCTGCCGTACGATTTCCTCGGCCGCGTTTCTAACCGCATCATCAATGAAGTCAACGGTATTTCCCGCGTGGTGTATGACATCAGCGGCAAACCGCCAGCTACCATTGAGTGGGAATGATTTCGCGTCTGGCAACAGCCTGCGCGTAAAAGCAGTAAAGTACCTCTAAGTCCGCGTAACTGCGGGCTTTTTTGTTTTTTGTTTAGTCATTCAATGAATGACTAAGAGGTGAAAGTCCTCTACACACCCGGTGAGGGGAAGTGTTAGCGGAAGGCAAGGGTGCCAAAGGAGAGGATGAAACGACGTAATCCACATTTGGTTTTTCTTTCCAGACAGGCAATGGTGGTTGTTCTCAAAGCCTTTGCCGGTATTTACAGCAACAATGTGTATACATTCGTCTATAAAACTCGGTCGAAACACTGCCCGTACAACAAGGGTTTTGACACATCCGACGATGAAAAATAGAGAATTACCGTGTGGAGTCTCAGAGTTTGCTCATGTGTTCGTTCCAGCAAAATCAGACTCTGGGAAAGCATCTCCTGTTGCCCATGGTCATATTGCACGTAAAATGACCAGACACATTTGGGAAAGGAGTCTTTATGGATATCGCGTTGCTCAACAGGGGCGGGAAAAGAACATGGTCAGATACCATGGTGAATCTGGAAGCCCGGAAACTCGTCGAAACAGCAAATCGGCTGTCAGCATTCTATTTGCAAGATGGCCTGACACGTATCAAGTTTGTCGAGGATATAAGACAGGTTGTAGAGAAAGAATTTGAAACAGCACGACGGGCCAAAACCGATGAAGAATGCATTGTATGCATCAAAAATTTGCGTGCTGAAACAGACAATCTGCTTGTGCAAGAGCGCTTGTTAAGAACCAAGTCCGCACAGCTTTATGCAAAGGTCGAGTTTGTTAAGGAAAATAATAAAATCGTCGGGTACGTGATTTCAGCTATTCACATTGTGGTCTCTGGAATGGCAATTGCTGGTGGTGCGTTGATGGTTGCTACGATGACACCTTTAGGTATGCTGGCAGGGGCTATCCTTGTAACGGATGGCATTAACGGTCTGTCAAAAGAAATCATTCCTGGTATATATGGAAAACAATATAAAACAGAGGGATTTGTGGCTAATGGAGCTATGGAAGCGGCCCAATTTATGGGTTTCAAGCCTGAAATTGGTCTGGCGATTTATAATGCTGTTACGTTAAGTGCAAGTGTATATAGCATCTTTGGATTAGCTAGAAGACCCGAAGCATGGAGGCTGTTTAAATGGATGCCCCGTGATTTCTATCGCAAGGTCGATACGATGAGCCGTCCAAAATTAACAATGAAAATAGTAGGTTATGGACTTAAGGCCAAAGTAATATTTGACTTGCTTTCTACTGACACATCGAACCATTAGCCCTTGGATTTTATCCAGAACCGCCAGGATTTGTAAGAAAGGACTGGCGGCTGAATAAAAACAACAATGACGATAGCGATTAGAATCGATATTCCACCACCAACCACGGTTTCTTTCGCAGAAAACAGCACTAAAATGATAAAAACCATAAGACAAGATGATGTTACCCATATAACAACCCTGAATCGATTAGCCAGATCCTGAATCGCTTCCTCCAACGTTCCACCATAGCTTTCAACGTTGTTCTTTATCTTCTGCAAATCCGATGGTGTAAAGCCAGAACTCAACAAAGCCTCATCAGTAACATCCATATTGTCCTCTCAGTATTTCTTAACTGGCGATGGTACACGCAATCATACTGATGAATTTTGACGCATTCCAGCCAAAACTGTTTCTTTGATTCTGAAACAAACTACCGTTTCCCGAAAAAACCTTTACCATTAGGTTCAAGTAGGCCAAGCGCCGCCCCTACCAAGCATCTATCACTTACTAACGAAGTCTGATGGTTTTATTCGAGGAAAACCGGCTAATACTTCATCTATTCTTTCTTTAAGTAGTTTGGTAATCCCCCCGAAAAACCAGAGCATAACGCGTGCCTTTGCCTTTTTCTTCTATATTCCTTAATTGCGTTGGGAGTCCACCAGTAATAAATTAAAAGAGCGGCCATGTAGAGAAAAGTTTAAGCTGCGTGTCTCCTGATGGTAAACGATGTGTTGAATTATCCGATATTTTCGCTTGTATAAGGAGTGTCCTGGCATTGCTACGCATCAATCCGATATGTTGGTATACTATTAATAGATCGGCGAGTTCAATTGAACTGTTACGACCAAATTTCACTCTGGGATGACCGTGGAAAAACACGCCAGATATTCTTAAAAAAACTCCTTTTCGCTGAAGAAGAGATATCAATCTGTGCGCCAGGATAGGTATTCCATTTGAAATTAATGTTGCAACAAAATATTCTTCACGAACCTTTTTTTAGCATTAATATTTGCGAAGTTATGCGAATGCCCAATAGATGAGTTTGTTGCGGAATATATATTTTCTATTTCATACCTTGATGGTTTATTTGATATTGACATTGGTTTGCCTTTTTTATATTGAAGATTAATATTTAAAGTATGATAAATAACGGTTCTGGTAATAATTGTTTTTATGGAATATCCGATGTTATAAAATAAATAAAGCACTAAGATTAATTTGCAGCCCATCGGCAATGACCGCGATAACCTCTAGTGTTGGGTTCCTGACTCCTCGCTCAATCCCACTGATGTAAGTGCGATCTAATCCGCACTTATCTGCGAACGCTTCCTGAGAAAGCCCTAGCTGTAAGCGGAGAGCTTTTACACGTTGTCCAAAACGTACTGTGATGTTTTTTGTATTTTCCATGCTCGACAGCATCGTACTTCGTTGCTTATCAGACCACGGACGATGAGTCACATATCCGGCTGCTTAATTGATCTCATTAGCAAAAACGTTCATCCGGGTTCGTTAAAAATGAACAAGGAGGTGAGTTCGATGTGCAGGGCGGTGGCGAGGGCATAAAGCACTTCCAGTGTTGGGTTGCGGGTGCCGCGTTCGATGCCGCTGATATAAGTGCGATCAAGCCCGCATTTCTCGGCAAAACTTTCCTGCGAAAGCCCTGCCTCCATGCGCAGCGTTCTGACACGTTGTCCCAGCAGGACTTTGATATCTTCGGCATTTTTCATACCTACAGCATTATTTTTTGATGACTATAAGTCCACGGACTATTAGTCACAATCATAAAGTGTTGTGCTATCATGTGACTTATAGTCAACATGAAAAGGAGAATCACCATGGAAAATCAGGACTGGCATAAAGCAGATATCATTGCGGGTTTAAGGAAAAAGGGAACATCGTTGGCGGCGCTTTCTCGCGAGTCGGGGCTTGCTTCATCTACGCTCGCCAATGCCTTAACCCGGCACTGGCCGAAAGGGGAGCGGTTAATTGCCGAAGCGTTGGATACCCGGCCAGAAGCAATCTGGCCGTCGCGTTATCAGAGGCGTAGATCCGGGCAGTGTGTGCGCGAAGAGCAGGGCGCATAAACGGTGAAGCGTTAAACGGTAGTGACCCGTTTCAGGCCATTACCGTTTACTCAATACATCTATTTCCCTACAAATTCGTCGACACCAGCCGAACAGGTTTAGGTCAACAAATTACGATATGAAACCCATGTGTTATAAATCGTATGATTCAACACTGCCAGTAAATGGCTTCCTGGGAAAGCGTTCATTCTTGGCTCTTGAATACCGCTCAGGCCATATTTCCGACGGATGAAGTTCCAGTTTCGCTGCTATCAACCATTCTCCTTTCGGCCACGGTCGTGTCAATGCATTTGCCAGAGTGGAAGAGGCGAGTCCCGCTTCGCGTGAGACTCTGCCAGGCTAGTTCCGCGTTTACGCAGGGCGGCAATGATATCGGCAGGGTGCCAGTCTTTTTGAGTCATTCCTTTTACCTCTTTTTAAAGATCTGAACATGTGTTTTCACTTTTTCTTTAGTAATCCTAAAGTTCATTTATCTTAAGGATCGCTAAAGAAGCTGTCAATATGACCAATAAAAGGATCACTTTAATGACTTAATATCATCACAGAATTGCGAGAAAGCTGGGAAATACGGTGCAAGAGGCTCTGATATCGACAGAGATAATGTGCAGAGGAGCACTTCCCACAACAGTTGCTCGAGCAAGCGCAGTACAACTCTATAAGGTCTTCCGAGCGTACCTACTCACTCATCTACATAGACTTGGTTGATTGATCATCTTTAGGAATTCTAAAGATAAGCATTCTTGAGTAATGCTAAAGATTACCGTCAAATTCCTACAGGATGTACGGTATGATAGCTAAGAGACTAAAAGAAGCACGCCTTCGCGCAAAGCTAACTCAGGAAAAATTAGGTGTGCTGGCAGGTATTGAAGAAGCAACGGCGTATTCGCGCTTATCTCATTATGAGAATGGCACTCACAAACCCACTTATGAATTGGTATGCGAGTTCGCCAGAGTTCTGGATGTTCCAGAATGTTACTTCTACATCCGGGATGACAAGTTTGCCGAAGATGTTTTAGCACTATTCAAGAGCCAGCAATAAAACTGGCTCTTTAAGAAAAGCTGCTAACTGGACAGTTTCAATGGCCGTGGATCAATACATCCATTTCTCCACAACCTTATCACCCAGGTGCTCGCGCAGCAGATCTTCATTGTCCTCTTCATCGCGAGCGGCCAGCAGGCACTTGAACATTAGTACGTCGAGGTACTGGCACACATCGCTGAATATCAGCATCGGCGAGCTGTTGTGATCGAAGTACCACACTTCGCCCGTTTCCCGGTGGAAGCTCCACAAATTGTCGTTGCTCTGGTAGCCGCCAAAGGCGATCAACTGATCGACAGCTTATCTTCACCGTTAAGACCAGCGTGATGTAAGCGCCATCAGACACAATGCGTCCCTTTATCGTCAGCATCATCAGCAATATCCACCGATTTGCTGGCGATTTTTTTGTAGCTTTTAGAGGGCGTGCAAAAACCCACGCATCTGAGCGTGTACAAAAAAACAGGTTTCTTAGCGTTGTGCGGTGGGATCGATAGTCTGGCTGATTTGTTGCGACTGGACTTTACCCTGATGATGATACCAGGCGCCAATGGTGGAATAGACGAAACGGCCGAAGAAAAAGACAAAGCTGATGAGAAGTATGATACGGGTCATGCGACTGTTAAATCGATGTCGTTTTCGCATACTGGTTGCCTGACTCACTGTGGTTCCTTTAGGAATACCCGATTAACGGGCGACGAGGCTATTAAGGCACAGTCTCAGGAGAAGGTCAAATAAGCCTGCATCCCGTTAAAACATAATTCGTGGTTATATAAGGGAAATTAAATATTTATTCTGAGAATATGAAAACAAAAAGTACAGATAAATCAGATGGAAATAAAACTCGCTGATGCGTTTTTTTGATTTATATCAATTTTTACTTATCGTGCGGAACTAAAATTTTTCCCTGTTACTAAACGGGCACTTTCCCCTTGTGCCTTGTTAAGCCAGGCTGGAGGCCTGGCTTAAATTTAAGCCCGGATCAGGCTACCGTCGTTGAGCGTCTATGTCATTAATTCATAAGTATAATTATCTAAAAGATAAATGGTGGGCATTGCCGCTCGTTCTTCCCGTTATATTTTATCCATTATTTAGTCTGGCTAATGTAATTACTTCGATTTACGGGCAGAATGTTATTCTCTATTACTTGCCAATGTCGCTCTTGATCAGCCTGATTATGTTTTATGGCTGGGCCGTGCTGCCAGGCATCATCGTCGCGTTAACCTGGCATAACTGGCATTTGGGGCCATTGGGAACGCTCCTGAAAAGTATGCAAGAACTGATTCCTGTCCTGTTTAGCTGGGTTGGTTATCGAATCTTTGTCACTCGCCGACATCTGGTCACGTATGGTACGTCATCGCTGATTTATCAGCGCATTTTCTGGCACGTATTATGTCCTGTGACGTTATATCTGCTTCTTCTGGAACTGGGAAACTGCTTGAATCTCTTCGGCAAGCACTTGAGCGAACCGGCGAAATTGGTGCTGGATATGTCGCTGTTGATTACTTATCAGGGGCTGTTAGCGGGTGCGGTAACGGGCGTCACATTAAGTTATTTACTGATCCGCATCATCCGCCACCCACGCTATGCGCGTTCATGGTTTTCCCAAATGCGCATGGAATTTGATCCTAAAGTGACCTGGCTGGAACTGTGTTTCTGGTTCTGCCTGGTGCTGGGGCTGCAGTACCAGCTGTTAATGCCTCCCTCTACGTGTAACATTATCTTTAACACCAACTATACGCTCTCGCTGCTGCTGCCGGTGATGCTGTGGGGATCGATGCGCTACGGCTTCCGGTTTATGTCGTTTGTCTGGTCGCCGTTGCTGATTCTGACAATCCACTATTTTTATCTCAGTTTGTCCTGTGTTACTTCCAGAGATGTGCAGATCGCTATCATCTCTTCCCGCTACCTGACGTTTACGTTCATGATCCTCGCACTGTCGAGGATCGCGAGCCGGCGTCGAGCGGTGCTTAACCT
The DNA here is from genome assembly GCA_018261615.1 of Pseudomonadota bacterium. GTDB lineage: Bacteria > Pseudomonadota > Gammaproteobacteria > Enterobacterales > Enterobacteriaceae > Kosakonia. Next base: position 71,620 of record JAGTSE010000002.1, on the reverse strand, counting down.
AACCCGTCGGCTGGCGTCTGTTGATCCGATGACCCATCTGCCGAATCTGAGGGCACTAAGTCGCGAGCTGGCGAATACTCCGTGGTCGGTGCTCTGTTTTCTGCACATACCGGAGCTTGAACTTTTAGGACGCAGCTATGGCGTGATGTTTCGCATCCAGTTTAAACAGCGCCTGGCTAACTGGTTAAAACCGTTATTACAGAAAGGGGAGGCTGTTCACCACCTTTCGGGTCATGATCTGGTGATTCGCCTGAATACCCACGACTGGCAGACGCGTATTGATGAACTGGATGCGCGCATCAAACAATTTCGTTTCATCTGGGACGAGATGCAGGTGCAGCTACCCGTTGGCATCAGCTATTGCTATGTCCGTTCGCCTGTTCAGCATCTCTATCTGTTGCTTGGCGAGATGAGCACCACGGCCGATATTTCACTGGTTACCAACCGCCCGGAAAACCTGCAAAACCGGGGTGTTGCAAACCTGCAACGCAGTCTGAAGAGCAAAGTCGAGATGATGAATCGTCTGCAAAAAGCGCTGGAAGGGGATCATTTTCTGCTGATGGCGCAGTTGATTTCGGGTGTGCGTGGCGATAGCTACTATGAAATTCTGCTGCGCCTGGGCGAGGATCCGGAACATTGCATCCGAGCGAGTGAATTTCTACCGGTGGCGCAGGAGTTCGGTCTGTCGTCGCGGATTGATTTGTGGGTGATTGAAAATGTGCTGCGCTTTATGGCGCAGAACCGCAAGACATTACCTGCACAGCGTTTTTCGATAAACCTTTCTCCGGCCTCTGTCTGCCGTGCGCAGTTCGCGCAGGAGATAAAAAACCTGCTGCAGGATTACACTATCGAAGCGTGGCAGCTGATTTTTGAAATCAGCGAAAACAGCATGATGCCGAATATACAGCAGGCGAGACAAACGCTCACCTGGTTACAAAAGATGGGTTGTCGGGTCGCCATTGATGATTTTGGTAGCGGTTATGCCAGCTACGCTCAGTTGAAATATGTGAACGCCGATATGCTGAAAATAGACGGTAGTTTTATCCGTAATATCGTTGCAAACAGTCTGGACTATCAGATCGTAGAATCTATCTGTCATCTGGCGCGGATGAAGAAAATGCAGATCGTGGCGGAGAATGTTGAAAGCGAAGAGATACGCAGCGCGGCTGTCGCGCTGGGTATCGATTATCTGCAGGGGTATCTGATTGGTAAGCCCACTCCGCTAGTGACACTGGCCGAAGAGTAAGCGGAGGGCGGCTCAGGCCGCCACTTCCGGTGCCTGTTCTTCTTCGATTTTTAACCGCCAGCCAGTGACCGCTTCCCAGTATTCCTGTTCTTTTTCCAGATCCAGCAGTACCAGCGCATTCTGGCTGAACCAGTCATGCGGGAAGCGCAGCGTCCAGTGATTCTCATCGGTTTTCAGAAACAGCGTCGGCGGGGTAGTCGTCGCCTGACGCTGATTATTCAGCAACACGCCGAGGCGCAGTAACTGAACCAGCGGCAAAAATTGCTTCTTCTTAAATAGCGTAAAGCGCGGTAACTCGTCGAGTTTGATCGCTTTACGATGACAGCGCACCAGGGTCGCCATCATCAGTTGCTGCTCCTGGTTGAAACCGGGCAGGTTGCTGTTTTGCAGAATATAGGCCGAATGGCGGTGCAGGCCGCTGTGGTTGATGTTCAGCCCCACTTCATGCAGCATCGCCGCCCATTTCAGCAGTGCCGCCAGTTGCGGGTTGTCGAGCCTGGGATTTTGCGCCTGCCACTGCTCGTACATCTGCGTGGTGGTTTCCAGTACGCGACGAGCCTGCTCGCGGTCAATATTGTACTGGCTGGCGAGGCTCTGCGCCGTACGGCTGCGAATGTCCTGATGACGGAAGCGACCTTCCATCTCATACAGTACGCCTTCACGCAGCGCACCGTCGGAGAGACGCAGCTCGCGGATCGCCAGCGCATCGAACACGCCGCACAGAATGGCGAGACCCGGCACGAACACCGCTTTACGCTCCTCAGAAAGCCCGGGCAGGCCCAATTCGCTGAAGTTTTTATACTTCAGCACTTCATCGACCAGTTTTTCCAGTCGCTCCGGAGTAATAAATCCGTCCTTCTCGCCTGATGCGATCAGCACTTCATGCGCCGCTTTGATACTGCCAGACGCGCCCAGTGCCACATTCCAGCCCTGGATGCGGAACTGCCAGGCCAGCGATTCCAGCTTTTGCGTGGCGGAAATGCGCGCCCGGCGGAAGTTTTCACCATTGATGGTGCCGCCGGGGAAGTACATCTGTGCAAAGCTGACGCAGCCCATACGACGGCTTTCGACCAGCTTCGGTTCGAAATCTTCACCGATGACCAACTCCGTTGAACCGCCGCCGATATCGATCACCAGCTTGCGGCCTTTCTCCGGCTGCGTATGCTCCACACCCATAAAAATCAGTCGAGCTTCTTCGTTGCCCGGAATGATTTCAATAGGGTAGGGGATCACTTTTTCGGCGCGTTTGAGAAACTCCGTGGCGTTCATCGCCTGGCGTAACGTGTGGGTGCCTACGATGCAGACGCTGGAGGGATCGAACCCTTGCAGGCGCTCGGCAAACAGCGACAGACACGCCAGCCCGCGCTCCATTGCCTCTTCACTCAGCATGTTATTGCTGTCCAGACCATCCGCCAGATGCACGCGCTGCTTCAGGCGGCCGATGATTTGCATCGCCCCGTCCACCACGCGTGCAATCACCATATGGAAACTGTTGGAACCCAGGTCGACCGCGGCGAACTCCTCCGGTCGGGGCATCTTTTCTTGTATCGGCATAGATTAATCTGGCTGCTCGAGTGATTTGATGTAGTCGTAAATCGCCAACTGTGCGCGTACTTTGCGGCGATTGCCGCGCGGCACGTAGCGATTGCTCAGTTCTTTATCAATGTACCGGGCTTTTACCGTATCACTGAACAGAATGTCAATGATATCCAGAACGCGTTGTTTCAGCCGGGGATCGAGCAACGGTGCCGCCACTTCGATACGGTAATCGATATTACGGGTCATCCAGTCAGCGGAAGAGAGCCAGACTCGCTTATCACCGCCGTTCTCAAAAATATAGATGCGATCGTGCTCAAGATAACGGTCAACGATGCTAATCACGCGAATATTTTCGCTGATGCCTTCAAGCTCCGGGATCAACGAACACATACCGCGCACCAGCAGATTCACCGGCACACCGGAACTGGAAGCGGCATAGAGGCGATCCACCAGCCCTTTGTCCACCAGGTTGTTCAGCTTCAGCGTAATGCCGGAAGGCTGTCCATTCTGCGCGTTGGCGATCTCGGCATCGATCATGTCATACAGCAGGCGGCGCGAGTTTTGCGGCGACACTAGCAGGTAATCGAAATTCACTGGGCGATACGGGTTCTCGATAAAGTTAAACACCCGGCGCACTTCATTAGTAATGCGCGCATCGGCCGTAATCAGCGAGTAGTCGGTATACAGCCGCGCGGTTTTCTCGTTAAAGTTGCCGGTACCAATATGCGCGTAGCGCACCACTTCTTCACCTTCCATGCGGGAGATGAGGAACAGCTTGGCGTGAATTTTTAAACCCGGTGCCGAGAAGATCACCTGCACGCCCGCTTCCGTCAGCCGTTTCGCCCAGTGGATGTTGGCTGCTTCATCAAAACGAGCCTGCAACTCCACCACCACGGTCACTTTTTTGCCGTTGTGCGCCGCATGGATCATCGAATCAATAATGCGCGAATCTTTCGCTACGCGATAAATATTGATTTTAATCGCCAGCACGCTCGGATCGAAAGATGCCTGACGCAGCAGTTCCAGTACGTGCTCGAAGGTGTGATAGGGGTAATAGAGCAGCACATCGCGTTCGCGAACGGCATCGAAACCGTTGCGGAATTTGTCAAACCAGATATGGCGCAGACGCGGCAGCGGTTTGTTGACGAGGTTGGCTTTGCCGACATTCGGGAAGCCAATAAAGTCTTTAAAGTTGTGGTAACGCCCGCCGGGAATAATGGAGTCATAACGGGAAATATTCAGCTTTTCGCGCAGCGTTTCCACCATTGCATCAGGCATATCACGTTGGTAAACAAAGCGCACCGGTTCGGCGGTCAGACGCTGTTTCAAGCTCGACGACATCAACTCCATCAGGCTCGATTCCATCTCGTGCACCAGATCGTATTCGGCATCACGGGTCATCTTCATCGAATAGGCATTCAGCGAATCGTAATCGAAGAAGCCTTTAAAGATATCATCCAGGCAGTAGCGCAGGATGTTATCCAGCAGGATCATCGGCTTACGGCGACGTGGCGCTTCCGGCGGCAGATTCACGAAACGCGGTACTTTGTCCGAAGGGATCTCCAGCAGGGCGTAACGAGTATCGTTACCACGAATGATCTCGACCGCCAGATAGGTGTAATCGTCTTTTAAGAACCGCACCAGGTTGGTTTCGCGGTTTATCAACGTCGGCGTAATGTGCTGGCGCAGATACTGCTTGAAGTAGTTGCGCAGCCAGCTTTGCTGGTTTTGCGACAGTTGCCGCTCGTTGATCAGGAAGATTTGGTTGCGCGCCATCTCCAGCAGCAGGTCGTTGTACAGGCTGTCGAACTCCTGGTCGGCCTTCAGCACGCGAGCCTGAATTTTGCCCAGCAGATAGCGTGAGTTAGTGGTGGTGCCTTGCTCTTCGCTGATGATCAACCGGCGTTTCAGCTCGGCAAAACGCACTTTATAAAATTCATCGAGGTTATTGGAATAGATCCCCAGAAAACGCATGCGCTCGATTAGCGGGTTACTTTTGTCTGCCGCTTCCTGGAGAACACGTTCGTTGAAGCACAACCAGCTTAGTTCTTTTTCGAGATATAACTTTTCCTGACCCATTCCTGTTTACACTCCGGTTCTTACTCGGGACACAGCAATGCCTTCTCGCTCTTACTGTGTCCGCGCCTGACAGGTGAACGTTGCTGGCGTTCCATCGCATAACACAACTTATTATGGCGAGCTTAGCCCTAAGATGTCCAACTGTGCCAAAAAAGTATGACAGTAATCTTTTTTCTGACTTAAGGTGATGAAAATATTGCGGGGATAAGAATACATTGTGCGCGTTTGATGCCGGATAAGCATCGCACCATCCGGCAGCAGAACAACAAATGGGGATGATTATTCGTCAGCCGCATAACCCTCGGGCGGTAAACAAACGCCATCTAACCACGCGCTGTTATCTTTCATGCTCAGGCGGCCATTGATGAACCAACTCACCACCAGCGGATAAATCGCGTGTTCCTGCGTCTGTACGCGTTCAGCGATCTCTTCTTCCGTGTCGCCGTCAAACACCGGGACTTTGGCCTGCAAAATGACCGGGCCGCCATCCAGCTCTTCCGTCACAAAATGCACGCTGGTGCCGTGTACTTCATCGCCATTTTCCAGCACCTGGCGGTGCGTGTTAAGGCCTGGGTATTTCGGCAGCAGGGAAGGGTGAATATTCAGCAGACGTCCGGCGTAATGAGCAACAAACGCCGGGCTGAGGATGCGCATGTAACCTGCCAGCACCACTACATCCGGCGCGTAGGCGTCAATTTCATGCATCAGTTCACGATCAAAGGCATCGCGGCTGGCAAACTGCGAGGCAAGAAGGGTATGCGCAGGAATTGCGGCTTCCCGCGCACGTTCAAGGCCGAACGCATCGGCCTTATTACTGAATACTGCTCGCAGGGTGCCGTTGATCTTCTTCTGTTTGCAGGCATCAATAATCGCCTGCAAATTGCTTCCGTTACCGGAAATCAGCACCACAATGTTTTTCATTCAATGACCACACGCTCACTGGAATCGGATGCCTTGATAATACCGATTTTCCACGCGTTTTCACCTTTAGCGTTGAGCAGGGCGATGGCGTTATCCGCTTGTGCGGCAGGCAGCGCAATAACCATACCAACGCCACAGTTGAAGGTACGGTACATTTCATGACGGCTAACATTACCGGCGCTTTGCAGCCAGTTGAAGACTGCCGGCCACTGCCAGGAGGATTCGTCGATAACTGCCTGTGTGTTATCCGGCAGCACGCGCGGGATATTTTCCCAGAAACCGCCACCCGTCAGGTGAGCGATAGCGTGTACATCAACGTTTTCAATCAGCTCCAGCACCGATTTCACGTAAATACGCGTCGGTTCCAGCAGGTGATCGGCCAGCGATTTGCCTTCCAGTTGGGTGGTCAGCGGATCGCAGCCACTCACTTCGATCACTTTACGCACCAGCGAGTAACCGTTGGAGTGCGGACCGCTGGAAGCCAGCGCCACCAGCACGTCACCGTCGACCACTTTGGAGCCGTCGATAATTTCTGCTTTCTCTACCACGCCCACGCAGAAACCGGCCACGTCGTAATCTTCACCGTGATACATGCCTGGCATCTCTGCGGTTTCGCCGCCAACCAGCGCACAACCGGATTGCAGGCAGCCTTCGGCAATGCCATTGATCACGCTGGCGGCGGTATCCACGTCCAGCTTGCCGGTGGCGTAATAATCGAGGAAGAACAGCGGCTCAGCGCCCTGTACCACCAGGTCATTCACGCACATGGCGACCAGGTCGATACCGATGGTGTCATGACGTTTCAGATCCATTGCCAGACGCAGCTTGGTGCCAACGCCATCAGTGCCGGAAACCAGTACCGGTTCACGATATTTTTGCGGCAGAGCGCACAGCGCGCCGAAGCCGCCCAGACCGCCCATGACTTCAGGACGGCGGGTCTTCTTCACCACGCCTTTGATTCGGTCAACCAGAGCATTGCCTGCATCAATATCAACACCGGCATCTTTATAGCTGAGAGAGGTTTTATCGGTCACTGCTTCAGTCCCCACGCGTTTTCTTGCGGTAGAAATAAAATTCGGCGCAATTCTAGCAGCCCAGGCAAACGTTTGCGAGCCTATTATTGCCGGGCGTACCTTCTAAGTTCCGATATACTATTTTCCAGCCTGATTGATCGCGATCAAGCGGCTATCTGTAGCGCAACGGAAAAAAAGCGGTATAATCCGGCGATTTTTTTGCGGTTGCCACCTGTCAGGGGAAAGGAGAAGAGTATGAAGGTCGTGGAAGTTAAACACCCACTCGTCAAACACAAGCTTGGTTTGATGCGTGAAAACGATATCAGCACCAAACGCTTTCGTGAACTCGCCTCAGAAGTGGGCAGCCTGCTGACCTATGAAGCGACGGCTGACCTCGAAACCGAAAAAGTGACCATCGAAGGATGGAACGGCCCGGTACAGGTTGATCAGATCAAAGGTAAAAAAATTACCGTGGTGCCTATTCTGCGTGCCGGGTTGGGCATGATGGATGGCGTGCTGGAGCATGTGCCGAGTGCGCGCATCAGCGTGGTGGGTATCTACCGTGATGAAAAAACGCTGGAGCCGGTGCCGTACTTCCAGAAACTGGTGTCCAACATTGACGAGCGTATGGCGCTGGTGGTTGACCCGATGCTGGCGACCGGTGGTTCAATGATCGCCACTATCGATCTGCTGAAAAAAGCGGGCTGCCACAGCATCAAAGTTCTGGTGCTGGTTGCTGCGCCGGAAGGTCTGGCGGCGCTGGAGAAAGCCCATCCGGACGTCGAGCTGTATACCGCGTCGATCGACAAGGGCCTCAACGAGCACGGCTACATTATTCCGGGCCTCGGCGACGCAGGCGACAAAATCTTTGGTACGAAGTAACGCATGACAAATCGAAAGCCGACTTTGATAGTCGGCTTTTTTTTGGATTCATAAACTGCCCGCCGCAAAGGACGGGGAGACAAACAACAACACTCAGAGGAAAAACATTATGACGCGCCGTGCTATCGGGGTGAGTGAAAGACCGCCGCTTTTGCAGACGATCCCGCTTAGTTTGCAGCACCTGTTTGCCATGTTTGGCGCGACCGTGCTGGTGCCAATCCTGTTTCACATTAACCCGGCCACCGTGTTGCTGTTCAATGGCATCGGGACGCTGCTTTATCTCTTCATCTGTAAGGGGAAAATTCCGGCTTACCTCGGTTCCAGCTTTGCGTTTATCTCGCCAGTGCTGCTGCTGTTGCCGCTCGGTTATGAAGTGGCGCTGGGTGGTTTCATTATGTGCGGCGTGTTGTTCTGCATCGTCTCCTTTATTGTTAAGAAAGCCGGTACCGGCTGGCTGGATGTGATGTTCCCGCCTGCGGCAATGGGCGCTATCGTGGCGGTTATCGGTCTGGAACTGGCGGGTGTGGCGGCGAATATGGCGGGTCTGCTGCCAGTTGACGGCCAGAACGCGGATAGTAAAACGGTGATCATTTCGATGGTCACGCTGGGCGTAACGGTGTTTGGTTCGGTGCTGTTCCGTGGCTTTATGGCGATTATCCCGATCCTCATCGGCGTGCTCGCGGGCTATGCGCTCTCCTTCGTCATGGGCGTTGTCGATACCACGCCGATCGCGCAGGCACATTGGTTTGCGCTGCCGACTTTCTATACTCCGCGTTTCGAATGGTTTGCGATTTTCACCATTCTTCCTGCGGCGCTGGTAGTTATTGCCGAGCATGTGGGACATCTGGTGGTAACGGCGAATATCATCAAAAAAGATCTGATCCGCGATCCGGGCCTGCATCGTTCGATGTTTGCTAACGGTCTCTCGACGATTATTTCCGGCTTTTTTGGTTCCACGCCGAACACCACGTACGGTGAAAATATCGGTGTAATGGCCATTACCCGAGTTTACAGCACCTGGGTTATCGGTGGTGCGGCTATCATCGCGATCCTGCTCTCCTGCGTCGGTAAACTGGCGGCGGCGATCCAGATAATCCCGGTTCCTGTCATGGGCGGCGTATCGTTGCTGCTGTACGGCGTGATTGGCGCATCCGGTATTCGCGTATTAATTGAATCGAAAGTCGATTACAGCAAAGCGCAAAACCTGATCCTCACTTCCGTCATCCTGATCATCGGGGTCAGTGGCGCGAAAGTGCACATCGGCGCGGCGGAACTGAAAGGCATGGCGCTGGCGACCATCGTTGGCGTCTGTCTGAGCCTGATCTTCAAACTGATTAGCGTACTGCGCCCGGAAGAAGTGGTGCTGGACGCGCAGGACGACGACGCTGCGAAAGGTTAATGCCTGCCGTTTGAACCGGGTTTTGCGCCCGGTTCAAACCTTGCCATATTTTATGGTAAACTTGCTGCGTTTTTTGTAAGCCCTGTTGAGGTACCTCTGAACACACCGGCACAGCTCTCTTTGCCATTATATTTACCCGATGATGAAACCTTCGCGAGTTTCTGGCCGGGTGATAACCCCTCTTTACTGGCGGCGTTGCAAAACGTTCTGCGCCAGGCACACAGCGGATACATCTATTTCTGGTCGCGTGAAGGCGCCGGGCGCAGCCATTTGCTGCATGCCGCCTGCGCGGAGCTCTCCAGGCGCGGTGATGCCGTTGGCTATGTGCCGCTGGATAAGCGCACCTGGTTCGTGCCGGAAGTACTGGAGGGCATGGAGCAACTCTCGCTGGTGTGTATCGATAATATCGAATGCATTGCCGGTGACGAGCCGTGGGAGATGGCGATCTTCAACCTCTATAACCGTATTCTCGAACAGGGTAAAACCCGTCTGCTGATCACCGGCGATCGTCCGCCGCGGCAGTTAAATCTGGGGTTACCGGATCTGGCTTCGCGGCTGGACTGGGGGCAGATCTACAAGCTGCAACCGCTCTCAGATGAAGACAAGTTACAGGCGCTGCAACTGCGTGCGCGCCTTCGTGGTTTTGAGTTGCCGGAAGATGTGGGCCGTTTTCTGCTCAAACGGCTGGACAGAGAAATGCGTACGCTGTTCGATACTCTCGATGTGCTGGATCACGCTTCCATTACCGCTCAGCGTAAGCTGACCATTCCGTTTGTGAAAGATATTCTCAAGTTATAAATCATGGCCGGATGGCGGCTACTTCTTATCCGGCCAGTGTGGTTTTGTCGGCCTGGTCAGCGTAGCGCCACCGGGCAATAAAATTTAACCTGTAATTTCTAAAACCTGCTCTGGCGGACGGCCGATACGCGCCTGGCCGTTGGCCACCACAATCGGGCGCTCAATCAACTTCGGGTTATCCACCAGCGCCTGTACCAGTTCCTGTTCAGATAATGTGTTATCACCAAGATTCAGGGTCTTATACAGCTCCTCTTTCGTGCGCATCAGTTCCCGCGCGCTGGACATGCCAAGCATCTGCAACAGTTGTTTGATGGTTGCCGCATCAGGCGGCGTCTCCAGATAGAGCACCACCTGCGGCTCAATGCCGTTCTCTTTCAGCAGGTTCAGGGTTTCACGGCTCTTTGAGCAGCGAGGGTTATGGTAGATTTTCACCGCGTCTGACATCTCTTCTCCTTGTTACATCTTCTGATACGGTTTGAAGATCTGCTGCAATTGGCGCAACTGGTCAATACGCGCATCATAACGTGCCTGTTGCAGGCTACCGAGTTTCACTTGCGAACTGGCGCTGCTCAGCAGAGTGATGGCTTGATCCAGTTTGCCCACCAGCGCCAGGCTTTCCGCGTGGGCGGCCAGCTCCTGGTCGCGATGGCCGAGCTTGGCTTCCGCCTGCGCCAGCAGATCCCAGCCATTAACATCATCTTTATAGGTAAAAGTGTAGCGGTTGAGGATCCGCTCCGTTTCCACCGGTTGACCGCCTTCCAGGTAGGCGTTCGCCAGGTTGAGCTGCAACACCGGGTTGGTTTTCAGTTCGCTGGCGGCGTTCAGACGCTTAATTGCATCGGCGCTTTTGTTCTGCCCCAAATCGATATCGGTCGCCAGGTCGAGATACCAGGCGTTATTCGGATCGGCGCTCAGCAACGGTTGCAATGCTTTCGCCGCTTCCGGGAATTTTTTCGCTTCCATTGCCTGCAAGGCGCGGCCATATTGCGCAGCACGCTGTTCGCGCACATTGCCTTTCGACCAGCCATCCAGCAGGTCATCTGTCAGTTGGTTACGCCCGGAGTTATACATGCCGAGTGCTCTGACTTTCGCCATATAGAACGCTTCTGAGGACTGAACCACCACCGGACGCATCTGGTTGGCGCGGTTACGCGCATCGGCAAGGCGGCTTTCCGGTAACGGGTGCGTCAGCAGCATTTCTGGCGGACGTGTCGAATAGCGAGACTGATCGAGCAGCTTTTCGAGGAACGTCGGCATCGCCTGCGGGTCGAAACCGGAACGTTGCAAAACCTGGATACCGATACGATCCGCTTCCTGTTCATTCTGCTGGGTAAAGCTGATCAGACCTTGTTGCGTACCCGCCAGCGTCCCGGTAAGCGCCGCCATCCCCGCCTGCGGGCTGGCCATTGCTAACAGGATTGAACCCAGTGCGCCAGCCCAGGTGAGCGGAGCGCTGCGTTTTTGGTCTTCCATTGCGCGCGCCAGGTGGCGCTGCGTGACGTGGGAAATTTCGTGCGCCATCACCGAGGCGAGCTGGCTCTCGCTATCCGTGTAACGGAAAAGCGCAGAGTGCAACACGACATTACCGCCGAAAAAGGCGAAGGCGTTGATTTCGTCGTTATTGACGAGATAGAAGTGAAACGGGGTTTTTACGGAGTCAGCATGCGCTACTAGCCGCATGCCCAGCGCATTAATGTACTGCACCAGCAATGGATCGTTAATCAGCGGAGCGCTGCCGCGAAGCTGGCGCACATAGTAGTCGCCCATCTGCATCTCCTGACCAATGGAGAGCGTACTGCCGGCGGACGTGCCCATGTCTGGCAGGTTGTCTGCCGAATCGGCCCATGCCGGAATAACCGTACCTGACGCCAGTGTAGCGATAAGGGTTGCGACCAGCGTTCGTTTCAACTGCCTGAACATAACCTCACCTGTATATTTGGAAACATCAGTATGACCGGATTTTTTCTTGCTTCGTTCCGGTAAACGTCTGGCAAGTTTAGCGATCTTCTCCGCGAAAAAACATCCCAAACGACCGCATGTTATGTTTCTCGTAAAGCGTACGAAAAGCGAAGTCTTTTTTGTGACATTTCGATACAATTCCACTTCTTACCCCTCAGCCCACAAGGCTAATGAAGGAATGTTATGCTTGAAATGTTGATGCAGTGGTATCGCCGTCGCTTCAGCGACCCGGAGGCGATTGCGCTGCTAGTCATTCTGCTTGCCGGATTCTGTATCCTCTTCTTTTTTAGCGGTCTGCTTGCGCCGCTGCTGGTGGCGCTGGTTATTGCTTACCTGCTGGAGTGGCCAACCGTTCGCCTGGAAAGAATCGGCTGTGCGCGCAGTTGGGCGGCGTCGATTGTGCTGGTACTGTTTGTCGGCATTCTGCTGGTGATGGCCTTTGTGGTGATGCCAGTGGCCTGGCAGCAGGGGATTTACCTGATCCGCGACATGCCCGGCATGTTAAGCAAACTCTCTGACTTCGCTGCCACGCTGCCGCGCCGCTATCCGGCATTAATGGATGCGGGCATCATTGATGCGATGGCGGAAAATATGCGATCGCGCATGCTGACAATGGGCGACTCGGTGGTGAAATATTCCCTCGCTTCGCTGGTTGGGCTATTGACGCTGGCGGTCTATCTGGTGCTGGTGCCGCTGATGGTCTTTTTCCTCGTCAAAGACAAAGAGCAGATGCTTAACGCCGTGCGCCGCGTATTGCCGCGCAATCGCGGGCTGGCGGGGCAGGTGTGGAAAGAGATGAACCAGCAGATCACCAATTATATTCGCGGCAAAGTGCTGGAAATGATTGTCGTCGGCGTCGCCACCTGGATTGGTTTCATTCTGTTTGGCCTTAACTATTCGCTACTGCTGGCGGTGCTGGTCGGTTTCTCGGTGCTGATCCCTTACATTGGCGCTTTTGTTGTTACCATTCCGGTGGTCGGCGTGGCGCTGTTCCAGTTTGGCCTCGGCACTGAGTTCTGGAGCTGCTTTGCGGTGTATCTGATTATTCAGGCGCTGGATGGCAACTTGCTGGTGCCGGTGCTGTTCTCCGAGGCGGTAAACCTGCACCCGCTGGTGATCATTCTGTCGGTGATCATTTTCGGCGGGCTTTGGGGTTTTTGGGGCGTTTTCTTTGCCATTCCGCTCGCCACACTGATTAAGGCAGTGATTCACGCCTGGCCGGATTCGCCTGCCATCGAAGAGTAGCGCCACCGGGCGGCGCATGCGCTGCCGCCCGGAAACTTGCCGGTATACATTTGATTCTCCTGATGCAATGTCAATGAAGGCGTGGCTTCAGGCTACTTGCCGTCACATGCATAGCCCGTACCAGTCGCGGCAGGAGAATCAGCGGGAAAGTGTCAACCCGTTCACAGAAATGATCACAGCACTTCGCGTACCGCAATACCAAGGCGCTGCATGCGCGATAACAGCGTGGTGCGCTTCATGCCAAGCCGCTCTGCCGCACCGCGAGGACCGGCAACGATGCCGTTGGTTTCGCGCAGTACCTGAATGATGCGCGCCCGCTCCTCTTCGTCATTTTCCGGCGGTTCGGGGTGCATCATCTCCGCCACTTTCGGCAGCGGGAAGGGGAAAGGATCGTGAACCACTGGCTGCACCATACTGACTGGCTGTGTATTCAGGTGCAGATTCAGCGTGTTATCGCGAGAGAGCAGTACCGCGCGCTCAATCACGTTCTCCAGCTCACGTACGTTGCCGGGCCATTCGTAGCGCATTAACTGGCGGAGAGTATCAGCCGGGATAGTATCAATGGTGCGGTTTAGTCGACGCGACAGTTTCTGCGTGAAATAGCGCGTCAGCAGTGGAATATCATCCGGGCGCTCGCGCAGCGGCGGCAGCACCAGCGGGAAGACATTCAGGCGATAAAAGAGATCGTTGCGAAACTCGCGATCGATCACCATCTGGCGCAGATCGCGGTTGGTGGCGGCGATCACCCGCACATTCACCGGAATAGTTCGGTTGCCGCCGATACGTTCAATCTCGCGTTCCTGCAATACGCGCAGCAGCTTGGGTTGCAGTTCAAGCGGCATATCGCCGATCTCATCGAGGAACAGCGTGCCCTCATCGGCCATTTCAAAGCGTCCGCGATGCGTGTTAATCGCGCCGGTAAAGGCACCTTTATCGTGACCAAACAGTTCGCTTTCCAGCAGGCTGGAAGGGATCGCGGCGCAGTTGATTTTCACCAGAGGTTTATCTTTACGCGGGCTCATCTGATGCAACGCACGGGCGATGATCTCTTTCCCTGTGCCGGTTTCGCCGAGGATCAGCACCGTACTGTCGCTCAGGGCGACAATATTAACCTGCTGTAGCACGTCGCGCATCGCATCGCTCTGGTAAATAATGTCGCCGAAACTCTGGCTGGAGGCGATCTGCTCGTTGAGCTGGCGGTTTTCGCTGTTCAGATTCTCTTTCAGGTGGATAACTTTGCGGTACGCGTCGGCATTATCGACGGCGATACCAATTCTGTCGGCGATCTGCTGTAGCAATCGACAATTTTGTTCGGTGAAAACGGATGCCTCATGGTGCGCCAGTAGCAGTACGCCCGTTGACTGGTGACTGTAGGCCAGCGGCAAAATAAACACCGCGTTCAGCCCTTGCAGCGCCAGTTGACTGAGCAGCGCATCGGTGTGCCACAGCGCTGTCTCCTGATCCTGCTGGAGCAGCGCGCCGCGATGCTCGTTCAGCGCGGCCAGCAATATCGGGCTTTCACTGCGTAGCGGGAATCGCTCCGTCTCTGGCGGGCAACCGGGAAAATGGGAGACATGGCAGATCAACTGGTTTGAATGCAGCGTATCGCGTAGCACCATGCGAATATTATCGATGCCGAAAAAACGGTGGATCTCCTGCGAAACATCCGCCACCAGATCGTCAAGATCGAGGTGCGACAGCACCGAGTTAGTGATGTCCACCAGCACCCGATGGTGATCGCGCTCTTCGCTCAAGGCCGTTACCGACTGGCGGAGTTTTTCGCTTGTCAGCATCTCTTCCAGCGCCTGCGTCGCCAGCCGCGTCAGCCAGGCAAACAGCGCATTCTCTTGCGGGCTGAAAGTGCCGCTGTCGGTGCGCGCAAAGCGCAGTTCCGCCACATCGCTGCCTTCCAGCAGCACCACATGCAGCGAGCTGTCGCTGATTGTGCCGCCGTATTCGGCCGTGCAAAACACCGCGCTGCCGTCATCAAAACAGCGCCAGAAAGGGGCGTTATTGAGACGTAACTCAATGAACTGCACGGGGCTGAAGGGGGGAGGCAGGGGGATAAACGCCTGAAGAAGTGAAGCCTTATCATTCTGTTCCAGCAACTGCTGTAAGATCATGGATACGTCGCCCTTCCAGATTTTGCGAGCGTCAATTAAGCCGCAGGTGCGTTGCCTTTCCTTGCATATCTCAGTGATTGGCTGATGCCAGATTCGCTGCGCTTTCCCCTGACTGCAACCTGAATGACCTGCTAAAAAGCATGCAAATAAACGCAGTTTTCTCACCAGTTAACCGGTTTTCACTGTTGTTATGTCGTCGGACGTAAAAACCAGCACAAGAGTACAATACCCCTCTAATATGTAATGTTACAGGCTTCACGTATAAACAGGTGAATGAAATTAATCCACCCGTCGTACCATTAAATAGAGTGCCGGTTCGTGGGCCATATCCTGTAAGTGTTGTAATAGCTGGCGGCTCCAGCCGCGCCAGGGTTCCGCCGCTGTTTTGGCCAGCCGGGCGAAATCGGGAGCCAGCAGATTGACATGACTGGCATCAATGACGATTTCGCCGAAGGTCAGCAGGCCCTGCATTTTGCGCCGCGCGTCGGCGTCTTCCATCAGTGGTAGCCACTGTTGATAGTCGTTCAGCGGGCAGCTCAGCGCGACGTTAAGGCAATCGATCACCCCAACGTGATGACCAATAGCCAGCGAGTAGTACATTACCTGGCGGCTTTTCTCCTCCAGTTCAACGCTGTCATCGACAAACTTTTGCCGCAGCGCCCAGAACATCACTTGCGAGTTCTGCTCAGGCATGGTGGCGCTCCAGCTCATTCATTAATTGCTGTACGATCACCGTCAGCCGGGGATCTGCGGCTTGTTGCAGCCAGGCATTCACCCGTGATGCGCGCTGGCTGATCTCGCCTTCGCTCAGCAAAGCAAAAAGATGATCGACGATTTCGCGCCCCTGGCGATACCCTGCCAGCTGACGCGCCTGGCGCTCAAGGGTAACGCGCAGCGCCAGCGGCAGAGCAGGCCAGTTGACGCTGGCCGTTTCGTCAGGCGTCTGGATATGGTCAACCGCGTGCAGCTTCTGCTCCAGCAGGCCCAGCGCTACCGCGAAACCATGAATGGTGGCCGCAGGCGTCGGCGGACAGCCGGGGATCCAGACATCAATCGGTACGATGGTGTCGCTGCCGCCCCACACACAGTAAAGATCGTGGAAAATCCCGCCGCCGACACCGCATGCGCCATAGGAGATAGCAATTTTATGGTCGGGCGCGGCATCCCAGGCGCGTAAGGCGGGCATACGCATTGCGCGGGTCACCGCGCCGGTAAACAGCAAAATATCGGCGTGACGTGGCGAAGCCACCACTTTAATGCCAAAGCGCTCGGCATCGAACAGCGGCGTAATGGCAGCGAAAATCTCGATTTCACAGCCGTTGCAACCACCGCAGTCCACGCGGTAAACATAGGCGGAACGCTGGATATCGCGCAGCAGAAGCTGTTTGATTTTTTGCGCTGATTCATCAAGCTGTACCGGCTGGCTGACATGCTGCGACAATATCTTCAGGTCGGAACTCATGCTTGCTCCTCAAGATAGTAATGAATGTTGGTGCTGTTGTGGTGTTCCAGCGCGGCGCGGCGCCGACAGGCCGGACAGATGCATGCTTGTGCGCGCAGGGAATCGACCAGTTCCGGGGTGTTCTGGCTGAGCGCCAGCAATTCAACCGCCAGTGCGACCGATTTTTCCGGTGCGAAGGGTACGCCGCATTCGGTGCAGTGCTGCAAACGAAATGTCGCGCGCACGTACAAATCGGCTTTGCGAGTGACCGCCAGTTCAAACTCTTCTGACAAGTGAATCGCCCGCGTCGGGCACACCTCTTCGCAACGGCCGCAGTAAATGCAGCGGCCAATAAACAACTGCCAGACGCGGCGGTTTTCCTCTGGCGTGGTCTCCATGGTCAGCGCATTCGCCGGGCAGGCGGTGGTGCAAGCGCCGCAGGCAATGCATTGCAACGGATCCAATTCGGGTTTACCGCGAAAACCGGGGCACACCTCCAGCGGCGCAAACGGGTATTTCACCGTGGGTTCGCCCGCCCTGAGAATGGTCTTCAACAATTTCAGCATCGTTTCTTTCCTTACTTCAGCGGCGAGTGACGACGTTCAATGCCGTAACGTTCGATCTCTTTATAGGGCACGGTCGTCGATTTACGTTTACGCACGTCAACCAGCGTGACGCGGTCTGTACACGAGTAGCAGGGATCGAGGCTGCCGATAATCAGCGGCGCGTCGGAGACGGTATTGCCACGCAGCATATAGCGCAGCACCGGCCAGTTGGCATAGGTGGCTGCACGGCAGCGCCAGCGGTAGAGCTTCTGATTGTCGCCGAGCATGCTCCAGTGCACATCTTCCCCGCGCGGTGCTTCAACATAACCGAGAGCGAATTTATGCGGCTGATAGCTGAAGCCTTCGGTCAGCAACGGCGTATCCGGCAGGTTATCAAGGGCAAACTCAATCATCGTCATCGAATCAAACACCTCTTTTACCCTCACCATCAGGCGCGAGAAAACGTCGCCACCCGGCCAGGTGAACAGGGTTTTCGGCAGGTTGCCGTAGTCGGCGTAAGGGTGATCGAAGCGCAGATCGCGGGCGAAACCGCTGCCGCGAATCAGCGGCCCTACCGGGCTGAAATCGCGCGCGACCTGGCGGTCAAGAATGCCGACACCCTGGGTGCGCTGCGCCATGTTCGGCGTCGAGAGCAGCATATCTACCAGTTGCGTCACTTCGGCACGCATCTCTTTCACCAGTTGGATGGTCTTCACGCGTTGCTCTTTCAGGATGTCGCGGCGGATACCGCCAATCAGGTTCAGACCGTAGGTTTTGCGTGAGCCGGTCAGCAGCTCCGCCATGGTCATCGACTTCTCGCGGATACGGAAAAACTGCATAAACCCGGTGTCGAAACCGACAAAGTGGCTGGAAAGACCAATGTTAAGCAGATGGCTGTGCAGCCGCTCCACTTCCAGTAATACCGAACGGATAGTGTGCGCACGCTGTGGCACCACAATTCCCAGCGCGTTCTCCACTGACGTGGTGTAGGCGACGCTGTGGGCAAAACCGCAAATACCGCAGACCCGATCTGAAAGGAAGGTAACTTCGTTATAGCCCATGCGGGTTTCCGCCAGCTTCTCCATGCCGCGATGTACATAGAACAGACGGTAATCGGCGTCGACAATCCGCTCACCATCGACAAACAGACGGAAGTGGCCTGGTTCGTCAGACGTGATATGCAGCGGGCCAATCGGCACGATACGCGCAGAATTGCCACCATCATTGATAAAGGTGTAATTCTCCGTGTCGCTGGTCGGCTCAGGGCGCAGGCGATAATCCATCGTATCTTTACGCAGTGGATGCAGATCGTCCGGCCAGTCGTCCGGTAATACCAGCCGACGTTGATCCGGTAGGCCGACCGGGATCAGCCCATACATATCGCGGATTTCTCGTTCACCCCACACGGCCGCGGGCACGCGTGGCGTCACCGACGGAAATTCCCGCGTATCGGCATCAACCAGTGCTTTCACCACAATCCAGCACTTTTCCTCCCCTTCCATCGACAGCGCGTAATAGACCGCGTAATGGCCGTTGAGGCTGCGTTCGTCGTTGCCAAACAGTACCGGTAGCCAACCGTCATGCTGGTAATAGAGATAGTGAACAATTTCCGGCAACAGGTTGATTTTCACCGTAATGGTGACTTGTTCGAAGGTCTGGCGTTCTTCTTCCAGCACCGCGCCGGGAAACTGTATTTTCAACGCCGCAAGGCAGGCATTGCCGCGCGGCTGCTGGTGGTTCACGCTTGCTAAATAACTCACTTTCACTCTCCCTGGACGTGCGATGGTGTTGCCGACGTGGCGGTAGTCTCAAATGTGGCCCACAGCCAGCTCAGCCGGGTGGGGCGCGCATCGTCGCCGGACAGCACGATGCTCGAGGCACCGGCCAGCAAACGGCTGACCGGCTGCGGAATATGGGTGCCCATCACCAGCATCATTACCAGTAATAACACCATCGGAACGGTGGTCAGCCAGCCCAGTTCGCCGCTGGCAACCTGCTGTGGTGGCGTGGCAAACAGTACTTTGGCGACCATGCGCACCAGCCCGCCAAGTACCAGTGTCAGCAGCAACAGCAGCACCAGGGTTACGACCAGGTGCTCAGCCGCCAGCCCGGCGGTGACAGTCATAAATTCACTGAGGAAGATGTTGAATGGCGGCATACCGCCGAGCGCCAGTGCACCGCCGCCGAGCAGCACGGCGGTCAGCGGCATTACTTTCAACATGCCGCACACCACATCCATATTACGGGTGCCGTACTTCAGCAGCACATTGCCGGAGCCGCAGAACAGCAGCGTTTTGGCGAGGCTGTGATTCAGGGTATGCAGCAGCGCGGCGAAGATGCCGAGCGGTCCGCCGATCCCGAGCGCCACCGCCACCAGCCCCATATTTTCCACGCTGGAGTAGGCCAGCAGGCGTTTCATATCCTGCTGTACCAGGATGAAGAAGGCGGCAACGCCAACCGACAGCATGCCGAACACCAGCAGTAGCGTATTCGGGAAGCTGTCGCCAATGGCGTGACAAATAATGATGTAGTAACGAATCAGTACCAGCAGCGCGCAGTTGAGCAGCACTGCCGAGAGCAGGGCACTCACCGGGCTGGGCGCTTCACTGTGCGCATCCGGCAGCCAGGCGTGCATCGGGAAGAGGCCGGTTTTCGTCCCAAAACCGATCAGCACAAAAACAAAAG
Source organism: Pseudomonadota bacterium (assembly GCA_018261615.1). Taxonomy (GTDB): domain Bacteria; phylum Pseudomonadota; class Gammaproteobacteria; order Enterobacterales; family Enterobacteriaceae; genus Kosakonia. Next base: position 51,745 of record JAGTSE010000002.1, on the reverse strand, counting down.
CCAGCACCATTAATGTCGGGTCGAGTTTGCTGCTCTCTTTCAGCACTTCCGTCCAGAAAATAGCGTGATCCGGCTCGGTCATAAAGCTGGCGGCATTGGCATATACCAGCACGGTGCCGAACAGACCAAACGCCACGCCAACGGTACAGATGATGATGTATTTCCACGCCGCTTCCAGCGAGGATCGCTGGCCGTAAATACCCACCAGAAATGCCGAGCTGAGGGTGGTGGCTTCAATGGCTGCCCACATCACAATCAGGTTGTTGCTGGTGACAACCAGTAACATGGTAAACAGGAACAGATGAAAGAAACCGTAGTAGTAACAGAGTGTGGATACGCTGATTTCCCCGTGATCAACTTCATGGCGCATATAGCCAATCGAATACAGCCCGGTGAGAAAACCGATAATCCCCAGCAGCGACAAAAATAAACCGCTGAGGCTATCAATGTGCAGCCAGCGGTGCGCGCCGAAAATTTCTCCTGCCTGCACCGCTTCCGCCACCGTCCACAATGCGACAATCAGTAACAGCGTAATGCCCAGTGAGTGCACCACCGTGACCAGCGTGCGCGCCGCATTCCCGCTCAATCGGCAGGCAAAACAGAGCGCAGAGACGACCAGCGGCGTCAACAGCAACAGCGTGAACATCAATGCATGACTCATGGTATTACCCCTTCAGCGCCGTAAGGTTGTTAACATCCAGCGTGCCGTGGGTGCGCCAGATTTTCCTTGCCAGCAGCGCCATCACAATCACGGCGAAAATGGCATCCGTCGCAATACCGATCTCAACCAGTTCCGGCGCGCGCCAGGCGAGCAGCGCCAGCACCAGATGCGAGCCGTTTTCCATCAGGCAGTAACCGAACACCTGGCGCAAGATATTGCGCTGGCTGATGATGCACAGCAGGCCCAGCAGGAAGTGACCGAGGGCGACGGCGAGCGCCGGCTTAAGCTGGGCGACCATCGGCAGTTGTATCGGACGGACGACAAACCAGCACAGCAGCAAAATGGCGGCGGCCATCAGTACCAGCGTCGCCGGGCCAAACAGCCGTTCCCCTGTGCCATCCGGTGCCATCTTGCGAAACGCATAGCCCATAATCAGCGGCACCAACAGTACCTTGGTAAAGAAGGCGCTGAACGACCACATCAGCAATTGTTCCGCATCCAGCAACTGCGATAGCGTGAAAAAGATAGAGACCAGCACCAGTGATTGCAGGGCATACAACCAGCAGGAGACGGAGTAGCGTCTGGCGCAGGTGACCAGCAGCGAGGTGAACATCATCAGCCCCGCCAGATTGTTAACAAGCAAAGTTCCCGTCATCATCGACTCCCTTATCCAAGCCACGCCGCAGCAATCACGCTTGAGCACAGCGACATCACAATCAGAATGACCAGCACCAGTTTCATCGCCCTCGGCAACGGTGCGGCCTGCGCCACCTCTTCACTCGCTTCACCCGGTACGACACGGCCAAACCAGTAAATAAACCAGCCGAAGCTGGCGACCGATTCCACCAGCGCCAGCACCATCACCGGCAGCAGGATCGGGTAGCTATCCGAGAGCGCAAAACCGGCGGCGAAGAGGGGAAACTTGCTGAAGAAACCGTTAAACGGCGGAACGCCAGTGATGGCCAGCGCGGCAACGCAAAAGCCGATACCTGCCAGCGGTAACGTGCGCATTACCCCGCGCAAACGTGGCAGCAGGCGAGTTCCGCAGCTGTAGCTCAGCGCACCAGCGACGAGGAAGAACAGGCTCTTGGCGAAAGCATGGTTGAAGATGTAAACAATCCCTGCTTTGAAGGCCAGCGGCGAACCAAAGGTGGAGAGCGACAGTGCGAGGAAGATCCACGCCAGTTGCGAAATGGTCGACCATGCCAGCAGCCGCTTCATATCTTTTTGCGGCAGGTACATCAAAAAACCGTAGACCATCGTTATCGTCGCCATCGTCACGCCGATCCAGCCGATGACATGCGGTATTTGGCCGCCTTCGGCGATGGCGCGGGCAAAAATATAGACGCCGACTTTCACCATTGACGCGGCGTGTAAGTAAGCGCTCACCGGGGTTGGCGCTTCCATGGCATCCGGCAGCCAGGCCTGTAACGGCAGCTGGGCCGATTTCCCCCATGCGGCAAACAGAATGCCGCCATACACCATATAGGTTGGTGTGCCCTGCAACTGGCTGATGGCGCTCAGGGCAAAGGTGCCGGTATTAAGGAACAGCGTGGCAGCTGCCAGATAAAGACCCAGCGAACCGACATGGGTAATCAGCAGTGCTTTCATGGCCGCCCGCTGTGATTTTTCGCTCTGGTAATAGCTGATCAGCGCCCAGGAACAGCCGCCGGTAATTTCAAAAAACAGCAGTTGTCCCAGCAACGTTGAAGAGAGCACCAGCCCGGACATCGCGCCGATAAAAATCAGCAAAAATGCGTAGTAGCGATTGCTGCCATCGTGCGGATGTTCACGGTTGCCGCGCGTCAGATAGCCAGTTGAATAGAACGTCACTAGCAGGCCGAGGAACACCACCATAAACAGGATCAGCGTGCTGATACGATCGACCGTGAGACCAAACAGCGCTATCTGGCCTGCCGCCAGCAGCGGAATATCCACCGCTTCGCGTCCGGCACTATAGAAACTGAGCGCCAGAGACAGCGTCGCCGCCGTCGCCAGCAGGGCAAACAGCGTGGCGAGCTGCGGGGCGGTTCGCCGGGGAGCCAGTGAGACGATCAGCGCGCCAATAAAGGGCAGCAGCAGCGTCGTCAAAGCAAGAGTTTCCATTGTTTTCCTGTGCTCCTTACAGACCGGTTAACCAGAGAACATACGACAGCGCAGCCAGACTGAAGCCGAGCCAGGTAAGATGATGTGTCAGCAAAAAGCGTCCGCGCGCCAGTGAGTTCTCCACCAGCGACGCCAGAACGAACACCACCAGCAATTTGATAAGAGTGATAACCAGCGACAGCGCCATGGCGCCGATGCTCAGGCTGGCGGCATTGCCGAAGGGGAAAAACAGCGCCAGAAACAGCGCGGCCATCACCACCTGTTTCAGCCCGACGCCCCATTTCACCAGCGCCAGACCCGCGCCGGAGTATTCGGTCAGCGGCCCTTCCTGCAACTCCTGTTCGGCTTCTGCAACGTCGAAAGGGATTTTTCCCATCTCAATAAAACAGGCGAACCCGCAGGCGAGTAATGCCAGCAGAGTGGCGACCGGCGAGATCCAGCCTGATGCCAGCGTGTTGCTGATGGCGCTGATATTGGTGGAGCCGGCCAGTAGCGCCAGTACCAGCAATGAGAGGATCAGCATTGGCTCCACCAGAATCCCCAGCGTCAGTTCGCGGCTGGCACCCAGACCGGAGAAGGGACTGCCGGTATCAAGGCCGGAAAGGGCAAAGAAAAAGCGGAATAGCGCAAAGAGATAAATCAGGGTGATCAGATCGCCTGCGCCCGCGAAGGGCGAGGTGCGGATAAACAGCGGTAATGTCATCGCCACCAGCAACATGCTGCTGAGCAGTACCCACGGCATCACGCGGAACATCAACCCGGAAGAAGCGGGCGCAACCGCCTGGCGTTTCAAAAGTTTTTGCAGGTCGCGGTAATCTTGCCAGATCCCCGGCCCGCGCCTTGAGTGCATGCGGGCGCGGATCTGGCGTGAAATACCGGTAAACAGCGGTGTCAGCGCCAGCAACAAGGCTGCCTGGCAAAGCGCAAACAGCCCCAGTGACCACGCAGAAATCTGTTCTAACATCGTTATTCCCTCCTCACAGCGCAATCGTCAGCAGCAGGATCACCAGCGCGGCAATCACATACAGGCAATAGAGACGGAAATCCCCGCTTTGCAGGTACTGCACCAGACGGGCAATACGCAGAGTCATGCTGACCAGCGGGCGGATAATTTTATCGTCCCAGAAGGGTTCGGTACGGCTGGCTATCTGCGTAATGCCTCCAAGGCTTTGTTGCAGAGGCGTGGTCGGATCGAGCTGTTTACGCAGGCGATACAGCGGGCCGAACATCACGCGCAGCGGCTGAGTAAAGCCGCTTGCTGAAGGCGCCATACCTTTCTCCCATACATAACCGCAGGCCCAGGCATCGCCGCTGTGGCGGTATGTGCCTCGCGTCTGGCGGTTGATGTACCACAACACGCCAGGCAACAGTGGCAGTGCGATCAGCAACAGGAACAGGGTGGAGGGCGTCAACATAGCCTGCTGCGCGTCGCCGGGAACCAGCGTTGCGCCCTGAGTGACGGCAAGAGACGTGGTGGCGGTAAGTGAAAGCGCAACCTGCAACAGGTGCGGCGCGATGACACTGGCGCCGATGCCGCACAAAATGCAGAGCAGCGCCAGTGCCAGCATGGCGGCAATCATTGGCCACGGCACTTCCTGCGCCTGATCGGCTTTTTCGCTGCGTGGATTACCGCAGAAACTAATACCGTAGACTTTGACGAAGCACATCGCGGCCAGCGCCCCGGTGATTGCCAGCATCACTATCGCGACGGGGCCAGCGAGGCGTGGAATGATGGCGTCGATGCGTGTAAGGGAGAAGAGCGACTGGTAGGTATACCACTCGCTGATAAAACCGTTGAGCGGCGGCATAGCGGAAATGGCGAGGCAGCCAACAAGGAATGCGCCCGCTGTCCATGGCATCCGTTTCGCCAGCGCGCCCATTTTTTCCATATCGCGGCTATGCAGACGGTAGATAATCGCCCCGGCGCCGAGAAACAGCAGCCCTTTAAACAACGCATGATTGAGCAGGTGGAACAGCGCGCCCAGCAGGCCGATGGCAGCGATCACCGGCTGGTGCAGCGCAATCCCCGCCATGCCGACGCCGACGCCCATCAAAATGATGCCGATGTTTTCCACCGTGTGCCACGCCAGCAGGCGTTTGATGTCGTGCTCGGCCAAAGCATACAGCACGCCGAGCACCGAAGAGACCGCGCCAAAAGCCAGCACCACCACACCCCACCACAGCGGAATACCGCTATGACCGAGCAGGTCGATGCCGACTTTGATAATGCCGAAGATACCGATTTTCACCATCACGCCCGACATCAACGCCGAGGCGTGGGACGGTGCTGCCGGGTGAGCGCGCGGCAGCCAACTGTGCAGCGGCAGCATCCCGGCTTTGGCGCCAAACCCGAAGAAGGCGAGCAGGAAGACTGCCGAGGCGGAGCCCGGCGACAGCGACAGGGTGCGGAAGCTGGCGAAATCAAGGCTACCGCTTTGCCGCCACATCAGGAAGAAGGCGATCATGATCAGCACAGAACCGGCGTGGGCAATAAAGAAGTAGAGCATTCCGGCGCGGATCGATTCGTCATCCTGGTCGGTGATAACCAAAAACCACGAGGCCAGCGACATCATCTCGAACAGCACAATGAACCAGAAGGCATTGTCCATCACCACCAGCCCGACCATTGAGGCGATAAACAGATTCATAAAGAATCCCATCGCCCCCGGCCCTTTGCCGAGGTATTCGCGGACATAGGCCAGCGAATAAAGCCCGCACAGCGTCACCAGCAGGGAAATCACCAGCAGCATAAAGGCGCTCAGACTATCCAGCCGCACCATAAAATGGGCGAAATCAAACGGCCCGGCAGCCTGCCAGGCGAGTGTTTCGCCGCCACCAAGTGCGACAAGTGCACTAGCAATGCCTAATAATCCGCCGAGCATTGCCGAGATCCCGGCGACGTTGATGGCCAGAATTTGCTGACGAGAAAGCAACAGCGAGGTTACGCCGCCGACAACGTACAGCACGATTGACCACATCAATAATTGCAGGGCATCCATTAGCGTTGCTCCGACGAAGGGGAAATGTCCGAGAAAGTGATCTCTGTCGAACTTAGGGCGGCCAGCTCTCTGCGGTTTTTTAACTGTTTATGCATGGTGGAATCTGTCACCAGATGCAGGGCGTTAGTCGGGCAGGCTCGCACGCAGGATGGCCCTTCCGGCAGGAAGTAGCAGAGATCGCACTTCACAGCGATAGTCTGCACGCCCGCATTCCAGCGCAAAAAAGGGTGGTCAGTGTTCGGGCTGGCGGGCACATCGCGCAGTTGCTCTTCCGGAAGATGATGTTCGTAACGTGCGGGAATATTCAGTGGGCGGCTGCCGGATGGCGTGATCGCGCCGAATGGGCAGACCAGACCGCACAGCTTGCAGCCGATACACAGGGTTTCATTGAGATAAACCGCCTCATCCTGGAAGGAGATGGCGTTGACCGGACACACCTGTTTACAGGGCGCGTCGTCGCAGTGGCGGCAGAGTACGGGTGCGGTTTTCGTCTGCGTTCGCACCAGCGTGAGCCTCGGATGCTGTTGTAATCCCTGATGTTTATGGGCATCCGAACACGCAGCAAGGCAGGTGTTGCATCCTATACACCACTCGGGATCGGCAATCACAAAGCGGTTCATGACGGCTCCTTGTTAATGAAGGCAAAATTCGTTGAATCTGCCTTAGCACAAGATATGCCAGAATGTGAAAGCTTTATATTTCAGTTGGTTGTGTATTTTTTGACGGGTGAGGACGGACAAAAGTGATGGTCAGCGCTGGGCGAAAAATAACCTGTCGGCACTAGTGTCGAGGCGCGGGAATGAAATGTGATCGACTTCAAATAAGACGCGAGCAGAGAAACGAGAAGGCGAATCAGGGGGATTCGCCCTCGGAAAAAGGAGGCGCAATCAGGCGTTTTCTTTCAGCCAGTTCAGCACGATATCGTGGTGGTTGCTGGTTTTGAAATCATCAAACACATGTTCGATTTGGCCGTCTGCATCCACGAGAAAGCTGATACGGTGGATGCCATCGTAGGTTTTACCCATAAAGGACTTTTCACCCCAGACGCCAAACTGCTCGCATACCTGATGGCCTTCATCAGACAGCAGCGTAAAATTGAGCAGCTCTTTTTCGGCAAAACGGGACAGTTTTTCGGGCTTATCCGTGCTGATACCCAACACTTCTACGCCCGCTTTCTTCAACTCGTCCATGTTATCGCGCAGGCCGCACGCCTGGACAGTACAGCCTGGTGTCATTGCCTTCGGGTAGAAGTAGACCAGAACACGCTGTCCCTGGAAGTCGGTCAAATTTACTTGTTCTCCGTCTTGATCGGGCAAGCTAAATTTCGGTGCAATATCACCGGCTTTCAGTGGATTCATTACTTAACTCCATCCTGTTCATCATGCTGAGAATAGTTAACGATGTTTATACTGCCTTGCGCGTGCAGTTCTGTACATAGTGCTTTGAACGCCTGCTCAATATTTGATGCGTCTTGTGAGGCCGGGCTGTGAGCGGTGATCTGAATAAATAACTGCGGGACATCATCTTTATTTCCTGGCTGCGTGCGCGAAACCAGCTCGGCAATATTCATTTTGTATGCGTCAAACAGCGCCGTAAAGCGCTCAATCAAATGTGGTGAATCAGGAACGTCAACCTGCACCCAAACGGTGGCGGGCATGTCAGGGCGTGGGCGGGCGTCAGTACGCTTCATGACGATCAGTAAATCCAGCTCTGCGCCTTTTAGCGGTAGGGTGGATTCAATCAGCGTAATGGCATTCCACGACCCGGAAAGCAGCATAATAAAAGTGAACTCTTCCCCCAGCATCGCCAGGCGACTGTCTTCAATATTACAACCGCAGCTACTGACGTGGCGTGTGATCGTGTTCACAATGCCAGGCCGGTCGGCCCCCAGCGCAGTGATAACCAAAAAATGTTGTGATGAGGTTGTCAAACCTGTGCTTCCTGTCAAACGTGAGGTAATCATAAGGAAAGCATAAAAAAAACCGGCATACAACCGCCACTGAGCCTCAGGTCTCTTGCTTTTCTTACAGCACCGCACGTACCATTGAGAATCTTGTTAGCACAGAGGATGGCCCATGTTCACGGGAAGTATTGTCGCGCTTGTCACGCCGATGGATTCGCAAGGTAAAGTCTGCCGCTCAAGCCTGAAGAAACTGATTGATTATCATGTCGCCAACGGAACCTCGGCGATCGTATCGGTAGGGACTACCGGTGAGTCCGCCACGCTAAGCCACGAAGAACATGCCGATGTGGTGATGATGACCGTGGAACTGGCCGAAGGGCGCATTCCTGTTATTGCCGGGACGGGCGCAAACGCCACCGCAGAAGCCATCAGTCTGACGAAGCGCTTTAATAACATCGGCATTGTCGGCTGTCTGACCGTCACGCCGTATTACAACCGTCCTACTCAGGAAGGTCTGTTCCAGCATTTTAAAGCCATCGCCGAACATACTGACTTGCCGCAAATTCTGTATAATGTGCCGTCGCGTACTGGCTGCGATATGCTGCCGGAAACCGTGGGTCGTCTGGCGGAAATTAAAAATATTGTCGGTATTAAAGAAGCGACCGGGAACTTAACGCGCGTTCATCAGATCAAAGAGCTGGTTTCAGACGACTTTATTCTGGTGAGCGGCGACGATGCCAGCGCGCTGGACTTTATGCAGCTCGGCGGCGACGGCGTTATTTCTGTGACCGCTAACGTCGCGGCGCGTGACATGGCCGAAATGTGCAAACTGGCGCTCCAGGGGCATTTCTCCGAAGCGCGCGTGATTAACCAGCGTCTGATGCCGTTACACAACAAACTATTTGTCGAACCCAATCCGATCCCGGTCAAATGGGCATGTAAGGAGTTGGGGCTTGTAGCAACCGATACGTTACGTTTGCCGATGACGCCGATCACCGATAGCGGTCGTGAGGTTGTCCGTGCAGCGCTTAAGCATGCCGGTCTGCTGTGAAGTTTAGGGAGATTTGATGGCTTACTCAGTACAGAAGTCGCGCCTGGCGAAGGTAGCGGGTGTTTCACTTGTGATGTTGCTCGCCGCCTGTAGTTCCGATTCACGTTACAAGCGTCAGGTTAGTGGTGACGAATCCTATCTGGAGGCTACACCGCTTGCTGAACTTCATGCGCCGGCAGGAATGATCCTTCCGCTGCAAAACGGTGATTACAACATCCCTGTCACGAACGGCAGCGGCGCAGTCGGTAAAGCGCTGGATATCCGCCCGCCGGCACAACCGCTGGCGCTGGTGAGCGGCGCGCGTACCCAGTTTACCGGTGATACCGCAACGCTGATGGTAGAAAAAGGCCGCAACAGCACGCTGTGGCCGCAGGTCGTCAGCATCATTCAGGCGAAAAATTACAGCATCGACAAACGTGACGATGCGTCGCAGAGCCTGACCACCGGCTGGGTTGACTGGAACCGTCTGGATGAAGATCAGCAGTATCGTGGCCGTTATCAAATCTCGGTGAAACCGCAGGGCTATCAGCAAGCAGTGGTGGTTAAGCTGCTGAACCTGGAGCAGGCGGGCAAACCGGTAGCTGACGCGGCATCGTTGCAGCGCTACAGCACCGAAATGCTGAACGTCATCTCCGGCGGTCTGGATAAATCTGTAACCGACGCGCAGAACGCCGCTGAAAAACGCAGCGTAACCTCGCTGGACGTTCAGAGCAGCGCGGATGATACCGGTCTGCCAATGCTGGTGGTGCGTGGTCCGTTCAACACCGTATGGCAGCGTCTGCCGGGCGTGCTGGAAAAAGTGGGCATGAAAGTGACCGACAGCACCCGTTCTACCGGTAGCATTTCCGTGACCTACAAACCGCTGTCTGACAGTAGCTGGCGGGAGCTGGGCGCGCGCGATCCGGGCCTCTCTGCCGGTGACTATAAGTTGCAGGTCGGCGATCTGGATAACCGCAGCAGCCTCCAGTTTATCGATCCGAAAGGTCATACTCTGACGCAGTCGCAAAATGATGCGTTGGTCGCGGCATTCCAGTCAGCGTTCAACCATTAATCCCTGAGGCCGGTAAATTCCGGCCTTTTTTAATTTTGGTGACGCAAACGTGTGCGTCGGCGTAAAATAGCGAAATCGTCTCTACATCATCACACCTGGAGTAAGAAAGATGCAAAAGCAAGCTGAGTTGTATCGCGGCAAAGCGAAGACCGTATACAGTACCGAAAACCCGGATCTGTTGGTGCTCGAATTCCGTAACGATACGTCAGCAGGGGATGGCGCGCGCATTGAGCAGTTCGATCGTAAAGGCATGGTGAACAACAAGTTCAACCATTTCATTATGAGCAAATTGCAGGAAGCTGGCATCCCGACCCAGATGGAAGCCTTGCTCTCCGATACCGAATGCCTGGTGAAAAAGCTGGATATGGTGCCGGTTGAGTGCGTGATCCGTAACCGCGCGGCTGGCTCGCTGGTTAAGCGTCTGGGCATTGAAGAAGGCATCGAGCTGAACCCGCCGCTGTTCGATATGTTCCTGAAAAACGACGCAATGCACGATCCAATGGTCAATGAATCCTACTGCGAAACTTTCGGTTGGGTGAACAAAGAAAACCTCGCGCGTATGAAAGAACTGACCTACAAAGCTAACGACGTGCTGAAAAAACTGTTTGATGATGCTGGCTTGATCCTTGTCGACTTCAAACTGGAGTTTGGTCTGTTCAACGGTGAAGTGGTACTCGGCGATGAGTTTTCACCGGACGGTAGCCGTCTGTGGGATAAAGAGACGCTGGACAAAATGGACAAAGACCGTTTCCGTCAGAGCCTCGGCGGCCTGATCGAGGCTTATGAAGCCGTAGCCCATCGTCTGGGCGTGAAATTAGACTAATCATCCCTCCCGCATTACTGCCAGAGGATGTTTGCATCCTCTGGATTTCCGCATTTTTTTTCCCGTGCTAACCCTTCCCTGAGCGCCTACGATCATATATACAGTGTCCATCGTTGGGATAGGGAGTAAGTTATGCGCTGGCAAGGGCGTCGAGAGAGTAGCAACGTAGAGGACCGGCGCAATGAGTCGGGCGGGCCGTCAATGCGCGGTCCGGGGTTTCGCCTGCCTGGCGGCAAAGGAGGGCTGATCCTGCTGTTTGTGGTGATGGTGGCCAGCTATTATGGCGTTGATCTGACGGGCTTGCTCACCGGGCAGCCGATCACTACCGCTCCGCAGCAGCAACGGAGTATCAGCCCGCAGGAAGATGAATCCGCACGCTTCACCAGCGTGATTTTCGCTTCAACGGAAGATACCTGGAGCGAAATTTTCCAAAAGATGGGGCGCAACTATTCGCAACCTAAACTGGTTATGTATCGCAACCATACCAATACTGGCTGCGGCACAGGGCAATCGATCATGGGGCCGTTCTACTGCCCGGCAGACAGCAAGGTCTACATTGATCTCTCTTTTTATGACGAGATGAAAAATAAACTCGGCGCGGGCGGCGATTTTGCCCAGGGCTACGTTATTGCGCATGAAGTGGGGCACCACGTACAGAAGGTGCTGGGAACAGAAGCCAAAGTTCGCCGCCTGCAACAGAATGCGACGCAGAAAGAGGCCAATGAACTCTCAGTGCGCATGGAGCTTCAGGCTGATTGCTATGCGGGTGTCTGGGGGCACAGCATGCAGCAGCAAGGCGTGCTGGAAGCGGGCGATCTGGAAGAGGCGTTGAATGCCGCGCAGGCGATAGGCGACGATCGGTTGCAGCAGCGCAGCCAGGGCGCTGTATTCCCGGAGACCTTTACTCATGGCACTTCCGCACAGCGTTACACCTGGTTTAAACGCGGTATGGACAGCGGCAATCCGGCGCAGTGCGACACTTTCAGCGGGCGTCTCTGAGCTTCTGCTATGTCACCGTTTTCTGAACTGAGCGCACAGATGGCGCGGCAGGGCATCCGACGCTTGTTGGTGGTCAGCGGCTCGCCAGGTTGGTGTGAAGCGCAAGCCTGCACGCTGCGCGAGAGGCTTCCCGGAGACTGGCTGTTGGTGGGCGAAACCGCATCCTGGCCGCAGCGCTGTGCGCCGCGCGCGCTGACGACGCTACTGGGGCGTGAGTTTCACCATGCGGTGTTTGACGCCCGCACGGGTTTTGATGTCGCCGCTTTTGCCGCGCTCGCCGGGACATTAACCGCCGGTAGCTGGCTGGTGTTGCTTACGCCGCCCTTCAGCGTATGGCCGCAACAGCCGGATACTGACAGCGCGCGCTGGAGCGATACCATTGATCCCATTCCTGTGCCGGTTTTTGTCGGGCATTTTTGTCGAACCGTACAGGCTGACAGCCAGGTGCTGATCTGGCGCGAAGGGCAACCATTCACTTTCCCCCCTGAAATACCGCGTACCGACTGGCATCCAGCAACCGGGGCACCAGCGCAGGAACAGGCGCGGATTCTCTCACGATTACAGGTGATGCCGCCCGGCGTAATGGTGGTTACTGCGCCGCGCGGAAGAGGGAAATCGGCGCTGGCAGGTATGCACATTGCGCGGCTGTCGGCTCCCGCCACGGTAACCGCACCTGCGCGTGCCGCCACGGATGTGCTGGCGGCTTACGCCGGAGAACATTTTGCCTTTATGGCGCCGGATGCGCTGGCGCAGCGGATTGCGCACAGCGGCAAACAGCCAGGCTGGCTGGTAGTGGATGAAGCGGCGGCGATCCCCGGCCCTTTGCTGCATATGCTTGTCTCGGCCTTTCGGCATGTTCTGCTCACCACTACGGTTCAGGGATATGAGGGCACCGGGCAGGGGTTTCTGCTGAAATTCTGCGCCGGGTTTCCCCATCTGCAATTTGATGCACTGAATACGCCGCTGCGCTGGGCATCAGGTTGCCCGCTGGAGCAGGTGCTTGAAAACCTGCTGCTGTTTGATGATGCGCAGATTGGCGAGGTGCCCACAGGCGAGGTGACAATTCTGCCGCTGGCGCAAGATGCCTGGCAGAAAACGCCTTCGCGGCCTGCAGCGTTATACCGTCTGCTGGCGAGCGCCCACTACCGTACTTCGCCACTCGATCTGCGGCGCATGATGGATGCGCCAGGGCAGCATTTCTGGCTGGCGCAAAAGGCGCAGAGCGTGGTTGCTGCACTGTGGCTGGTGGAAGAGGGCGGATTAAGTCCGGCGCTGAGCCAGGCGGTGTGGGCCGGTTTTCGTCGCCCACGCGGCAACCTGGTGGCGCAATCACTGGCAGCGCATGGCGGAAACCCGCTTGCCGCCACCCTGCGTGGGCTGCGCGTCAGCCGTATCGCCGTGCATCCCGGTTGCCAGCATGAAGGCATTGGCCGGGCGCTGATTGCCCGTGCACAGGCACAAGCTAACGGCTGTGATTATCTGTCGGTTAGTTTTGGCTTCACGCCCGCGCTGTGGCGTTTCTGGGATAGGTGCGGGTTTGCGCTGGTACGCCTGGGCAGCCACCGGGAAGCTAGTAGTGGCTGTTATACGGCGATGGCCATATTGCCTCTGACGACATCAGGCCAGGCGCTGGCGGAACGTGAACAGCTGCGCCTGGCGCGCGATCTTCCCTGGCTTGCGCCCTGGCGCGAGGAAAAGTTGTCCTTGCCCGTCGTGCAGGCATCTACCCTTAATGAAGAGGACTGGCAGGAGCTGGCCGGGTTTGCTTTTGCTCATCGTTCGCTCTCTGTGGCCATCGGCGCGTTATCCCGACTGCTGCGACACAGTGCATTACCGTTGATGGCGCTGCGCGGACAGCTTTCAGACGGTGAGAGCGAGCAGACCGTGTGCCTGCGTCTTTCTCTTCACGGGCGCAAAGCGTTGCTGGCGCAGCAGCGGAGTGAAGCTGCGCAGGCGCTGCAACAACTTGATGCGTGGCGCACGCTCACCCTGAAAGAACGGGTGCAGAAAATGCAGTTTTTTTAACTATCTCATTCAGTTAAATGGCATGGTCATTATTACTGCCGGGCGTAAACTGCACTCAACGATTAAGGAGACCATCATGAAACATGACCATTTTGTTGTGCAAAGCCCACTCGCCCCGGCTAAACAGCTCCTGCTGTTGTTCCATGGTGTTGGCGATAATCCGGTCTCCATGGGCGAAATTGGTAGCTGGTTTGTTCCGCACTTCCCCGATGCGCTGATTGTCAGCATTGGCGGCATTGAAGCCGCAGGCGCGGGGCGCCAATGGTTCTCTGTTGATGGCGTGACGGAAGAGAATCGCCAGCAGCGTGTGGATGCGGTGATGCCGCAGTTTATCGACATTGTGCGTTACTGGCAGCAACAGAGCGGCGTTAGCCCTTTGGCTACAGCGCTTATCGGTTTCTCGCAGGGCGCAATTATGGCGCTGGAAGGGATGAAGGCGCAGCCGGATCTGGCATCACGGGTGATTGCTTTTAACGGTCGTTACGCCAGCCTGCCGGAAAATGCCGTCAGCACACAGACTATCCATCTTATTCACGGTGGCGAAGATCGGGTGATCGACCTGGCGTGGGCGATAAACGCACAAGAAACACTGCTGCATCTTGGCGGTGATGTGACGTTGGATATCGTCGATGATTTAGGCCATGCGATTGACGATCGCAGTATCGAACTGGCGTTAAACCATTTGCGTTACACCGTGCCAAAACACTACTTTGATGAAGCGCTGAGCGGCGGTAAGCCGAACGATGACGATATTATTGAGTTACTTTAAAAAGCGGAATTCACCCCCAGAAGGGGGTGAATACGTTGTCGGGGGTTACTTTTTCGGCTGGCCCTTGTTCGGCCAGTCATCATCGTCATCCCATTTGTCGTTGAAATCACGATGCGGCGGCAGATCGGGTTTATTGGCGAGGAATTTTTTGTGATCGACGCGTTTAAGATCTTTGATCACGTTCAGCAGTACGCCGAGTAAAAACACCAGCACCAGAATCCACCAATATTTAGCAAGCCAATCCATGCAATCCTCCAGACCCGTCAGGCAATGAGTTGTTCCATAATGCGTTGATACATGCGGGCAAGCAGCTGTAAATCCGCCGCATTCACACACTCGTTAATTTTATGAATGGTCGCATTCACCGGCCCCAGTTCAACTACCTGCGCACCCATACGCGCGATAAAACGCCCATCGGACGTGCCGCCTGTGGTTAACAGTTGCGGTCTGATCTCATTATAGTGCTCGATAGCGTTAACCACTGCATCGACCAGCTTGCCGCGCCCGGTCAGGAAGGGTTGCCCGGAAAGCCACCATTCCACCGTGTAGCGCAGTTGATGTTTTTTCAGTAGTGCCTGTACCTGCGCTTTAATCATCTCGTCGGTCAGTTCGGTGCTGAAGCGGAAGTTAAACTGCACAAACAGATCGCCAGGAATGACGTTATTGCTGCCGGTGCCAGCTTTAATATTGGCAATCTGCATACTGGTCGGTGGGAAGTATTCGTTGCCGCGATCCCACTCAATGGCCACCAGTTCGTTGAGCATTGGCGCAGCGCGGTGTACCGGGTTATCGGCCAGATGCGGGTAAGCCACATGGCCCTGCACACCGTGAATTGTCAGGTTGCAGGTCAGGGAGCCGCGACGACCGTTTTTCACCACGTCGCCAACCACTTCCGAACTGGAGGGTTCGCCGACCAGGCAATAATCAAGACGTTCGTTGCGCGCCATTAGCGCCTCGACCACTTTTACCGTACCGTTGGCGGCGCTGGCTTCTTCATCAGAAGTGATCAGAAAGGCCAGGCGCCCTTTATGCTGCGGGTGCTGTGCGACAAAACGTTCTGCGGCTACCACCATCGCGGCCAGCGAACCTTTCATGTCTGCCGCGCCACGGCCAAATAGCATGCCGTCGCGAATAGTCGGTTCAAACGGCGGGTTGATCCAGCGATCGGCATCGCCAGCAGGCACCACATCGGTATGCCCGGCGAACGCCAGCGTCTCCCCCTGGCCGCGCCATGCCCAGAAGTTGAGCGTGTCGCCAAAATTCATCGGCTCAATGGTAAAACCGATGGCGCGCAGACGTTCAATCATTAACGCCTGGCAACCTTCATCATTTGGACTCAGAGAAGGGCGACGAATAAGCTGCTGTGTCAGCTCAATAACCGGGCACGACATAAACTACACCTCGTTGATAAACTTCTCATAACTGGATTCATTGAAACCCAGCAGCATAGGCTTACCGGGCGCGCAGAGCAATGGTCGTTTGATGATTGCCGGCATTTCGAGCATCAGCGTGGCAGCGGCATCCGCGTTGGTAATGGTGCCGCGCAGGCTTTCCTCCAGCTTACGCCAGGTGGTACCGCGGGTATTCAGCAGGGCTTCCCAGCCAAGTTCATCAATAAATGTACGTAATAATTGGGCATCAAGACCATCAGCACGGTAATCATGAAAGCGATACTCCACATGGTTCGCTTCCAGCCAGCGGCGCGCTTTTTTGATGGTGTCGCAATTTTTAATGCCGTACATTGTGATCATGGTGAATCCTTTTGTCTCATTTTTGGAAGTTTGCACAAGAAATTATAATAACGGATGTAATTAAAATATCATTCTTCTGCTAATATGTTTTTAACGAATGTAACCGCTTTGTTCCAGTTTGAATAAACTTTCAGATGTTGCGCATACCATTCCAGTGGTTAAAAAACGAAAACCATATTGTTGATAAAATTCTGTCTTTTCCGGAACTGAATATATAAATGTTTTGCCTAAGGGCAATAACGTTTTAACAATAGTGATCATCAACTGCTTACCATAACCGCGGCCCTGCATTTCAGGCGCAACAACAATATCCGCCGCATAGCTGGCCCATGTCAGATCGCTAATGGCCCGCGCCGTGGCGACCAGTTTTCCCTCATGGTAACCGAACCAGCAGAAGGTGCTGTTACGCCATGCCTGTTCGACTAACATCGGGTCGCGCTGGTTGAGTCCACCGGCGGCGAGCAGTGCTGTCACTACCTGCCAGTCAACATTTTCAATTGCAGATTTATCGTACAATGTGATCGCCATTTTATTTATCCTTATATACCCGTCATACTTCAAGCTGCATGTGCGTTGGCTTTCCTCGCTCACCCCAGTCACTTACTGAAGTAAGCTCCTGGGGATTCACTGTGTCGCCGCCTTCCCGCAACTCGAATTATTTAGGGTATAGAACCTATGGAATATTGCTTTAACTCACAGTAAAAACCGAATTGCTGGCGCATAGTTATTACAGCTCCATTAAAAATACCCTGCTAATGATGAGTGAAGTAATCGTTGGAAATACCTTCACAGTCATCGGGGCATTTAGTAGAATGGCAGCAATAATAAGAGAGGTTATTATGATTGAACATGAACTGGGGAACTGGAAAGATTTTATCGAAGTCATGCTTCGTAAATAATTTCCTGACGAATCGTTAAGCGGTGATGGCTTAAAAACAAAATGTGACCAATCACATAAAAAAAGGCGACTCTCCGGAGCCGCCTTTTTGTTGGCCTTATTGCGCACGCTCTTTCAGCGGGAAGCGGCGACGCACCAGCACAAAGAACAGCGGTACGAAGAAGATGGCCAGGACGGTGGCGGAGAGCATCCCGCCGATAACGCCCGTACCGACCGCATGCTGGCTGCCGGAACCGGCCCCGGTGCTGGTCGCCATCGGCAGTACGCCGAAGACAAAGGCCAGCGAGGTCATCAAAATAGGACGCAGACGCTGGCGGCAGGCATGTAGCGTTGAAACCAGCAGATCTTCACCTTTCGCATTCATGTCGTTGGCAAATTCAACAATCAGAATGGCGTTCTTCGCCGACAGGCCGATAACCGTCAGCAGACCGACCTGGAAATAAACATCGTTTTCCAGCCCGCGCAGCCAGGTCGCCAGCAGCGCACCGATCACGCCGAGCGGCACGACCAGCATCACCGAGAACGGCACCGACCAGCTCTCATACAGCGCCGCCAGACACAGGAACACCACCAGCAGCGACACGGCATACAGCGCAGGTGCCTGGGCGCCGGAGAGCCGTTCCTGATAGGACATCGCCGTCCACTCCAGCCCAAAACCGTTCGGCAACTGTTTGACCAGTTTCTCCATTACATCCATTGCCGTGCCGGTACTGACGCCGGGAGCGGACTCCCCGATAATCTCCAGCGCGGCATAGCCGTTGTAACGTTCAAGGCGCGGAGAGCCGGTTTCCCAGCGCGAGGTGGCAAAGGCTGAGAAGGGCACCATTGTTCCGGCACTGTTACGCACGTACCAGAGGTTGATATCGTCCGGTAACATGCGGTACTTCGCGGCTGCCTGTACATAGACTTTCTTCACGCGGCCGCGATCCATAAAGTCATTAACGTAGCTGGAACCCCAGGCCGTTTGCAGAGTGTCGTTAATATCACTAATCGACACGCCCAGCGCCTGTGCTTTGCGCTGATCGACATCAATTTGCAACTGTGCGCTGTCGTCGAGGCCGTTATGGCGAACACGGGTCAGCGCCGGATCTTTCGCCGCCATCTCCAGCAGCCTGTCACGCGCCGCCATCAGCGCATCGTGGCCTGCTCCGGCGTGATCCTGCAACTCCATATCAAAACCGGCGGAACTGCCCATCCCGCTGATGGCCGGCGGGCTGCTGGCAAAGACGCGGGCTTCATTAATGCGGTTAAAGGCTTTGGTGGCGCGTTCAATAATGGCGGCGGCGCTGCCGGTTGTCGGGTTACGCACATCCCAGTCTTTCAGGCGGATAAACAGACGTGCAACGTTTTGCCCGTTCCCCCCAGGACCAGAACCAACGGTAGAGAAGACCGATTCGACATTCTCTTTTTCATGGGTGAAAAAGTAATCTTCGACTTTTTGCACCACTTTCAGCGTCTGTTGCTGCGTTGAACCGCTCGGCAATTGCACGGAAGTGGTGAACATCCCGCTGTCTTCCAGCGGCAGAAACGAAGTGGGCAGGCGCAGGAAGAGGAACACCATGCCGCCAATCAGCAGCACATAGAGCACAATACAGCGCAGGCTGCGGTGGAGGATTTTCCCAACTACAGTCTCATAACGATGCGCATTGCGGTCGAAAATACGATTAAATGCGCCGAAGAACCCTTTCTGCCCGTGCAACTCGCCCTTGTGCAGCGGCTTCAGCAGTGTTGAGCACAGCGCCGGAGTGAGGATCATCGCCACCAGCACTGACAGCACCATCGCCGACACAATGGTGATGGAGAACTGACGGTAGATAGCGCCCGTGGTGCCGCCAAAGAAAGCCATCGGCACAAACACCGCCGATAGCACCATCGCAATCCCGACCAGCGCGCCCTGGATCTGGCTCATCGATTTGCGCGTCGCTTCCCTGGGCGAAAGCCCCTCTACGGTCATGATACGTTCGACGTTCTCGACCACCACAATCGCATCGTCCACCAACAGACCGATGGCCAGCACCATGGCGAACATAGTCAGGGTGTTGATACTGTAACCTAAGGAGTAAAGCACCGCGAACGTACCGAGCAGCACGACCGGTACGGCAATGGTGGGGATCAGAGTGGCACGGAAGTTTTGCAGGAACAGATACATCACAAGGAATACCAGCAAGATCGCTTCCAGCAGGGTTTTCACCACATCGGTAATTGATGCTTTTACAAACGAAGTGGTTTCATAAGCGACTTTATATTCCAGACCATGCGGGAAAAAAGGCTCCAGCTCGTTAAGCCGGTTGATAACCAGTTCGGCGGTCTGCATTTCGTTGGCACCGGAAGCCAGCTTCACCCCCAGACCGGAGGCGGCTTTACCATTAAAGCGACTCAGGTAATCATATTTTTCTGCGCCCAGCTCCACCGTTGCCACATCGGCCAGCCGTACTTCGGATCCATCCTGGTTGACGCGCAGTGTGATATTGCGAAACTGCTCTGGCGTTTGTAATAGCGACTGCGCATTGATGGTGGCGTTAAGTGCTTGTCGGTCAACGGAAGGTGTACCGCCAAGCTGGCCGACCGCGATCTGCGCGTTCTGCGACGAAATAGCTTTGGTAACGTCGGATGCGGTGAGCTGGTAGCTGTTAAGTTTTGCCGGGTCGAGCCAGATGCGCATCGAATATTGCGAACCGTACGCATCGATATCGCCGACGCCGTTGACGCGGCTGATAGGGTCCTGAATATTACTGGCGACATAATCGGCGATATCCTGCTTATCCATCGATCCGTCGGTGGACACGAAGGCGAGGGTCAGAATGTTAGTATCACCGGTTTTACGCACCGTTACGCCCTGATTTTGTACCGCTTGCGGCAATTTACGCAGCGCGGATTGCAACTGGTTTTGCACCTGTTGCACGGCTTCATCTGGGTTGGTGCCGGCACTAAAGTTCAGCGTTACCGTCGCCTGGCCAACTGCGCTACTTTGCGATGACATATACATCAGGTTATCGAGGCCAGTCATATTTTGCTCGATAACCTGGGTAACGGTATTTTCCAGCGTTTGCGCCGAAGCGCCTGGATAGTTGGCAGTAATACGAACGTTCGGTGGTGCTAAATCAGGATATTGCTCGACGGGTAAAGAGATAATGGCAAGTGTCCCCGTAAAACAAAGCAGGATCGCCAGCACCCATGCAAAAATGGGGCGATCAATAAAAAAATTCGCCATCAGAAAGAAAACCTCATATCGCTGCGTATCGTTATATACACGTTATCCTTCAAACTGCCTCTTTGTTGGCTTCGCCTTTGCACCCCAGTCACTTACTTATGTAAGCTCCTGGGACCTCGACGCAGTGTGAATGATTTTGTGTATAGTCATATTGTTTGCATCAATGTAGCGGCAATGCAGAAACCAATCGTGGATAAAAAAAGGAGAAAATGTAAATTATCATGCCCGTTTAAGGGGTATTTATGCACAACCTTTTTTAACCCAAACTTCCCCCTGTCGGTTCGTCAGTTTAAAGACGTTTTTTTACAGTTATTGATTATTTGCGCTATTGGCGGCAAAAAAACACCCGCTTGACGGCCGCGCTGTGCGGAGCCCTTTTTAGCCCTGCCCAAAGGAGACGTTTGTTCCCAAATGCGTCAGGAAATTGATCTGCTACAAGTTCGTGACAAATAGATAACCTTCCTGGGCAATTGAACATTGCCTGTCTCTCAGACTCCCGGTAAATACAATGACTGATTAAAATCAGGGTTAAACAAATTAATAAAAAGAAGGTTGCCATGAATCATTTTATTATGGCGAACAGCCAACAATGTATAGGATGTCGTGCCTGTGAAGTTGCCTGCGTGATGGCGCATAACAATGAGCAACATGTATTAAGCCCCGAACAATTTCATCCGCGAATTACGGTTATTAAACATCAGCAGCAGTGCAGCGCGGTGACCTGCCATCACTGTGAAGCGGCGCCCTGTGCCCGCAGTTGCCCGAACGGCGCCATTAGCCGCGTCGATGATTCGGTACAGGTTAACCAGCAGAAATGTATTGGCTGCAAATCTTGCGTTGTCGCCTGTCCGTTCGGCACCATGCAAGTGCTGGTCACGCCCGTTGGCGAAGGCCAGGTAAAAGCGACAGCGCATAAATGCGATCTCTGCGCGGGTCGCGTTGAAGGTCCGGCCTGCGCGCAAAATTGTCCGGCAGACGCGCTGCAACTGGTTAATAGCGACGTGCTGGCGAATCTGGCAAAAACACGCCGTCTGCGTACCGCAAGCCATGAAGCTCAGCCGTGGCACAGCGTCGAGGTGCTGACACCCGCTTTTGACGATCGCAAGGTGCTGCAGATGCGTAAAACGCCCGCGCGCGGAGAGCCGGATAAACTGCCGCTGGCGACACGCAAGTGCGGCTTTGATGAAATCTACCTGCCGTTTCGCGCTGACCAGGCGCAGCGTGAAGCGCAACGCTGTCTGAGCTGCGGTGAACACAGCATCTGCGAATGGACCTGTCCGCTGCACAACCATATTCCGCAATGGGTTGCTCGGGTGAAAGAGGGTGATATTGCCTCTGCCGTTGAGCTTTCCCATCAAACCAACTGCCTGCCGGAGATCACTGGCCGAGTCTGTCCGCAGGATCGTCTATGTGAAGGTGCCTGTACGGTGCGCGATGAGTATGGCGCAGTGACCATTGGCAATATCGAGCGCTATATTTCTGATCGGGCGCTGGCTCAGGGCTGGCGGCCGGATTTAAGTCAGGTGCAGGCCGTGGATAAACGTATTGCTATTATTGGCGCTGGTCCTGCCGGACTGGCCTGCGCGGATGTGCTGGCGCGTCATGGCGTCAGCGCGACCGTCTTTGACCGCCATCCCGAAATCGGCGGTCTGCTGACTTTTGGTATTCCCTCCTTCAAGCTGGATAAATCGCTGCTGGCGCGCCGCCGGGAAATATTCAGCGCGATGGGCATCCGTTTCGAGCTGAACTGCGAAATCGGCAAAGATATCGCACTGGATACGCTACTGAGTGATTACGACGCGGTGTTTATCGGCGTGGGTACGTACCGTTCAATGCAGGCCAATCTGCCGAACGACGATGCGCCTGGCGTGTATGATGCGCTGCCTTTTTTGATTGCCAATACGAAACAACTGATGGGGCTACCGGAAATCCCGCAAGAGCCGTTTATCAATACTGCAGGCCTGAATGTGGTGGTGCTGGGCGGCGGCGATACGGCGATGGACTGCGTGCGCACGGCGCTGCGCCACGGGGCAAGCAAAGTGACCTGCGCATATCGGCGCGACGAAGCCAATATGCCTGGTTCGAAAAAAGAGGTGAAAAACGCCCGCGATGAGGGGGCTGAATTCGAATTTAATGTGCAACCAGTGAATGTTGAGCTGGATGAAAGCGGCAAGGTTTGCGGCATTCGTCTGTTGCGAACGCAACTGGGAGAACGGGATGCGAAAGGGCGTCGTCGCCCGGTGCCGATTGCAGGCAGCGAGTTTGTCATGCCTGCCGATGCGGTCATCATGGCGTTTGGCTTTAACCCACATTCCATGCCGTGGCTGGAGCGTCAGGGTGTGCATATGGATGAGAGGGGACGCATTGCCGCCAGCGTTAACAGCCCGTACCGTTACCAGACCAGTAACCCGAAAATTTTCGCGGGGGGCGATGCTGTGCGCGGCGCCGATTTGGTGGTGACAGCCATGGCGGAAGGGCGTCATGCCGCACAAGGCATGCTGGACTGGTTAGGGGTAAAAACGCCGGATAAGCATTAACAGCTGGCGCGACAAAACAGGCTCTTCGGCATACTATAACGATAAGTGTTAGCGCCCTGGAGCCTGTATGTCACTGAAAATTAACGTCATCAAAGATAAAATCCTTTCTGAAAACTACTTTGTTCTGCGCAATATCACCTATGAACTGACCCATAGCAACGGCGAAGTCATCCGCCATAAACGCGAAGTTTATGACCGGGGCAACGGCGCAACGATCCTGCTGTATAACCGCGATAAAAAGAGCGTCCTGCTGATCCGCCAGTTCCGTGTTGCGACATGGGTAAACGGCAATGAGGATGGCCGTCTGATTGAGAGTTGTGCCGGTTTACTGGATGACGACGAACCGGAAGTCTGTATCCGCAAAGAGGCGATTGAAGAGACCGGTTATCAGGTCGGCGAGGTGCATAAGGTCTTCGAACTCTATATGTCGCCGGGCGGCGTGACTGAGCTAGTGCACTTTTTTATTGCTGAATATGGCGATGCGCAGAGGGTCAATAACGGCGGTGGCGTGGAGGACGAAGATATTGAAGTGCTGGAGTTTCCATTCAGACAGGCGCTGGAAATGGTCGCCAGCGGCGAGATTCTCGATGGCAAGGCGGTGATTTTATTGCAGTACCTGAAATTATCCGGGTTAATGGACTGAATTTTAAAAGATTGATAGCGGTGGGTTTCAGATGAAGCTATCCGATAAATCCGATTAAGCAAGCGAAGCCGGAGATAGAAGATACGCAGGTTCTGCATATCTTCTTCCGGGGTTGTACCATTCATGCGTTATCGCGGCGTTTTCACTCTGCTGTTCGGTTTTTTCTCTGCGCCGTTGCTGTGGGCTGCGCCTGCACAACATGCTTTCTCCGACTGGCAGGTGACCTGCAATAACCAGAATTTCTGCGTTGCGCGTAATACCGGCGAACACAATGGTCTGGTTATGACATTAGAGCGTAGCGCCGGTGCGCGAACCGCTGCGACGCTGCGTATCGAGCTCGGCGGGCTTGATATGCCTGTGGACAAAGAGCCGCCCATCGCTGGCCGCCTGCTGCTTGACGAACAACCGTTAACGCTGGCCGGAGCGCGCTGGCAAATCGCGCCCTGGCATCTGATGACCAGTGACAGCGAGACCATCGCCCGTTTTCTGCAAACCATCCAGGAAGGGCAGAGCATTACCTTGCAGGGCAGCAAAGGGACGATTTCGCTGGTGGGGCTGAAAGCCGCGCTGCTGTTCATTGATTCGCTGCAAAAACGTGTCGGTAGCGAAACGGCGTGGATTAAAAAGGGTGATGGCACGCCGCTTAGCGTCCCGCCTGTCCCCGCATTGAAAGAGGTGGCTCAGGCTAACGCGCCCCCGACGGCACTGACCCTCGCGGAACTCAATGATTTGCTGGATTACGGCAACTGGCGCATGAACAACAGCCCGTGTTCGCTGGATCCGATGCGCCGCCAGGTTCGCGTCTCGGCACTCACCGACGACAAAGCGTTGCTGATGATCGACTGTGAAGCCGGTGCGTATAACATTGTCGATCTGGCGTGGCTGGTGTCGCGGCAGAAACCGTTCGCCTCGCGGCCCGTTCGCCTGCATCTGCCGTTTACGCCGGATAATGGCAATGATGAGATGGAGCTGATGAACGCGGTGTTTGATGAGAAAAGCGGCGAGCTGAACACGTTGTCGAAAGGTCGTGGTTTGCAGGATTGCGGCGTGTCGAGCCGCTGGCGTTTTGATGGCCAACATTTTCGGCTGGTACGTTACGCTCAGGAACCGACCTGCGATGGCTGGCATGGCCCTGATGCCTGGCCCACGCTGTGGGTAACGCGCTAGAACGAGCCGCGACGGGTAGTGAAATAAAGGGCGCGCCAGCCGTGACAAGCTGGCGCGCCGCAAACTTATTTTTTCAGTACTGCTTTGGCTTTCGCCACCACGTTTTCGACGGTAAAGCCAAAGTACAGGAACAGTTTTTCCGCTGGCGCGGATTCACCGTAGCCGGTCATGCCGACAATCGCCCCTTTCAGACCGACATATTTGTACCAGTAGTCGGCGATACCGGCTTCTACCGCCACGCGCGCGCTGACATCCGATGGCAGTACCGCTTCGCGCCACGCTGCATCCTGGGCATCAAATATATCCGTTGAAGGCAGCGAAACCACGCGCACATTCACGCCTTCGGCGCTCAGTTGCTCTGCGGCTTTGACGGTGATTTCCATCTCCGAACCGGTGGCCATCAGGATCAGATCCGGTTTCCCGCTGCTCTCTTTCAGAACGTAGCCGCCGCGGCTGATGGCCTGCACCTGCTCCGGCGTTCTCTCCATTTGCGTCAGGTTTTGCCGCGACAGAATCAGCGCTGTCGGGCCGTTATGGCGCTCGATGGCCAGCTTCCAGCCGACTGCCGCTTCTACCTGATCGCATGGCCGCCATGTGCTGAAGTTCGGCGTTAAACGCAGGCTGGCAAGCTGTTCAACGGCCTGGTGCGTCGGGCCATCTTCCCCCAAACCGATGGAGTCATGGGTGTAGACCATAATCTGCCGTGCCTTCATCAGCGCAGCCATACGCACCGCGTTACGTGCATATTCGACAAACATCAGGAAGGTGGCGGTGTAAGGCACAAAGCCGCCATGGTGAGCAATGCCGTTAGCGATGGCGGTCATGCCGAATTCACGCACGCCATAGTGAATGTAGTTACCGGCAAGATCTTCTTTCAGCGATTTAGAGCCCGACCAGATAGTGAGGTTGCTGGGCGCCAGATCGGCGGAACCGCCAAGCAGTTCCGGCAGTACCGGACCATAGGTATTCAGCGTATTCTGCGAGGCTTTACGGGTGGCAATTTTCGCCGGGTTCGCTTGCAAGTTGTTGATCCATTCGCGGGTGGTTTTCTCCCACGATTCCGGCAAACCACCGCTCATGCGGCGTTTAAACTCGGCTGCCAGTTCCGGGTACTCTTTCTCCCAGGCCGCCAGTTTCTCATTCCATGATTGCTGCTGCTTCGCCCCGCGTTCGCGGGCATCCCACGCCTGATAAATCTCTTTAGGGATTTCGAAAGCCGGGTATTTCCAGCCCAGTTTTTGTCGGGTCAGCGCCACTTCTTCTTCACCCAGCGCTGCACCGTGTGACGCCTCTTTACCGGCTTTATTTGGCGAGCCAAAACCAATCACCGTGCGGCAGATAATCAGCGACGGCTTATCCTTCACGCTTTGCGCTTCCTCAATGGCCTTTTTCACTGCCTCCGGAGAGTGACCGTCAATATCGCCAATTACATGCCAGTGATACGCCTCAAAGCGTTTGGCAGTGTCGTCGGTAAACCAACCTTCGGTTTCGCCATCAATGGAGATACCGTTGTGGTCGTAGAAACCAATTAGCTTGCCCAGCCCCAGCGTTCCCGCCAGCGAACAGACTTCATGGGAGATGCCTTCCATCAGGCAGCCGTCACCCATAAAGACATAAGTGTAATGATCGACGATATCGTGGCCGGGGCGGTTAAACTGCGCGGCCAGTGTACGTTCGGCAATCGCCAGCCCGACCGCGTTCGCCAGCCCCTGGCCCAGCGGGCCGGTGGTGGTTTCCACGCCCGGCGTGTAACCAATTTCCGGGTGACCCGGCGTTTTCGAGTGTAACTGGCGGAAATTTTTCAACTCTTCGAGCGGCAAATCATAACCGCTTAAGTGCAGCAGACTATACAGCAGCATCGAAGCGTGACCGTTGGAAAGGATAAAACGGTCGCGGTCATACCAGGTGGGATCGGACGGGTTATGTTTAAGAAAATCATTCCACAGCACTTCGGCGATATCCGCCATCCCCATTGGCGCGCCAGGGTGGCCGGAATTGGCTTTTTGCACCGCGTCCATACTCAGGGCGCGAATGGCGTTAGCAAGCTCTCTACGGGACATCGTTCACTCCTTGGCAAAAGTTAAAGTTTGGCGGCCAGCAGATCTTCCAGTTTGCGCTGATCGATGGCGAACTGGCGGATGCCGTCGGCCAGTTTGTCGACGGCCATCGGATCCAGGTTATGTTCCCAGCGGAACTCCGCTTCCGTAAGGGGGACTGGGCGGTGGAAGGTTTGGCGCGAAGGAACCAGTTTGCGTTCCACAATCCCTTCTTGTCCCTGTAACTCTTTCAGCAGCGCCGGAGAGATAGTCAGGCGATCGCAACCGGCCAGCGCCAGTATCTGTTCCGTGCGGCGGAAGCTGGCGCCCATGACGATGGTCTCGTAGCGATGTTGCTTGAAGTAATCGTAAATATTACGCACCGATTTCACGCCCGGATCTTCATCCACCACATAGGGATCGAGCGGTTTGCGATCGTTGTACCAGTCGTAAATACGGCCAACGAACGGCGAGATGAGAAACACCCCGGCTTCGGCGCAGGCACGCGCCTGGGCGAAGGAGAACAGCAGCGTCAGGTTACAGTTGATGCCCTCTTTTTCCAGTTCCTCTGCCGCGCGAATACCTTCCCAGGTTGAGGCCAGTTTGATCAGAATGCGGGATTTCGCAATGCCCTGTTCCTCATAAAGTTCAACCAGACGATGCGCTTTGGCGATGCTTTTCGCTTTATCGTAAGAGAGACGCGCATCCACCTCGGTTGACACGCGCCCAGGAATGCTTTTCAGAATTTCCACACCAAAATTGACTGCCAGTTTGTCGCTGGCTTCCGCGACTTGCTGTTCCTGCGTTTTACCGCGCGCTTTTCCATAAGCAATAGCGTCATCAATCAGATGAGAGAAATGCTCCAGCCCGGCAGCTTTCAGCAGCAAAGAAGGGTTAGTCGTAGCGTCTTCCGGCTGATAGTGGCGGATCGATTCGATATCGCCGCTGTCTGCCACTACGGTGGTGAATTGTTTCAGGCCGTCTAAGTGATTCATTAAAATAACTCCTTTAAAAGCAATGTGTTATTGGAGTGCTTCCGTTCGCACTTTGATAAGAATGAGAGATGCATAACAAAAAAGCATAGCAGAAGCGTCCCGGCCTGCTTTTGGTGGGATGTAACAAAGATGCGATAAATTGATAACAATTTTGCTTATGTATGGTGAGAGTTTGGCTATGTTCAAAGTTTGCCATCGCAACAGCGGCCATACTAAGCGGCGTATTGGGATAGACATCACGCGGTATCACTCTGAAAGCAAAACGCGAAAGGAACCTCAAATGGACGACCAACTAAAACAAAGTGCCCTCGACTTCCATGAATTCCCGCGACCGGGAAAGATTCAGGTCTCCCCGACGAAACCTCTGGCCACGCAGCGCGATTTGGCGCTGGCGTACTCGCCGGGCGTTGCTGCACCTTGCCTTGAAATAGAAAAAGATCCACTGGCGGCCTACAAATACACCGCGCGCGGCAACCTCGTGGCGGTGATCTCTAATGGCACTGCGGTGCTGGGGCTTGGCAATATTGGCGCGCTGGCCGGTAAGCCGGTGATGGAAGGCAAAGGCGTTCTGTTCAAGAAATTCGCCGGCATCGACGTATTCGATCTTGAAGTGGATGAGCAAAATCCGGATAAACTGATCGACGTGGTTGCCGCGCTGGAACCGACGTTCGGCGGCATCAACCTCGAAGATATCAAAGCGCCAGAGTGCTTCTATATTGAAGCTAAACTGCGCGAGCGCATGAACATTCCGGTTTTCCATGACGATCAGCACGGCACAGCGATTATCAGCACTGCCGCCATCCTTAACGGCCTGCGAGTTGTGGAGAAGAGCCTCTCCGACGTACGTATGGTGGTGTCGGGCGCAGGTGCGGCGGCTATCGCCTGTATGAACCTGCTGGTGGCGTTGGGAATGCAGAAACACAACATTGTAGTCTGCGATTCAAAAGGTGTTATCTATAAAGGCCGCGAGCCGAATATGGCCGAGACCAAAGCGGGCTACGCCGTTGACGATGACGGTAAACGGACGCTGGCGGATGTGGTCGCGGGTGCGGATATCTTTCTCGGTTGCTCCGGACCAAAAGTGCTGACGCCGGAGATGGTAAAAGACATGGCGCGGCAGCCCCTGATCCTTGCGCTGGCGAATCCGGAGCCGGAGATCCTGCCGGATCTGGCGAAAGCGGTGCGCCCGGACGCGATTATCTGTACCGGACGCTCCGATTATCCGAATCAGGTAAACAACGTGCTTTGTTTCCCGTTTATCTTCCGCGGCGCACTGGATGTGGGTGCTACGGCTATCAACGAAGAGATGAAGCTGGCGGCGGTTAATGCTATCGCTGAGCTGGCGCATGCGGAGCAGAGCGAAGTAGTGGCTTCGGCATATGGCGATCAGGATTTGAGTTTTGGTCCGGATTATCTGATCCCGAAACCTTTCGACCCGCGGCTGATTGTCAAAATCGCCCCTGCGGTGGCGAAAGCGGCAATGGCCTCGGGTGTGGCGACACGGCCGATTGCTGATTTTGATGCCTATGTCGATAAGCTCACCGAGTTTGTCTACAAAACGAATCTGTTTATGAAGCCGGTTTTCTCCCTGGCTCGCAATGCGCCGAAACGCGTAGTGTTGACCGAAGGCGAAGAGCCGCGCGTGCTGCATGCAACGCAGGAACTGGTCACGCTGGGGCTGGCGAAACCGATCCTTGTCGGGCGACCGGGCGTGATTGAGATGCGCATTCAGAAGCTCGGCCTGCAAATTCGTCCGGGCATCGATTTTGAGATCGTCAACAACGAGTCGGATCCGCGCTTTAAAGAGTACTGGACGGAATACTTCAGCATTATGAAGCGTCGGGGGATTACGCAAGAGCAGGCGCAGCACGCAGTGATCGCCAATACCACTGTGATCGGCGCGATCATGGTGCATCGTGGGGAAGCCGACGCGATGATTTGCGGCACTGTCGGCGATTACCATGATCATTTCAGCGTGGTGCAGGAGATATTCGGTTATCGCGATAATGTGCATGCGGCCGGGGCGATGAATGCGCTGTTGCTGCCGAGCGGTAACACGTTTATTACTGATACCTATGTCAATGAAGATCCGAGCGCCGAACAACTGGCGGAGATCACCTTGCTGGCAGCAGAAACCGTGCGGCGATTTGGTATCGAACCGCGAGTGGCGCTACTGTCGCATTCGCAGTTTGGCTCATCCAATGCACCCGCTGCGGTGAAAATGCGCGAGACGCTGACACTGGTGCGTCAACGCGCGCCGGATCTGATGATCGACGGCGAAATGCATGGCGATGCGGCGCTCGATGAGAGTATCCGCCATGAGCGAATGCCGGACAGCCCACTAAAAGGGGCGGCGAATATCCTGATTATGCCGAACGTTGAAGCCGCGCGAATCAGCTACAACCTGCTGCGCGTCTCCAGTTCAGAAGGTGTGACCGTCGGGCCGGTGCTGATGGGCGTTGCCAAACCGGTGCATGTGCTGACGCCAATTGCCTCAGTACGGCGTATCGTCAACATGGTGGCGCTGGCGGTGGTGGAAGCGCAGACACAGCCACTGTAAGGGTGTTGCTGGCCAGATAAGGCGGAGCCTTCAGGTATATTATTTGCCGGATGGCTCGTAAGACCTTATCCGGCCAACAAAACCCGACATCACACCCAATCTTTAACCTTAATAAACTCGCTGAGGGCCGCTTCCTGGCTGCCTTCGGCGGGTTGATAGTTGTATTCCCAGCGCACTAACGGCGGCATCGACATTAAAATTGACTCGGTACGCCCGCCGGTTTGCAAACCGAACAGCGTTCCGCGATCCCAAACTAGGTTGAACTCTACGTAGCGGCCACGGCGATAGAGCTGGAAATCGCGCTCGCGCTCGCCGTAAGGCAGGGCTTTGCGACGTGCGACGATGGGCAAATACGCGTCGAGATAACCGTTGCCGACGGCCTGCATAAACGCAAAACAGTGGTCAAAATCCGGCGTGTTCAGATCGTCAAAAAAAAGCCCGCCAATGCCGCGCTGCTCGTCGCGGTGCTTGAGGTAGAAATAGTCATCGCACCACTTTTTGTAGCGCGGATAGACCGCTTCACCAAATGGCAGACAGATATCGCGGGCGGTGCGGTGCCAGTGGATCGCATCGTCTTCAAAACCGTAGTAGGGCGTCAAATCGAAACCGCCGCCGAACCACCACACCGGATCGGCGCCTGGTTTCTGCGCAATAAAAAAACGCACGTTGGCATGGCTGGTCGGAACATAGGGATTACGCGGGTGCACGACCAGCGAAACGCCCATCGCTTCGAAGCTGCGCCCCGCCAGTTCAGGACGGTGCGCTGTGGCGGATGCGGGCATCGCATCGCCGTGGACGTGGGAAAAATTTACCCCGGCTTGTTCAAATACGCCGCCGTCGCGCAGCACGCGGCTACGTCCGCCGCCGCCTTCCGCGCGCTGCCAGGCGTCTTCAACAAACGCCGCGCCGTCGATGTCGCTAAGCTGGCGGCAGATTTTATCCTGCAAGGCAAGCAGGGCATTTTTTACTGGCGCTATCTCTGGGGTCATTATCCGCGTCTCTTCACATGAGCTTTGTGGTTATCGAACCAGCTAAAGTAGTTCAGAATACCGTCGGCAATGGCGGTGGCAATCTTCTGGCGAAACGCCGTGGTGCCGAGCAGTTTCTCCTCTGCTGGATTGGTGATAAAGGACGTTTCCACCAGTACCGATGGGATCGACGGGGATTTTAGCACCACAAACGCAGCCTGCTCGGTATTGCGGCTGTGCAGACGGTGTACCGGTTTGATCTGCTTGAGAATATGCGAGCCGAGCGTCAGGCTGTTTTTAATAGTGTCCGTTTGCACCAGATCGAACAGCACCTGCTGCAGCAAATGGTCTTTATCGGTGGCTTTTTTCCCGGCGACTTCATCCGCGGCGTTCTCTTTATCCGACAGGTATTTCGCCATCGCGCTACTGGCGCCCCGGTTGGAGAGCGCAAAGACTGACGCGCCGGCGGCACTCGGGTTGGTAAAACCATCGGCATGAATCGACATAAACAGATCCGCGCCGTGTTGGTGAGCGATCTCGACCCGATCGTAGAGGGGAATAAAGGTATCGCCGGTACGTGTCAGACGCGCGTCAATACCCTGCGCCCGCAGTTGCGCGCGGACATTTTTGGCAATCGCCAGTACCACATGTTTCTCTTTCGAGCCGTTATGGCCAATAGCACCGGTATCAATGCCGCCGTGACCGGGATCGAGCATAACGATGCGCCGTGCTCCGGCTTTTTTTGCCTTTGGCTTGCTGTGGCCAGTGGTGGTTTTCAGTGGCGTCTCGTCCTTAGCGATAGCACGAGACATGCCCGACAATGTCAGGGCGGCCAAACCCGCTTTCAGCATCTGGCGACGCGAGGTGAGTGTTTTTAATGGTTTAAAGGTGCTCATACGTCTGAATGTTTTTGTCCGTGGTCCCTGGTGTTATATCGTATCGTCCTGGCCGTGACGACAATCCACAAGAGCGATTGTTTTACTTTTCATTTCAATACGTGACAGAGTGCCATTATGCCAAATTTCTACGGTAAAGCGTCGGGATATTGGCTAAGGCACCACTTCGGGCCATAATCACCACTTACACAGTTGAAAAGACGGGGAATACCATGGAGATACGCGTTTTTCGCCAGGACGATTTCGAAGAAGTGATCACCTTGTGGGAGCGCTGTGAGCTGCTGCGACCATGGAATGATCCAGAAATGGATATCGAACGAAAAGTGAATCACGATGTTAGTCTGTTTCTGGTGGCGGAAGTGAGTGGTGAAGTGGTGGGCACGGTAATGGGCGGTTATGACGGCCATCGTGGCTCGGCATACTATCTCGGCGTACACCCGGAATTTCGTGGTCGCGGCATCGCCAATGCCTTGCTCAATCGGCTGGAGAAAAAACTGATTGCCCGTGGCTGCCCGAAAATCAACCTGATGGTACGTGAAGATAACGATATTGTAATCGGCATGTATGAGCGGCTGGGCTACGAGCATAGCGACTCGGTTAACTTAGGCAAACGTTTGATAGAAGATGAAGAGTATTGATATTTCACCTTCCGACTACGACAGGCACGGACGCCTTCGGCTTCCCTTTTTGTTCTGGTGCGTGCTGGTATTACAGGCGCGTACCTGGATTTTATTTGTGATGGCAGGAGCGTCGCGTGGGCAGGGCGATGCGCTGCTGACGCTGTTTTATCCCGATCATCATCAGTTCTGGCTGGGTTTATTGCCCGGCTTGCCTGCGGCTCTGGCTTTTTTTCTCAGTGCGCGTCGTGAGCATCACCCTCGCTTTTGGCGCGCGACCTACCCGCTACTGCTGCTGGTACAGCTGGCGCTGGTGCTGTGGCTGCCCTCACGCTGGTTCAGCGGTGAGGCGCTCTCCGGTATTGGGCTTTCACTACTGATTATCGACCTCTTTGTTCTCTGGTGGCTGGCGACGTCTCGCCGTCTGCGCGCCTGTTTTTATTCTTCAGATGAATGAACGGCACTTTTTGCCCGCCAGCGACTCCAACTGGCGTTAAATGAAAAAAAGGAATGGTGCATGAAATCCCTGCGTACTTTTATCTGTGTGCTGCCGCTGGCATTAACCGGCTGCTCAACGCTTGCTTCAGTAAACTGGTCGGCGGCGTATCCATGGAACTGGTTTGGCTCGTCGATCGAAATGAGCGAAAACGGCGTCGGCAAAATCACAGCCAGCACGCCGCTCAATGAGCAGGCTATTAATGATGCGTTAAGCGGTGACTACCACCTTCGTAGCGGCATGAAGACGGAAAATGGCCGCATTGTCCGCTATTTTGAAGCGCTGAAAGAGACCAAACTGGCGCTGGTTGTTAACGGTGAAAATGGAGCAGTGAGCCGCATTGATGTACTGGACAGCGATATCGCCACCGACAAAGGCGTGAAAATCGGCACGCCGTTCAGCGCCGTGTTTGATAAGGCGTTTGGCAACTGTGTTAAAGGGGCGGGCGATGACAACACTGGCGTTGAGTGTAAAGCTCTGGGCAGCCAGCACATTAGCTATGTGTTTACCGGCGAATGGAGCGGCCCAGAAGGGTTGATGCCTTCTGATGACACGCTGAAAAACTGGAAATTAAGTAAGCTGGTATGGCGCCGATAATTTGATCGCAACGGGCCGCGACAGGGCGAAAAAACGGTACAATAGCGCCTTTATCGCCACGCATGTGTGGCTTGTTTTTTCCAGGAGGAGTGATGTCTCAGGTGCAAAGCGGCATTTTGCCGGAACACTGCTGTGCAGCGATTTGGATTGAGGCCAGCGTCAAAGGGGACACAGATGCCCTGCGCGTGGGCAGTAAAGTTTTTGTCGATAAGCTGGCAACCTTTCAGCAAAAATTCCCCGATGCGGCGCTGGGGGCGACGGTGGCCTTCGGTAACAACACATGGCGCGCACTGAACGGACCGGAAGGCGCAGAAGAACTGAAAGATTTCCCCTCTTACGGCAAAGGTCTGGCGCCCGCCACGCAACATGATGTGCTGATCCATATTCTCTCCCTGCGCCATGATGTGAATTTCTCCGTCGCCCAGGCTGCGCTGGAGGCGTTTGGCGATGCTATTGATGTGAAAGAAGAGACACACGGTTTCCGCTGGGTGGAAGAGCGCGATTTGAGCGGCTTTGTCGACGGTACGGAAAACCCGGCGGGCGATGAGAAGCGCCGCGAAGTGGCGATTATTCAGGATGGCGTCGACGCTGGCGGCACGTATGTGATGGTGCAGCGCTGGGAGCACAACCTGAAGCAGCTCAACCGAATGAGCGTTGCCGATCAGGAGATGATGATTGGCCGCACTAAAGAGGCCAATGAAGAGATCGACGGCGATGCCCGTCCGGTTACCTCGCACCTGACCCGTGTCGATCTGAAAGAGGACGGCAAAGGGTTGAAAATTGTGCGCCAGAGCCTGCCGTATGGCACTGCCAGCGGCACACACGGCCTTTACTTCTGTACTTACTGTGCACGTCTTTACAACATTGAACAGCAACTGCTGAGCATGTTTGGTGATACTGATGGCAAACGCGATGCAATGCTGCGTTTCACCCATCCGGTAACAGGCGGTTACTATTTTGCGCCGTCGCTTGATAAGCTGCTGTCGTTGTAATACCCCGCATTTTTCCTGGCCGGGGAACCCGGCCATACTCCTTTCTGCTTATATTCTTTTATGATTCCAAATCACCAAATGGTATATAAAACCGTTACTGTTTTCACACCCGTTATAAATAAACTGAGGGTTGTGAAGTCATCAGCTTATAAGGGTATGCAATGGCCGTTAACTTACTGAAAAAAGGATATCTGACGTTGGCAGCAATGACGCTGTGGGCGGTGCAGGCACAGGCGACGGAACTGCTAAACAGCTCTTATGATGTGTCACGCGAGCTCTTTGCGGCGCTGAATACGCCGTTTGAACAGCAATGGGCGAAAGATAACGCTGGTGATAAGCTGACGATCAAACAATCCCATGCCGGTTCGTCAAAACAGGCGCTGGCGATTTTGCAGGGGCTGAAAGCGGATGTCGTTACCTATAACCAGGTGACGGATGTGCAGATCCTGCACGACAAAGGCAACCTGATCCCGGCGGACTGGCAAAGCCGTTTACCGAACAACAGCTCGCCGTTCTATTCGACGATGGCGTTTCTTGTTCGTAAGGGCAATCCGAAGAATATCCACGAGTGGAGCGACCTGGTGCGTTCCGACGTAAAACTGATTTTCCCGAACCCGAAAACCTCCGGTAACGCCCGTTACACTTATCTGGCGGCGTGGGGCGCAGCGGATCAGGCGGACGGCGGCGATAAAGCGAAAACTGAACAGTTTATGACGCAGTTTTTGAAAAACGTCGAAGTGTTCGATACCGGTGGTCGCGGCGCAACCACTACGTTCGTTGAGCGCGGTCTCGGCGATGTGCTGATCACCTTTGAATCCGAAGTCAATAACATCCGCAAGCAGTACGAAGCGCAGGGTTTTGAAGTGGTGGTGCCGAAGGTTAATATTCTGGCGGAATTCCCGGTGGCGTGGGTCGATAAAAATGTTAAAGCCAACGGGACGGAAAAGGCCGCGAAAGCTTACCTCAACTGGCTCTACAGCCCACAGGCACAAACCATCATTACCGATTACTACTACCGCGTGAATAACCCGGATGTCATGGCGAAGCTGGCGGATAAATTCCCACAAACGTCGCTGTTTCGCGTGGAAGACAAATTCGGCTCCTGGCCTGATGTGATGAAAACCCACTTTGCCAGCGGCGGCGAGCTGGACAAGTTACTGGCGGCGGGGCGTAAGTGATGTTTGCAGGAACCGCAAAACGTGTGTTGCCGGGGTTTGGTTTAAGCCTCGGTAGCAGCCTGTTTTTTGTTTGTCTGGTATTACTGTTGCCGCTGAGCGCGCTGGTAATGCAACTGGCGCAAATGAGCTGGTCGCAATACTGGGAAGTGGTCACCAACCCACAGGTGGTGGCGGCCTATAAAGTTACTTTGCTGTCGGCGTTTGTGGCGTCAGTTTTTAACGGCGTTTTTGGTCTGCTGATGGCCTGGATCCTCACCCGTTACCGTTTTCCGGGGCGTACGCTGTTGGATGCGCTGATTGACCTGCCATTTGCACTACCGACTGCAGTGGCTGGTTTGACGCTGGCGTCGCTGTTTTCCGTGAACGGATTTTATGGCGAGTGGCTGGCGAAGTTCGATATCAAAGTGACTTACACCTGGCTTGGCATTGCAGTGGCAATGGCCTTTACCAGCATCCCGTTTGTGGTGCGTACCATCCAGCCGGTGTTGGAGGAGTTAGGGCCGGAATACGAAGAAGCGGCAGAAACCCTCGGCGCAACGCGCTGGCAGAGCTTTCGTCGCGTTGTATTGCCGGAACTTTCCCCGGCGTTGATGGCGGGTGTGGCGCTGTCGTTCACCCGCAGCCTCGGCGAATTTGGCGCGGTGATCTTTATCGCCGGTAACATTGCCTGGAAGACCGAAGTCACCTCGCTGATGATCTTTGTTCGCTTGCAGGAGTTTGATTACCCGGCGGCGAGCGCGATTGCTTCGGTGATCCTCGCGGCGTCTCTGCTGCTGCTGTTTTCCATCAACACCCTGCAAAGCCGCTTTGGCCAGCGTGTAGTAGGTCACTAATGGCGGAAATAACCGAATTGAAACGCTATGACAAACCTCAGGTGAACTGGGGGAAACTATTTTTGATTGCCGCGGGGGTTTTGCTCTCCGTGTTTATCCTTGTCGTGCCGATGATATATATCTTCGTACAGGCCTTCAGTAAAGGGCTGGCACCGGTGCTGGAAAACCTGGCGAATGCCGACATGCTGCATGCCATCTGGCTGACGGTGCTGATTGCGCTGATCACTGTACCGATTAACCTGGTGTTTGGCACACTGCTGGCGTGGCTGGTGACCCGTTTTAACTTTCCTGGTCGCCAGCTTTTGCTGACATTACTGGATATTCCGTTTGCGGTTTCACCTGTGGTTGCAGGTCTGGTTTATCTGCTGTTTTACGGTTCGAATGGCCCGCTTGGCGGCTGGCTGGATGCGCATAACCTGCAAATTATGTTTGCCTGGCCGGGCATGGTGCTGGTCACCCTTTTCGTCACTTGTCCGTTTGTTGTGCGCGAGCTGGTTCCGGTGATGCTGAGCCAGGGGAGCCAGGAAGATGAAGCGGCGATCCTGCTGGGTGCCAGCGGCTGGCAGATGTTTCGCCGCGTAACGCTACCGAATATCCGCTGGGCTCTGCTGTATGGCGTGGTGCTGACCAATGCGCGCGCGATTGGCGAGTTTGGCGCGGTCTCGGTGGTCTCCGGTTCGATCCGTGGTGAGACACTGTCGCTGCCGCTACAAATTGAGTTGCTGCAGCAGGACTACAACACGGTAGGTGCATTTACCGCCGCCGCCCTGCTGACCCTGATGGCTATTTTGACACTGTTTTTGAAGAGTGCGTTGCAGTGGCGTTTGAACAACCATGAAAAACGCCAGCAACAGGAGGGAAATCATGAGCATTGAGATTGCCAATATTAAGAAGTCTTTTGGTCGCACCCTGGTGCTGAATGATATCTCGCTGGATATCCCTTCCGGGCAAATGGTGGCGCTGCTGGGGCCGTCCGGTTCCGGGAAAACCACGCTGCTGCGCATTATCGCCGGGCTGGAACACCAGACCAGCGGTCGTATTCGTTTTCACGGTACGGATGTAAGCCGGTTGCATGCCCGCGATCGCCGCGTCGGTTTTGTGTTTCAGCACTATGCGCTGTTCCGCCATATGACGGTGTTCGATAACATCGCTTTTGGTCTGACGGTGCTGCCGCGTCGCGAGCGGCCGAACGCCGCGGCAATCAAAGCCAAAGTGACGCAATTGCTGGAGATGGTGCAGCTTGCCCATTTGGCAGAACGCTACCCGGCGCAGCTTTCCGGCGGACAGAAACAGCGAGTGGCGCTGGCGCGTGCGCTGGCGGTAGAGCCGCAGATCCTGCTGTTGGATGAACCGTTTGGCGCGCTGGATGCGCAGGTGCGTAAAGAGCTGCGCCGCTGGCTGCGTCAGTTGCATGAAGAGCTAAAATTTACCAGCGTGTTCGTCACTCACGACCAGGAAGAGGCGACGGAAGTGGCCGACCGCGTAGTGGTGATGAGCCAAGGGAACATTGAACAGGCTGATGCACCGGATCAGGTGTGGCGCGAACCTGCGACCCGCTTTGTGCTGGAGTTTATGGGTGAGGTCAATCGCCTGAAAGGCACAGTGACGGGCGGGCAGTTCCAGGTAGGCGCACATCGCTGGCCGCTGGGTTATACGCCCGACTGGCAGGGTGAGGTTGATCTGTTTTTGCGCCCCTGGGAAGTAGATATCAGCCGCCGCACCAGCCTGGATTCTCCACTGCCGGTGCAGGTACTGGAAGCCAGCCCGAAAGGGCACTATACCCAGTTGGTGGTGCAGCCACTCGGCTGGAACCCGGAACCTCTCACCGTCGTGATGCGCGATGAGCCGCCACCGCAGCGCGGCGAGCGCCTGTTTGTCGGTTTACAGCATGCGCGGTTGTATAACGGCAATGAACGTATTGACGTCGGCACAGAGCTTGCTCTGGCGGAAACTGCCTGATAGGTTAAGCAGCATGTCTATCGCCCGGTGGCGCTTTGCTTACCGGGCCTACAATATCTGCATCTGCACTGCTTTGTAGGCCGGGTAAAGCGTAGCGCGACCCGGCTTTTTTTATTGAGCAGGAACCGTGAAAACATTAGAAGATACCATCGGCAATACGCCGCTGGTTAAATTGCAACGTCTGACGCCGGATAACGGCAGCGAAATCTGGGTCAAACTGGAAGGTAATAACCCCGCAGGATCGGTCAAAGATCGCGCCGCACTGTCGATGATTGTGCAGGCGGAAAAGCGAGGAGAGATTAAGCCAGGGGATGTGCTGATTGAAGCCACCAGCGGCAATACCGGGATCGCGCTGGCGATGATCGCGGCGCTGAAAGGCTATCACATGAAATTGCTGATGCCGGACAACATGAGCCAGGAACGTCGTGCGGCGATGCGGGCCTATGGCGCGGAGCTAATTCTGGTCACCAAAGAGCAGGGAATGGAAGGCGCGCGCGATCTGGCGCTGGAAATGGCCGCAAGCGGCGAGGGCAGGCTGCTCGATCAATTCAACAACCCGGATAACCCCTACGCTCACTACACCACTACCGGCCCGGAAATCTGGCAGCAGACTGCCGGGCGGATCACCCATTTTGTTTCCAGCATGGGCACAACCGGTACCATTACCGGCGTGTCGCGTTTTCTGCGTGAACAGGATAAACCCGTCACTATTGTCGGGCTGCAACCGGAAGAGGGGAGCAGTATTCCTGGCATTCGCCGCTGGCCTGCTGAATATATGCCGGGCATTTTTAACGCCACTCTGGTGGATGAGGTTCTGGATATCCATCAACGTGAGGCAGAAAATACCATGCGCGCGCTGGCGGTTCAGGAGGGGATTTTCTGCGGCGTCAGTTCTGGCGGCGCGGTAGCGGGTGCGCTGCGCGTGGCGAAAAGTACGCCAGGCGCAGTGATCGTCGCTATCATCTGCGATCGCGGCGATCGTTACCTCTCCACCGGCGTATTTGGTGAAGAGAGTTATTCGCAGGGCGCGGGGATTTAACCCGTTAAGGAAGAGAGGATGGAGATGATCCTGTTTCGGGATAAAACCCGGGCGCAGCAGGCTGATATCGTTGCGGTGCAGTCTCAGGTTGTGTACGGCAGCGTCGGCAATAGCATTGCGGTGCCAAACATTCGTCAGCACAATCTCAATGTGCTGGCCGTGCCGACAGTGCTGTTCAGTAATACGCCACATTACGATACCTTTTACGGTGGCGTAATCCCGGATGAGTGGTTTAGCGGTTACCTGCAAGCGCTGGAAGAGCGCGATGTTTTGCGTACGCTGAAAGCGGTAACCACGGGCTATATGGGAAGTGCCAGCCAGATTGTGCTGCTGGCAATGTGGCTTAAAGCGCTACGGGAGAAACACCCGCAGCTACTGATTCTGGTCGATCCGGTTATTGGCGATACTGACAGCGGCATCTATGTAAAAGCGGAAATTCCTCAGGCCTACCGCGAATATTTGCTGCCGCTGGCGCAGGGCATCACGCCAAACGTGTTTGAGCTGGAAATTCTCAGCGGCAAACCGTGCCGGGATCTGCAAAGCGCTATCGCTGCGGCAAAAGGGCTGTTGTCTGCGACTCTGCACTGGGTGGCGATCACCAGCGCGCCGGTCGATGAGGATGACGGTCAGATACATGTGGTGCTGGTGACAGCGGATGAGGTTACCGTCAGTGGTTATCCGCGTATCGAAACGGATTTGAAAGGCACTGGCGATCTGTTTTGCTCCGAGCTGGTCAGCAGCGTTATTCAGGGAAATAAGCTGGATGTGGCCGTTCGTGCAGCAGGGGACAGAGTGGTGCAGGTAATGGGCTATACGCTGGAGAAAGGTTACGACGAACTCATTTTACCGTCGTGCTGACCAATAAAAATGGCGCCCGCAGGCGCCATTCTTTTATACATTGAGTATGCGTTGAGCTTATTTTTTGATGCGGATAACCGGGGTTTCGCCCACGGTGACGCTACCAGAAAGTTTAATCAGCTCTTTGATTTCGTCCATGTTGGAGATAACAACCGGAGTCAAAGTAGACTTGGCTTTCTCTTCCAGCAGCGGCAGATCAAATTCGATTACCGGGTCGCCAACTTTCACGCGCTGGCCTTCTTCCGCGATACGTTTGAAGCCTTCGCCTTTCAGTTCAACGGTGTCAATACCGAAGTGAACGAACAGTTCGATGCCGCTATCGGATTCGATAGAGAAGGCATGGTTGGTTTCAAAGATTTTGCCGATAGTACCATCAACCGGAGCAACCATTTTATTGCCGGTCGGTTTGATAGCGATGCCATCACCAACGATTTTTTCAGCGAACACCACATCCGGTACATCTTCAATATTGACGATCTCGCCGGAAAGCGGGGCAACA
Source organism: Pseudomonadota bacterium (assembly GCA_018261615.1). Classification (GTDB taxonomy): domain Bacteria; phylum Pseudomonadota; class Gammaproteobacteria; order Enterobacterales; family Enterobacteriaceae; genus Kosakonia. The sequence goes on along the minus strand of JAGTSE010000002.1, from coordinate 10,628 downwards.
ATCTCAATGGTTCCTGTGTCTTTTTTATCATCAGAAACCAGAGATTTCAGTTTATCGAACAAACCCATGATCTTCTCCTAAGCAGTAATTTGGGCCGCATCTCGTGGATTAGCAGATTGTTTTTTCTTCAATGAACTTGTTAACCAGCATCATTAACTCGTCCGTTGTCGGTTGAGCAAGAGCTTGCTCTGCTAACACCTTCGCATCTTCGAAGTTTGTGTTACGGATAATCTTCTTAATGCGCGGGATAGAAATGGCACTCATACTGAATTCATCCAGACCCATCCCCAGCAACAGAAGTGTAGCACGTTCATCGCCAGCAAGCTCACCACACATGCCAGTCCATTTGCCTTCTGCATGAGAAGCATCAATAACTTGCTTGATCAGGGTGAGTACTGACGGTGACATCGGCTGGTAAAGATGCGAGATCATATCATTACCACGGTCAACTGCCAGGGTGTACTGCGTTAAATCATTGGTACCGATACTAAAGAAATCAACTTCTTTGGCCAGATGACGAGCAATAGTCGCAGCGGCTGGAGTTTCCACCATCACGCCAACCTCAATGCTTTCGTCAAATGATTTACCTTCTTGACGGAGTTCCTGTTTGTAGATTTCAATCTCTTTTTTCAGTGCGCGCACTTCTTCAACAGAGATGATCATCGGGAACATAATGCGCAGTTTGCCGAAAGCAGAAGCGCGCAGAATAGCACGAACCTGATCGCGCAGGATCTCTTTGCGATCCATTGCGATACGCACGGCACGCCAGCCGAGGAACGGGTTCTCTTCTTTCGGGAAATTCATGTACGGCAGCTCTTTATCGCCGCCAATGTCCATGGTACGTACAATTACGGCCTGAGAGCCACAGGCTTCAGCTACCGCTTTGTAGGCTTCGAACTGCTCTTCTTCGGTCGGCAGCGCGTCGCGGTCCATGAACAGGAATTCGGTACGGTACAGACCAACACCTTCAGCGCCATTGCGCTCTGCGCCCGCGACATCGCGAACAGTACCGATGTTGGCACAGACTTCAACCTGATGGCCATCAAGGGTGATTGCCGGCAGGTCTTTCAGTTTTGCCAGTTCGGCTTTTTCTGCAGCAACCTGAGCTTGCGCAGCACGCAGGGTTTCGATCTCTTCGTCGCTCGGGTTAACGTACACTTTGTTGTTAACCGCATCGAGGATCAGATAGTCGCCATTTTTCACCTGCGTGGTGACGCTACCGGTGCCCACAATTGCAGGCAGCTCAAGAGAACGCGCCATGATAGAAGTGTGAGAAGTGCGGCCACCGATATCGGTGATAAAACCAAGCACTTTTTTCAGGTTCAACTGAGCAGTTTCTGACGGGGTCAGATCTGCTGCAACCAGAATAACTTCTTCCTGAATCGCGCTCAGATCAATGATCGGCATGCCCAGAATATTGCGCAGCAGACGTTTACCGATATCGCGCACGTCAGCCGCGCGCTCTTTCAGGTATTCGTCATCCAGCTCTTCCAGGGCAGTAGCCTGACCTTCGATAACTTCATGCGCCGCAGCGTCGGCAGTCATGCTCTTATCTTTAATCAGGGCTATGATTTCCTGCTCCAGCTCCTCATCTTCCAGCAGCATGATGTGCCCTTCGAAGATGGCTTCTTTTTCTTCACCAAAAGTTTCACCCGCTTTCGTTTTGATCGCTTCAAGCTGCGCCGATGCCTTGGCACGGCCGCTCAGAAAACGCTCAATTTCCTGGTCAACCTTGTCGGCAGAAACTTTCTTCCGGTCGATGACTATTTCGTCTTCTTTCAGCAGCAATGCTTTGCCAAAAGCGATACCCGGGGATGCTAAAATGCCTGAAATCATAACCCTACCTTTACTTGTGACTGATCTTGAAAAGAACTGGTAAGTAAAACTTACTCGAGTTCTGCCATCAGCTTAACCAGATGTTCTACTGCTTTTTGCTCGTCTTCGCCTTCGGCGGTCAACGTCACAACAGTACCTTGAGTCAGGCCCAGAGTTTGCAGTTTGAACAGGCTTTTCGCGCTGGCGCTTTTGCCGTTGGAAGTTACAGTGATTTCAGAAGAGAAGCTTTTTGCTTCTTTAACAAACTGAGCAGCAGGGCGGGTATGCAGACCGTTCGGAGCGGTAATAGTTACTTCTTGCTGGAACATTGTATTTCCCCAACTTATAGGTTTAGTGTTGTGGAACTAAAGTCTAGCCTGGAGGCTTGACTTTAGCCTGTATTGTTAGCGCTGACGCAACGGGAAAAGGTGCAGAAGTTCACCTGTGCTATCCGGCGTGGGCACTTCTGGCCGTTAACGTTTCGCTCGTCATTAAACATTATGCCGTGAAAGCCAGAATTGAACCAAATCATAAAATCGATTCAGCCGGCTGAAATCTCACTTCGATTAATTTCGCGCTTCAAAATAAATGTGCTGGTTAAATACCAGACCAGGAGTTTTCAAGCAATGCCAGGAGGGGTGAAAATTTGATATGCGCCACAAAAAAGCACCTCGATGGGTGCTTTTTTGCGCTTTATTTACAATCTGGCATCACTATTGCAACTCTTTTTCAGTGAAAAGATCGGCAAACAAAGCTGTGCTCAAATAACGCTCACCTGAAGAGGGAAGGATAACCACAATATTTTTATTGGTAAAGGATTCGTCTTCCTGCAACTTCAGCGCTGCGGCAACGGCTGCGCCGGAAGAGATGCCTGCCAGAATACCTTCTTCATCCATCAGACGACGCGCAGTGCTGATCGCCTCTTCGTTGGTGATTTTAACCACTTTATCGATCAGCTTCAGATCCAGGTTGCCAGGGATAAAACCGGCACCAATACCCTGAATTTTATGTGGACCTGGCTTCAGCTCTTCGCCTGCCAGCGCCTGAGAGATAACCGGAGAGTCGGTTGGTTCAACTGCAACCGCAATCAGATCGGTTTTCCCTTTGGTATTTTTAATAAAGCGCGTCACGCCTGTCAGCGTACCGCCGGTACCCACGCCGGAGATGAAAACATCCACATGACCGTCGGTATCTTCCCAGATTTCCGGGCCGGTAGTTTTTTCGTGAATTTCCGGGTTTGCCGGGTTGCTGAACTGCTGAAGCAGCAGATATTTCGCTGGATCGCTGGCGACAATTTCTTCTGCTTTCTGAATCGCGCCTTTCATGCCTTTTGCGCCTTCAGTCAGAACCAGGTTCGCGCCCAGCGCTTTCAGCAGTTTACGGCGTTCGATACTCATAGTTTCTGGCATGGTCAGCGTCAGTTTGTAGCCGCGAGCGGCGGCAACGTACGCCAGAGCGATACCGGTGTTACCGCTGGTTGGTTCAACCAACTCGACGCCCGGTTTCAGTACGCCGCGTTTTTCGGCATCCCAAATCATATTGGCACCGATACGGCATTTTACGCTGAAGCTCGGGTTGCGGGATTCGACCTTCGCCAGGATACGTCCGTTACCGATGCGGTTCAGTCGAACCAGCGGCGTATGACCAATCGTCAACGAGTTGTCTTCAAAAATCTTACTCATAGCCTGTCCTGTCCTTAACTGTATGAAATTTGGGAACCACATCAGCATACGCACTTACCCGTGATGGGGAAGTAAAGAAATCGCATATCTATATGCTGAGGTGAAATAATGGTTACCAGTATGGAATAAGAAACGGAATAATTCCTCAGCGCCAGGCAGCGTGTTTTTCGCGATAACAATCGACCCACATCGCTGTCGCGCCACACACGGCCACGGGCATTACCACCAGGTTAAGTATGGGGATCATCGTGAATAAGCTGGTCAATGCGCCAAATTGCATATTGATGATTTTGCGTTCACGCAGGGCAACGCGCATCGCCTTGAACGGGACTTTATGGTTATCGAACGGGTAATCGCAGTACTGAATCGATAGCATCCACGCGCTGAAGAGGAACCATAATACCGGCGCCACGGTTTGCCCGATGCCGGGGATAAAGTAGAGGATCAGCAAGAGAAGTGCGCGCGGCAGATACCAGGCCAGCTTTTGCCATTCGCGCTTCATAATCCGCGGTACATCTTTCAGTACACCAAAAACGCCGATATCCGCTGGCGTTGCGCCCGTTAAACGCGCTTCCAACTGTTCGGCGAGCAGGCCGTTAAACGGCGCCGCAATCCAGTTGGCCAGCGTAGAGAAAAAGTAACCAAATACCAACAAAATGGAGATCACCACGATCGGCCATAATAGATAGCTCAACCACTGTAACCAGTTGGGCACATGACTCATTAATGAAGGGATCCAGGCGTCAAGACGGGAAAACAGCCACCAGAAAGCGCCGCCCATCAACACAATATTGACCAGCAATGGCAAAATGACAAAGCGACGAACGCCTGGCAGCGTGACCAGTTTCCAGCCCTGGATAAAATAAAAGAGGCCGCTGCGTGCAGTACCCCGGGACGATGAAACCATAATCTGGCTATACTCCTTTAGTGATGATCCTCGAACGGCAGCTTATAATATTCATCCGGGCGGCGAAACCCGTTCAGAATGTTCGAAAAAACAGCAAAAAACACAATTTAGTTCATCTTTATGCGGTGAAACCCACGAGCACACTTGCACTTGACGTAATCGGCAAATACTCTTAGTGAGTAAATGTTTGCCGTGGTGGCAAGGTGTTAGAACAACAGAGAATATAATGATGCAGGATTTGCGTCTGATATTAATCATTGTTGGCGCGATCGCCATAATCGCTTTACTGGTTCACGGTTTCTGGACCAGTCGTAAAGAACGTTCCTCAATGTTCCGCGATCGCCCATTAAAACGCATGAAGTCACGACGTGACGACGACGAGTTGGATGACGAGGATGTCGATGACGACGAAGGCGTAGGTGAAGTTCGCGTTCACAAAGTGAATCATGCGCCGAGATCGGGTAACGAGCAGGATGCGTCGCGTCAGTCTCCCCAACATCAATATCAGCCGCCTTACGCGTCGGCGCAGCCGCGTCCGTCTGCACCGGTTCAACCCGAAGAGCCACCGCATCCTGTGCCGCAACCCAGAAATCAGCCGCAGCAGCCAGAGCGTCCGCAAGTGCAGGCACCGGCGTTTGAGCAACAGCCTGTTCGCCCAACCGCGCAGCCAGTAGCACCGCAGCAACCTCATCATCAGCAGCCGGTTCATCAACCTGCGGCGCAGCCAGAACCGGAACCGGTTATCGAAACGCCGCAGGAAAAACCGCAACGCAAAGAAACCGTCATTATCATGAACGTCGCTGCACATCATGGCACCATGCTCAACGGCGAAGTGCTGCTGAACAGTATTTTGCAGGCCGGGTTTAAATTTGGCGATATGAATATTTTCCATCGTCATCTCAGCCCGGACGGCAGCGGCCCGGCGCTCTTCAGCCTTGCCAATATGGTTAACCCGGGAACGTTTGATGTTGAAACAATGGGCGAGCTGGCCACGCCTGGCGTCACGATCTTTATGCAGGTGCCGTCTTACGGTGACGAACTGCAAAATTTCAAACTGATGTTACAATCCGCGCAACATATTGCCGACGAAGTGGGCGGTGTGGTGCTTGACGATCAGCGTCGGATGATGACACCGCAGAAATTGCGTGAATACCAGGATCGTATTCGCGAGGTTAAAGACGCCAACGCGTAATGGATTGACCAAGAATATTCCACTCCAGAACCCCCGCCTGTCGGGGGTTTTTTATCATTGATGGTGCGACATGGAATCGATTGAACAACAACTAACAGAGCTGCGAACGACGCTTCGCCATCATGAATATCTGTACCACGTTATGGACGCGCCGGAAGTTCCGGACACCGAGTACGATCGCCTGATGCGTGAACTGCGCGAGCTTGAAGCGCAACATCCGGAGCTTATTACGCCCGATTCGCCCACTCAGCGCGTAGGCGCGGCGCCGCTGACCGCCTTCAGCCAGGTGCGCCACGAAGTGCCAATGCTGTCACTGGATAACGTGTTCGACGAGGAGAGCTTCCTCGCTTTTAACAAGCGCGTACAGGATCGGCTGAAAAGCACCGATGCGCTGACCTACTGCTGTGAGTTAAAACTCGATGGTCTGGCGGTGAGTATTCTCTATGAGAATGGCGTACTGATCCGCGCGGCAACGCGTGGCGATGGGACAACTGGCGAAGACATTACCAGCAACGTGCGCACTATCCGCGCTATACCATTGAAATTGCATGGCGACAATATTCCCGCCCGCCTTGAAGTGCGCGGCGAAGTCTTTTTGCCACAGTCGGGTTTTGAAAAGATCAACGAAGAGGCGCGTCGTACTGGCGCTAAAGTGTTCGCCAACCCACGTAATGCGGCTGCGGGGTCGTTACGCCAGCTCGATCCGCGTATTACGGCGAAACGCCCGCTCACTTTCTTCTGTTATGGCGTCGGCATCCTCGAAGGCGGCGAGCTACCGCGCAGCCATATGGGGCGTTTGCAGCAGTTCAAGTACTGGGGTTTGCCGGTGAGTGAGCGCATACGTCTTTGTGATTCGCCGGAAGCGGTGCTGGCGTTCTACCAACAGGTGGAAAATGATCGTCCGACGCTGGGCTTCGACATTGACGGTGTGGTAATAAAGGTTGATTCGCTGGAGTTGCAGGAGCAACTAGGTTTTGTCGCTCGCGCACCGCGCTGGGCGGTGGCGTTCAAATTTCCGGCGCAGGAGCAGATGACCTTTGTTCGCGATGTTGAATTTCAGGTTGGCCGCACCGGGGCTATCACACCGGTTGCACGGCTGGAGCCGGTACACGTTGCTGGCGTGCTGGTGAGTAACGCCACGCTGCACAATGCCGATGAAATAGATCGGCTGGGGTTGCGTATTGGCGATAAAGTGGTGATTCGCCGCGCCGGCGATGTGATCCCGCAGGTGGTCAACGTGGTGCTCGCCGAGCGCCCGGAAGAGACGCGCGAAGTGATTTTTCCACAACATTGCCCGGTATGTGGCTCTGATGTGGAGCGTGTTGAAGGAGAAGCCGTCGCCCGCTGTACTGGCGGCTTAATTTGCGGCGCGCAGCGCAAAGAATCACTTAAACATTTTGTCTCCCGCCGCGCGATGGATGTAGACGGCATGGGAGATAAAATCATCGACCAACTGGTAGAGAAAGAATATGTCCAGACGCCTGCGGATCTGTTCCGTTTGACGGCGGGCAAGCTGACCGGCCTTGATCGTATGGGGCCTAAATCAGCGCAAAACATCATTACTGCGCTGGAAAACGCTAAAGAGACGACGTTTGCCCGGTTCCTTTATGCGCTGGGGATCCGCGAAGTGGGTGAGGCCACGGCGGCAGGGCTGGCAGCGTATTTTGGTACGCTGGAGGCGCTGATGGCGGCATCGGTGGATGAGTTACAAAAAGTACCGGATGTGGGGGTTGTGGTCGCGAAACATGTGGACAACTTCTTCAATGAAGAGAGTAACCGCGAGGTGATCGCGCAATTGGTGGGCGAAGTGGGTATTCACTGGCCTGCGCCGTTGGTGGTTAATGCCGAAGAGATAGACAGCTCGTTTGCTGGTAAAACGGTAGTGCTGACCGGTAGCCTCAGCCAGCTCTCACGCGATGAAGCTAAAGCGCGTCTGACGGCGCTGGGGGCCAAAGTGGCCGGTAGCGTGTCGAAAAAAACCGATCTGGTGATCGCCGGGGAAGCGGCAGGTTCAAAACTGGCAAAAGCGCAGGAACTGGGGATCGCTGTGATTGATGAAGCGGAGATGATCCGGCTGCTGGGGGAATAAATGGAAAAAGAACAGCTCGTCGACATCGCCAACACCGTGATGCCCTTTGGTAAATACCAGGGGCGACGGCTGATCGATTTGCCGGAAGAGTATTTGCTGTGGTTTGCCCGGAAAGATGAGTTTCCTGCCGGGCGACTGGGGGAGTTGATGCAGATTACCCTGCTTATCAAAACCGAGGGGCTGAGCCATCTGGTGCAGCCCCTGAAGCGCGGCTAGGCTTTTGCTGCTTCCTGCGCCTGCTGCTCCGCCTGACGTTTGTAGCGGCGGGCCAGCATGGCGCAAACCATCAGTTGGATCTGGTGGAAGATCATCAGCGGCAGCACCATCATGCCAATCACTGAAGTCGGAAAGAGAATGTTCGCCATCGGGATACCGTTGGCGAGACTCTTCTTCGAACCGCAGAACACAATGGTAATTTCATCCGCTTTGTTAAAGCCGCACTTCCGCGCCACCACAATGTTCACCATAATGACAATCGCCAGCAGTACGAGGCTTGCGGCCACGATAAACAGCAGTGAACCGACGCCCACTTTATGCCAGATACCGTTCACCACTGCTTCGCTGAACGCGGAGTAAACCACCAGCAGAATCGAGGTCTGGTCGGTTTTTGAAATCCATTTTTTATGTTTCGCCACAAACGCGCCGGTCCACGGGCGCGACAGGTGACCAAGCACAAACGGCAGCAGCAATTGCAGCATGATCTTGCCCACTTGTTCGAGGCTTCCCCCGGCGCCGTGCAGATTCATCAGCAAGCCGACCAGCAACGGCGAGAGGAAGATCCCCAGCAGGCTGGAGGCCGATGCAGAACACACGGCAGCAGCAACGTTACCACCCGCCAGTGAGGTAAAGGCAATCGCTGACTGCACTGTGGCGGGCAGAATGCACAGATAGAGGAAACCGGTATACAGCTCTTGGCTGACATTTACCGGCGACCACCAGACAAACAGCACGCCGAGCACCGGGAAAAGCACAAAGGTGCTACACATCACCCACAGATGCAAACGCCAGTGGCTACCGCCCGCAATGATCGCTTCGCGTGAGAGTTTCGCGCCATGCATAAAAAACAGCAGCGCAATGGCGGCGGTGGTTAGCCCTTCAAAGAAAGGGACAAAACCGCCGCGCGCGGGAAAGAAAGAAGCCAGTAGAACGGTACACACCAGAGTGAGGGTAAAAGGGTCAAGGATTCGAAAAAGTTTCATGTGCACTCCTGAAAGTCGATTTCGCTATTGTGCTTTTTCTTCTTTGAGAAATAAAATTGATTTATTGCATCCATTCATGAATTAATCAGATGAATTATTCGTTACGTCAGTTACGCGTCTTTGTCACCGTCGCGCAGGCCAAAAGTTTTAGCCGGGCAGGAGACATCATTGGCCTGAGCCAGTCTGCCGTCAGCCACAGTGTGAAAGAGCTGGAGTTGCAAACCGGCGTGCGTCTTCTCGATCGCACCACCCGTGAAGTGGTGCTGACCGAAGCGGGCCAGCAACTGGCTTTGCGGCTGGAGCGCTTATTAGATGAGCTTAGCAGCACGCTGCGCGAGGCCGGGCGCGTCGGCCAGCAACTAACCGGTACCGTACGCGTGGCCGCCAGCCAGACCATTTCTGCGCACCTGATCCCACAGTGCATCGCCAGCAGTAATCAGCGCTATCCGGAGATCGATTTTGTGCTGCATGACAGGCCACAACAATGGGTGCTGGAGAGTATTCGTCAGGGGGAAGTGGATTTTGGCATTGTGATCGATCCCGGTCCGGTGAGCGATCTTCAGAGTGAAGAGATCCTGGAAGAACCTTTTTTTCTGCTTTGCCGCAACGATCATCCGTGGGCGCAGCTTGCGGCTGTTCACTGGTCCGCACTTGATGGCGCACGTCTGGTGGTACAGGATTATGCTTCAGGTAGCCGAGCGTTAATTGATGCGGCGTTACAGCATTTTTCCCTGCAAACCGCGATTGTTCAGGAGATTGGTCATCCGGCGACGCTGTTTCCGATGGTGGAAGCGGGGATTGGTATCAGCATTTTTCCAGCGCTGGCATTGCCATTGCCGCAGGGAAGCCAGCTTGCGGTTAAACGGCTGGTGCCGGAGATGCAACGAAAAATTATGCTGGTGCGACGGAAGAACCGTTCGTTGTCGGGGGCAGCGCAGGCGCTGTGGGAAGTGGTAAAAGAACAGGCCCGGTGTTTAAACCGGGCCCGTGAGGACGATCCGCTCTTTACTCAGACGTAAATATCAATCGAATGATCGTCAGAAGGGGAATTCACACCTTCCGCTTTACCTTGCTGCTGAGTCTGCTTCTGTTCAGATTCCTGTGCTTGTTTGCGCTGTAGTTGTGCCAGTTGCGCTTGCAGTTGCTGGATTTGGGCCTGAATTATCTCCTGCTGTTTCTTTTTGTCTTCAGTCGAACCGCTGCCGTTAGCGACGTCTTTCAACTGCTGCGTCAGCTTAGTGATCTGCTGAGTAATACGGCTGATCTGCGCTGATGTATCGTTACCGGCCGACGAACTGCCTGTGCTACTACTTTGTATTGAGGGAGTTGATGTTGTTATGGTGGTCATTGAGATCTCCTTTTCGCCTTAAAATAGAGTTATCGGCGTAATCAGTGAAGACTTGAACTGCATTCACTGTTGTTCGCAAAGTGAGCATCGTATCCGGACATTAAGGATAAATTATGAATAAAAGTTATCAGGTTTACTTCTTGAAAAGAAAACAGTTTTGATGTTTTATGATTGCTGCCAGGTGAGTTTTTAATGCTGTTTTAAAGGAAATCTTAGGGATTACAGTTTTGCAGGCTGGATCGGGTAAAAAGTTTGAATATTTTGGACCCACCAATGTAAAAAAGCGCCTTTAGCACCCAGTGTCAGGATAGTTGTCACCCCCTCTGAAAAATAATTCTGAGGATAACGGAGTGACAAATGAAACGAATTTCCCCTGAGCGTAAAGCGTCAGTGCTG
>JAGTSE010000001.1 GCA_018261615.1 Pseudomonadota bacterium | reverse complement strand
GAAACTGGCATCAGGCAGGCAAGGTGATGCTGAATCCAGAGCGGGAAAAACAGGCAGCCTAAATCAACCGGGGGTGCCAACTATCTTGACACTTACCGTAACTCAAGCTCTCTCAGTCGAATTTCCCGGAATCCTCAATAAGTTATCAAGACAATGAGTTTTGTGTTGACTCTGGATCCGCTTCCGGAGAGAAGAAAAACGCCTATAGATATACAAAAAGTGGTTGCCTCAGTTGCCTCATTGCCTCATTGCCTCATTGCCTCATTGCCTCATTGCCTCATTGCCTCATTGCCTCAAAAAAAAACACAACGCATTGAATTTAATATTCAATACTGAGGAAAATCAGGGACGATTTGAGGCAACTCGCGTTGAAATCAGGTTGCCTCAGCATTTCAGTTGCCTCAAAACACCTCTTATTTGCCTCAATTAGGTTAATAATTGCCTCAACGTTGCCTCAAAAAAAATTAATAAAAAACCATATATATTACACAGAAAGAAAATCAAACAAGCTCTGAGGCAACTGAGGCAATTAAAAATCACGTTGTTATTGAGTTTTTTCTTCACACAGCTAGGGGTAAACAACAGAACGTAAGTCCACGGTTGTGCATTGTTCAGATGCTTTAAACGCGGCGTTTTAACCTGCCACCCTTTCCCGTGGGCGGGCTTTTTCAGCATCCCCGATTCACTGAGAATCCTTGCGACCGTGTCCTTATTGAAACCCTTAGCCACTTCATTCTTGAATGGAGCAGGCAGGACATAAAACAGAACCAGTTCGTCTTGCAAGAATTCTTTGGTTTGTCAGCTCTTACGATATATGTTATTGCTCAAGATATGCTTTCAAGATAATCTGCCCAGACCTGCAACCATTTCCTACACTCTGCATCATACTTGTAAAGGTTATAAATCCCTTCCACACCACCTTTTGTATGTCCCAGAATAGCCTCAGCCACTTCGTTAGGACATTGAAGCCGCGATAGCCCGGTACGCACGGTCCGCCGTAAATCATGCGGCGTCCAGCTCGGTATATCTAACATTTGTCCGGCCTCACGCAATCGCCACGCATTTTCCGTCAGATACTTTTGCTGGATTGGTCGTCTTGTTCGTGTAGACGGAAATAAATATGTATCCGAATTGAGGCGGAGAACTTTAAGAAAATCTATGGCTTGCGTCGATAGCTGAACGTAACGTTCAACGCCTGTTTTAGTCTCGCGCAGGTGTATCGTACCTTTCTCCAGATCAACATCCTTCCACGCCATGTTACAGACCTCACCGGTACGGCAACCTGTCCACAAGGTCAGACGAAGCACGTTTTTGATTGTCGGTGAAAAAGCAGAACCCGGTAGCCACTGGAGAAACTTTTTCAGCTCAGCTTCACTAAGAACTCGAGTCCCGCGATTATTAGTAAGCTTGATTCGAGTTTGACGCAGGCTGGATTTTGCCAACAGCGCGGGATTAGCAAAGCTGGCATCAAAACGCCCCAGACCAATAGCGAACTCGTAGGCCAAAGACAGCTCCCGTAGAACGTTACCGGCTTGTACTTTTGCGCCTCTGGCAACAATGCCATTGATAAGCGTAATCACGTCATTGCGTGTGATTTCTGCTGCATTACGATCACCCAGCTTATCTACCGCATCGGCATACAGTGTTCTGCGCACTTCATCCTGGCCCTTCTTCTTCCGGGCTCCCGGAATGATTTTGCCATCCTTAGTTTTGCGGTCCTCAATGCGCTCAGTCAGGTAGAGTTCAACTAATCCCTGCACAGTTAATTCAGGTACTTTGGCCTGTTCAGCCTCGATTGCACGAAGTTGTTTTTCCTGCCTGAGTTCTGATGCAGGACACCGACCTTCCTGACGAAGCAGCTTTAATTCGTTTAGTTTAAGACGTGCAGCGGCGAGAGAAGTCTGCGGGAAGTTGCCAATTTTTACCTGAGCAAGTTTTCCAGTCACAGGACTCGTGTAACGATAGAAAAAAGACTTAACACCAGTAGCACCACAGGAGACACGTAAACCACGATTTTCGCCAATATCAGCTTTATCTTTGTCACCTGGCTTCATCATTTCTATCGCTTTAAACGACAGTGGCTTTGCCTCTTGTTTTCCTGCCATAAAGACTCCGTTATCATGCTCCCTACGCATTTATGAAACGAAATGTAGGTTGTGCTCTAAGTAGCCATATTTTACCAGGCTATAGGTTGGCAAGCTACACTTTAACCTACATTTAAATGTAGGATTTCATGAGATCCAATGAGACAAAGTGAAACTCAATGAGAACAACAAACATCACTAACTCATTAAAATTTAAGAAAATGGACATCATAAACTGATGAGTACACTAGAGAATTTCGACGCCCATACGCCAATGATGCAGCAGTATCTGAAGCTGAAAGCACAGCATCCGGACATTCTGCTGTTCTACCGGATGGGCGACTTTTACGAACTATTTTATGACGATGCGAAACGCGCTTCGCAGCTTATGGATATCTCGCTGACCAAACGCGGCGCATCAGCAGGCGAACCGATCCCGATGGCCGGTGTTCCGCATCATGCGGTGGAAAACTATCTGGCGAAGCTGGTAAGTCTTGGTGAATCCGTGGCGATTTGCGAGCAAATCGGCGATCCGGCAACCAGCAAAGGTCCGGTTGAGCGCAAAGTGGTGCGCATCGTTACGCCAGGCACCATCAGCGATGAAGCCCTGTTGCAGGAGCGTCAGGACAATCTGCTGGCCGCAATCTGGCAGGACAGCAAAGGCTTTGGCTACGCCACGCTGGATATCAGCTCCGGGCGTTTTCGCGTCAGCGAACCAGCCGATCGCGATACCATGGCCGCCGAGTTGCAGCGCACCAATCCCGCCGAGTTGCTCTATGCCGAAGACTTTGCCGAAACGGCGTTGATTGAAGGCCGCCGCGGCCTGCGCCGCCGTCCACTGTGGGAGTTCGAAATTGATACCGCCCGGCAGCAACTGAACCTGCAATTTGGCACCCGCGATCTGGTCGGCTTTGGCGTGGAAAACGCGCCGCGCGGCCTGTGCGCAGCCGGTTGCCTGTTACAGTATGTCAAAGACACTCAGCGCACTACCCTGCCGCATATTCGCTCCATCACCATGGAGCGCCAGCAGGACACCATCATTATGGACGCCGCGACGCGCCGTAATCTGGAGATCACACAGAACCTGGCAGGCGGTGTGGAAAATACACTGGCTTCGGTACTTGATTGCACCGTAACGCCAATGGGCAGCCGCATGCTGAAACGCTGGCTGCATATGCCGGTCCGCGATACAACAGTGCTGACGGAACGCCAGCAAACCATCGGCGCATTGCAGGATCACTGCGGCGAACTGCAACCGGTGCTGCGTCAGGTGGGCGATCTGGAGCGTATTCTGGCACGTCTGGCGCTGCGCACTGCACGTCCGCGCGACCTGGCGCGTATGCGTCACGCTTTCCAGCAACTGCCGGAACTGCGTGCGCAGTTGGTAGAAGTGAAAAGCGCGCCAGTGCAGGCGCTTCGCGAAAAAATGGGCGAGTTCAGCGAACTGCGCGAGTTGCTGGAGCGCGCAATTATCGATGCGCCGCCGGTGCTGGTGCGCGATGGCGGCGTGATTGCGCCGGGTTATAATGCCGAGCTGGACGAATGGCGCGGTCTGGCAGATGGCGCGACTGACTATCTTGACCGACTGGAGATCCGCGAGCGCGAACGCCTCGGGTTGGATACGCTGAAAGTGGGTTATAACGCGATACACGGTTACTACATCCAGATTAGCCGCGGACAAAGCCATCTGGCGCCGATTCATTACGTGCGCCGCCAGACGCTGAAAAATGCCGAACGCTACATTATTCCGGAACTGAAAGAGTACGAAGACAAAGTTCTGACCTCGAAAGGCAAAGCACTGGCGCTGGAAAAACAGCTTTATGACGAGCTGTTCGATCTGCTGATGCCGCATCTGGCCGACCTGCAACATAGCGCCTCTGCGCTGGCGGAACTGGATGTACTGGTGAACCTGGCGGAGCGCGCATATACCCTGAATTACAGCTGCCCGACCTTTATTGATAAGCCAGGCATCCGCATTATTGAAGGGCGTCATCCGGTGGTCGAGCAGGTACTGAAAGAGCCGTTTATTGCTAACCCGCTGAATTTATCGCCACAGCGCCGGATGTTAATCATCACCGGGCCGAACATGGGCGGTAAAAGCACCTTTATGCGCCAGACTGCGCTGATTGCGCTGCTGGCCTATATCGGCAGCTATGTGCCCGCGCAAAAAGTCGAGATCGGCCCAATCGATCGCATCTTTACCCGCGTCGGCGCGGCAGACGATCTGGCGAGCGGACGTTCGACCTTTATGGTGGAGATGACCGAAACCGCCAACATCCTGCATAACGCCACGGAAAACAGCCTGGTACTGATGGATGAAATTGGTCGCGGGACATCGACCTATGATGGTCTGTCGCTGGCATGGGCATGTGCGGAAAACCTGGCGAATAAAATCAAGGCATTGACGCTGTTCGCAACTCACTATTTTGAGCTGACGCAACTGCCGGAAAAAATGGAAGGTGTGGCAAACATACATCTCGACGCGCTGGAGCATGGCGATACTATCGCCTTTATGCACAGCGTGCAGGACGGCGCGGCCAGTAAGAGTTACGGCCTGGCGGTCGCGGCGCTGGCGGGCGTGCCAAAAGAGGTGATTAAACGCGCGCGCAGCAAATTGCGCGAGCTGGAAAGCCTGTCGCCGAATGCGGCGGCCACGCAAATAGACGGCACGCAGATGTCGCTGCTGGCTCCGGCAGAAGAGACCAGCCCGGCGGTGGAAGCGCTGGTAAATCTCGATCCGGACAGCTTAACGCCGCGTCAGGCGCTGGAATGGATTTACCGCCTGAAGAGCCTGGTGTAAGGCACTGGCAACCTGGGCGTTTTCACGCTCAGGGATCGAATCCGGCCTGCAATTCTATGCAGGTCGGGTTTACATGCGGTTACCTTTGATTTTCTGCCAGCAGTGGCGGAATCGTCGGCACCTGCGGCGCGCCATCCATATCTTTTTGCGTTATACGAAACGCTTGTGGATAGTGCTCGCGGCTGGTACGGCGCAGCGGTTCGGTATCACGCCAGGTGTATAAACAGTGCTGGCACTGGTACACCGTCCAGACCCCTTTTACCGGCGACGTCGCCATGATTTCAATGTACTCATCGGCACAACGTGGACAGATCATTTTTCGTTCCTTATTTTTGGCGGCTCGCCAGCATGGCGGTCAGTTTTTCAACCCATTCTTTAGTTTCCGGCAAATCGCGTACCGGCTGGCTGTAGTGGCCACGGTTATCCGGCGCAACCGGCGTGGTGGCGTCGATAATCAGTTTGTCGGTGATTCCAGCCGGGCTTGAACCCGGATCGAGTTCCAGTACCGACATATTCGGCAACTGCACCAGATCGCCTGCCGGGTTTACTTTCGACGACAGCGCCCACATCACCTGCGGCAAGTTAAACGGATCGACATCTTCATCAACCATGATCACCATCTTCACATAACCAAGGCCGTGCGGCGTGGTCATGGCACGCAAGCCCACCGCTCGGGCGAAGCCGCCGTAACGTTTTTTGGTGGAGATAATCGCCAGCAGACCGTGGGTATACATGGCGTTTACCGCCTGCACTTCCGGGAACTCGGCTTTTAACTGCTGATACAGCGGCACACAGGTTGCAGGCCCTATAAGATAATCGATTTCCGTCCACGGCATGCCAAGGTAAAGGGATTCAAAAATCGGTTTCGTGCGATAAGAGACTTTATCGATGCGCACCACCGTCATATTGCGCCCGCCAGAATAGTGGCCGGTGAACTCACCGAACGGCCCTTCGATCTCGCGCTTACGCCCTTCGATCACCCCTTCGAGGATCACTTCCGATCCCCATGGCACATCGAAACCGGTCAGCGGCGCAATAGCAATCGGGTATGGGCTTTCGCGCAATGCGCCCGCCATCTCATATTCCGACTGATCGTATTTCAGCGGCGTGGCGCCCATTAGGGTAATAATCGGATCGTTACCGAGCGTAATCGCGATGGGCAGATCCTCGCCGCGCTCTTCCGCTTTATGCAGATGCAGCGCAATATCGTGCATTGGCACCGGTTGCAGGCCAAGTTTGCGTTTGCCCTTCACTTCCATGCGGTAGATGCCGACGTTCTGTTTGCCAAAGTGATCGGGATCGAGCGGATCGCGGGAAACAACGCAGGCTTTATCAAGATAGAAACCGCCATCGCCATCGTTCAGACGGAACAGCGGCAAAATATAGAACAGATTGATGTCATCTCCATCGACACTGTTCTCCGCCCACGGCGGATTGTCGCGACGTTCCGGGGCTACCGGGAACTTATCCCAGCGACGGATAAATTCGTCAATCTGCTGCTTAACCGGCGTGTTCGGCGGTAATCCCAGTGAAATCGCGTGGTTCTGCCAGGAACCGATAGTGTTCATCGTGACGCGGGCATCAACAAAACCGCTGATATTATCGAACCACAGTGCAGGGGCGCCTTCACCAATGCGGCCGGTCGCGTTCGCGGCGGCGGCCAAATCCGGCTCGGCATTCACCTCTTCACTGATTTTCAGCAACTGTCCTTGCTCGTCCAGCGCATGTAAAAAACTGCGTAAATCATCAAAAGCCATTATGCATTCTCCTGTGAATAATCCTGTGCCGCCTGCAAACCACCCCAGCGCTTCGCCTGCGGCAGCGAAAGACCGAACTGATCCAGCACGCGAGCGACAATATGCAGCGTGACGTCGTCAATCGTTTGTGGGTGGTTGTAATAGGCGGGCATCGGCGGAACCATGGCGACGCCCAAGCGGGATAAGGCGAGCATATTTTCCAGATGGATGGCGCTCAGCGGCGTTTCACGCGGTACCAGCACCAGCTTGCGTCCCTCTTTTAGCACCACATCGGCGGCGCGTCCCACCAGCCCTTCGGCATAGCCTGCGCGAATGCCCGCGAGCGTTTTCATACTGCATGGAATGACGATCATGCCGTCGGTATGAAACGATCCGGAGGAGATTATCGCCGCTTGATCCGCCGGGTTATGGCAATGATCCGCCAGCGCAGCAACCTCACGCGGGCTAAATGGGGTTTCCAGTTCAATGGTCGTTTTTGCCCATTTTGACATCACCAGATGCGTTTCTACCTGCGGCATCTGCTGCAATGCCTGCAACAGTGCAACCGCCAATGGCGCGCCCGTCGCACCGGTCATTCCCACAATCAGCTTCATTCACCACCTCAATATCGTTCGTATACGAACATTATAAAATAATGTACGCCTGCAAAATGATCCTGACAAGTCACCCAAAACGTTGCAGCACGAAAAGTGAAACTGACGATCGTTATAAAGCAGCGCAGAAGCCGCTATGATAAGAATAGGATCATGATGGAGAGCGCTAATGAAATTAAGGAACGAAGCATTTCACCTGCTACGTCAGCTTTTTCAACAGCATACCGCGCAGTGGCAGCAAGCGCTGCCCGAGTTAACTAAGCCGCAATATGCAGTGATGCGCTCAATTGCAGAAAACCCAGGCATTGAGCAAGTTGCGTTAACAGAGGTAGCTGTCAGTACCAAGGCGACGCTGGCGGAGATGCTGAGCCGTATGGAGAGCCGGGGATTAGTACGGCGGGAAAACGATCCGGCGGATAAGCGTCGGCGGTTTATCTATTTGACGCAAGAAGGAGAAACGCTGCTGGCAAGCAGTGTCCCTGTCGGTAATGGCGTGGATCAGGCGTTTCTTGGCCGTCTGAGCACCGAAGAGCAGACAGCTTTTTCAGCACTAATCAGAAAAATGATGGATAAAGCGTAACAGCAGAAAAGAAAAAGGCCGCGTCGTATACGAGCGGCCCTTTTGGCTTGAAAACATGCTTATTCGCGGAACAGCGCTTCGATATTCAGCCCTTGCGTTTGCAGGATTTCGCGCAAACGACGCAGACCTTCAACCTGAATCTGACGAACACGTTCGCGAGTGAGACCAATTTCACGGCCCACATCTTCCAGTGTCGCAGCTTCGTACCCCAGCAGACCGAAACGACGCGCCAGCACTTCACGCTGTTTGGCGTTCAGTTCGAACAGCCATTTGACAATGCTTTGTTTCATATCATTGTCTTGCGTGGTGTCTTCCGGACCGTTGTCTTTCTCATCGGCCAGGATATCCAGCAGCGCTTTTTCAGAATCTCCGCCTAACGGCGTATCGACTGAGGTAATGCGCTCGTTGAGACGCAGCATACGGCTTACATCGTCAACCGGTTTGTCCAGCCGTTCAGCTATCTCTTCCGCACTCGGTTCGTGGTCCAGCTTATGGGACAACTCACGCGCGGTACGCAAATAGACGTTCAGCTCTTTAACAATGTGGATTGGCAGACGAATGGTGCGGGTTTGGTTCATAATCGCCCGCTCAATGGTCTGACGAATCCACCAGGTCGCATACGTTGAAAAACGGAACCCACGTTCAGGGTCAAATTTCTCAACGGCACGGATCAGCCCCAGATTCCCTTCTTCAATCAGATCCAGCAACGCCAGACCACGATTACTGTAACGACGGGCAATCTTAACCACCAGACGCAGGTTACTTTCGATCATGCGACGGCGGGAAGCGACATCACCACGTAATGCGCGGCGTGCAAAATAGACCTCTTCTTCGGCCGTTAATAGTGGGGAATACCCAATTTCCCCAAGGTACAGCTGAGTAGCATCTAATACACGCTGGGTTGCCCCCTGCGATAACAGCTCCTCTTCAGCCAGGTCGTTATCACTGGGTTCCTCTTCTACTAAGGCTTTTTCGTCAAAAACCTCTGCTCCGTTTTCATCAAATTCCGCGTCTTCATTTAAATCATGAACTTTCAGCGTATTCTGATTCATAAGGTGGCTCCTACCCGTGATCCCTGAGCAAAGCTCCTGAAAACACCTCATTGCGCCCGTTGCAGCGGCATCTGCGCGCACAGCAACGGCTCTATGGGGAGCCTTCAATAACCTTGCACCGATTTATCGCTGCGGCAAATAGCGCAGCGGGTTAACGGATTTCCCCTTGTAACGAATTTCAAAATGCAAGCGTGTAGAACTGGTTCCGGTACTACCCATGGTAGCTATTTTTTGCCCCGCCTTAACTTCTTGTTGTTCCCGGACCAGCATTGTGTCGTTATGGGCGTAGGCACTCAGGTAATCATCGTTATGTTTTATGATGATCAAATTACCGTAACCGCGCAGCGCGTTACCGGCATATACAACGCGCCCATCTGCGGTCGCGACAATAGCCTGTCCTTTGCTACCGGAGATATCAACACCTTTATTGCCACCTTCGGTAGCAGAGAAGTTGTCGATAACTTTGCCCTCAGTCGGCCAGCGCCATGAAGCTATCGGCGAGCTGGTTGATGTACTGCTGGCAGTCGGTTCGGTTGAGCTTACAGAAGGTGCCGTAACAGGCGCTGTGATGGTTGTCGCAGGCTTGTTGTTCGGCAACATTTTGTTAGCACTTTGTTCACCTGAATCTTCAGAATACGTAATTGTCGGTTTCGAAGCAACCACTACGCTGGAATTTTGTGCAGGTTTTGAGACTATTCCTTGTGCTGACGCATCAGCCTGCGTAATGGCATTTCCACCCGTAATTGGCGTTCCGGATGCATTACCCACCTGCAACGTTTGCCCGACTTCAAGGTTATAAGGCGCGGCGACATTATTACGCTGCGCCAGATCACGAAAATCGTTCCCGGTAATCCACGCGATATAAAATAGTGTATCGCCACGTTTCACCATGTAGGTACTACCGCCGGTATAGCTGCCTTTGGGAATATTGCCGTACTGGCGGTTATAGACAATGTGCCCATTAACGGTTTCAACAGGCGTCTGTGCCACCGGCTGAATCTGCGTTGGCTGTGCGTTCGGGCGATGTACAGGCTGAATTTGCTGCTGCGATGATGTACCAAGTTTTGGCGGAGGCGTGATCAACATTCCGGAACTGGAATTTGAACTGGCATTACCGCCAACAGAACTGACCGGGGCCGGAGCATTAGTGGAATTTGAACACCCTGCCAGCCACAGCGAAACCAGTGACAATGCCGCAATACGGCTTACGGTGAATTTCGGGCTTCCCGCGCTCATTTATCCCCCCAACAATATATAGATAACCAATAACTTAAAGATAACCGCGACGCCTGGCGGCAAATGTATCTACCATACGCTGTTACGGCCTGAAAATCTCAGGGAAAACTCTGTAACTCAGGCCAGTTCGCCTCTTATCAGCGGAACAAAGCGCACCGCTTCCACCGTATCAATAATAAATTCGCTTCCGCGCCGACGAACGCGCTTCAACTGTTGCATTTCGTCGCCTACGGGTAAGACAAGAAGACCGCCATCATCCAGCTGCGACATCAATGCGGCAGGGATCTCCGGCGGGGCGGCGGTCACAATAATGGCGTCAAACGGAGCGCGAACCTGCCACCCCTGCCAGCCATCACCGTGACGAGTAGAAACATTGTGTAGGTCAAGCTGCTTCAGGCGACGGCGCGCCTGCCATTGCAGGCTTTTGATACGTTCAACGGAACAGACATGGTGTACAAGACGCGCCAGAATCGCCGTTTGATAACCAGAGCCAGTGCCGATTTCCAGCACTCGCGACGCGGGTGTCAACTCAAGCAGTTCGGTCATTCGCGCCACCATATACGGCTGCGAAATGGTTTGCCCCTGACCAATGGGCAACGCGACGTTATCCCATGCTTTGTGTTCAAACGCCTCATCAATAAATTTCTCGCGCGGCACTTGCGATAACGCCTCAAGCACCCGCTCATTTTTAATGCCCTGCGCGCGTAATTGATTGAGAAGATCCTGTACGCGTTTACTCACCATTGCGAATCCACTCCGACACGATCCAGCCAGCCTGAAACCACATCATGCGCGCTGTATGCTGTTAAATCTACATGCAACGGCGTGACAGAAACGTAGCCTTCATCCACAGCTGCAAAATCCGTATCCGGCCCGGCATCGCATTTTTCCCCGGGCGGACCAATCCAGTACAGTGTGTTGCCGCGCGGATCCTGCTGCGGAATAACCTGATCGGCCGGGTGACGGCTACCGCAACGAGTAACGCGAATACCTTTGATCTGATCGAGCGGCAGATCCGGCACGTTGATATTGAGGATCCGCCCGGTACGCAGCGGCTCGCGGCTGAGCGCGCGCAGAAGAGAACAGGTGACGGCGGCTGCCGTTTCATAATGGGTATGCCCGTTGAGCGAGACGGCCAGCGCCGGAAAACCGAGATGACGCCCTTCCATCGCGGCTGCAACGGTGCCGGAGTAGATCACATCGTCACCGAGATTCGGCCCGGCATTAATGCCGGAAACCACCACATCCGGACGCGGACGCATCAGCGCGTTCACCCCAAGGTAAACGCAGTCGGTCGGCGTGCCCATCTGTACAGCGATATCGCCGTTTTCAAAGGTAAAAGTACGGAGCGAGGATTCGAGCGTCAGTGAATTAGACGCACCGCTGCGGTTACGATCGGGCGCGACCACCTGAACATCGGCAAACTCGCGCAACGCTTTTGCCAGCGTCTGAATTCCCGGCGCGTGGATCCCGTCATCGTTACTCAGCAATATTCGCATAATCACCCGATGTGTTAATAAGTTCCCTGACCACGCTGGTGGCAAAACTTCCCGCCGGGAGCCAGAAACGTAACTCGACGGTGACATCATCACACCAGTTCCAGCAAAGCTTCTGCGGATAGAGCAGCATTGCACGGCGCGCAGCTTCAACTTTTTCCCGCACCAGCAACGCCTGCAACTCCGGCGCATCGGCAACCGCCTGTTGCTCAAACGTCAGCGCTGCTCGCTGCACACCCCAATCGCCGCTGCCCGGCAGCGCTGCGGTAATCATTAAGGCTTTCGCATCGACGCGCGCCTGCAATTCCGCGCGCTCTTCCTCGCTGGCGACAAACCAGCTACCGCGCCCCGCTAATTGTAGCGCATCACCGTCAACAACTTGATTAAATTCTGTTTTTTTCAATCGTTCGTTGACGATTTGATTAAACAACGCGCTACGCGCCGCCGACAGCCAGAAACTGCGTTTATTACGATCGCGTACCGGCGTATTGCTCTGCGCCCAGCATAACGCGCCCTGCAAATTGCTGCCGCTAATACCAAAACGCTGCGCACCGAAATAATTCGGCACACCTTTTTCACTGATGGCCTGTAAACGGGCTTCCACATCCGCCCGATCGCTTACTTCACGCAGCACCAATGTAAATGCGTTGCCCTGCAATGCGCCCAGTCGCAGCTTGCGCTTGTGGCGGGCATATTCCAGCACTTTACAACCTTCAAGCTCAAACGCGCTGAGATCCGGCATCGAATTCCCCGGCACGCGGGCGCACAGCCACTGCTCGGTCACCGCATGTTTATCTTTTTGCCCGGCAAAGCTCACTTCGCGTGCATGAATTTTTAGGAATTTTGCCAGCGCATCTGCCACAAAACGGGTGTTGCAGCCATTTTTCAAAATACGCACCAGAATATGTTCGCCTTCGCCGTCCGGTTCAAAGCCGAGATCCTCCACAACAACGAAATCTTCCGGGTTGGCTTTGAGGATCCCGCTGCCTGCCGGTTTGCCATGCAGCCAGGTCAGGTTTTCGAATTCTGTCATTTTACCGCCTTCTCCAGCAGCGCGACCGCTTCACAGGCAATACCTTCGCCACGCCCGGTAAAACCGAGTTTTTCGGTGGTGGTGGCTTTGACGTTAACATCATCCATATGGCAGCCGAGATCTTCGGCGATGAAGACGCGCATCTGCGGAATGTGCGGCAGCATTTTCGGTGCCTGAGCAATGATGGTCACATCAACGTTACCCAGTGTATAACCCTTCGCCTGAATACGTCGCCAGGCCTCGCGCAGCAACGCGCGGCTATCGGCGCCTTTAAACGCCGGATCGGTATCCGGGAACAGTTTGCCGATGTCGCCCAGCGCCGCCGCACCCAGCAGCGCATCGGTCAGCGCGTGCAGCGCCACATCGCCATCAGAATGCGCCAGCAGCCCTTTCTCGTAAGGAATGCGTACGCCGCCGATAATAATCGGGCCTTCACCGCCAAAGGCGTGTACGTCAAAACCGTGTCCAATGCGCATTATGCTTTCTCCTGAAGGTCTGAAAAGGTCAGATAGAATTCTGCCAGCCGTAAATCTTCCGGTCGGGTCACTTTAATATTGTCCGCGCGTCCGGCAACCAACTCCGGGTGGAATCCGCAATACTCCAGCGCCGACGCTTCGTCGGTGATCGTCGCGCCTTCATTCAGAGCGCGGGCCAGGCAATCGTGCAGCAGTTGTCGCGGGAAAAATTGCGGTGTCAGCGCATGCCATAAATCATTGCGCTCGACGGTATGAGCAATCGCCGTTTTTCCCGGCTCTGCACGTTTCATGGTGTCGCGCACTGGCGCGGCAAGAATACCGCCGACGCGGCTGGTTTCACTGAGCTGTAACAGCCGGTTTAAATCATCCTGATGCAGACAAGGACGCGCGGCATCATGCACCAGCACCCACTGCGCGTCACCAGCGGCCTTTAAGCCCGCCAGCACCGAATCGGCGCGTTCTGCGCCACCGTTCACCACGGTAATTTGCGGATGTTGCGCCAGCGGCAGACGGGCAAAGCGCTCGTCGCCTGGAGTGACGGCAATAATCACCCGACTAACGCGCGGGTGGGCAAGCAGCGCAGCTACGGCGTGCTCAAGAATGGTTTTTTGGCCAATGGAGAGATACTGCTTAGGACATTCCGTTTGCATGCGGCGGCCGAATCCGGCGGCCGGCACCACGGCACAGACGTCCGGAATTAGTGCTGACATGTCGTAAACCCGGGACTGTTTATCGATTATTTTGTGTGTTTTGATTCTGATTCTGATTCTGGTTTTGCGCTGACCCCGGCGTACGCTTTGACGAGTCCGGCACCAGACGATAAAACGTTTCGCCCGGCTTAGTCATGGATAATTCGTTGCGTGCGCGTTCCTCAATCGCTTCCTGACCGCCATTGAGGTCGTCAATTTCGGCGAAAAGCTGATCGTTGCGCGATTTTAATTTGGCGTTCGTCGCCTGCTGTGTCGCCACATCTTCGCTGACGCGGCCGTAGTCATGCAGACCATTCTTGCCGAACCACAGCGAGTACTGTAGCCAGACCAGCAAAGCCAGCAATAGCAGCGTTAGTTTACCCATCCTGCCCCCTGAAAAACGGCACCATCATCCCATAACTTTTCGTCAGACTCCACTCCGGGGTCGGGTGATGCCGCGCAAGTGCCAGACTTTATCATAAATGTCTACCGAACCGTAGCCGGACACATTGCCTTAATGAGGGTTACGCTTTGAAGTATGGCCGTTAGCCCAGCAGCCACATAAACAGCACGCCAAACATGGCGGCGACCGTCAACAGCGTCGCCATGCTGCTGTAGAGCAACCGGCCACCGAGCAGCGAGTGCAACGCAATGCCAACCACAACGGAGACGGGCATCAGCGCGAGGAAAAACGGCCAAGTGTAGAGAAAGAAAAATAGCGTATTGGAACCGTAAATCATAAACGGGATCGCCAGCGCCAGCAGCCATGCAACGAACCCCACCACGGCTCCGGGAAAAGACCATGTGGTTTCATCGGCAGTCGCAGAGAGTGATTGCGACCGTGTAAGGGTGATGTTCTGACTATTACGCATATCGGATCCTGTTTCCTGTACGACCGATAAACAGGAGATACGCGCACAAATTCAGCAAGCGTAATTTCACGCCGGGATGCCTGAACCTGAAGAGGGCGCGTACCGCCAGTACCGTCTCAGGATCTGATAATATCGCTCTGCCGGAGGAGGTCTAATAATTGGCTGACCAAATTTGTTACCAATTGTTCACCTTGCAGGTGAACTTCCGGCGATGCGGGCGCTTCGTAAACCGAATCAATGCCGGTGAAATTGCGCAGTTCACCGGCACGCGCTTTCTTGTATAACCCTTTAGGATCGCGCGCTTCGCAAATCGCCAGCGGTGTATCGACAAACACTTCGATAAAACGCCCTTCCCCCAGGCGTTCACGCACCATCTGGCGCTCAGCGCGGTGCGGAGAAATAAATGCCGTCAGCACCACCAGCCCGGATTCCACCATCAGTTTGGCCACTTCGCCGACACGACGGATATTCTCTTTGCGATCGTCATCGCTAAAGCCGAGATCGCTGCACAAACCGTGGCGCACATTGTCGCCATCCAGCAGATAAGTGCTGACGCCCGCCTTATGCAGCGCCTCTTCCAGCGCGCCAGCGACCGTTGATTTGCCGGAACCGGAGAGCCCGGTAAACCACAGCACAACCCCACGGTGACCGTGGAGTTGCTCGCGCTGCTCAGGCGTTACCGGATGGGCATGCCAGACGACATTTTCATCATGCAGAGCCATTATTTACCTCCCAGCAGATCGCGCACGCCCCAGTGCGGGAAGTGCTTACGGATAAGCTGGTTCAACTCCAGTTCAAACGCGCTGAATTCCGAAGCGCTGGTCGGCTGTTCAATGTGAACATCACGCACCATACCCGCGCCGACGGTCACGTTGCTTAGCCGATCGATAAAGATAATGCCGCCGGTAACCGGGTTTTGTTGATACGCGTCCAGCGTCAGCGGTTCATCAAAGGTCAAATCAACCAGGCCAATGCCGTTCAGCGGCAGACTCTCCACCTGGCGCTGCGTCAAATTGTTGATGTCCACCTGATACTGAATGACATCGATGCGTGCGCGCGTCTTTTTGCCCGCCACTTTGATGTCGTAGCTCTGGCCCGGTTGCAACGGCTGTTCCGCCATCCACACCACGTCGAGCGACGCGCGCTGCACGGCTGGCAGGGTTTCCTGCGCATCAAGAATCAGGTCGCCGCGGCTGATGTCGATCTCATCTTTCAGCACCAGAGTAATGGCTTCGCCTGCAGCAGCTTCCTGTAAATCGCCATCAAACGTGACGACGCGGGTAATGGTCGATTCCACACCCGACGGCAACACTTTGATACGCTGACCAACGCTCACCACGCCGGACGCCAGCGTGCCGGAGAAACCACGGAAATCGAGGTTCGGACGGTTAACATACTGCACAGGGAAACGCATCGGTTGGGTATCCACTACGCGCTGGATTTCCACGGTTTCCAGCACTTCCAGCAGCGTAGGGCCGCTGTACCACGGCATTTTTTCGCTCTGGCTGGCAACATTATCGCCTTCCAGCGCTGACAGCGGCACGAAGCGGATATCCAGGTTACCCGGCAATTGTTCGGCAAAAGTCAGGTAGTCCTGGCGAATGTTTTCGAAGGTCTCTTCGCTAAATTCCACCAGATCCATTTTATTCACCGCTACTACCAGGTGCTTGATACCCAGCAACGTGGAGATAAAGCTGTGGCGACGGGTTTGATCCAGCACGCCTTTACGCGCATCGATCAACAAAATCGCCAGATCGCAGGTAGACGCGCCGGTTGCCATATTGCGGGTGTACTGCTCGTGCCCTGGCGTATCGGCGATGATAAATTTGCGCTTCTCCGTGGAGAAATAGCGATAGGCCACATCAATGGTAATGCCCTGTTCACGCTCCGCTTGCAGGCCATCCACCAGTAGCGCCAGGTCGAGTTTTTCGCCCTGCGTGCCGTGGCGTTTGCTGTCGTTATGCAGCGTGGAGAGCTGATCTTCATAGATCTGGCGGGTATCGTGCAGCAAACGACCGATCAGGGTACTTTTCCCGTCATCGACGCTGCCGCAGGTCAGAAAGCGCAGCAGGCTTTTATGCTGCTGGGCATGCAGATACGCTTCGACGCCGCCTTCGTTGGCAATTTGTTGGGCAATAGTGGTATTCATGGCGGCTCCTTAGAAGTATCCCTGACGTTTTTTCAGCTCCATCGAGCCGGCCTGGTCGCGGTCAATCACGCGGCCCTGACGTTCACTGGTGGTGGAAACCAGCATCTCTTCGATGATCTCAGGCAGCGTCTGCGCGGAAGATTCCACCGCGCCGGTCAGCGGCCAGCAGCCGAGGGTACGGAAACGTACCATTCGCTGCTCGATCACTTCGCCAGGTTGCAGATCGATACGGTCATCATCGATCATCATCAACATGCCGTCGCGCTCCAGTACCGGGCGCTCTGCCGCCAGGTACAGCGGAACAATGTCGATATTTTCCAGGAAGATATACTGCCAGATATCCAGCTCGGTCCAGTTCGAAAGCGGGAACACGCGAATGCTTTCACCCTTGTTGATCTGGCCGTTGTAGTTGTGCCACAGCTCCGGACGCTGGTTCTTCGGATCCCAGCGGTGGAAACGGTCGCGGAAAGAGTAAATACGCTCTTTGGCGCGTGATTTCTCTTCGTCGCGGCGCGCACCACCGAAAGCAGCGTCAAAACCGTATTTGTTCAGCGCCTGCTTCAGCCCTTCGGTTTTCATAATGTCGGTGTGCTTAGCGCTGCCGTGCACGAACGGGTTAATCCCCATCGCCACCCCTTCCGGGTTTTTGTGCACCAGCAGTTCACAGCCATAGGCTTTGGCGGTATGGTCGCGGAATTCATACATCTCACGGAATTTCCAGCCGGTATCGACGTGCAGCAGCGGGAATGGCAGCGTGCCCGGATAGAAGGCTTTACGTGCCAGATGCAGCATCACACTGGAATCTTTGCCGATGGAGTACATCATCACCGGGTTGGAAAATTCGGCTGCCACTTCGCGGATGATATGGATGCTTTCCGCCTCCAGTTGTCGCAGATGAGTGAGTCGTTTTTGATCCATAACCATTCCTTAAGCCAGTTTAATCACGGAGGCATCAAAGGCGTCCGTTGCTATCGTATGCCGGAACCAGGCGAGCTCGTGATGAAGCTGTACCACTTCGCCCACCACCAGCAGGGCGGGCATCGGCGCAGCATGCGCCAGTTCCTCGAGTTGTTCTAGTGTGCCGGTAGTAACCTGTTGCTCCGCGCGCGTACCGCGAGAGATCACTGCTACCGGCGTGGTTTTATCGCGCCCGTGAGCAATCAGTTGTTCGCTGATCTCTGCCGCTTTCATGGTGCCCATATAAATCGCCAGCGTCTGGCGGCTTTGCGCCAGTTGCGACCAGTCGAACGGTACGCTGTCGGCTTTATAGTGGCCGGTCACAAATGTTACCGACTGGGCAAAATCCCGGTGCGTCAGGGGAATGCCTGCATAAGCCGTCGCGCCGGATGCCGCAGTGACACCCGGCACGACCTGAAAAGGAATGCCAGCTTCTGCCGCAGCCTGCAACTCTTCGCCGCCGCGGCCAAAAATAAACGGGTCGCCGCCTTTCAGCCGCACCACCGTTTTGCCTTCGCGCGCCGCATCCACCAGCATGCTGTTGGTCTCATGCTGCGCCACCGCATGGGAACCAGCGCGTTTACCGACGCAGATTTTCTCTGCATCGCGGCGGGTCAGATCCAGCACTTCGTCGCTGACCAGATGATCGTAAAACACTACGTCGGCCTGCTGGATCACCTGCAAACCACGCAGCGTCAGCAATCCCGCATCGCCCGGCCCGGCGCCCACGAGGATAATCTCTCCGCGACCAGAACCCGGCTGAGCCAATTCGGCTTCGAGCGCTTTTTCGGCGGCGGGTTCATCTCCGGCGGCCATCAGGCTGGCAAAACGTTCGCGAAAAGCGCGTTCCCAGAAATGGCGACGTTCATCCGTGGTACGGCGAAAAGCTTTAATACGCGAACGCCAGCGCCCGGCCACTTCCGCCATGCGGCCCAGATTGCCCGGTAGCAGAGCTTCAATCTTTTCACGCAGCAGACGCGCCAGCACTGGCGCGGTTCCGCCAGAGGAAATCGCCACCAGCAGCGGCGATCGATCGACAATCGCCGGGAAAATAAAGGAGCACAGCGGCTGGTTATCCACCACGTTGACCAGCTTGTGGCGCGCATTTGCCGCCGCAAAGACGCGCTGATTCAGCGTCGTGTCATCGGTTGCCGCAATCACCAGCAAAACGGCATCCAGCTGGGCCTCGTCAAATTCAATCGCCAGCCAGTGAATCGCCTGACTGTCGGCAAGCTGTTGCAATTGCGGTTCCAGCCGCTGCGCGACAACGTGCACGCGTGCGCCAGCGCGTCGCAAAAAGGTGATTTTGCGCGCGGCGATTTCGCCGCCGCCAATCACCAGTACCGGGCAGTCTTTTACTTCAGCAAATAACGGCAGGTAATCCACAAAGCAACTCACTTACAGCCAGCAATAGTGCGACTATAGGGGGCGGTTCCGGGCGAATGAAATTACGAATTGGAATGAGTAGTTCCGCAAAGGAATAACGCAATGGCAATGCAAATATCAAAAAGTGCTTAAGCCGAGTATTTTCGGCAGGTTAAGAACAAATGAAATTGTGTAAACCCAGTCACAGTTTCATACTAAGCACGTCAAAAAAATTGCTGCATAAAGGACTCTCTATGTTTTCCGCATTGCGCCTCCGTACCGCTGCCCTGGCGCTCGGCGTATGCTTTATCTTTCCGGCTCATGCCAGTACGTCCCAACCCGGTGAATTTGCAGACGAGCAGGCTCGTCACATTGCCACCCTCTTTCCTGGACGCATGACCGGCACACCGGCTGAAATGCTCTCCGCAGACTATTTGCAGCAGCAGTTTGCGCAGATGGGATACCAGAGCGATATCCGCCAGTTCAAAACCCGCTACCGCTACACTACCAAAGATAACCGGCAGAACTGGCAAAATGTCACTGGCAGTACGGTGATCGCCGCCCATGAAGGCAAGCTACCGCAGCAGATCGTGATTATGGCGCATCTTGATACGTATGCGCCGCACAGCGATGCCGATGTCGATAACAATCTGGGTGGTCTGACGCTTCAGGGGATGGATGATAACGCAGCCGCTCTGGGCGTGATGCTGGAACTGGCGCAAGAACTGAAATCCGTGCCGACGCAGTACAGCATCCGCTTTGTCGCCACCAGCGGTGATGAAGAGGGCCATCTTGGCGCGGCAAACGTGCTCGCGCGGATGAGCGAGCAAGAGAAGAAAAATACCTTGCTGGTGATCAACCTGAATAACCTGATTGTCGGCGACAAGCTCTACTTTAATAGCGGCAAAAATACGCCAACATCGGTGCGTAAACTGACGCGGGATCGTGCGCTGGCTATCGCCCGAGCCCACGGTATCAGCGCGCTGATAAATCCCGGTCTTAACCCGGATTACCCGAAAGGTACCAGTTGCTGTAACGATGCCGAGGTGTTTGATAAAGCGGGGATCCCGGTTCTGTCAGTGGAAGCCACCAACTGGTCGCTCGGTAAGAAAGACGGCATGCAACAGCGGGCGAAATCAAAAAGTTTCCCTGATGGTGTCAGCTACCACAACGCGCGCATCGATAACCAGCAGTTCCTCGATCAAGCCCTGCCTGGCCGTATTGCGCACCGTAGCCGCGACGTGATGCGGATTATGTTGCCGTTAACCAAAGAGCTGGCCAAAGCCGGTAATCCGTAAGCGCCCAGGCGTCCTGAAAACAGGGCGCCTTTCTTACTGCGGGCTTATCACTCTTCTATACGCAAACCGTAGGTTTTGAATTTTTCCAGCACAATGGCGATGGCCTCGTCATCCAGCACTGGCACCGGATCAACCACCGCCAGCGTGCTGAGATAGAGCTGCGCCAGCACTTCCACTTCATGGGCCAGCCAGAGCGCCTTTTCCAGATTATCTTCACAGACAATCAAACCGTGATGCTGCAACAGCGTGGCTTTACAGTATTGCAGCGCCACGGCGACATGCTCAGAGAGTTCACGTGTACCAAATGTGGCATAAGGGGCACACGGAATGGAATTGCCACCCGCAGCCGCAATCATATAGTGGATAGCAGGAATAGGACGATTGAGGATCGACACCGCCGTACAGTGTACCGCGTGGTTATGCACCACCGCGTTGGCTTCCGGGCGAGTCTGGTAAGCGGCCTGGTGAAAACGCCACTCGCTTGAGGGCAACTTGCCCGTTTCGTGTTGCCCTTGCGCATCAATATAAACAATGTGCGATTCCGCTAGTTTCTCATAGGGAATGCCCGTCGGGGTAATTAACATCCCCCCCTGATAACGCACACTAACGTTGCCTGCGGTTCCCTGGTTCAGACCAAGACGCGTCATCTCCAGGCAAGTCTCAATAATCTGCCGGGCCAGTCTGTTTCGTTCCATTCTTTACCTCGCTGAGTGATGCAAAATGGCTCAACAGAACGTAATAGCCGCCCTGTTGAATTTTCCGAATAATTCATTGTTATCATCAGGCTGTGCTGGCAAAAATATATTTTTCGATTCTTATTTTGTGATGAATTTCAATTAAACAAGTAAAACAAGCATCAAAAAAAATTATTTACTCTACAGCCGAGTGACTGTTTTGAGCATTTTAATTAAATACGGTCATTCACCCCCAACAATAGATGCCCGTTTGCGTGAGAAGAAATTAATTCGGTCATATTCCCTGTGGGTTTTAAATTTTATTTAATTAAACGGTCATCCCTTTCAGTAAATAAAGGTGATGATAATCACACAACGGCACCTTACAAGCATAAATGTGACCATCATCATATTAAGCAAGCACATTTATTTGAAAATCATTTTAAGCATTCCTGCCTGCGCCAGTTTTATTTGCGAATTACCCGGAAGTGATATGCAGGGAAATCGGGCCAGCCAGATACTGAATGAACCTGTTTCTGAACCAATGAGGGTGCTATGGGAAATACATCAAGCCAAACGCAAAGTTTTCGCGCAGTCGATGTGGAACAAAGCAAACGCCATATTATTCCATTTGCCTTGCTCTGCTCACTGTTTTTTCTTTGGGCCGTAGCTAATAATTTAAACGACATTTTATTACCGCAATTTCAGCAGGCTTTCACCTTATCCAACTTCCAGGCCGGATTGATTCAGTCGGCGTTTTACTTCGGTTATTTTGTCATTCCAATTCCCGCTGGCTTGCTAATGAAAAAACTGAGCTATAAAGTCGGAATAATTACCGGGTTATTCTTATATGCCTGTGGCGCCGCGCTATTTTGGCCAGCCGCTGAAATGATGAATTACACTTTATTCTTAGTGGGGCTTTTTATTATTGCCGCTGGTTTAGGTTGCCTTGAAACAGCAGCGAATCCTTTTGTCACCGTATTGGGGCCGGAAAGCGGCGGACACTTCCGGCTCAACCTGGCGCAAACATTCAACTCTTTCGGCGCTATTATCGCCGTTGTGTTTGGTCAAAGCCTGATTTTGTCCAACGTGCCGCACCAGCCGCAAGAAGCGCTCGACAGTATGACAGCAGAGCAACTGAGTACCTACAAACACAGTCTGGTGTTGTCAGTACAGATGCCGTACATGATTATCGTAGCGATTGTGTTGCTGGTCGCGCTGTTGATCATACTCACCCGCTTCCCGGCGCTGCAAAGTGACGATCACAGCGATATTGCGCAGGGCTCTTTCCTGGCCTCTTTCGCCCGCCTGCTGCGTATTCGCCACTGGCGATGGGCGGTGCTGGCGCAGTTCTGCTATGTCGGTGCGCAAACCGCCTGCTGGAGTTATTTAATTCGCTATGCGATTGAAGAGATCCCCGGCATGACGCCAGGCTTTGCCGCCAACTACCTGACCGGCACGATGGTCTGCTTCTTCATTGGCCGTTTTTCCGGCACCTGGCTTATCCGCCGCTTCGCGCCCGAGAAAGTATTGGCCACCTACGCACTGCTGGCGATGATCATGTGTCTGATTTCTGCTTTTTGCGGCGGACATATTGGCCTGATGGCCCTGACGCTGTGCAGTGCATTTATGTCGATTCAATATCCGACCATATTCTCGCTGGGGATCAAAAACCTTGGTCAGGATACCAAGTACGGTTCGTCTTTTATCGTCATGACTATCATTGGCGGCGGCATTGTGACGCCGGTGATGGGATTTGTCAGCGATGCCGCAGGCCAGATCCCGACGGCTGAACTGGTACCGGCCGCCTGCTTTGCCATCATATTCATCTTCGCCCGTTTCCGTTCGCAATCGAACTAAACCATTTTCCGCATAACGTGAGGGACTTAGTAATGAGAAAAACCAACCTGCCAAAAATCGGTATTCGCCCGGTGATTGATGGACGTCGCATGGGTGTACGTGAATCGCTGGAAGAGCAAACTATGAATATGGCAAAAGCCACTGCGGCGCTTATCCGCGAAAAGCTTCGCCATGCCAGCGGCGCAGAGATTGAGTGTGTCATTGCAGATACCTGTATTGCCGGCATGACAGAAGCCGCCGCCTGCGAAGAGAAATTCAGCCAGCAAAATGTGGGAGCCACTATTACGGTTACGCCGTGTTGGTGCTACGGCAGCGAAACCATCGATATGGATCCGTTGCGTCCGAAAGCTATCTGGGGTTTCAACGGCACTGAACGTCCTGGTGCCGTTTATCTGGCTGCAGCGCTGGCGGCGCACAGCCAGAAAGGGATCCCGGCATTTTCTATTTACGGTCACGATGTGCAGGATGCGGATGACTCTTCTATCCCGGCGGATGTCGAAGAGAAACTACTGCGCTTTGCCCGCGCGGGTCTGGCGGTTGCCAGCCTGAAGGGGAAAAGTTACCTCTCGGTGGGGGGAGTGTCGATGGGGATTGCCGGTTCCATTGTCGACCACAACTTCTTCGAATCCTGGCTTGGTATGAAAGTGCAGGCGGTGGATATGACCGAATTGCGCCGTCGCATCGATCAGAAAATTTATGACGAGACAGAGCTGGAGATGGCGCTGGCGTGGGCGGATAAACATTTTCGCTATGGCGAAGACCAGAATGCAGAACAGTACAAACGTAATGAATCTCAAAGCCGCAGTGTGCTGAAAGAGAGTCTGCTGATGGCAATGTGTATTCGCGACATGATGCAGGGCAATGCGAAGCTCGCCGAAAAAGGACGCGTAGAAGAGTCACTCGGTTACAACGCCATCGCTGCCGGTTTCCAGGGCCAGCGCCACTGGACCGATCAATACCCGAATGGCGATACCGCCGAAGCGCTACTCAATAGCTCATTTGACTGGAACGGCGTGCGCGAGTCGCTGGTGGTTGCGACAGAAAATGACAGCCTTAACGGCGTGGCTATGTTGTTCGGTCACCAACTCACCGGCACCGCACAGGTGTTTGCCGATGTGCGGACGTACTGGTCACCGGAGGCCGTTCAGCGCGTGACGGGGCAAACACTGCACGGGTTGGCTGAACACGGTATTATTCACCTGATTAACTCGGGTTCGGCTGCGCTGGATGGTTGCTGTAAACAGCGTGACAGTGCGGGCAAACCCACTATGAAACCCCACTGGGAAATCAGCCAGCAGGAAGCCGATGCTTGTCTGGCCGCCACCGAATGGTGCCCGGCGATCCATGAATATTTCCGTGGCGGTGGTTTCTCTTCCCGCTTTCTTACCGAAGGCAGCGTTCCATTCACCATGAGCCGTATCAACCTGATTAAAGGCCTCGGCCCGGTGCTCCAAATCGCTGAAGGATGGAGCGTTGAATTACCGGAAGCCGTGCACGAAACACTTAACGCACGGACGAACTCCACTTGGCCCACCACTTGGTTTGTACCGCGCCTGACCGGCAAAGGCCCGTTTGCCGATGTCTATTCGGTGATGGCGAACTGGGGCGCGAATCACGGCGTGCTGACTATCGGTCACGTAGGAGCAGACTTTATCACCCTTGCCGCCATGCTGCGCATTCCGGTGAGCATGCACAACGTGGAGGACGAGGAAATCTATCGTCCTTCAGCCTGGGCCGCGCATGGTATGGACAGCGAAGGCCAGGATTATCGCGCCTGCCAGAATTACGGCCCGCTCTACAAACGCGGTTAATGTTGTTGCCCGGAGATGCAATTTTACCGGGCTTTATTGATTTTTCAGGGGTTAGCATGAAACAAGACGTCATACTGGTCCTCGATTGCGGCGCCACCAACGTGCGAGCAATCGCCGTTGACCGCCATGGAAACATCGTTGCCCGCGCGGCAACGGAAAATGCCAGCGAGATGGCTGCGCAAAACAGCGCCTGGCATCAATGGTCGCTGGAGGCCATTTTGCAACGCTTCGCTACTTGCTGCCGACAACTCACTGCCACGCTATCGATGTGCAATGTTCGCGGCATCACGGTCACCACCTTTGGTGTCGACGGCGCGCTTGTCGACGAGCACGGCAAACTACTCTATCCGGTCATCAGCTGGAAATGCCCGCGAACCATAGCGGTGATGGAGAACATCAGCCGTTTGATGTCACCGCAACAGTTGCAGGCCATCTCCGGGGTCGGAGCATTTGCCTTTAATACGCTCTATAAGCTGGTGTGGCTAAAAGAGAACCATCCGCAACTGCTAAAGCGTGCGCATGCATGGCTGTTTCTCTCTTCACTTATCAACCAGCGCTTAAGCGGCGAATTCACTACCGATATCACTATGGCTGGCACCAGCCAACTGCTGAATATTCATCAACGCGATTTCAGCCCACCAATTCTGCAAGCTGCGGGTTTGCCGCGCCGCCTGTTCCCCCGTTTGGTCGAAGCAGGAGAGCAAATAGGTCTACTGCAAGCCGGGGGCGCACAACTGCTCGGGCTTCCTGCGGGCATCCCGATTATTTCGGCGGGGCATGACACTCAGTTCGCGCTCTTTGGCGCAGGCGCGCAGCAGGATGATGTGGTGCTCTCATCTGGAACGTGGGAGATCCTGATGGCGCGCAGTGCGCAGGTCGATACCACTTTACTAAGCCAGCACGCTGGATCTACCTGCGAACTGGATAGCCAGCCAGAATGGTATAACCCCGGCATGCAGTGGCTGGCTTCTGGCGTACTGGAGTGGGTGCGCGAACTGTTGTGGACGCGAGAAACACCCTGGCAAACGTTGATTGACGAGGCGCGCAACATTCCATCAGGTGCCGAGGGCGTAATCATGCAGTGCGATCTGCTGAGCAGCCACCACGCAGGCTGGCAAGGCGTTACGCTAAACACCACGCGCGGCCACTTCTACCGCGCGGCGCTGGAAGGGTTAACAGACCAGCTTAAGCGTAATCTGCAAACACTGGAACAAATCGGTCGTTTTCAGGCCACCGAACTGTTACTCGTCGGCGGCGGAAGCCGTAACACCTTATGGAATCAAATAAAAGCCAACCGCCTCAACATGCCGATCAAAGTGCTGGAAGATGCGGAAACCACCGTGGCAGGCGCAGCGATGTTCGGCTGGTATGGCATTGGCGTTTTCAGTAGCCCGGAGCAGGCCCGCGCGCAGGTGCGCTATCAGTACCGCTATTTCTGGCCGGAAACCGTAACCGAACTCATTGAAGGAGTGTGAAATGTTAAAAACGATTTCGCCATTAATATCCCCTGAGCTATTAAAGGCGCTGGCGGAGATGGGACACGGAGATGAGATTATTTTTTCCGATGCCCACTTCCCGGCGCACAGTGCTGGTCCGCAAGTGATCCGCGCCGATGGTTTGCCGATAGACAGACTACTGAGCGCCATTATTCCGCTGTTCGAACTCGACAGTTACGCACCGCCGTTAGTGATGATGAGCCCCGTTGAAGGCGATACGCTCGATCCTGATGTCGAAGCACGCTATCGCAATGCGCTCTCGGTGCAATCGCCCTGCCCCCCTTTCACTCACATCGATCGCTTTGCTTTTTACGCGCGGGCGCAAAAAGCCTTTGCGATCGTTATCACAGGAGAATGCGCGAAGTATGGGAATATACTTTTAAAAAAAGGGGTAACACCGTAATCTTTTTGCCCGGAACGCCCACATGATACGGGCCTTCATCGGATGACGGAAGAAGAGCAGATGAAAGCGGCACGCCAACAAACCATCATCGATCTGTTGAGGCATCACCAGAGCCTGACAACCGAAGCATTGTCAGTGCAGCTCAACGTTAGTAAAGAGACGATTCGCCGCGATCTCAGTGAATTGCAGGCGCAGGGAAAAGTGCTGCGCAATCACGGGCGCGCCAGGACGCTCCACCAGGAAAACCAGGACAGCGGCGATCCCTTTCATATCCGCCTGAAAAGCCATTACGCCCACAAGGCCGATATCGCCCGCGAAGCGATCGGCTGGATAGAGGAAGGCATGGTGATCGCACTGGACGCCAGCTCTACTTGCTGGTATCTCGCCCGTCAGTTACCGGATTGCAATCTCCATGTCTTTACCAACAGCCACCCAATTTGCCAGGAGCTGGGCAAGCGTGAACATCTGCAACTGATCAGTTCCGGCGGCACGCTGGAGCGCAAATATGGCTGCTACGTCAATCCGTCGCTCATCTCCCAGCTCAAATGTCTCGATATCGACCTGTTTATTTTTTCCTGCGAAGGGATCGACAGCAGCGGCGCGCTCTGGGATTCAAACACCTACAATGCCGAATTTAAATCCATTCTGCTGAAACGCGCAGCGCAGTCGTTACTGCTGATCGATAAGAGTAAATTCAATCGTTCGGGAGAGGCGCAGATTGGGCACCTGGATGATGTGACGCATATTGTCTCTGACAGCAAACTCGCCTGAGCCGGACATTGCCCGGCTCAGTTGCTTTTAACGCTCGTCGCGACGACCGCCAACGGCCGCCCACATACGGCGCACATGGACCGTGACTTCTTCGCGATCGTGGTATAGCTGGCGCGCCTGAATTTGCGCCGCGATATTATGTTCATCCAGCTGCTGCTGGATATAGGCGAGGTTATTTGACACCTCTTCGTAGCGTTTTTTCATCGGCAGCTTCAGGTTGAAAATGGTTTCGCGGCACCAGCCCTGAACCAGCCACTGTGCCATCAGCGCGGCGACTTTCGCCGGTTTCTCCACCATATCGCACACCATCCACGAGATATTATTGCGGTTTGGCCGATAGCGGAAACCGTCTTCCCGTAGCCAGGTGACCTGCCCGGTATCCATCAGGCTTTGCGCCATCGGGCCGTTATCCACTGAAGCCACCCACATATTGCGTTTCACCAGTTGATAGGTCCAGCCGCCAGGACAGGCGCCGAGATCCACCGCGTACATGCCGTTGGCCAGGCGCTCATCCCACTCGTCCGCAGGAATAAAGACGTGGAACGCCTCTTCCAGTTTTAGGGTTGAACGACTCGGCGCATCCGACGGGAACTTCAGGCGCGGAATGCCCATATAGAACGGCGAATTGTTATAAGAATACGAATAACCGGTATAGCAGCAACCGGGGGCAATAAAGAAGATATGCACCACCGGACGTTTCGTCGAATCACTGCGCGCCAGCACCCCCGCTTCACGCAACGCACCTCGCAGCGGCACGGTGAACTTGCGGCAGAACTTCATCAGCTCTTTGCTTTCGTTGGTATCGGCTACCTCGACGCGCAAATCCCCGGCTTTCTCCACTACACCCTGCAACATACCGACGATCGGCGTAATGCGGTCATCCGGCGGCAGATCGCGTAGCAATTCACCCACGACAAACATCTGGCGGGCAAAAATCAGCGAGCTAAACGGCAGCTCGCGCGCCACCTTGTCCGCATCGTTTTCCTGATAGCACTCGAACACGACATAGCCCGAATTCTCTTTCACCCGGGCAAAACCAAACACTTCAAGGCGGCCGGCTTTATCGGTAATTTCGGCTGCGCACTCTTTCTCAAAACCCGGGCGGCACAGCAATACCACTTTATTCATGAACAACGCCCCTACGTTTCAGACGAATTGCGCCAAACAACATCAATGCCCAGCCGATTAAAAAACAAACCCCACCGACTGGCGTAACAAACGCCCACAGGCGTAAATGCGAAAGCGCCAGGCAATAGAGGCTGCCGCTAAACAGCACGGTGCCCAGCGCAAGAAAAACACTGCTCCAGTAAAACCAGATACTGATTCGACGCTGCATCGCCACCGCAAGGCCGAGCACGGCGAGCGTGTGGAATGCCTGATATTCGAGGCCGGTCTGGATCCAGCTCATCTCTGGCACACCCAAAGATTTACGTAAAACATGTGCGCCGAACGCGCCGAGCGCGACAAACACAAAACCGCTCACCGCGGCGAAAATCAACATAAAACGGCTGGTCATGTGAGCCCCCTAAAAAGTCATACGCGCCACGCGCGCGCATTAATGTTCATAACGGAAACGGAATTTTTCCTGTTCGCTTGCCGCTTTGGCCAGGATCCACTGACGAAAGGCGGCTATTTTACCCAGTTCTGCCTGACTGTCATGACAAACCAGATAAAACGCATTCTTACTGACCAGAACATCATTAAACGGGCAGACTAGCCGGCCTGCCTCGATTTCGGACTGCGCCATTACGTTGTTGGCCAGTGCGATCCCCTGTCCGTGGATGGCCGCCTGAAGCACCATAGAGCTGTGGCTGAAGATGGGGCCCTGTTGAACGTTAAGGTTAAGACCTAATTGCCGCGTATAAGTTTGCCAGTCGCGACGTGATGCGTCGTGTAATAAAGTGTGGTGCGCTAAATCTTGCGGCGTTTTCAGCGCTTTATCACCCGTCAGCAACAGCGGTGAACAGACCGGCAGCAAATATTCTGCGTACAATTTTTCGACACGCATTCCCGGCCAGTTACCGCGCCCGTAAAAAATCGCCACGTCGACATCGTCCGCCAGTTTATCTTCCTGACGGTCAACGGCCTGGATACGAACGTCGATTCCCGGATAAGCTGAGTTAAAGTCGGAGAGCCTTGGCACCATCCACTGAATGGCGAAACTGGGGAGCAAACTGACGGTTAGCGCGCCTTTTGCACTGCGCGCCTGCAACTTACGGGTGGCTTCCGTCAGCTGGGAAAATATCTCTTTGATATCCTGAAAATAACTCTGGCCTTCTTCGGTAAGCAGCAGCGAACGGTTGCGTCGGCGAAAGAGCTTGAGCCCGAGAAAATCCTCGAGAGACTTGATTTGGTGGCTTACTGCGGCCTGCGTCACAAAAAGCTCATCGGCTGCGCGCGTAAAACTTAAATGGCGGGCGGCAGCATCAAAAACACGTAATGCATTCAGTGGTGGTAATCGCTTGGACATGGTTTTCAGACTTAGATGTAAAGGCAATTTAACAAAAAGGAAACAGTGATTAACCTATTAGTTTTTTTTATCTGAGCCATTATAAATTGTCCGTTGAGCTTCTACCAGCAAATACCTATAGTGGCGGCACTTCCTGAGCCGGAACGAAGAGCTTTTTTTGGAATGCGTGTTCTGAAGGGCTTTTGGCTTACGGTTGTGATGTTGTGTTGTTGTGTTTGCAATTGGTCTGCGATTCAGACCACGGTAGCGACGCTACCCCTTTTTCACTTCCTGTACATTTACCCTGTCTGTCCATAGTGATTAATGTAGCACCGCAAGATTGCGGTGCTTTTTTTTACCCCACGTTCAGCGCTTACTTATCCAGAGCGACCATCTCTTTCACGTCGGTACGATTGATCTGCTGTTCGTTGCCGTTAGCGTCTTTATACGAAATCAGGCCGGTCTGATCTTCAGTTTTCGGTTTCCCTTCCAAGACGATCGTGCGTCCATCATTGGTATGTAACGCGTAATTCGGACCGGAACAGGCGCTCAGGGCAAAAGTAAACATACATGCGGAAATAATTGCGGCAGTCTTCTTCTCCTTCTGGCAATTAATGCTGCGAAAAACGCTTAGTGAAAGAATATTAAGAATTTACATAAAACTATTTAGCATAACCTGCTTGCCCCCCCTATCAGGACAAACAGACAATTCCGATGGAGCGCAACGTTCTTGCTCCGACAGAAAAATTGCGCGACGATCGCGCTATTGATACGAGGAATCGCATGAACGCATTTAACCCATCGCAATTTCGCGCGCAGTTCCCGGCGCTGGCCGACGCTGGAGTCTATCTGGATAGCGCCGCTACCGCCCTGAAACCGCAAGCGGTAATCGATGCCACACAACAGTTTTACAGCCTCAGCGCCGGTAATGTGCACCGCAGCCAGTTTGCCCAGGCGCAACAGTTAACCGCACGCTACGAAGCCGCGCGTGATCAGGTCGCCGCACTGCTCAATGCGCCCTCCGGCAAAAACATCGTCTGGACACATGGCACTACCGAAGCCATCAATATGGTCGCCCAGTGCTATGCGCGCCCGCGTCTGCAAGCGGGCGATGAGATCATTGTCAGCGAGGCAGAACATCACGCCAACCTGGTGCCGTGGCTGATGGTGGCACAACAAACGGGCGCGCGGGTGGTGAAACTGCCGCTCGGTGCCGATCACCTACCGGATATCAACCACCTGCCGTCGCTTATCACCTCGCGCAGCCGCATCCTGGCGCTGGGGCAAATGTCCAATGTCACCGGAGGTTGTCCGGATCTGCTGCGGGCGATTACGCTGGCGCATGCGGCAGACATGGTGGTGATGGTTGATGGCGCGCAGGGCGTCGTGCATTTCCCGGCTAACGTGCAACAGCTGGATATCGATTTCTATGCATTTTCCGGCCACAAACTCTATGGCCCCAATGGTATCGGCGCGCTGTATGGTAAAGCGGAATTGCTGGATGGGATGACACCGTGGCTGGGCGGCGGCAAGATGATCAACGAAGTAACATTTGATGGCTTCACCACTCAGCCAGTGCCGTACAAGCTGGAAGCCGGCACGCCAAACGTGGCGGGCGTTATTGGTCTCAGTGCGGCGCTGGAGTGGCTGAAAACGCTGGATATCGCCCAGGCGGAGAGCTACAGCCGCGGGCTGGCGACGCTGGCGGAAGATCAACTGGCTAAACGTCCGGGTTTCCGCTCCTTTCGCTGCCAGGACTCAAGCCTGCTGGCTTTCGATTTTGACGGCGTACATCACAGCGATATGGTGACATTGCTTGCGGGCTACGGTATCGCGCTGCGCGCCGGTCAGCACTGCGCTCAGCCGCTGCTGGCCGCACTTGGCGTCAGCGGCACCCTACGCGCTTCATTTGCACCCTATAATACGCAACAGGATGTAGGCGCGTTGGTGCAGGCTGTGGATCGCGCCCTGGAAATATTGGTGGATTAATGACAAGCCCGACTTTCGCCGGACACCCGTTCGGCACAACCGTTACCGAAGAGATGCTGCGCCAGACGTTTGGCGTACTGAACCAATGGGAAGATAAGTACCGTCAGTTGATCATGCTCGGTAAGCAACTGCCTGCAGCATCGGAAGCGCTGAAAGCGCAGGCGCGGGAAATTCCCGGCTGCGAAAATCGCGTCTGGCTCGGTTCAACACTGAGCGCGGAGGGAACGATGCATTTCTTCGGCGAGAGCGAAGGCCGGATTGTACGCGGATTGCTGGCCGTGCTGTTGACGGCGGTAGAAGGCAAGCGCCCGGATGATCTCATTCACCACGATCCACTGGCGCTGTTCGATGAACTGGGTTTACGCGCCCAGTTGAGCGCGTCGCGTAGCCAGGGGCTGGCGGCGCTGGCCGCCGCCGTGCAGGATGCGGCGCGTCAGGCGCTGGTCTGACGGGCCACTTTCGCCATCAGTTTTTTCAGCGCATGGGAGACCGCGATAAAACCAAAGGTCGCGGTCACCATCGTTGCAGCACCAAAACCGGCTGCGCAATCCATACGTTTCGGCCCTTCCGCCGTGCTTTTCATTGCACAGACTGAACCGTCCGCCTGCGGATAAACCAGCGCTTCAGTGGAGAATACACAGTCCACGCCGAGCTTCCCTTTGCTGTTCTTCACCACGCCAAAATCGCTTTTCAACCGCTCGCGCAATTTTGCCGCCAGCGGATCCTGAATCGTTTTCGCCAGATCGCTGACCTGGATCTGCGTCGGATCGATCTGCCCGCCGGCTCCGCCCGTGGTTACCAGCGGGATCTTATTGCGACGGCAGTATGCGATTAGCGCCGCTTTCGGACGTACGCTGTCGATCGCATCGATCACATAGCTATAGCCCTGGCTCATCAGTTGCGCAACATTGTCAGCAGTCACAAAATCATCCACCACCGTCACCCGGCACTCCGGGTTGATCTGACGAATGCGATCCGCCATCACCTCAGCTTTTGCCTGGCCGACGTTATCGCGCAGGGCGTGGATCTGTCGGTTGGTGTTGGTCACGCAAACGTCGTCCATATCAATCAGCGTGATCGCGCCGATGCCCGTTCGCGCCAGCGCTTCAGCCGCCCAGGAACCCACGCCGCCGATGCCGACCACGCAGATATGTGCATCGGCAAACCACTGCAACGCTTTCTCGCCATATAAACGCGCCGTGCCGCCAAAACGCTGACGCCAGGCATCGCTGATTACTGCTGACATAAAACAGACCTCAAAGAAAACAGAAAACCC
Organism: Pseudomonadota bacterium; assembly: GCA_018261615.1. Taxonomy (GTDB): domain Bacteria; phylum Pseudomonadota; class Gammaproteobacteria; order Enterobacterales; family Enterobacteriaceae; genus Kosakonia. The sequence continues at coordinate 160,935 of JAGTSE010000001.1, read as the reverse complement.
TCTTCCGCAGAGGAAAGAGGGTCGCAGAGTGTATCATACTCAGCCGCTGAACATGCCGCCGCTGGTGCCCGCGCCCGGGGCGTTTTTCAGCACCCAGACCCGGCCATAATGGTTATACCAGCCTGCGCGGTGACCGGCATCCGGGCCAATGCCCTGATAGATATCGAAGTGCTGGCCTTTGATCGCGCCGCCGACATCCAGCGCCACCATCAGACGCAGCTCATACTGACCGTTGAATTTGCCTTTATTGTCCAGTTGCGGCACTTCCGCCAGCAGTGTGGTACCTGGCGGAATAATACTGCGATCGGAAGCGACAGAAGCGCGTCCAATCAGCGGTACCGCGCTGGCACCTTTCACCGGCGCCCAGGATTGCGGTTTAAAGAAGACAAACGACGCATTCTCTTCCAGCAGCGCACGCACTTCCGCTTCACTGTGTTTGTCACCCCATTCGCGGATGGCCTGCATCGACATATCTTCTTTCTTCACTTCGCCGCGATCGATCAGCACTTTGCCGATACTGCGGTAAGCATGGCCATTTTTCCCGGCATAACTGAAGAAGTTAAGCGGGCTGCCATCGCCAAAATCGATATAGCCGCTGCCCTGTACATCCATAATAAAGTTATCCATCAGCGAGTTGCTGTACGCCAGCACATAGTTGTCGCTGAGCGCGCCGGCATAGATTTCCGCGCGCGATGGTAAACGGCCGCGTTTGGGCGGCATACGATAAATCGGGTACTGGAACTCGCCCTGACGCGTATGACGCGCTTGCACTACCGGCGTGTAGTACCCGGTAAATTGCACGTTTCCGTAGTTATCCGTTCCTTCCATCTGCCACGCATCAAGGCCGTACTGACGCAGAGTGCGAGTATCGCCGCCCGACATCAGCCAGGACTGAATCGCATTGTAAAGGCCGCTCTGGTTGCTATAGAGGCGTGGAGAGGCGGAACGAATTTGATTAACCTGCTCGGAGAAGTCTCCGGCGTTGATTGGCGCCCCGACGGCGTCAGGTTGATTGACCAGGGAAAAAGGCTGGGAAAACTTTCCGTCTTTATACTGTTGACCGCGATCGGTCGGTTTGGAGGAGCAAGCGGCAAGGATTGCGACCATGGCGCCTGTGAGTACAAACTTAGCCCAACGTCCTTTCATTATATCTCGTCTTCTGATTAACATGCAGCGGGGTGAAGATAACAAACCCAATTCACTAAAGAAATGAGTCAGCACAACCCATCGCTAATTTCGCATAAAAAATAATCCGATTGTATTTTTTTTACACATAATCCCGGTAATTCGTCGAATCAGTCAAAAAAAGGTTGCATCAATAAGTTTGCAGAGTATAGTGCGCATCCACGGACGCGGGGTGGAGCAGCCTGGTAGCTCGTCGGGCTCATAACCCGAAGGTCGTCGGTTCAAATCCGGCCCCCGCAACCAATTAAAATGTGAAGAAAAAAGTTTACATGATGGAAGTGTAAACAGACGGACGCGGGGTGGAGCAGCCTGGTAGCTCGTCGGGCTCATAACCCGAAGGTCGTCGGTTCAAATCCGGCCCCCGCAACCAACACAATAAACACCTTAACGGGTGTTTTTTTGTTTCTGCCGTGCGTAAAAAATGGCGCCTTTTAGCGCCACCCTGTTATCCCCTTCTGGCCAACGTTGCGCCATCGGAGAAGTAGGCTTTAATCCCTGCCAAAATCGACTCTGCCACTTCCTGCTGGAATTTGGCCGTCTTCAGTTTACGTTCCTCTTCCACATTACTGATAAATGCGGTCTCGACCAGAATCGACGGAATATCCGGCGCTTTCAGCACCGCAAAACCGGCCTGTTCCACCTTATTTTTATGCAGATTATTAACGTTGCCGAGCTTGTTGAGCACGGCTTTGCCGAACTTCAGGCTGTCATTGATGGTCAGCGATTGCACCATATCGAACATGGTGTGATCGAGATAACGGTCGCCACTTTTACTGACGCCGCCAATAAGGTCAGAAGCGTTCTGCGTCTTCGCCAGATATTTCGCCGCCGTACTGGTCGCCCCTTTGGTGGAAAGAGCAAATACTGAAGAACCGCGCGGCTGACGGCTGGTGAAAGCATCGGCGTGAATCGACACAAACAGATCCGCACGTTGTTTTTGCGCTTTGGCTACGCGCACTTTCAACGGGATAAATACATCCTCGTTACGCGTCATGTAGGCTTTCATATTTCCTTCTTTCTCGATCAGCGCGTACAGACGGCGGGCGATTTGTAGCACCACGTCTTTCTCGCGGGTACGGTATTTCCCCATCGCCCCCGGATCTTCGCCACCGTGACCGGGATCCAGCATAATAACGATTGGTCGATCGCGCCCCGCCTTCCCCGGCTGCGGGCCGCTATCTTGCTTCGGCATCTGCTGTTCAAGATCGCCTTTGTTGTACTCTTCCAGTAGCGCCAGCAATGGATCCTGCACATCTTTCGCATTCACCGGATAGAGATCCATCACCAGCCGCTCTTTGAAGCCAGCAACCGGCGCCAGCGCGAACAGTTGCGGCGCAATATCCTGTTTCAGCTCAAACACCATGCGCACGGTTTGCGGATCAAACTGACCAACGCGCGCAGATTTGATAAAGGGATCGTCGCCACGAATCTGCGTCCCCATGCCTTTCAGCACGGAGTTAAGGTGTACGCCTTCGAGATCCACCACCAGCCGGTCAGGGTTACTCAACATGAACTGCTTGTATTTGATGACATGGTTAGATTCCACCGTCACGCGCGTATAGGTAGACGCCGGCCAGACGCGCACCGCCACTACCTGGCTTACCGCTGCCAGACCAATCTGGCTTACGCTTAATAACCACATGGCTCCCGCCCCTTTTAATAACCTGCGGCGGCTCACCGATGACTGACTTCCCGACATGCCTCTCCCGAGCAATTTTTCGCTAAATAATGCTATTCGTCAGAATTGACCGAAAACTTTAACGAATGATGCATAAACTGTCATCCATTAAAGGGTAAACATATGTCTGCCCAATGGCTTCGCCGGGGCAACTTTATTGAATGACGACAAAATTTGCACTTGCACCAGACGGCAGAAAAGAATAAAAATACACAATTTACGAATAATCATGCATTGAGGACAGGCCGTGGTAAGAGAGCGCAGAACCGAACTGGTACAAGGATTCCGCCATTCTGTTCCCTATATTAATGCCCATCGGGGAAAGACATTTGTCATTATGCTCGGCGGCGAAGCCATTGAGCACGATAATTTTTCAAGTATTGTCAATGATATAGGCCTGTTGCACAGCCTCGGCATCCGGCTGGTGGTAGTGTACGGCGCGCGTCCGCAAATCGACGCCAATCTTGCCGAACATCATCATGAACCGATTTACCACAAACACACCCGTGTGACAGATGCAAAAACCCTTGAACTGGTTAAGCAGGCGGCAGGCCTGTTGCAACTCGACATCACCGCGCGGCTGTCGATGAGCCTCAACAATACGCCATTGCAAGGCGCGCATATTAACGTGGTCAGCGGCAACTTTATTATTTCTCAGCCGCTGGGCGTCGATGATGGCGTGGATTATTGCCACAGCGGACGTATTCGCCGTATTGATGAGGAAGCGATCCATCGCCAGCTCGACAGCGGTGCGATTGTGCTGATGGGGCCGGTCGCGGTGTCAGTTACTGGCGAAAGTTTTAACCTCACCTCCGAAGAGATCGCCACCCAGCTAGCTATCAAGCTGAAAGCCGAAAAAATGATCGGTTTCTGCTCGTCGCAAGGGGTAATGAACGACGAGGGCGATATTGTTTCCGAACTGTTCCCGAATGAAGCGCAGGTGCGCGTCGAGGCGCTTGAAGCGCAAGGAGATTACCACTCCGGCACGGTGCGTTTCCTGCGCGGCGCGGTCAAAGCCTGTCGCAGCGGCGTGCGGCGCAGCCACTTGATCAGCTATCAGGAAGACGGCGCACTGTTGCAGGAGTTGTTCTCGCGCGACGGTATCGGTACGCAGATTGTGATGGAGAGCGCCGAGCAGATCCGCCGCGCAACCATCAACGATATTGGCGGCATTCTCGAACTTATCCGCCCGCTTGAACAACAGGGCATTCTGGTGCGCCGCTCCCGCGAGCAACTGGAGATGGAGATCGACAAATTCACCATTATCGAACGCGATAATCTAACCATTGCCTGTGCGGCGCTTTATCCCTTCCCGGAAGAAAAAATCGGCGAGATGGCCTGCGTGGCGGTACACCCTGACTATCGCAGCTCGTCACGCGGTGAAGTCCTGCTGGAGCGTATTGCCGCGCAAGCGAGACAGATTGGCCTGAGCAAATTGTTTGTGCTGACCACCCGTAGCATCCACTGGTTCCAGGAGCGCGGCTTTACCCCGGTGGATATTGATTCGCTGCCGGAAACCAAAAAGCAGATGTACAACTATCAGCGCCGTTCCAAAGTGCTGATGGCCGACCTTACCTGAAAGCTTGCCCCCGCACGTTGCGGGGGCGTTACTCTACCTCGCTGAATAACGCATCCAGCCCACTGCGCCGCTCGGTGCGGGTAGCAATGGCCTGCGCCAGAATGCGCTCGTCCGCATAGAGCGACAGCCGCCTGCGTGCACGGGTAATGGCAGTGTAAACCAGCTCGCGCGTGACTACCGGTACAAACTGCCCCGGCAGGATCAGCGCCGTATGATCGAACTCCGAACCCTGCGATTTATGCACGGTCATTGCCCACGCCGTTTCATGCTCCGGCAGGCGACTGGGCTGCACGGATTTGATGCTGCCATCCGGCAGCGGAAACCAGACGCGGATCCCCTGCCCCTGCTCCAGTGCAATACCGATATCACCGTTAAATAAGCCCAGTGCCGAATCATTACGTGAGATCATAACCGGACGGCCATGATACCAGCGCGAATGCGCCGGGCGTGAAATCTGCCGTTTACGCAGCAGAGCCAGTTCCAGACGCTCATTCAGCCCGCTCACCCCAAATGGCCCCTCGCGTAATGCGCACAGCAACTGGTATTCGCTAAACGCCGCGATAATCTCTTGCGGCGCGGCGTTGTCATGCACCCGCGACAGATAATGACCATAGCCGGCGAGCGCGTCGTCGATCATCGCCTGATACTCTTCTGCGCTCTGCAATGGCTTACGCTCGATATCACCAAAGCCATGACTGAACACCGCTCTGGTGGCATTTTTATCGCCCCGGTTGACCGCCGCCGCCAGTTGGCCAATGCCGGAATCACTGCCAAAACGATAGCTTTTTTGCAGCAAACACAGGCTGTCACGCAGCGTGCTGGCGCAGTGCCCTTCTCCGGCAGGAACCGTTGAGCCGGTTAAACGCGAGAGCTGCGCCGCGCGCTCCGGGGTATAGCCAGCATTCACCCACGCACAGATATCACCCAGCACCGCTCCGGCCTCTACCGAGGCCAGTTGATCGCGATCGCCAAGAAAGATCACCCGGGCCTGCGGCGGCAACGCATCGATCAACCGCGACATCATCGGCAAATCGATCATTGAAGCCTCGTCAACCACCAGCACATCAAGATGCAGCGGGTTATCCGCATGATGCCGCAGGCGCTGGCTTCCCGGCTGCGCGCCAAGCAGACGGTGCAGCGTGCTGGCTTCGTCCGGCAGCATCGCTTTCTGTTGTTCCGTCAGATCCAACTGACGCAGCGCATTGCCCAGCGACTCGGTCAACCGAGCGGCAGCTTTGCCGGTCGGCGCGGCCAGACAAATGCGGCATTTGCCGCTATCCACCATCTGTACCAGTGCCGCAAGCAGTTTTGCCACGGTGGTGGTTTTCCCGGTTCCCGGCCCGCCGGAAATCACCGAAATACGCCGGGTGAGCGCCACGGCTGCCGCCACTTTCTGCCAGTTCACTTCGCCCGTTGTCGGGAAAAATGTCTCCAGTACCTGCGCCAGCCGGGTTTCATCCACCTCGGGTTGGCTCTGCCGTTCTGCAAAAAATGCCGCCACCTGTCGTTCATTTTGCCACATGCGGTTCAGGTAGAGGCGATCCCCCCTCAACACCAGCGGCGCTGGCGTTTCGCCGTCGCTGACTGCGCGCGATGCCAGCAGCGTTTGCCGCCAGTCGCCTGGGTTCCCGGCCAACTCAAAAAGCGGGCTAAAGATCGCTCCTGCACTGGCATACGCTTCAGGCGTCAAACGTGAAAGCGGTAAACAGACGTGTCCTTCACCGGCGTCGTGGCTGAGCAGCGCCGCTGCCAGCATCACCGCCGGTTCCTCTTCCGTTGCCACGGTCAGAGCGAACTGCACATCCAGCGGGCGCAACAGTTTCAGCTCCGCCGCTTCACGTAATCGTGTTGTCATACTCATGGCGTCGCCTCCTGCGTCTCTCCGGCAAATAACGCATCCATCTGTTCGATCAGCGCCGCGTCAGGACGCGTGGTGAAGATACCCTGCTGCGGGTTTTGCGCCTCAACGCCGCGTAAAAAGAGGTAGATCACGCCGCCGAAATACTGTTCATAGCGGTAATCCGCGATGCGGTGGCGCAGGTAACGATGCAGCGCCAGACTATATAACTGATACTGCAAGTCGTAGCGGTGCGACTGCATTGCCGCAGCCATTGCCGACTGCGTATAAGCCTCCGCGCTTTCGCCCAGCCAGTTGGATTTGTAATCCAGCAGGTAGTAGCGCCCATCGTGGCGAAAGACGAGATCGATAAAGCCTTTCAGCATGCCGCGCACATCGCGGAAATCGAGCGGCGGGCACCCTGCCGACAGCGGATCGTAGCGCCGGATTAGTGCATCCAGCGCCTGGGCGCTCATCGTCTGCGTCACAGGCAAGTAGAACTCCATCTCAACCTGTTTCTCCTTCGCCGTAAGCTGGCTCAGCGAAATGCCCGTCCCGGCCAGCGGCGCATGTAGCACGCTCGCCAGCCAGCGGTTCAGTACCGGCTCCCAGTGTTCTTCGTAACCCCCCGCCAGTACTCTTTCCGCCATCCATTGCGGTGAGATTGGCTGGGTAAAATCCAGATCTTCGAACAGGCTGTGCAAAAAGGTTCCCGGCGCGGCGCCACGCGGAAACTGGTGCGGCGTCAGCATCGGTTCAGCCACAACCTCACGTTCACCGGCCGCATCGATATCCAGACGAGGCAGCAGATCCTGGGCGATACCGTGAGCACGCTGCTGCAAGCCGGAATAGCTGGTCACGCGCCAGTCATCGGCAATTTTCCGCGTCACTTCCCGCGCACTCAGTACGGGCAGCGCCATTTGCGGTAGTTGCCAGCGGGCGCTATCGGCAACTGGCGGTGTGCAAAGGGCGATATCGTCATTGCACAGCGCCTGCAATGCATACTGCAAACCAGCAGCATCGAACGCTTCACCTTTCTGAATCAGCCGCCCAAGCGCGCTCTGATGGAAATCAGTTTCGCCCATTTTGCCGCCGCGACGGCGAATCAGCGGCGCAATCCCCAGGCTGCAATGCCAGACCGAACGCGTTAATGCCACATAGAGCAAGCGCAAATCTTCCGCCAGACGCTCAGTTTCCGCCAGTTCGACGCTCTCGTCGCCATGGCTTAAATCAAGCATCGCCGCGAACGATTCACGGTCATGATAGAAACCCTGATCCTGGACGCGGAAATTCGCAATAAACGGCAGCCAGACCAGCGGGTACTCAAGGCCTTTCGATTTATGGATGGTGACAATCTGCACCAGATGTTTGTCGCTCTCCAGACGCAACTGCTCGCTGGAGGCATTAGCATTCGGTTCGGCGATGCGCTGCGCCAGCCAGCGAGTAAGCGCATGCTCACTTTCAAGCTGCGTTCCGGCTTCCTGTAACAACTCGCTGATATGCAGAATATCGGTTAACCGCCGCTCACCGCCAGGCGTTGCCAGTAAATTCTCTGCCACATTGCGCGCACTCATCAACGTGCGCAACATCGGCATTACACCGCGTTTTTGCCACAGCTCGCGGTAGTGAGAGAACTCTTCAACTTTCTCATCCCACGCCTGTTCGTCGAGATTCAGCGCTTCAATATCCTGCGCGGTCAGCCCCAGCATGGAGGTAGCTAACGCGCTACGCAACGTGCTCTCCCGCTCCGGCGCCAACACCGCATGCAACAGCCACAACAGCTCCTGCGCTTCCGGGGTGTCGAACACGCTGTCACGGTTAGAGAGATAGACGGAGGGAATATCCAGCAGCATCAGGGCATCGCGAATAAGCGACGCTTCGTGGCGACTGCGCACCAGCACGGTGATATCTGAGGCTCTGACCGGTCGCACTTTCTCATACTCGCCCTCACCTTCGTACAGCAGCGCTTCACCCTGCTGACCAGCTCTCAGCCAGTCGCGGATCTGCGAGGCACAGAGCTGCGCCATAAAACCCTGGTAATCGCCGACGCCAACACCTTCGCCCTCCATCAGCCACATTTTCATGGCTGGCTGTATTTCTCCACGGAAGGTGAAGCGCAGACCCGCATTTTTAGCGGCGGATTTAACCGGTAGGAAGGGGATCTGGCGAAACATAAAAGCGTCCTCCATCTGCATAAACAGGCGGTTAACGCTGGCGATCATTCCCGGCGACGAGCGCCAGTTGGTATCAAGGGTATAGCGAGCGCTAACTTCGTCGCGCGCTTTCATATAGGTAAAAATGTCGGCGCCGCGAAACGCATAGATGGCCTGCTTCGGGTCGCCAATCAACAACAGGCCGCACTCTGGCTGCCCGTGCCAGATACGGCTGAAAATACGGTACTGCTGCGGATCGGTATCCTGAAATTCATCGATCATCGCCACCGGGAAACGTCCGCGGATCGCAGCGGCCAGCGCTTCGCCGTTCGGGCTGCGCAATGCGCTATCCAGACGGCTCAGCATATCGTCAAAACCCAGTTCGCCGCGACGACGCTTCTCTTTCGCCACCGCCTCGCGGATTTCACGCATTGCGCTGGTCAGCACCAGATCGTCAAGCGTTAGCGGCTGAGCCAGCAGTTCCTCGATAGCGACAAAAAGCGGATGTTCCGGCACCACACTATCCGCTTTGGTGCGTTCGGCAAGGAAAGACTGAGCAAACTTTTCCAGAGCCTCCGGCAGCAGATAGCTGCGTGTCTCCTCCTGCGCCCAGGCGGATACACGCTCAATATACTTTGCCTGATTGCCGCGGTTGAATTTGCGCCGATCGATGCCGGAGGCTTCAATCACCGGCTCCACTTCGGCAACTGCGGCGTTCCACAGCTGCTTGATAGCATCAATCATGGCGATAATGCGCTGGTGGCGGGAAACCAGTGTTTCATCCGCCGATGGTGGGGATTTAATTTGCGGAGCTTCGCCCTGCAGGTAGCGATCGATAGCCTTCAGCAGTTCCTGCGGCCCTTTCCACGATGCATGAACCGCCTGAGCAATCTCACGCGGCAGCGGGTAGCAGTGACGCCGCCAGAAATCCGCGCAGGCCTGATAGCGCAGCAGAGATTCATCTTCCACCAGTTGCTGTTCAAACAGCATGCCAGATTCGAACGCGTTCAGGCTGAGCATGCGCTGGCAGAAACCATGAATGGTAAAGACTGCCGCTTCATCCATTTGCCGCTCGGCCAGCATCAGCCAGTACGCCGCCTGCTGCTTATCGGCAATCTCCTCCAGCAAACGGGTATATAAGGGGTTGCTGCTGCTTTCCCGCAGGCAGGCAATGCGTAACTCATGGATATTACTACGGATACGGCCACGCAGCTCTTCGGTCGCGGCCTCAGTGAAAGTTACCACCAGCAGCTCTTCAACGCTGAGTGGTCGCGGGAAGGCGGCATTGCCGCCCAGCCCTAATAGCAGCCGCAAATAGAGTGCGGCGATGGTGAATGTCTTGCCTGTGCCCGCCGAGGCTTCAATCAGGCGCTCGCCGGTAAGCGGCAAGCGCAGGGGATCAAGGGTCTCAGCAGTGGTTTCACTCATCTTTCTCGGTCATCTTCGGTAAGGATTGCTGCAAGGCGCTGACGCTGTCCCAGACCTTCCAGCCTTGCGGTTGAGCATATTCTGCTTTCCCGCTCTGGCTACCGGAGATCTGCGACAATATCGCCATGCCTTGCGGCTCTACCACCGCCTGATGGAAGAAGTCGGCAAGTTTCTGCGGCGTCAGCAGTTTTATCTGAGCGACTACTTTATCACGGGAATCGAAGCGCATATTGCCGCGATCGAAATCTTTGCTGAGTTTGGAAGCCTCTTCATCTAACGTTTGCGGCGCTTGCACTATTTGTGCAATCACCCCCTGCTGGATTTGAGCAAACTCTTCCGGTTTCATCGTCCGCAGCTTCGCTTCCGCTGTCGGGAAGAAAGCCTTGTAGCGCTCCCAGAGATACGCCGGTTGCTTACCATTGCTCTGTAACAGGAAACCCATCCCCCACTGACGGCCAATGCTCATCGGGAAAGCAAACACGGCGTAACCAAGCTGTTCCTCGGTACGTAACTGGTTATAGAACCACGGCTGTACAATTTGCCCCAGCATCGCGCTATAGGCCGAGCTGCTGTACTCATCAAAACCCGGTGGTACGAACACCGCGGCCAACGCGGAATCCGTGCTGTTGCCCGCTTTTTCAAAGCTCACATTCTGCTGTTTATCAACCACAACATCCTTGTTACGGCACCACACTGTACCATTGGCACCCAGCTGTTTTTGTACCGCATGAGCAAGGTCTTTCGCCTGCTGCTCGCCAAGGTTACCAACCACGAGGAATTCCGGACGCGCATTGCTTTTCAGCGCATCGCGATAGTGCAAAATGTCCTGCAAGGAGATCGATGGCAACAGCGCACGACGATCTTCACGCAGGAAGTACGGCACCTGCGACAGCATCTGCACCGGCATAATCGCCTGATCGAAGGCTTTACCCTTCTCTGCCGAATCCATCATCTGCGCGTACCAGGATTTGGCCTGCGCAAGCTGTTCTTCCGTCGGTGTATAGCTGAAATATCCGCTCAGAAGCGCCTGGAAAAGCTGCGGCAGGCGCTGGGTGTAACCATTTGCATTAAGCATCAAGCCATTGTTGGCATTGGTGGAGAAGGTGATCCCGCCGACAGCCGCCTGGTTGCTCAGTTGATCGAGTGCCAGCCCCGCCAAATAGTCATTCAGCGCGAACATCACCTGGCTCTTCGCGGTATCCATAGCCTGTGGATTACGCAGCACCATGCTGACATCCGCCTTCGGTTCGCTGGCAAAATAGCGGCTCGGCATATACACCACGCGCAGCGTCGGCTCATCGACAATCAGTTCGGGGGGCGGGTACTGCTTCTGCGGTTTGAGCAGCGTGAAATCGTCCGGAATATAGGGATTCAGTTCGGGGAATTTCAGCGTGATGTCGCTCTCCCGCTTCTGCCAGTCGGCAAAGGTTTCCGGGGTAATTTTATCGACCTGATAAGGCGCATCGACAAAATAGGCAGTTTTATTGTGCGGCTCATCCGGGCTGATATACCAGATGCGGGCGTTTTGCGGCGTCATTTCGTCAAGACGCGCCTGCACCGCTTTGGCATCAAACTGGTCGGCGATATTTACCGAATCCAGCGTATGCGCAACCGGAACGCGGATCATGGTATCCGCCAGCCATTCAACATAATCCATATCGCGGGTAATGGAGGGATAGCGAAAATCAAGGTCAAGAATATGGGAAAGCTCGTCGAAATAGCGCTTATCGATGCCTTTTTCGCGCAGCAGTTGCAGGTAACTGAAAATCGCCGCCACCACCTGATCGCGATTCACCTGACCTTTGTCTGTCAAAGTAGCGGAAATCGCCAGCACGCCGCTATTGCCGTTGACCACTGGATCGGAGTCGCCACGGATCCCTTCAACCAGCCCCTGGCTTTGTAACCAGTCAGAGAGCGTGCCCGGACTACGATTACCAATCAGATAAGTGATCAACTCATCTGTTTTACTGCGAAACGCAGCGGTGTTGTTATCGATACGGAACTCAACGCGCAGCACTTTGTGCGGCACCGCCGGAACATAGTGAATGATGATACCTTTCTGCGCATCGGTGACGACGGGTACGGTGATTTCCGGCTTCGTAATGTTTTTATTCGGCACGCGGCCATAGGTCTGTACCGCAAGCGTCGCCAGTTCGCTCAGCGGACGGTTGCTGTAGATGACCGCTTTCATCAGGTTCGCAGAGTAGAATTTATCGCGAAACGCCAGCAGCGCCTGATGTACCGGGCTGCCCGGTTTGTCGCTCAGCGTTTCGAGGTTGCCACCGGAGAAACGCGCCCCCGGGTGCGCCGGGTTAATGGTCTCCGCGCTGACCTGCGCCATCCGCATCCCGTCACGGGTACGCGCCATGGTCAGCTCGGCGTTGACCGCGTTGCGTTCGCGTTCGCCATATTTTTTATCCAGCATCGGGGCGGCAATCGCATCCGCCAGACGATCAACGGCGCCGTCCAGCGCGTTATTTTCCACTTCCAGGTAGTAAGCGGTGCGATAAGGCGCAGTACTAGCGTTATGACTGCCGCCATGCAGCTTGAGGTATTCGGCAAGGCTGTCCGGCTGCGGGTATTTTTTAGAACCCATCAGGGTCATGTGTTCCAGGTAATGCGCAAGGCCAGGGTGGGAATCAGGATCCTCCAACGAACCGATCGGCACGACCAGTGCGGAGAGAGATTTAACCGCTTGCGGATCGGATACCAACAGCACAACCATGCCATTATCCAGACGAATCGCCTGATACTGACGGGTATCTTTATCGCTCTTGCGGATAATTTCCTGAACCGGTTGCCAACCAGTGTCGGCCTGACTGAATGGCGCCCAGAGGACAAAAAACAGAACGAAAACTTTTAACCAGGTGCTGCGGGGCATTCACGAACCTCATCATTAACATTTCTGGCGGTTCCAGTAACTGTGGAACTGCCAGATATTCTCGCGCTGGCTTTGCCAGCACTCTTGTTATATCAGCCCGTGACCGTCTCGCATAATAATGGATGCTTACGGATTGTGTAATTTTCATACAGTCAGCCGGACTGATTATGTCTATAAAGCGGTAACAGGAAACGGCGAGCCTGTTCGGTGATTTCAGCGTAACACTCTGGCTCAAGGGTACGCCACAACCGCTGATACCATATATCTTCGCCTTCACCGCGAACCATCATATTGCCCTCCCAGGCTTGCAGAAATTTGCTTTGCGCTTTCTGTAGCGTTTCCTCGTCCATTAACATGGCATCATTTGCGGCGTCATAACAGGCTTTTATCCATGCGCCGCCGCTTTCCGGCACCAGCAACAGCGGTTTCGTCATCCCTTCCCGGTAACCGTCGATCATCAGCGCCAGAGAGTACATCGCCTGCTCTTGCTTCAGCGGCGGGAATCGCCACTCACCTTCTTTGCGCACAAACAACCGGCTTTCGCCGGTGCCACCGCTGGCACAGTAGACAAGATGCTCAAGCCAAAGTTGCACCCCCTGAGAAACGCTCAATAAAGAGGGACGCCAGCGTAACAGGCCATCCGGCTGCACGCGTGACAACCAACCGGTCAAATGAACACCCACACAGTGAAGATCGATCTCCTGGCTTACAGCAGGCTGACGATGCTCAATGACACGCCCGGCAAGCTCCTGCATCTCCTGGCATTGTGTTTCCCAGATGATTTCACCAAAGGCGCCATAAGGCAGCAGGCCCGCAGCGCGATAACGGCGGAATAATTTATCTTCGTCCTGCTGCTCGACTAATGTGTTGAGCAGTTCAAGATTCAACTGATACCGGTCTAAACCATCAAGGATAAACGGCTCAGCATCAGGGATCTCACTCTCTTCCGGACGGAAATTAACCCGTAAACGCATCTGGAAAAAAGCCCTTACCGGATGTGCCCAGAAGCGCTGAAGTTGATCGAAGGAGAGCGTCTCCAGCGGCTGGCTTTCCAGTGTCTGGATAAACGGTGAATGCGCTTCGCCCTGCGAACTCGCCGCAGGCAGCCATTCGCGGGCATAACTCTGCCACTCGCCAGCAGTAAAGTTCGCCGGGTCGAACGGCATACGGGTATGTAAATGCGTGATATGCGCTTTCACCTGACGCTCGCTGTCATCGCAGTTCAGCGCTTCGTCCCCCGCCAGACAGTGGCTTTGGCCAATGTAATCGACCAGTTCCTGCACCAGCACGGAAGGGAAACGCTCTTTGTTATCCTGGATAGAACGGCCGATATAGCTGATGTAGAGCTGCTGCTGCGCCGAAATCAGCGCTTCCAGGAAGAGATAGCGGTCGTCATCTCGTCGGCTGCGATCGCCGCGCTGCGGCTTCTGGCTCATCAGATCAAACCCCAGCGGCGGGAGCGTGCGCGGATAAACTCCATCATTCATGCCTAACAGGCAAACCACCTTAAAGGGAATGGAACGCATCGGCATCAGGGTACAGATATTGACCGGACCGGCGAGAAAACGCTGGCTGATACGCTCCTGATCCAGCCGCTGGGCCAGCTCATCACGGAGTAAAGAAAGCGGGATCGCTTCTCCATACTGCGCGCCAACTCCCTGAGCGATGATCGCCTGCCACTCCTGCTCGATCAGCGCCAGCGCCGCTTCGGTATCCTGATCGGGCAGGAAAAAGTCGTTGAGCATATCGCGGCAAACCGGCAGCCACTCCTCCAGCGGACGCGCTTCGGAAAGCCCGCGACACCAGATATTCAGTTGCATCAGCAGCGTTGCCAGATGCCCCACCAGTTCAGCAATCAGCCCACTTGACTCATCGTACGGCAGAACAGATTGCCATTCGCCGTGGCGGCTCTCCATAGCATAACCGATGAGCATTCGCGTGAGGCCAAACTGCCAGGTGTGCTGCCCGGTTGGCGGCAATTCAAGCTCGCGCACGTTGTCATCATCCATGCCCCAGCGAATACCGGACTCATTAACCCACAGCCGCAGGTAACGCAGCCCCTCTTCATCAATGTTAAAACGCGCAGCCAGCACCGGAACATCCAGCAGCGCCAGCACATCTTCAGAAACAAAGCGGCTGTCCGGCAGTGATAGCAAGCTAATAAAAGCCTGCAGAGCCGGATGCGCCTGCCGGGCGCGACGGTCGGAAATGGCATAGGGAAGATAGCGCTCGCCGCTGGCACTGCCGAAAACGGCCTGAATGTAGGGGCTATAGCTGTCAATATCCGCCACCATCACCACAATATCGCGCGGCGTTAGTTCTGGATCGGCTTCCAGCATCGCCAGTAAACGATCGTGCAGGATCTCCACTTCACGCTGCGGGCTATGGCAGACATGTACCGTCACGCTGCGATCGTCAGGCGCGAGCGTCCGCTTTTTGTCGCTGTGGGCAAACTCTTTTGCAGTCACACCCGCCACGGCGCTGTTTTGCAACTCAAGGATGTCGTACTTCAGGTTTTGCAGCAGGGTACCGGGCGTGATATCGACAAAAGCATCCAGTTCCTCATAACGATCCATGCCTGCCAGCAGGAAAATATTATCGCGCCCCAGTTTTCCCCACGAGGCCAGCAGCGGGTTTCCTACATCCTGTTCACCGTCATCATTAAACAGACCGCCTGCGTTTTGCGTATCGCGAAACAGCGGAAACTGACGATCTTCCCGGTGATGGCGGCGCTGGCGGGTAACCAGCCTTGCCAGAAATGCGGGATCTTTGATATCTCCCCAGTAGTAGCGGCAGGGATTGGTAAACAGCAGATGAACATCAATGTGCTTACCCAGCGCCTGTAGAGCCTGCAAATAGACTGGCGGCAGTGCAGAAATACCACAGATGAAGACACGGGACGGCAGACCTGCGGGCGGCGTCTGTGCCGATTCGAGTGTGTTGATAAAACGCTGATACAGATTGGCGCGGTGCCAGTGAGGCTGGTCGAGCGCTGCGGTATGTTCCACCAGAGCACGCCAGAGCGGAGCCTGCCACTGTTGCGCCTCGCCCAGCCCCTCAACGGTTTCGCCCGCTTCCCAGCGGGTCAGCCATTCCGGACGATAGACAAGGTACTGGTCGTAGAGATCCGCCACGCGTGAAGAAAGCTGAAACAGTTTGCGCTTATCGTCATCATCATTCAGGTAGTGACGCAGCATGGCGAACTCTTCGCGCTCCAGCATGCCCGGCAGCAGCGACATTAGCTTCCAGCTCATGCTCTGCTTGCTAAAAGCACTCTCTTTGGGAATGTCATCGAGCACGCTGACAAACATGTCCCAGATGAAACTCGCCGGGAGCGGAAAAGTGATGTTGGCAGCGATGCCAAACTTTTGCGCCAGCGTCATCTGAAGCCATTGCGCCATACCGGTGCTTTGCACCAGAACCACTTCCGGTTCAAAGGGATCGTCGAGCCTGTCTTGCTCAACAATAAACTCCATCAATGCTTCCAGCACATCCAGGCGATTGGAGTGGTAAACCCTTAACATAAGCGCTCCTGACTACTGACTGTTCGGACAAAATAATCGCGTCATCTGCCCCTGCCTGCCCACTGGCGAGGTGATGGTGACGTTGATGCTGACACATCCCTCAGCCGTTGTCTGCCCCCGGTTTACCTGCCATCCGGGCGGCAAAGGCGGTGGATCGGGTTGCGCCTGTTGCCATGCATATCGCCACAACTGACGCCACTGGCTGGCGGACCAGAACCCTGACGCCAGCGCCCGATGATAACCGCCCAGTGCAGTAACCACCATCACCATCAGCAGCATCGCCAGCAGTACCTCCGTCAGGCTAAAACCCCGTTGCTTGTTCAGGGAAGCTGACATAGCGCCTCCTCTTTTAGCGGACAAAAATCACTCCAGCCATGCGGCAAAAAGCGGATATTGCTGCCGCTTACTGCCCCAAGATGCCACAGTACATCCTCTTCGTTCGCAACGATCAGCAGCGCGGACTCATCGCTGAAAATGCGCAGACAACTGCGCCAACCCACGCCAGCAGCTTGTCGGCACTGCAACATGGGTTGTGATGGCCATACCTGATGTTGCGCCCACGCCATCGCCGAGTGGATTTCAGCAATATTGCGTAATCCGTGGATCTCGCGATTTACGCGCCATAAATGGCTGGAAAGCTGCTGATTCAGGCCATTCAGCATCAAGCTTCCGAGCAGTAGTAACAGTAATACCAGCGCCAGCGATGACATTCCCCGTTGACGATTCATAAGTTATATCCGGTGATGTCCAGCACCGCGTTCACCGTCGTTCCGATATCGCCGGGAAGAGAGGCAGCGAGCGCAACAGTAAGTTGCGGGGCATATCCTGGCGTCTGGCGCATAGTCACGTTAAAACGCGAGACGAACATCTGTGCAGGATCGGTCGTTTTTTCCCAGCCCCGTCCGGTACAGGACGTTGCACCACGCAATGTCTCCAGCGCGCCATTTTGCAGGCGAAACCCCGTTTGCTCCGGTTCGCTGCTCGCAGAAGATTCCCAGCGTCCATTGCTGTTAGCATCCCACTGTATTATTACGCACTCTCCACTACTGCTGATAACCAGCGGCTTTCCAGCGCAGTTGCCATTACAGTAGCCCGCTCGCTGTAACTGTTTTGCTACCGCCCAGAGCCGTTGCCAGAGATCGTCCTCCAGCGTCTGGACACGAATCTGTTGCAAAACGGCGGCTTGCAACGCTGGTAAAAAGCGGGCCGAAACCAGCAGCAATATGCTACCGATAGCCATTGCCAGTACGGTTTCCAGCAGTGAAAAACCCCGTTGATGGTTCAACATTGATCGTCCTTCGCGTTCTGACACATTCTGATGCGCCCCCAGACAGAAACCACGATCCGCCACTCTCCGGCACTGCTGCGCACGCGAATATGACCAGGCCATGCGGTGTTGCGCAAACCAAAGAAACCGAGCGATGGCGTCACCTCCAGGAGTGTCACCTCAGGCGAGTCAGACATAACGGTGAGCGGGCCAGGCGTGGCGCAGCCCGTTGAGGGCGTATTGAGCAGGCACCAGCCTTCGCCTTCACGAGCCGAATAAACCCGCTGCCCCTGGTTATGCCAGTTAGCCTCCTCACGTAACCGTTCCAGAAAGTGACGAACGTGCAGCGCGGTCTGCCATAACCGCTGTTGCGCCTGCCATTGCTGCCAGCCCGAAAGCCCCATAGCGCTCAGGATTGCGATCAGCGCAACGGCAATAAGCGTTTCAATCAGGGTAAAACCCGCTTCGTTTTTCATGGCGGCAGTGTGCAAGCTGTGGATGTTCAGGTCGAGGCGGGAAAGGGAAAATTATGCGGCGTCACGAGAGAAAATAATGCGTTTGCAATGGCTTGCACAGCGGCTGCGAGCGGTGCCGAAAAACCGTTTTTTGATGAAAAAAAACCGGCGCATTACTGCACCGGTTGTGTCATGTTCATCCAGGTCAGACAGCGACCGGCGCTTTAATTGCCGGGTGCGGATCGTAACCTTCAATGTCGAAATCTTCGAAGCGGTAATCAAACAGCGACTCTGGCTTACGTTTGATCACCAGTTTCGGCAGCGCGCGGGGTTCGCGGCTAAGTTGCAGATGCGTCTGCTCAAGATGGTTACTGTAGAGGTGCGTATCACCTCCCGTCCAGACAAAGTCACCCGGCTCCAGATCGCACTGCTGCGCCATCATATGCACCAACAGCGCATAGCTGGCGATATTGAATGGCAGCCCAAGGAACACATCGCAGGAACGCTGGTAGAGTTGGCAGGAGAGCTTGCCGTCCGCCACATAGAACTGGAAGAACGCATGGCAAGGCGCCAGCGCCATTTTATCCAGTTCGCCAACGTTCCAGGCCGAAACGATAATGCGGCGAGAGTCCGGATCGTTTTTCAACTGATTGATAACTGTTGAAATCTGATCGATATGGCGGCCATCCGGTGTTGGCCACGCGCGCCACTGTTTACCGTAAACCGGGCCGAGGTCGCCCTGCTCATTGGCCCATTCATCCCAGATGGTGACGTTGTTTTCGCGCAGATAAGCGATATTGGTATCGCCCTGCAGGAACCACAGCAGCTCATGGATAATTGAACGCAAATGGCAGCGCTTGGTGGTCACCAGCGGGAAGCCGTCCTGCAGATTAAAACGCATCTGATGGCCAAAAATAGACAGCGTGCCTGTCCCGGTGCGGTCGTTTTTCGGGGTGCCTTCGGTCAGCACCTTTTGCATCAATTCTAAATACTGTTTCATGGTTCCTCAGGAAACGTGTTGCGGCGAACGATGGCGGTACGCCCAAATCATCATAATAGCGCCTGCGACAATCATTGGAATGGAGAGGATCTGCCCCATGCTGATGTACTGCACCCATTCGCCGGTAAACTGCGCGTCGGGCTGGCGGAAAAATTCAACAATGATACGGAACGCGCCGTAACC
Organism: Pseudomonadota bacterium; assembly: GCA_018261615.1. Taxonomy (GTDB): domain Bacteria; phylum Pseudomonadota; class Gammaproteobacteria; order Enterobacterales; family Enterobacteriaceae; genus Kosakonia. The sequence continues at coordinate 141,765 of JAGTSE010000001.1, read as the reverse complement.
AATCAGGAACAAGCCGGAAACCGCGCCAGTCGGGCGTGGTTTGCGAATAAACAGGTTAAGGATGATAAACAGGACAACGCCTTCCAGCGCCAGCTCATAAAGCTGTGACATGTGGCGCGGCAGCACGCCGTAGGTATTAAAGATCGACTGCCATTCCGGATGCGCTGGCAGCAACGCGGCATCTTCCGCACGCGAACCAGGGAACAACATAGTAAACGGGAATGAGGGATCAACGCGGCCCCATAATTCACCATTGATAAAGTTGCCCAGACGGCCGGCCCCCAGACCAAACGGGATCAACGGAGCAATAAAATCAGAGACCTGGAAGAAGCTGCGTTTAGTACGACGTGCGAAAATAACCATCACGACAATGACGCCAATCAGACCGCCGTGGAAGGACATGCCGCCATCCCACACGCGGAACAGATAGAGTGGATCGGCAAGGAATAGCGGGAAATTATAGAACAACACGTAGCCGAGGCGGCCACCCAGAAACACTCCCAGGAAACCTGCATAAAGCAGATTTTCCACTTCGTTTTTCGTCCAGCCGCTGCCCGGACGGTTCGCCCGACGCGTAGCCAGCCACATTGCAAAAACGAATCCTACGAGGTACATCAATCCGTACCAGTGCAGGGAGACGGGGCCAATGGAAAAAATCACCGGATCAAAATCGGGAAAACGCAGATAGCCACTGTTCATCTGTCACCACAACTTGTTGTTCTTCCGCCGAAAGTGGACAGCGGTTTACATACGCGGCCGCAACTGGCAGCCGCTCCAAAGGGGCGAATCATAGCATAAGGGGGAAGCATGAGTTGCGCCGAAGTTGTAAAAGATATGTATAGTCAAACAGCCACGCACTTATTTTACATCTGTAAGCAGATGTTTAAATTCCACCGCGGATCAGGCCGCCCAGACCGCGCCGCTCCATAAAAGCGGCAATCTGATGGCGAACTTCAGCGGTTAACTGCGCCTCAAGCGTGCGATTTGCCAGCACCCGCGCCTCTTCAGCATCAATGCGCCGCAGCAAATATTTGATGCGCGCGACCGAACGCCCGTTCATCGACAGATGGCGATAACCAAGGCCTATCAGCACGGCGACACACATCGGATCCCCGGCCATTTCACCGCACAGGCAAAGGTCGATGCCTAACCGTTCAGCCTCGGTTGCCACCATCGACAGCGCACGCAGCACTGCCGGATGCAGGCTGTCATACATTGTCGCTACACGGGTATTATTGCGATCCACCGCCAGAATATACTGCGTCAGATCGTTGGTGCCGATGGAGATAAAATCAACGCGGCTTGCCAGATGCGACAACATAAACACCATGGAGGGCACCTCCAGCATCACGCCAATACGCGGGCGTGGAATGGCGTAGCCGATCATCTCTTCGACTTCGCGCCCGGCGCGTTCGATGAGCCGCTTGGCCTCATCCACCTCGTCAATGCTGGTGATCATCGGCAGCAGAATACTGAGGTTGCCGGTCGCCGCATTAGCGCGCATCATGGCGCGCACCTGCACGAGGAAAATTTCCGGCTGATCGAGCGTAATACGAATGCCTCGCCAGCCAAGACAGGGGTTTTCCTCGCTGATGGGCATATAGGGTAATTGTTTATCGGCGCCAATATCCAGCGTACGCAGCGTTACCGGCTTGTCGTTGAACATTTGCAGCATGCCCTGATATTGCGCCACCTGCTCCTCTTCCGACGGAAAGCCGCTTTGCAGCATAAAAGGTATTTCAGTACGGTACAGCCCGATACCGTCGATGCGGCTACCGAGTTTCTCTTCATGCTCCGGGCTTAAGCCGGCATTGAGCATCACTTTCACCCGCTCGCCGCTTTTAAGCTGCGCCGCCAGATTGACATCATCTTCGGCGAGACGGCTGAGCTCATTCTCCTCAGTGATAAGACGCTGGTATTCCTGTAGCAGAACCGGTTCCGGATCCACCAGCAATTCGCCACGGTAACCATCGACAATCAGCGTGCGGCGATGCAGCGCAGAAGGCTGAATATCCGCGCCCATTACCGTCGGAATGCCGAGCGCGCGAACTATAATCGCGGCATGGGAGTTGGACGCACCGTCGCGCACCACCACGCCAACCAGCCGATCGTGCGGTAATTCTGCCAGTGTTGTCGCCGAAAGCTCATCGGCGACCAACACAAAACGCGCCGGCCAGGTATTCGGCCCCTGAATATTGTCATCAAGGTGGAACAGCAGACGCTGGCCGAGGGTCCGCAGATCGCCGGCACGTTCTTTCAGATAACCGTCGCTGAGCGCGGCAAACTGTTCGGCGAAACTTTCAATCACCGTTTTCACCGCCCATTCGGCCACCACACCTCTGTCCACTTCTTCGAACAGCTCACGGCGCAAACGCGCATCGGAGAGCAGGTGGGAATAGAGATCGAAAATCGCCGCTGTCTCTTTTTGCACGCCGGCTGAAAAACGTTTGCTGTAACGGCGGAATTCGTTGGCAGCCTCTTCCAGCGCGCTGGTCAGCCTCTCGCGCTCAAGCGAGGTATCCAGCGTCGATGCCGGATAAACCTGCTCCATCAGCGGCAGGGTTTGATCCATCCAGCCTTCGGCAATGGCAACCCCAGGCGAAGCAGGCAGCGCACGAATACGTGTCTGCCGATACTGGCCAAACAAGGCATTTAATTGTGACTGGGAAAGGATCGCGGCGACCTGGGTAGCCAGTGTGACCAGAAAGGATTCTTCGCTTTCATTGTACTGACGCAACTCACGCTGCTGCACAACCAACACGCCAAGCAACTGACGACGCTGGATAATTGGTACGCCGAGAAAGGCGCGAAAACGCTCCTCTTTTACCGCAGGAATATATTTAAAGCTGGGATGTTTCTGCGCATCGGCAAGGTTGATGGGTTCCGCCAGCCGGCCAACAAGCCCCACGATCCCCTGATCGAATGCGAGTGTGACAGTACGCCCACGCGGCTTTTTTAAGCCGCGCGTCGCCATCAGATAAAAACAGCGCCTGTCGTGATCCGCAAGATAGACCGAGCATACTTCGGTTTCCATCGCCAGACACACGTCGGTAACCAGTATCTCCAGCGCTTCGTTAAGACGCGGCGCGCTGGCAACTTTCTCAACTATCTCTCGCAGTCGGGTGAGCATAATGTGGGTGGCTTAACCTCGTTTACGTCGCCAGGCAGGTGCGTTCTGCGGCTTAGGAGGCGTTTCCTGAAGCGATAACACCGCACTTGCAAACTCTTTCATCACCCGTCGGTAGACGTCGCGTTTAAACGAGACTACCTGACGAACAGGATACCAGTAGCTTACCCAACGCCAGCCATCAAACTCAGGGGTGCTACTGGTTTGCATATTGATTTCTGAATCATTACCAATCAACTGCAAAAGAAACCATTTTTGTTTCTGGCCGATACAAACCGGCTTTGTGTCCCAACGCACCAAACGTTTCGGTAACTTGTAACGCAACCAGTTACGGGTAGAAGCAAGGATACGAACATCTTTACGACTTAAGCCCACTTCCTCGAACAGTTCCCGGTACATCGCCTGCTCCGGGGTCTCGCCTGGGTTGATTCCCCCTTGGGGAAATTGCCATGAGTGCTGCCCGAAGCGTCTGGCCCACATCACCTGGCCCTGTCGATTGCAGATTACGATTCCCACATTTGGGCGGTAGCCATCGTCATCAATCACCGGACTACCTCAAAATAAACCTGAATGACGAGATTGTTTCACACTCCCGGAAAACGGTAAACCACTCTATGACAAGGATACGAACGGATAGCGATTGAATAATTCACAGTTTGCATAAGAGTTATAAACACCTTCCCTCACCTTCGACGGGTTTTATTCACTTTTTCTGTGGATAGAGTTGTGAAAAAGTATGGAATTACCCAGGGAAAACCCAGAACAGTCTGAATAACCTCATTATCGGGTAAAAAAATAAAACTCGCTGATTCATTTAGTTAAGTGACTTATCACCGTAATGTTGCAGCATAATGTGACGATCGTCACTCATAGGATCCTGGCGCTGATGAAAGATCGAACAGAGTCGTTTTTATCCACAGATTATGCCAATAAGTTAGGCACATTTTGTGTAGAAATTCGATTTTCATCGCACGTCAAGGCTGTAAATGGAAACAGTAGTGAGCCTTTTCAACAGTTATCCCATTTTTCTGTGGATAACATGGTGTAAGATCCTGTTCATTGCCAGTGACCAGATTTGGAAAACCTGGCGGGTTGTTGCGCAACACATTGCGAACATCATTAAATTATCTTTTAAATCATTGCGTTGCACAAATTACACTGGAAACGGTAAACTCGCGGACTACGGTGGAAAACTACTGTCTGTTTTTTAATCAAAAGGTTAGTGACATGCTCGCGTTATCTCCTTTCGCTTCGCCACCAGAATCCGAGGCTCAGTTACTCGCTCAGGCACAGCGCCTGGCAGGCTATTCGCTTGGCGAACTGGCAGCATTAGTGGGGCTGCCGGTGCCGCGCGATCTGAAGCGGGATAAAGGCTGGATAGGTGTGTTACTCGAGCTATGGCTGGGCGCCAGCGCCGGGAGCAAACCCGAGCAGGACTTCGCCACGCTGGGCGTCGAATTAAAAACTATTCCGGTGGATAACCAGGGCCGCCCGCTGGAAACCACCTTTGTCTGCGTCGCTCCACTCACCGGGAATAGCGGCGTGGTGTGGGAAACCAGCCATGTCCGATACAAGCTGAAACGCGTGTTATGGATCCCGATTGAGGGGTCGCGCGGGATCCCGGTAGCCGATCGCCGTGTCGGATCGCCGCTGCTCTGGAGCCCTAATGAGGAAGAAGAGCAGCAGTTACGCCAGGACTGGGAAGAGTTGATGGATCTGATTGTGTTGGGCCAGGTCACGCGCATTACCGCCCGTCACGGCGAAGTACTGCAATTACGTCCCAAGGCCGCCAACAGCAAAGCGTTAACGGAAGCGATTGGCGAACATGGGGAGCCTATCCTCACACTGCCTCGCGGTTTCTACCTGAAAAAGAACTTCACCAGCGCCCTGCTGGCTCGCCACTTTTTGCTATCCGGATATTAATTTTTTGCCACAGCTTCACTGACGCTTATAATTAGCGCTTCTTTTTTTTGTAGGACTTTTATTGATGTTATTTGCATGGATCACCGATCCTAACGCCTGGCTTGCGCTCGGTACGCTGACGCTGCTGGAGATCGTATTAGGGATCGATAATATTATTTTCCTCTCTCTGATTGTTGCAAAGTTACCTACCGCGCAACGTAGTCACGCCCGTCGGCTTGGGCTGGCCGCGGCAATGGTGATGCGGCTGTTGCTGCTGGCCTCTATTGCCTGGGTAACAAGACTGACTCATCCGTTATTCACTCTTTTTGATCACAGCATTTCGGCGCGTGACATGATCCTTTTTCTCGGCGGATTGTTCCTGATCTGGAAAGCGAGCAAAGAGATCCACGAGTCGATCGAAGGTGAAGAGGAAGGGCTGAAAACTAACGTTCACTCTTTCCTTGGCGCTATTGTGCAGATCATGCTGCTGGATATCATTTTCAGTCTCGATTCGGTGATTACTGCGGTGGGCCTCTCCGACCATCTGTTCATTATGATGGCCGCCGTCGTAATCTCTGTTGGCGTGATGATGTTTGCCGCACGTCCGATTGGCGAATTTGTCGCTCGCCATCCGTCAGTCAAAATGCTGGCACTGTCGTTTTTGATTCTGGTCGGCTTTACGCTGATCCTCGAAAGCGTTTCGATTCATGTGCCGAAAGGTTACATCTACTTCGCGATGTTTTTCTCTATCGCCGTCGAGTGGCTGAACCTGTTGCGTAACAAGAAAAATCCGCTGTAAGCAAAAGGCTTCCCCGACCGGGGAAGCCTTTTTTCAACCTTTATTTCAACCTTTATCTGCTCTACAGCGCTATTTTCAGAAAATCGCCCTTTTCCATAATGAAACAACAGGTTATTACTAGACTAGTGTATGACGCATGTGACGCATGTAATGAGAGGTCTGAGCGATGAAAAAATGGGCAGTGATTATTTCCGCAGTGGGTTTAGCTTTTGCGGTTTCCGGATGCAGCAGCGATTACGTAATGGCAACAAAAGACGGCAGAATGATCCTGACGGATGGTAAGCCGGAGATTGATGATAATACCGGGCTGGTCAGCTATCGCGATCAGCAAGGCAACAAAATGCAGATTAACCGTGATGATGTCTCCCAGATTATCGAACGCTAAGAAATACCTTTAAAGGTCAGTGACCTGCTGACCTTTTTGTGAATTTTCCCTTTCCCTTTTGCTTCCCCTCTGCCATGTTTATAGTCCTTTGTCAGGACTACTGACGTTGCATTTTTGAGGAAGCCGGCTATGCAGTATCACCGTATCCCCCACAGTTCGCTGGAAATCAGCACCCTGGGGCTGGGCACAATGACGTTTGGTGAACAAAACAGCGAAGCCGACGCCCATGCACAGCTCGATTACGCCGTCAGCCAGGGAATCAACCTGATTGATGTCGCAGAGATGTACCCTGTTCCGCCACGCCCGGAAACGCAGGGTTTAACCGAAACCTATGTCGGCAACTGGCTGGCAAAACGCGGCAACCGCGAAAAGCTGGTTATCGCCTCCAAAGTCAGCGGCCCAAGCCGTAACAATGACCGCGGGATCCGTCCGGATCAGGCGCTCGATCGTAAAAATATCCGCAGCGCGCTGGAGGAAAGTTTAAAACGTCTGCAAACCGATTATCTCGATCTCTACCAGATTCACTGGCCGCAGCGCTCCACCAACTGCTTCGGCAAGCTGGGCTATAGCTGGGTAGAAAGCTCGCCGGTCGTGACGCTGCTGGAGACGCTGGAAGCACTGACTGAGTTTCAGCGCGCGGGCAAAATTCGTTATATCGGCGTCTCTAACGAAACCGCCTTTGGCGTGATGCGCTATCTGCATCTGGCGGAAAAACATGAGCTGCCGCGCATTGTCACCATCCAGAACCCGTACAGCCTGTTAAACCGCAGCTTTGAAGTGGGCCTTGCGGAAGTGAGCCAGTATGAAGGTGTCGAACTGCTGGCGTATTCCTGCCTCGCCTTCGGCACGCTGACCGGGAAATACCTCAACGGGGCGAAACCCGCGGGCGCACGCAATACACTGTTCAGCCGCTTTACGCGTTACAGCGGCGAGCAGGCGCAAAAAGCGGTGGCGGCCTATGTGGATATTGCGAAGCGACACAATCTCGATCCGGCGCAGATGGCGCTGGCGTTTGTCCGTCGTCAGCCCTTCGTCGCCAGCACCCTGCTGGGCGCGACGACGATGGAACAACTGAAAACCAATGTGGAAAGTCTGCATCTGGATCTGAGCCAGGATGTGCTGGCGGAGATTGAAGCAGTGCACCAGGTATATACCTACCCGGCGCCGTAAACTTACCGACGGCGCTGCCAGAACCACAGCGCCGCTATCGCCAGCGCAAAAATCACGCCAAAGCCAACGCCCGTTCCCACCACCGGAGTACCGGCTTTTACCGCCAGCGAGTACAGACCCAGCATCAGCAGCATTGCCATGTTTTCGCCGAGATTCTGCACGGCAATCGCATTGCCCGCACCGACCGACGCCTTACCGATCGCCTGTAGTAGCGCATTCAGCGGCACGACAAAAAAGCCGCCCAGCACGCCGATCAACATCAGAACGCCATAAGCAGGCAGCAAAGCATGTTGTAACGAAAACAGCACCACCGCGACGCCAATCAAAACCCCCGCAGGCATACAGCGCGCAACAGTTTCCAGCGTGACCAGCTTCGCCGCCAGCCCGGCACCAACGACAATCCCGACCGCCACCATCGCGTTCAGATAGGTCGGCGTGGCGTGGTCAGTAATACCCAGCGCCACCGGCACCCACAGTACCAACAGGAAGCGCAGCGTCACACCCGCGCCCCAGAACAGGCTGGTGCCAACCAGCGAAAAGCGGGTTTCACCGTTGCACCACAAACTTTTGCAGGCGCTAAAGAAACTGCGAGTCATCGGCGTAAAACGCCAGGGTTGCCCCGGCCGCGCAGCGGGCAGCTTAGGGATCAGTAAATTGGCAATGACCGCGCCCGCATAAACCAGCGCACAGACACCCAGCGCAGCAAGCACATGCCAGTCGGCCAGCACACCACCCGCTACCGAACCGAGCAGAATGGCGGCAATGGTAGATGACTCCATCAGACCATTGGCTTTAACCAGCTTATCCCCGGAGGTGATCTCGCCGAGGATACCGTATTTCGCCGGAGAGTAAGCCGCCGCGCCAATGCCCACTAGCAGATAGCCGACAAACGGATTCACGCCAAAGCAAATGCTCACGGCACCCAGCAGCTTTAAGCCGTTCGCCATCATCATTACCCGGCCTTTGGCGAAATTGTCCGCCACCTGGCCGACAAAAGGAGCAAACAGGATGTAAGCGCCCACAAACACCATTTGCAGGATCGGCTGGCTCCAGTCCGGGTAAAACTCAGCCTTCAGCAGCGCCAGCGTGGCAAACAGCAGAGCATTGTCGCCAAATGCCGAAAGGAACTGGGCGGCGATCACCGCCATCATTCCACGCGACCATAGCGAAGCGTTCATCTCAGGTTTAAGCATGTTGGGTTTCCGCCTCGTCAACCATCATTTTGATCGTGACAAAATCAGGCTTGCCGCTACCCAGCACTGGCAGTTGCTTGAGATAACGAATGTCACGCGGTACCGCCAGCTCAGGAATGCCCTGCACACGCGCATACTGCAGAAGTTTGTCGCGCGTCAGCGATTCATCGCTCGTAAACATCACCAGCGCTTCACCTTTGCTGGCATCACTTTTAATCACCGTGGCATGCATTTTCTCCGGCGACACCGCCAGGGCAAGTTGTTCCACCGTCTCCAGTGAGATCATCTCACCTGCAATTTTGGCAAAACGCTTCGCGCGCCCCTGAATCTGCACAAACCCCTGCTCATCAAAGCGCACAATATCGCCGGTGTCGTACCAACCAGCTTCCTGCTCGCCGTGAATATTCTCCGCTGACGGCGCTTCCAGCACGCCGGGGTTTTCCACCCGCAGATAACCGGTCATCACGTTTGGCCCTTTCAGTTGCAGGCGTCCGCCCTCTTCAATGCCCGGCACCGCCATTAGACGCGCATCCATTCCCGGCAGAATACGGCCAACCGTGCCCGGTTTCGCCGCCATCGGCACGTTAATCGAAACCACCGGAGCACATTCGGTCACGCCATAGCCTTCCAGAATACGCAGGCCGAATTTGTCCTGCCACAACTGCCGCGTGCTCTCCTGTAACTTCTCGGCACCAGCCACGACATACCGCAGGCGGAAAAAGTCGTAAGGATTGGCGAAACGCGCATAGTTGCCGAGAAAGGTCGAGGTGCCAAACAGCACGGTACAGTTGCGGTCATAGACCAGCTCCGGCACCACGCGATAGTGCAGCGGACTGGGATAGAGAAACACTTCCGCACCAGTCAGTAGGGGCGTAAACAACCCTACCGTCAGGCCAAACGAGTGGAACAGCGGCAGTGCCGACATAAAGCGGTCGTTGGCGGTAAAGTCAGCGATGGTTTTGATCTGCTCAACGTTAGCCAGAATGCTCTTGTGGCTATGCACCACCCCTTTCGGGTTGCCTTCAGAACCAGAGGTAAACAGCACCAGCGCCGGATCCTCCGGCTTCTGCGCCACCTGCGCTTTTAACGGCGTCAGCAAATGGCGGAAAATCCACACCTTATCTTCCAGCGTGACATCACCCTTCAGATCTTCCAGATAGATCCAGCGCACCTGGGTAAGCTGCTCCGGCAGATGCCAGAGCTTGCCTTTATCTATAAAGGTTCGCGAGGTGAAGATGGTTTTGATTTGCGCCGCCGTGATAGCGCTGCCAAGTCCTTTAACCCCGGCGGTGTAGTTCATCATCGCCGGAATTCGGCCACGGGCAATCGCACCGAAAATGACCGCCACGCTGATGCCTGCGTTGGGCAGCATCAGGCCAATTTTATCCCCCTGCTCACTGTATTTTCCCAGGATACGCGCGACGAACAGCGTCTTCGTGAGCAGCTTGCGGTAGCTGTCGGGAGTAAAGTTGATGTCTTCGACGCAGGGCTTGTTGGCGCCAAAACGGTACTGCGCGGCGAGGAATGCTTCAAACAGCGTTTCGCGCGGACGCACGGCCATGCGCGCTTCCATCATGATTTGGTGCAGCATCTCGCCAGCGATTTTACGGCGATCGCGCGCGCGCGGTGCCTCCGGCATCGGCAAGGATGTCGGCGGCAGAATATGCAGCGTAATACGCGGGAACAGGCGCTGTTTGACCAGCCCTTTCAGGCGGCTGAAATAAGTCAGCTCTGCGCCATCAATACGCAGCGGTATTACCGTTGCGCCCGATTTGGCGGCGACAAACCCCGCGCCGTCATAGATTTTCATCAGTGAACCTGAGAGCGAAATGCGCCCTTCCGGGAAAATAACCACCGGGCGGCCCTGCTCGATTAGGCGTACCAGATGTTTAATCGACATTGGTTTAGTGGGATCGAGGGGAACAAAGTCAACGATAGAGCGGATCCAACTCATATACCACTGGCTGCTGATCGAGGAATAAACCGCAAAAACCGGGCGTACAGGCAGAAACAGCGCCAGCAGAATGCCATCAATAAAGGAGACATGGTTAGGGGTAATTAACACACGTTCTCCGTGTAGTGCTTCAGTTCTGCCGGTCAACTGCACCCGGAACAAAACGCGAAACAGCCCACGAAAAAAGCCCAGTAGCATCTCAACTCCTTTTGCCAGTGAAATAAGTAAGTTTGCAAATTGTGGCAGATTACACGAGAAGTACCGGAGGAGGAATTCAGGGCAAAAAAAACCTGCGCGTCCGCGCAGGTTGGTGCAAGACATGAGTACGAAGAGCGTACCGAATAAATCACCAATCAATACCTCTGGGATCTTGATTTTGGCGTTGGCGCGGGCGTATCGCCAGCGGGAAAAAGCAAGGGAATGAGCCGAAGTGAAACGAGGTATGTCGATTCACTCTGCTTGTTACAACGCAGGCAAAAAAAACCTGCGCATCTGCGCAGGTTGGTGTAATTCGAGTATACAACCCGGGGGTTGCGCTCACCTATCAATACCTCTGGGATAACCACTCTGTCATGGGGGAGAACGCGCCACCAGCAGACAATCGAAACAGCTCTGCGCAAAGTGTAACTAAAGGTTTTACCTGTATTAATCGGCAAAACTTTTTTGTGTAACGGTTCCATGGCTTTCCACCGCCTCAGTTCACGTTTGCACACCACCATCGGGTAACTGCCTTGATTAGCCATCTCTTTTCCGTAACACTACGCAGTGTGTAAACGCTTACCCCTAAGGAAGGTACGCCATGGCGACCATTAAAGATGTAGCACGGCTGGCAGGCGTCTCCGTTGCTACGGTTTCCCGTGTGATTAACGACTCGCCAAAAGCGAGCGAATCCTCACGGCTGGCGGTGCAGAGTGCAATGGATACGCTGAATTATCACCCAAACGCCAACGCGCGCGCGCTGGCGCAGCAATCGACGGAAACAGTCGGTCTGGTGGTGGCCGATGTTTCAGACCCCTTTTTCGGCGCGATGGTGAAAGCCGTTGAACAAGTCGCTTCCGCCACCGGTAATTTTCTGCTGATTGGCAACGGCTACCACAACGAAGAGAAAGAGCGCAAAGCCATTGAGCAGTTGATCCGCCACCGCTGCGGCGCGCTGGTGGTCCACGCCAAAATCATCCCCGATGAAGAACTAGCTTCGCTGATGAAGCAAATTCCAGGCATGGTACTGATCAACCGTATTCTGCCGGGTTTTGAACAGCGCTGCGTGGCACTCGACGACCGCTACGGCGCGTGGCTGGCAACCCGCCACCTGATCCAGCAAGGCCATACGCGCATAGGTTACCTCTGCTCAAACCACGCCATTTCCGACGCGGAAGATCGTTTGCAGGGTTATTACGATGCGCTTAAAGAGAATGGCCTGCCGTGCAATGACCGGCTGGTGACTTTTGCCGAGCCAGATGAAAGCGGCGGCGAACAAGCAATGACCGAACTGTTAGGTCGCGGCAGAAACTTTACCGCCGTCGCCTGTTACAACGATTCCATGGCAGCGGGCGCAATGGGCGTACTTAATGATAATGGCATCAATGTGCCGGGCGAAATTTCGCTGATAGGCTTCGACGATGTGCTGGTGTCGCGCTATGTGCGCCCCCGGCTGACCACCGTTCGTTACCCGATTGTCACCATGGCGACGCAGGCCGCCGAGCTGGCTCTGGCACTGGCGGAAAACCGGCCGCTACCGGAGATAACACATCTGTTTAACCCGACGCTGGTACGCCGCCATTCAGTGATTGCCCTGCAGGAGAGTTAACGCAGGTTGCCTTGAGTCTCATTGCTTGCCGGAAGGCGCCAACGCTTATCCGGCCAGCACACTCTTCTGCGTTTAGCCAAAAAACTCACAGCGCAATGCGATACAAATGCACAAGGGCGTTCGGATAATCCAGCCCGTCACCAATATACTCCCAGCCGTAGCGCTCATAAAAATCGCGGCAGGCGGAATAGAGATGTAACTGGCTAAATCCCATTGCTTTTGCCTGCACCATCATATGCTGCTGTAGCTGCCCGGCCAGCCCCTGCCCACGCGCGCTTTCTTTTACATACAGTGCGGCCAGCCACGGAAAGAGATCCTGACGGCTGATCAAATCGCAACGCCATAGCCCCACGGTCGCCAGCAGTTCATCGCCGTCAACCAGTACAAACGTCAGCGGTAACGCGCCCGGCGTCTGGCTGTGATCAATAATGCTGGCGAAAAAATCGCGCGACAGGGAATGGCCAAACTCATGCCACAGCCACTCGATAACCTGCGGCGCAAAATGCGGCACTTCGTAGAGAGGAAGAATTTTCACATCAGTTTCCCCTGGAAGATGGGAACGGATTCAAACAGATAGCCGTCGAAGTCCGGCGCATCTTCATCCGATAGCTCCAGCAGACTTTTTTTGACATTTTCCAGATGCTGCCACATCGCCTGCCAGGCACCCATCACATCGCGGCGACGCACCGCTGCCAGCAGTGTTTGCCGGTCGCCCAGCCATTTCAGACGATACGGACGGCTGGCAATATGCACATTAAACTGTTGCCACAGCGGGCTGCTGTCCATCTGGTGCCAGATGCTCTCTACCGTTGCCAGCAGCATCTGGTTTTGCGAAGCCCCGGCCAGCACCAGATGAAACATCTTGCTGTTGTCCTGGGTGGTGTCATTCAGAGCGATAGCACGCTGCTCCTGTTCGAGAATGCGCCGCAGATTGTCAACATCCGCTCGCGTGGCCATGGTCGCCGCAAAGGCAGCAATATTGCTCTCCAGCAGTTGGCGCGCTTGCAGGATCTCGAACGGGCCAACATCGCTGCTGAGAAAGCGCTCTTCCTCGTTTTCATGGACCTGCGGAATACGCATCACATAGACGCCCGAACCCTGGCGAATATCAACCGTGCCCTGCAATTCCAGCATTAACAGCGCTTCGCGCACAATGGTGCGGCTGACGCCATATTTTTCGGCGATATTGCGCTCCGGCGGCAGGCGGGAGCCAACGGGATAATGCCCCTGGATGATTTGCTCGCGTAAATCCTCGCCAATCTCCTGGTACTGTTTTTTTTCCGGCGGAACGACGGCCTTCTCCACAATATCACCTGCACTTATCAGTTATTGCCCGCTATCTTACTTCATCATCAAGGGTAAGGGTCAACCGGCGCTCATCACTCAGCGCGCGGAACCAGCGCAGCGATTTTTTCGCCCGCCGATCGCGATTGTGTTGCAGATCGATCTCCACCAGCCCATAGCGGTTTTTAAAGGCGTTCATTGGCGAAACATTGTCGGTAAACGCCCACAGCATATAACCGTGGCAGTTCGCGCCCGCTTCCCGCGCCCGCAGCGCCTGATACAGATGCGCGGCGATGAAATCAATGCGGTAATCATCCTCGATGGTTCCTTCGACATCGCGGAACTGCCCTTCGTTCTCTACGCCCATGCCGCTTTCTGCAACAAACCACGGAATATTGCCGTACTCGTTTTTGATGCGCATCGCCATGTCATAGATGATCTCCGGCAGGATCTCCCAGCCGCGCGATTTGTTCATCTTTCGGCCCGGCAGCTCAAACGGCTCATAGTAATACGCCGGATGAAACGGTGTCTCCGGGTACCAGGCGCGCGACGGCGCTTTAACACGGTGCGGATAGTAAAGATTGATACCCAGTTCATCGACGGTGTTGTCGCGGATGATCGCCAGTTCCTCTGCGCTGTAATCCCATTTAACGTTATGTTTGTCCAGCAGATCCATCAGTTCCTGCGGATAGTGGCCTTTCACTAGCGGATCAAGGAACACGCGGTTATAGAAGAGATCGTAACGCTGTGCCGCCAGCACATCGTGCGGGGCGCTGGAACGCGGGTAAGTCACTTCCGGGTTGAGAATGCAACCGACGGTTCCGGCGTAGCCCTTCTCGCGAAACAGCTTCACCACTTTTGCCGTCGCCAGGTTTTTGTGATGATTCCACTGCATCCAGGTGTTGGTGTTCTGCTCATATGGCCAGCGCAGCGCATCAAGGTAGACGCGGGTTTGCACCACAATCGGTTCATTAAAGGTAAACCAGCGCGTGACTTTATGGTGGAAGCGCTCAAGCACTTTCTCAACGTACAGCAGATAGAGTTCGACCACTCTCTTCGATGCCCAGCCACCGTACGTTTCCAGCAGATAACCCGGCAGTTCGTAGTGCTCCAGACAGATCATCGGCGTAATACCGTGGCGCTGCATCTCATCAAAAAGCTGGTCGTAATAGCTGGCGTAAGTCTCATCCACCACGCCCTGCTCGTAATCGGTGAGAAAACGCGACCAGTTGATCGAGGTGCGGTAGTGGGTCAGCCCCGCCTGCTTCATCAGTTGCACATCTTCGCGAAAACGTTGGTAGAAATTCGTTGCCACCGCAGGGCCATAACCTTCATGCCAGACGTGACGATCGTTTTTGTACCAGAGATCGGGCCACGAATCCTGACCCGCTTTTTTCCCTTCCCAGCCTTCGGTTTGCCAGGCCGATGCCGCCGCACCCAGAATAAACGACGGCGGGATGGCGATGGTTTCTGTACTCATAACATCCTCAGGCATTATTGATGGCTTGCGCCTGTAATTGCGCCTGTTCCGCGCGGCGGGAGGCGATCTTCACAAACGGCAGATAGATAACGACGGCGGTAACAATGCAGATTAGCTGGGTAACCACCGCGCCCATCGAACCCGCAGTGGAGAGCCAGGCATTGATCAACGGCGGCGTCGTCCAGGGCACCATCACCACCGCTTTCCCGGCAAAACCGGTTACCGTCGCGAAGTAGCCGATCGAGCCGGTCACCAGCGGGGTGATAATGAACGGAATAGCGAGGATTGGGTTCAGCATGATCGGCATACCGAAGATCACCGGCTCGTTAATATTGAAGATCCCGGGCCCTATCGATAGCTTGGCGATCTCTTTCATCTCTTTGCGTTTTGTGCCGATCATTACCGCAATCAGCAGGCCGATGGTCAGGCCGGAACCGCCGATACTCATGTACACATCCCAGAACGGCATGGTGATGATGTTCGGCACCTCTTTACCCTGTTCAAAGGCGCTCATATTGACGGTGATCGCCCCCAGCAGCAGCGGCTCGCGGATCGGTTTGATCATCTGATTGCCGTGAATACCGATTACCCAGAACAGCTGTGCGACAAACATCAGCAGCAGAATGCCGGGCAGGCTTTGTACCACGCGCTCCAGCGGTTGCTGCACCACCTGATACACGGCGTCATACAGATACATGCCGGTCACCTGATGGAAGACGAAGCCGAAAGTGGCGATCAGCGTGGTGGTAATGATCGCCGGGATCAGCGCCGAGAACGAGGCGGAAACGTTCGGCGGCACAGTATCCGGCATTTTGATCTTCAGGCTCTCGCGATTTTCCAGCCAGCAGTAAACTTCCACCGACAAAATGGCGATAAACATGCCGAGGAACAGGCTGCGGGTATCGGAGAACTGGCGCAGCAGCACATCTTTCACTACGTGCATCTGACCATCCACCAGCATCTCGACGGTGGTGGGCGTCACGCAGATAAAGCAGATCACCGCCAGCAGACCGGGAAACAGCGACTTGATGCCGTTAATGCGACCCAGTTCAATACCAATTAAGAACACCGCGCCAATGTTGAGAAAGTTCAGCGTGGCATAGTTAAGGGCGCTGGTAATCGGTTTTAGCGCGGCGAGAAACGACAGCGCCTGGAAGCTGGCGAGACCATTTTTTGGATCCAGCACCATGTTGGAAATCAACACCGAGAACGCGCCGACAATAATGACCGGCATCAGCGTGATAAACGAAGATTTGATCGCCATGATATAGCGATAGCTGTTGAACCTGGTGGCAAAACTACCCAGAGAATCGATGAGCTTTTCTTGTAGGGCCATAGGGTCACACCTCAGTTAAGGGGGGCTTTTTTATCGGTACAGGTATACAGCCGGATTCCATTTGGCATACCAAAAATAGCGACAGCGTTGGAAAAGTTCTGTGACCCGGCTCTCAAGCCCTCCACTGGTATTCCAAAACAAAGCGATTACTCACATTGGCATACCGCATTGGCTTTTTCAGGGATACTTCCGTACTTAAGCCAAACCGCCCGCTGCGCCTTAACCCGCGAAATGGCTGTGTTAAACGGCCTGCCATTAATGCGGAAGGTGTGTCATGGTCACAATGCTGGACATTTCACTGCGCGCAGGCATGTCGAAAGCGACGGTTTTCCCGGGTGCGGGTCACGTCAAAGAGAGGACCCGCGCTCAGGTTTTTAAGGCGATGGAAGAGCTGGGGGAGAGATCGCTTGCATCACCGAGCCGATCGGTGCGACTCGGTGGCGGCAGGACCGTATCAGGATTAGAACTGCTCCAGCGCCAGCAGTTCGTCGATAGTCTGACGACGGCGGATCAGACGCGCAACACCATGATCAAACAGCACTTCCGGCAGCAGCGGGCGGCTGTTGTAGTTTGACGACATCGATGCGCCGTACGCACCGGTATCGTGCAGTACCAGATAATCCCCCGCTTTTACCGCAGGCAGCGCGCGGGTTTCCACTTTGCCGCCCTCTTGTTGGGTAAAGACATCGCCGGATTCACACAGCGGCCCCGCAACCACGGTGTCGATAAGTTCAGCCTGACGCAGATCGCGGCCATCGCCAGCCAGTGCAGTAATGTGGTGATAGCTACCATACATCGCCGGGCGCATCAGATCGTTAAAACCCGCGTCGATCAGCACAAAGTGGCGGCTGCCCATATTCTTCACACTGCGCACCTGCGATACCAGCACGCCGGATTCCGCCACCAGGAAACGGCCAGGCTCGATCTCCAGTTTCACCGCATGGCCGAGATGTTTCGCAATTTGCTCGCGCGCGGTATTCCACAAACCAAAATAGTGAGACGTATCAACCTGGTCTTCCCCTTCATGATAGGGAATAGAAAGCCCGCCACCGGCAGAGATCGCCGGCAGATCCTGGCCGAAATCTACCACCTGCCGCACCATCGCGCCGCACACCTGCTCAAGATGTCCGTAATCAACGCCGGAACCGATGTGCATGTGAATACCCGCCAGTTTTAGCTGATAGCGCTGCATCACCGCCAGCGCCGCATTGAGATCGCTGTACCAGATACCGTGTTTGCTGTTTTCACCGCCGGTATTGGTTTTCTGGCTGTGGCCGTGGCCAAAGCCCGGGTTGACGCGCAGCCAGACGCGATGGCCCGGTGACACGGCGCCGAGCTGTTCCAGCATATCGACGGAACCGGCATTCACCGCAATGCCCAGCTCGCTAACCCGCGCCAATGTGGCATCATCAATCACATCGGCAGTGAACACAATATCGTCCGGATGCGTTTGCGGATCGTAACCCGCCGCTAATGCACGCTCGATCTCGCCCAGCGACACTGAATCGACTTTCACGCCCTGCTCGCGCATCAGGCGCAGAATATGAATGTTTGAGCACGCCTTTTGCGCGAAACGCACCACATCAAACGCGCTGAGTTTGGCGATTTGCGCGCGAATAATTTGCGCATCATAAACCCATACCGGGCAGCCAAATTCAGCAGGCAGCCGCAGCAGGTTTTCGGCATTCAGGTCGGTATCGGTCTGGTGTAGTGAGCGTGGCATGGTGAACTCCGTTGGTAATTTTTACTGATTACGCCACAGCGCGAAGCGAATAAAAAATATCGTTTTATCGCTACTCTATGCAAAAATGATATGGATAATCCACAGCAACAGGATTCCGCGATGCCAGCCGTTAACTTGCGCCATATCGAAATTTTTCACGCGGTGATGACCACCGGCAATCTAACTGAAGCCGCAGCATTGCTGCATACCTCTCAGCCGACAGTCAGCCGCGAGTTGGCACGCTGTGAAAAGGTGTTGGGGCTGAAGCTGTTTGAACGTTCGCGCGGGCGTTTGCATCCCACGGTGCAAGGGCTGCGGCTGTTTGAAGAGGTACAGCGCTCGTGGTACGGGCTGGACCGAATTGTCAGCGTCGCCGAAAGCCTGCGCGAGTTTCGTCAGGGGGAGCTCTCCGTCGCTTGCCTGCCCGTCTTCTCGCAGTCTTTTTTACCGCTACTGTTACAACCTTTTCTCGCCCGCTATCCGGATGTCAGCCTGAACATTGTGCCGCAGGAGTCGCCGCTGCTGGAGGAGTGGCTGTCGGCACAGCGCCATGATTTAGGCCTGACCGAAACACTTAGCACCCCGGCGGGCACTGAACGCACGCCGCTGCTGACCTGTAATGAAGTGTGCGTGATGCCGCAGGATCACCCGCTGGCCAACAAAACGGTGCTGACTCCAGCCGATTTTCAGGGGGTGAATTACATCAGCCTGTCGCGTACCGACAGCTATCGGCAACTGCTGGATGCGCTGTTTACGGAACATCAGGTGAAGCGGCGAATGGTGCTGGAAACCCACAGCGCCGCCTCGGTTTGTGCAATGGTACGCGCGGGCGTTGGGCTTTCGGTGGTTAACCCGCTGACGGCACTGGACTACGCCGCCAGCGGTATCGCCGTGCGCCGTTTCAGTATCGACGTGCCCTTTACTGTCAGCCTGATCCGCCCACTGCATCGCCCGGCATCGGCGCTGGTGGATGCTTTCGCTCACCATTTACAGGCAGCCATGCCGCTGATCGCCCAGCCACTGGCCGCCATGCTGGGCGAGTCTTAAGAGAGCATAAAATTCACCGCATCGGCCGCATGCAGCGCGGCGGTGTCAAACACCTTAATTGGACAATGTGTTTCTGGCAGCAGCAGGCCAATCTCGGTGCAACCGAAAATAACCCCTTCCGCGCCTTCGCCTGCTAATTTTTTGATTAAATTAACAAAATAGTAACGAGATTCATCGGTAAACGTCCCCAGACAGAGCTCACTAAAGATGATGTCGTTAATGCGCTCGCGATCTTCCGGGCCCGGCACGGAGGTTTCGATGCCAAACTGTTTTTCCAGGCGGCCACGGTAAAAATCCTGCTCCATGGTGTAACGCGTGCCCAGCAGCGCGACATTGCGCATGCCCGCGCTTTCAATGGCTCGCCCGGTGGCGTCGGCAATATGCAGGAACGGAATATGGCAACGCTCTTCAATTTGCCCGGCCACTTTGTGCATGGTGTTGGTACAAAGCACAATGGCCTGCGCGCCAGCCTGCTCCAGACCCGCTGCAGCCTGTGCGAGGATCTCGCCCGCTTTGTGCCACTGCGCCGTTGCCTGGCAGGCTTCGATTTCGTGAAAATCCAGGCTGTGCAGCAACAAACTGGCGGAGTGCAAACCTCCCATCCGGGCCTTCACACCCTCATTAATCAGGCGATAGTAAGGGATGGTCGATTCCCAGCTCATCCCACCCAGCAGCCCTATCGTTTTCATAGCGTTTCTCCGTCAGGTTTTGCAATCAGTCAATCAAAGTTGTGATCGACTTTCAACTTCTCTGGTCTCGCGTTTATTTTTGAGGAACGCTGAGATAAATTATTTTGAAACAATGTTTCACTAACTGTTTTCTTCACTACAGGACAGCCCGATGTTTATCTTCCATAAAGACACTCAGCTTGACGATCTGGGCAACGGCGTAACGCGTCGTATACTCGCCCATGGCGGCAAAATGATGGCGGTAGAAGTCATGTTCGAACAAGGTGCCATCGGCCCAATGCACAACCATCCTCACGAACAACTCACCTATGTCTTATCCGGTGAGTTCGAATTTACCATCGGTGATAAGAAACATATCGTCACCACAGGCGATACTCTTTATAAGCAACCGCACATTATGCACGGTTGCGTCTGCCTGAAGGCGGGAACCCTGCTTGATACCTTCACCCCGGTGCGCGAAGATTTCTTAAAATCATTATAGTAAGCACCCTAATTAACGCCCCCATTATTAGGGGCGTTTTTTATTTTCCACAGACAGTAAAATAATTCGCCAGATAATAGTTTTCATTTTGAATGGTTTCATTCTGTGATACTTAATCCGCGACAACATTACGCGTTTATTTCCCCTGGATGATTCTATAAATCCCGTGTTTTTCAGGCGGAAAACGCTGCCACATCACTTTATTGAAACATCGTTTCGACTTTGATCACATTTCGCGAATTAATCGAATGACGCAAATTTAAAACCCAATAAAATATTTTAAAACGATGTTTTACAAATCAAGAATGCATGTTCAGATGTTATTAAAATAAGTATTTTGTTAATGATTTCTGGTGGTTACATTTACACAGCGTTAGTCAAAGCAAATATTGTGAGCAAGCGCACATACAAACACTGTTTTTATCCCCGCGGCTACGGCGGCGGGAGAAAGTAACGTTCAGAATCCGTATTACACATTGTTCGCCAGGTAGGTATGTATGAATGAAAACAGACTACTGGGATTGGCCTGGATATCGCCCTACATTATTGGGTTGATAGTCTTTACAGCTTTCCCATTCATTTCATCATTCTTTCTCAGTTTTACTGAGTATGATTTGATGAGCCCGCCGGTATTTAACGGCATCGAAAACTATCGCTACATGTTTACTGAAGATACCCTCTTCTGGAAATCAATGGGCGTGACTTTTGCTTATGTCTTTTTGACCATCCCGCTGAAGCTTGCCTTTGCGCTGGGTATTGCCTTTGTGCTGAATTTTAAACTTCGCGGCATCGGCTTTTTCCGTACGGCTTACTACATTCCGTCCATTCTCGGCAGCTCTGTCGCCATTGCCGTGCTGTGGCGCGCACTGTTCGCCATTGATGGCCTGTTGAACAGCTTTATCGCCGTGTTCGGCCTGGATCCGATCAACTGGCTGGGTGAACCGTCGCTGGCGCTGATGTCGGTAACACTGCTGCGTGTGTGGCAGTTTGGCTCTGCAATGGTGATCTTCCTTGCTGCTCTGCAAAACGTCCCGCAATCCCAGTACGAAGCGGCAATGATCGATGGCGCCAGCAAGTGGCAGATGTTCATGAAAGTGACCGTACCATTGATTACGCCGGTGATTTTCTTCAACTTTATTATGCAGACCACGCAGGCGTTCCAGGAGTTTACCGGCCCGTATGTCATCACCGGCGGCGGCCCGACCTATTACACCTATCTGTTCTCACTCTACATCTACGATACCGCCTTCAAATATTTCGATATGGGCTACGGTGCGGCGCTGGCCTGGGTTCTGTTCCTGGTCGTGGCGGTCTTTGCCTCCATCGCCTTTAAATCCTCGAAATATTGGGTGTTCTACTCTGCCGATAAGGGAGGCAAAAATGGCTGATATACAACATCTCACGCCGGGCATGAAGGAAGCCGAACGTGAAGTAGCGCGCACCCTGCGCCGCGAGAAAATCAGCGCCTGGATACGCTATACGATCCTGCTCTTTGTCGGCCTGTTAATGCTTTATCCGCTGGCGTGGATGTTCTCTGCGTCGTTCAAACCGAACCACGAAATCTTCACCACGCTGGGGCTGTGGCCTACGCACGCAACGTGGGACGGTTTTATCAACGGCTGGAAAACCGGAACGGAGTACACCTTCGGGCATTACATGCTGAACACCTTTAAGTATGTGATCCCGAAAGTGATCCTGACGATCATCTCCTCAACAGTGGTGGCTTACGGTTTCGCCCGCTTTGAGATCCCGTGGAAGAACTTCTGGTTCGGTACGCTGATCGCCACCATGCTGCTGCCGAGCACCGTGTTGCTGATCCCGCAGTACCTGATGTTCCGTGAAATGGGCATGCTTAACAGCTATATGCCGCTCTATCTGCCGCTGGCTTTCGCCACGCAAGGTTTCTTCGTCTTTATGTTGATTCAGTTCTTACGCGGCGTGCCGCGCGACATGGAAGAAGCGGCGCAGATCGACGGGTGTAACTCCTGGCAGGTGCTGTGGTATGTGGTGGTGCCGATCCTGAAACCGGCCATTATCTCCGTCGCACTGTTCCAGTTCATGTGGTCAATGAACGACTTTATTGGGCCGCTGATTTACGTCTACAGCGTGGATAAATACCCGATTGCACTGGCGCTGAAAATGTCCATCGACGTGACCGAAGGTGCTCCATGGAACGAAATTCTGGCAATGGCGAGTATCTCCATTCTGCCGTCCATCATTGTCTTCTTCCTGGCACAACGCTACTTCGTACAGGGCGTAACCAGCAGCGGAATTAAAGGTTAAGAGGGAAGTATCATGGCTGAAGTGATTTTCAACAAACTGGAAAAAGTCTACTCCAACGGTTTCAAAGCGGTACATGGTATCGACCTGAAAATTGCCGACGGTGAATTTATGGTGATTGTCGGACCAAGCGGCTGCGCCAAATCCACCACCCTACGCATGCTGGCAGGCCTTGAAACCATCAGCGGTGGCGAAGTGCGCATCGGCGAGAAGATCGTCAATAACCTCGCACCGAAGGCACGCGGTATTGCCATGGTGTTCCAGAACTACGCGCTCTACCCGCATATGACCGTGCGGGAAAACCTCGCCTTCGGCCTGAAGCTGAGCAAGTTGCCGAAAGATGAGATCACCAAACAGGTGGATGAAGCGGCGAAAATCCTCGAACTGGAAGAGCTGATGGACCGACTGCCACGTCAACTTTCCGGCGGCCAGGCGCAGCGTGTGGCGGTCGGCCGCGCGATAGTGAAAAAACCGGATGTATTCCTGTTCGACGAACCGCTGTCGAACCTCGACGCCAAACTGCGCGCCTCCATGCGCATCCGTATTTCCGACCTGCACAAGCAACTGAAGAAATCCGGTAAACCGGCAACTACCGTGTATGTCACCCACGATCAGACCGAAGCGATGACCATGGGCGATCGCATCTGCGTGATGAAGCTCGGCCATATCATGCAGGTCGATACCCCGGACAACCTCTATCACTACCCGAAAAACATGTTCGTGGCGGGCTTTATCGGCGCGCCAGAAATGAACATCAAACCGGCAAAAATTGTGAAAAAGGGCGAGCAACTGCATATCACCCTTGGCCACGAAACGCTGGCGCTGAATGCCCGTCAGCAGGAGAAAGTCGCGGGCTATGTTGACAAAGAGGTGTTCTTCGGTGTGCGTCCGGAATTTGTCTCCGTTGCCGATGAGCCGTTTGATGAAGACTGCGGCAGCGGCGATCTGGTGCGTGTCGAAAACATGGGGCACGAGTTCTTTATTTACCTGAAAGTTGCTGGCTACGAATTAACGGCACGAATTCCTTCCGATGAAGCTAAGCCAATGATTGCAAAGGGACTTCATCGGAAGGTGTATTTTAAGTTTGATATGAATAAGTGTCATATTTTTGACGCAAAAACAGAACAGAACATTTCCCTATAAAAAACGAAATCCTTCGGGATGTGCCGAGGCGGCAAGTCGGTGCATCCCCGCGAACTTATATCAGTAAGTGACCGGGGTGCGCAGGCGCAGTCAACAAAGCGGCAGCCTGAAGAATAAAGTTTAAACAAACTCTGGAGTATAAAAATGAAAAAAGTGCTTATAGGCGCCGTTATCTCCGCAACTTTGGGCATGTGCGCTGTACCCGCAACTGCTGCTGATAATGTTGACTTGCGTATGTCCTGGTGGGGGGGCAATGGCCGTCATCAGGTCACATTAAAAGCGCTGGAAGAGTTTCACAAACAGCATCCGAACATCAACGTTAAATCCGAATATACCGGCTGGGACGGCCACCTCTCCCGTCTGACCACGCAAATCGCTGGCGGCACCGAACCGGATGTGATGCAAACCAACTGGAACTGGTTGCCGATTTTCTCGAAAAACGGCGAAGGCTTCTACGACCTGAATAAGGTAAAAGACATTATCGATTTGAGCCAGTTCGACGCCAAAGAGCTGCAATCCACCACCATTGACGGCAAGCTGAACGGCATTCCGATCTCTGTTACCGCGCGCGTCTTCTACTTTAACGATGAGCAGTGGAAAAAAGCGGGCGTCGCCTTCCCGAAAACCTGGGATGAACTGTTAGCCGCAGGCAAAACCTTCGAAAGCAAGCTCGGCAAACAGTATTACCCGGTGGTGCTGGAGCACCAGGATACGCTGGCGCTGCTGAACTCTTACATGGTGCAGAAGTACAACATTCCGGCCGTTGACGAAAAAGCGAAGAAATTCAGCTACAGCCGCGAGCAGTGGGTGGAATTCTTCCAGATGTATAAAAAACTGGTCGATAGCCACGTCATGCCGGACACCAAATATTACGCGTCGTTCGGTAAGAGCAACATGTATGAGATGAAGCCGTGGATCGAAGGTGAATGGGCCGGTACTTATATGTGGAACTCTACCATCACCAAATATTCCGACAACCTGAAGCCACCAGCCAAACTGGTACTGGGTGATTACCCGATGTTGCCAGGCGCAACAGACGCGGGTCTGTTCTTCAAACCGGCGCAGATGTTGTCGATTGGTAAATCCACCAAACATCCGAAAGAAGCAGCAGAGGTGATCAACTTCCTGCTCAACAGCAAAGAGGGTGTGGAAGCGCTGGGTCTGGAGCGTGGTGTGCCGCTGAGCAAAGCCGCAGTGCAAACGCTGACCGCCAACGGTGCGATCAAAGAGAGCGATCCATCGGTGGCGGGTCTGCGCATGGCGCAGTCTCTGCCGACCAAACTCTCTGTTTCGCCGTACTTTGACGATCCGCAAATTGTTGCCCAGTTCGGCACAGCGATTCAGTACATCGATTATGGTCAGAAATCCGTGGAAGAAACGGCCGCTGACTTCCAGCGCCAGGCTGAACGTATCCTGAAACGCGCGATGCGCTAACGTTTTTCCATCACGACATACCCTGCCCGCCCACGGCAGGGTATTTTTTATCTAAGGAGCAGCAGATGGCAAAGGGGAAAATTGTTCAACTCACCTTCCGTCGCCAACACGATGAAAAAACGGGGCACGAGGTTATCCGCCTGACGCCGCCGCATATTATTTGTCACCGTAATTACTTCTACCAAAAATGTTTTACCCGCGACGGCGGGAAACTCCTCTTCGGCGGCGCGTTTGAGGGGCACTGGAATTACTATTTGCTGGATCTCGCCCGTCACGAAGCAACACAGTTAACCGAAGGCTCCGGGGATAATACTTTCGGCGGCTTTTTATCGGCAGACGATCGTTCGCTGTGGTATGTGAAAAACAGCCGCGAATTGCGGCGCGTTGATCTGCACACGCTGGAAGAGCACATCGTTTATCAGGTGGATGACGACTGGGTAGCTTACGGCACCTGGGTGGCGAATTCCGCCTGCACAAAACTGGTTGGTATCGAAATAAAGAAAAGCGACTGGCAACCGCTGACCGACTGGCAAAAATTCCGCGACTTCTACTTTACGCAGCCGGAATGCAGGTTGATCCGCATTGATTTACACAGCGGCAAACGCGACACGTTGTTGCAGGAAAAACGCTGGCTGGGGCACCCGATTTA
Organism: Pseudomonadota bacterium; assembly: GCA_018261615.1. Lineage (GTDB taxonomy): Bacteria > Pseudomonadota > Gammaproteobacteria > Enterobacterales > Enterobacteriaceae > Kosakonia. The sequence continues at coordinate 115,882 of JAGTSE010000001.1, read as the reverse complement.
CCGTCCGTTTGATGACTCAACTGTGGCATTTTGTCATGAAGGGCCGCGCGATGTGATTGATGCGCGCATGTGGCTGATTAATGAAGATGGCAGCAACCTGCGCAAAGTACGCCAGCATCAGCCGGGAGAAAGCTTTACCCATGAATTCTGGGTACCGGACGGCTCCGCGCTCTATTACGTGGCGCATCAGGAAAACGATCCGCGCCGTTATCTCTACAGCGCCGATCCGCGCACGCTGGAAAACCACCAATTAATGGCAATCCCGCCCTGCTCACACCTGATGAGTAATGAAGACGGCAGCCTGGTAGTCGGCGATGGCGCGCCGCACCATACCGGCGATATTCATCTTAACGATCCGTTTATCTGGGTTTTCAATATCAACAGCGGCGAGCAGACAGCGATTTGCCAGCATAACAGTAGCTGGAAAGTGCTGGACGGCGACCGTCAGGTGACGCATCCGCATCCATCGTTTACGCCGGATAATCAGTGGGTGCTGTACACCTCGGATGCCGAAGGAATGCCTGCGCTCTATCTGGCGCGGGTGTAATTGTTATTGCCCGGTGGCGCTACGCTTACCGGGCAATTTCACACCACTAAATCCCAATATCCCGCAGTTTCTCGCCGGACATCAGACGACGCTCGATATGCTCCAGCGTGACGTTTTTGGTTTCTGGCACCAGCCAGAACGTGACGCCGACAAACGCCAGATTCAGCGCCGTATAGAGCCAGAACGTCCCGGCCGCGCCAATCGCATCCAGCAACGTCAGGAAACTCGCGCCAATAATCATGTTCGACACCCAGTTAGTGGTGGTGGAACAGGTAATACCAAAGTCGCGGCATTTCAGCGGCTGGATCTCCGAACACAAGATCCACACGACCGGCGCGGCGCTCATCGCATACCCGGCAATGCACATCATGGTCATACCGACCGACAGCCAGGATAAGCTGCTGGACGCCGTGCCGTTATCAAACTGCATCAGGCAGTAACCGAGGATCAGCGTGCCAATTGCCATCACGCTGAAACCAATTTTCAGCGCCGGTTTACGCCCCGCTTTATCCACCGTAAACACCGCGATAAAGGTGGCGAACATAAAGGTCAGCCCGACCACCAGCGTGGCGATCATCTGCTCCTCAGTGGTCGTAAAACCGGCCATTTTAAAGATGCGCGGCGCGTAATACATGATGATGTTCATGCCGGTAAACTGCTGCATCGCCTGCAATAACATGCCGAGGAAAACGGCGCGTCGCACATTGCGGTTGGCTTTAAATAGCTGGAAACCGCCCTGTTTCAGTTTCAGGCTTTCGCGGATCTCGTTCAGCTCCTCGCGGGCTTTTTCCGAGGTATCGCGCAGCATACGCAGCACCTCTTCCGCTTCGATATGACGCCCTTTTTGCGCCAGCCAGCGTGGGCTGTTGGGGAGGAAAATCACCAAAATAATCAACAGCACCGCCGGCAACGCCAGCACGCCGAGCATCGCCCGCCAGTTGCCGCTGTAGCTGAACGCGGTATCGGAGAGGAACGCCAGCACAATCCCTAGCGTTACCATCAACTGGTACATACTGATCATCTTGCCACGCACGTTTTCGCTTGCCATTTCAGAGAGATAGAGCGGTGCAGTGTAAGAGGCAATCCCCACCGCAACGCCCAACAGCACGCGCGAAAGGAGCAGCATTTCCACACTACCAGCAAACGCTGAACCGAGTGAACCGGCAACAAACAGCACTGCACCAGCCATCAGACTGTATTTACGCCCCAGGCGGAACGAGAGCCAGCCGTTAAACAACGCGCCCAGCGCCGCGCCGAGCATCATGCTGCTCACCACCCACTCTTGCAGGCGACTGCTCAACACAAAATGATCGGTAATAAACGGCAGCGCACCGGCGATCACGCCGATATCAAGGCCAAACAACAGCCCGGCGACCGCTGCCGAAACAGAAACAAACAGGTTCATCCGCCGGGTATCACGCAACGTACGCGGAAGTATTACAGAGTCATTACTGATAGAAGCCATTTTTTCCCTGCCTGCACAAAGTAAGATGTTCTATGAAAGTAAGCCTGTAATTGCAGGAAGCGTCAGTGAGGAATTCGCGAAGATATGGATAAACTCGCTATGGCATTGTGTTTTGTGATGGAGTTTACAATTTTGAAAATATAGTTTAAGCACTAAACTAATTTTAACTATCTAATTTATTTATAATTTATAAATAAGAGTGTGATTTCAGTAGAAATAGATATGGATTTTTCAATTAAATACATATGGACAAATATTATGCAGGTATAAAAAAACCTGCCCGCAGGCAGGTTTTATCAGGCTCCGGCAGGCAAATTAACGTGCCAGCCAGCCGCCATCAACAGCCACGGTGTAACCGTTGATGTAGTCAGCTGCTTTCGACGCGAGGAACACCACAGGCCCTTTCAGATCGCTCGGCAAACCCCAACGCGCTGCAGGGATACGATCGAGGATCTCGGCGCTGCGCTGCTCGTCGGCGCGCAGTTGCTGGGTGTTATTGGTCGCCATGTAGCCCGGCGCAATCGCGTTGACGTTGATATTGTGCTTCGCCCATTCGTTTGCCAGCAGACGGGTTACGCCCATCACGCCGCTTTTTGAGGCGGTGTAAGACGGAACGCGGATGCCACCCTGGAAGGAGAGCATGGAAGCAATGTTGATGATCTTGCCACCGTTTCCTTGTGCGATGAAGTGTTTTGCCGCAGCCTGGGACATAAAGAATACGCTCTTGATGTTCAGGTTCATGACGTCGTCCCAGTCTTTCTCGCTGAAGTTGATCGCGTCTTCACGGCGAATCAAACCGGCGTTATTAACCAGAATGTCGATTTTGCCAAACTCGGCAACCGCACGCTCCAGCAGAGCCGGAATGCCGTCGATCTGACGCAGATCGGCGGTCAGGCTGAGAAAACGACGGCCCAGGGCGGTCACGCGCTCGATGGTTTCTGTTGGTTCAACAATGTTGATACCGACAATGTCGCAACCCGCTTCCGCCAGGCCCAGCGCCATCCCCTGACCCAGACCGGTATCACAACCGCTCACCACCGCAACCTTACCTTGAAGAGAAAATGCATCCAGAATCATGTTAGTTCCTTAATCTATCAGCGCCTGTACCGGACAGGCATGGTTTTATGCTGCCCGCAATTAGCGCAGATCTTTTACAGCGACGTGATCCATGTCATCAAAGACCTGGTTCTCACCCACCATTCCCCAGATGAAGGTATACGCACGCGTACCGACACCCGAGTGAATGGACCAGCTTGGAGAAATGACCGCCTGCTCGTTATGCATCACAATGTGACGCGTTTCCTGCGGCTGCCCCATCATATGGAAGACGCAGGCATCTTCTTCCATGTTGAAGTAGAAATAGACTTCCATGCGGCGTTCATGGGTATGGCACGGCATGGTATTCCACAGGTTGCCCGGCGCAAGCTCGGTCAACCCCATGCTTAACTGGCAGGTTTCCAGCACATCCGGCACGAAATATTTATTGATGGTGCGACGGTTACTGGTGAGCGGATCGCCAAGAGTGACTGGCGCGACATCCTGGGGGGTCACTTTTTTCGTTGGTAAGGTCATATGTGCCGGCGCGCAGTTGTAATAAAACTTTGCCGGTTTTGCGCGATCGACGCTGGTGAAAACCACTTCTTTCGCGCCTTTGCCAACGTATAGTGCATCGCGGTGACCAATTTCATAGCACTGGCCGTCAACGGTAATGGTACCGGGGCCGCCAATGTTGATGACGCCCAGCTCGCGGCGCTCGAGGAAATAGGCCACGCCGAGTTGCTTGCCCACTTCGCCGCCGACAGAGACGCTTTTCTGTACCGGCTTAATGCCGCCAACAATGATGCGGTCGATATGGCTATAGACCATGGTGTATTCGTCATCAACGAACACTTTTTCAACTAAAAATTCATCGCGCAGGCCCTGGGTGTCCAGCGTTTTGGCGTGCGCACTGTGGATGCTTTGTCTGACTTCCACAATTACCTCCGACGTAAATTTTGACCGAAACGGCACCAAACGGAACCAGGAACGTCGTTCCGTTTCTTCTTTAGATGCATCTTATCCCGGCTAAAACACGTTTTCAATTACGAATAAAACAACGTTTCAATTTTTCTGCAAGTTATTATGAAATCTGTAAGTGCGATCACGATTGTTTGGAGTTGACAGCGCCAATAGATGGCTTTCTTTATGACTTTATCTGGAAATTAATAATATCAAACAATAAGTTAAGATGACCTTTGAATTCCGGCAGCCGATCGGCACTTTTCCTGTTTAAAATCAAAGTTCGCCTTCTACCGGCGTTTTCTTCTCTCCGTGTTCTGCGCAAGATCTGCAATTTTCTTATAAAGTGCGTCAGCAATCACACATAATGAAATGATGTTTTGATAATTTAACACTCTATTTTTAAACTTATGAGAATCAGAGGTCATCATTGGGACGCACGCTTTCCCAGAAGACCCGAAAAAGGAGCGAAATAATGGCGAAAGGCATGCGGGTAAAACTCAATTATGCAGTAAGCCGCGATCCGGATACCGGCGCGGAAGTCACCCGCTTAACCCCACCGGAAGTGACCTGTCACCGGAATTACTTTTATCAAAAGTGTTTCTTTAATGATGGCAGCCATCTGTTATTCGCTGGTGAATTTGACGGGCACTGGAACTACTACCTGTTGGATATCGCCAAAGCCGAAGCCATTCAGTTAACGGAAGGCGCGGGCGACAACACCTTCGGTGGCTTTCTCTCTCCGGATGACAGCACGCTCTACTATGTGAAAAACGATCGTACCCTGCGCGAAGTGAATTTGCAGACGCTGGCAGAGCGTGAAGTTTATCGCGTGCCAGATGAGTGGGTCGGTTACGGCACCTGGGTTGCCAATAGCGATTGCAGCAAACTGGTGGGGATCGAGATTGCCGCCAGCGACTGGACGCCGCTGAATGACTGGAAACTGTTCCATGATTTCTTCCACAAAGGGCCACACTGCCGCCTGCTGCGTGTCGATCTGGAAAGCGGCGCAAGCAGCGTGATCCATGAAGAGAAAATCTGGCTCGGTCATCCCATTTACCGTCCATTCGACGACAATACCATCGCATTCTGCCATGAAGGCCCGCACGATCTGGTGGACGCGCGGATGTGGCTGGTGAACGAAGACGGCAGCAACGTGCGCAAAGTGAAAGATCATGCTGAAGGTGAAAGCTGCACGCACGAATTCTGGGTGCCGAACGGTTCCGCGCTGGTATATGTTTCGTATCTGAAGGGAAAACAGGGCCGCATGATTTACCGTTTCAACCCGGATACCGGCGTGAATGAACCTGTAATGCCCATGCCTGCCTGCTCGCATCTGATGAGTAATTTCGACGGCACGCTACTGGTTGGCGATGGTTCCGGTACTCCGGTAGATGTGAAAGATACCGGCGGTTACACCATCGATAATGATCCTTATTTGTATGTTTTCGACGTGGCGCAAAAAAGCTATTTCCGCGTGGCGCGCCACGACACCTCATGGGCGACTTTTGCCAACAGCCGCCAGGTGACCCATCCACATCCGTCGTTCACACCGGATGACGGTGCGATTCTGTTTAGTTCAGATAAAGACGGCAAACCTGCGCTCTATATCGCGAAACTTCCCGAACAACGCACCTTGTTGCAAGCATAAATTTTGAGTAGGTGTTTCTGTAACTGGCCTTGCCCTCCCTGGAGGGCTTTTTTTTATGCCTCCCAATGCCCGTCATACTTCGCGCTGCAGCCGGAGGCGCTAACGCTTATCCGGTCTACAACGAGATGGTATTTTTATGCTCTTGTGAATGTATGCCCGTCCTACTTCTCGTTGCAGCCGGAGGCTGCTAACGCTTATCCGGTCTACAACGAGACGGTATTTTTATGCTTTTGCCATAAATAATTCGCGTTGCAGGAAGGCGGCGACGCAGCGAATCCCCAGGAGCTTACTGAAGTAAGTGACTGGGGTTCGCGAGGAAAGCCAACGCACCTGCAGCGTGAAGTATGACGGGCATATGACGGGCATAAAAATCCCCGGCCAACCGCTCCGGGGAAAATTATTGAGGGTAATGCAGACAATCAGAAAGAGTACGCAACACCGACACGGAAACGGGTCTGGCGTTCGTCAGTGGTTTTCACGCCGACGTTGCCAACTTCCACATACGGAGACCAGTTTTTATCCAGTTTATAGGCCACTTTGGCGTTATATTCGTTGGAATAGGTTTTGTTGTTCTCGCGAATAACATCTTCGGTGCTCTTGGCGTAAACATAGTTCAGCTCAACGCGATAATCGCCCATCGCCCAACCGATCCATGCATCAAATTTGTTAACCTTGTTATCAACGGTACTGGAATCCGGGTTGCGTGTGTATTCATAGCGGTAACGGCCAGCAATATAAACGCCATTATCGAAGCTGTACTGCGCGTGAATATAGGGTTTATAGATAGAGTTGGTATCTTTACTTTCGATATTAAAACCTGGTGTTAACGCAATATTCTTGGTCGCTGCCCAGCGCCAGTTAATGGATTCTTCGTGACCGTTACCGACGATTTCCGTTAACGGTTTATCCGCATCGTCGCCGCCCGATTTCCATTTTGCTTCAACACCAAAACCTACACCATTTGCAAAGCGGTGGGAAACAGCAACGCGATCGGCGTTGTAGCCGCTATCGATGTATTCATGACGTAAGTCTACAGTGACTGCTTGTGAAGCGAAGGATGCGCTAAGGAGTGAAGCAAGAGCCAGAGATTTTTTAAACATGAGTTACCCCAGGAAAGTAAAATTATGTTCCATTTTTATGGAATTGCATTTTATTTTTATGGGAACTTTATTTTAGTGATCGCGATCGTAAATATTTCACTGCAATGGACCTATGTATAACGGCGTGATGAATATCAATAAATTTACCTTAAAAACAGCAATAAACAGGGTCAAGATCACACCATTATTCTATTAACGGTTATCACACACTGTTCGATACAAACTTAAAACACAATGCAAAACATAGAGCTACGACAAAAATAAGCTAATAATAAGCATGCTTATTTTGATCATTTAAATTGTAATGTGGGTAACGATATGGATGAGGATATTTAAGTAAATGGGTTTAATTAAATCGAGAGTGTTATTAGCATGAGAAAGAGAAGTTTTATTTTAATTGAAACAACACCTGCGCCGGGTGTCACAAATAATAAAGCCATCCGGGAGGAAGGCTTTATTAGCAATCTTTATTAACAATAAGGAAGAGATTAATCGCGTTCAACGGCTAACGCCACGCCCTGGCCGCCGCCAACACATAGTGTCGCCAGCCCTTTACGGACATTGCGCTTTTGCATCTCATGCACCAACGAAACCAGGATTCGGCAACCGGAAGCGCCAATCGGATGGCCCAGCGCAATAGCGCCGCCATTGACGTTGACTCGCTTCTCATCCCATTCGAGAATTTTCCCCACCGACAGCGCCTGTGCGGCATAAGCTTCATTGGCTTCGATCAGATCGACATCATCAAGCTGCCAGCCTGCGCGCTCCAGACAACGACGCATGGCATAAACCGGCGCGATCCCCATCAGCGCCGGATCGACGCCAACGCTGGCAAAGGCGCGAATATGCGCCAGCACTGGTAAATTCAACTCGGCCGCTTTGCCTTCGCTCATCATCAGCACAGCAGCTGCGCCATCGTTCAGCGGCGACGCATTTCCGGCGGTGACCGAACCTGTCTGTTCAAAGGCGGGCGTCAGTTTCGCCAGCGCTTCCGCACTGGGATCGATGCGCGGCTGCTCATCGGTCTCCACCAGCAGCGGCTGACCGTCCGTGCTCTGCGTCTTCACCGGAACAATTTCGTCACGAAAACGGCCGGCATCAATCGCCACACGCGCTTTATGCTGCGAGCTTAAAGCCCACTCATCCTGCCGCTCGCGGCTGATGCCATACTCACGCGCCAGGTTCTCGGCGGTAACACCCATATGATAATCATTGAACGCATCCCACAAGCCGTCATGCACCAGGCTGTCAATCAACTGGCTGTTACCCAGCCGCGCCCCAGTGCGGCTGTCGGTCAGAACATGCGGCGCGCGGCTCATATTTTCCTGACCACCTGCGATTACCACATCCGCCTCGCCACACTGAATCGCTTGTGATGCGAGATGCAGCGCCTTCAGCCCGGAGCCGCACACGTCGTTAATGGTAATAGCGGAAACGCTGTTCGGCAGGCCACCTTTGATGGCCGACTGGCGGGCAGGGTTTTGCCCGGCTCCGGCAGTCAGCACCTGGCCTAAAATCACTTCATCAATATCCTGTGGCTGTACGCCGCTGCGTTCCACCAGCGCCTGTACCACCAGGCTACCCAGTTCCACGGCAGAATGCCGCGATAACGCTCCCTGAAAACAGCCGATCGGCGTACGCACCGCCGCCACAATCACGACATCTTTCATTGCAGGCTCCCGCAGTGACTGAACCCGGCAATAGTAGTGCATTGTTAATAAGTGTTAACGCAGATGTTTAAAATTGGTGATATTAATCACAAGGAATAAAGAAAAGAGGTAGAGGGAAATAGTGCGCGGCCAGGCGAGACCGCGCGAAGGGGATCAGTTGTTAACCGGGATCACCGCACCTTTATATTTGGTGCGGATCCAGTCCTGAATCTCTTTGGAGTGCAGCACGTTGACCAGCGCTACGATATCTTTTTTCTTCTCGTCGCCGCGGTGTACGGTAATGATGTTTGCATACGGGTTGTTTTCACCGCTCTCAACGGCGATCGGATCGTGTACCGGATCCAGGCCCGCATCGATAGCATAGTTGGCGTTGATCACCACCGCATCGCCTTCGTTGTTGTTATACATCTGCGGCAACAGCGCCGCTTCCACGTTCGGCAGGAACTTCAGTTTTTTCGGGTTCTCAACGATATCGTCGATACGCGCGGTCACTTTATCCACACCCGGTTTCAACTTGATCACCCCCGCTTTTTCGAAGATAGAGAGAATACGTCCCTCTTCAGAAACGGCATCACGCATGATCACTTTGCCGCCTTCCGGCAGGTCTTTCAGCGATTTGTATTTTTTCGAGTAGATACCAATCGGCTCAATATGGATCGCACCAGCGCTGACGAAATCATAGGATTTGTCGCCCGCATGATCTTTGAGAACGCTGTTCAGGTACGGAATATGCTGGAAATAGTTCGCATCCAGTTCGCGGCTGGCCAGCGCGGTGTTCGGCAGAATGTAATCCTGGAACGGTTTGATCTCGAGATCGATGCCCTGCTTCGCCAGAATCGGTTTCGCCTGCTCAAGAATTTCCGCGTGTGGCACATTGGATGCGCCAACGGTCAATGTATCCGCCCAGGAGGAGAAGCTCAGAACGCTAAGGGTTGCTGCAGCAACCAGTGTCAGTGTTTTTTTCATGATGGTGGTTTCCAATAATTATCGTTTATCTAACAGAGAAGTGATCACGTCGCCGCAGAACTGAATAATGAAGACGATGATAAGAATAGTCACCGTCGCCACCAGCGTGACGTCGTTGTGGTTGCGCTGGAATCCTTCCAGATAAGCAAGATTGCCCAACCCGCCCGCGCCAATAACCCCGGCCATAGCGCTGTAGCTCACCAGCGCAATCAGCGTCACGGTAATACCCGATACCAGCGCAGGCGATGATTCAGGCAGTAATACCCGAAATACCAGTGTACTCAGCCGCGCGCCCATTGAACGCGTCGCCTCGATCACCCCTTTATCCACCTCGCGCAGCGCAATCTCGACTAAGCGAGCGTAAAAGGGCGCCGCACCGACAATCAGCGCGGGCAGCGCGGCATTCGCGCCGAGAATGGTACCGACGATGGTTTTGGTAAAAGGAATCAACAGCACAATCAAAATGATGAACGGGATGGAGCGGAAGACGTTCACCAGAATCGAAATCATGCTATACAGCGTGCGATTCTGGAACAGTCCGCCGCGCGCCGTCAGAAACAGCGCCAGCCCCAGCAAAATACCTAATACGAACGTTGCCGCGCCGGAGAGCGTCGTCATATATAACGTCTCTTGCGTCGCCGCCCAGAGTTGCTCCCATTTCAGATGCGGGAAGAAAGAGTCAGCCATGTGTTACGACCTCGCTTGCAATATCGGTGTTGCGCAAATCCGCAAGGATATTGTCCAGTTGTTCCGGGGTCGCCTTCACATGCACCCATAATTGTCCAAAAACACCGTGCGCCGTCTGCGACATCTTGCCGTGCAGAATATTGAACGGCACACCATAACGCATCGTCAGTTCACCGACGATCGGCTGGTGCGTACTGTGGCCGGTAAACGTCAGCTTAATGACCGTACCGTCGAGATCGCTGTTCAGCTCCGGATTGAACGTCTCTTCTTCTTTATACTGGCTAACCTGGCGCACAAACTGGCGGGTAATCGGCTGCTGCGGATGGGTAAAGACGTTCAGCACGTCGCCCTCTTCCACCACTTTGCCATTCTCCATTACCGCGACCCGATCGCAGATCTTGCGCACTACGTGCATTTCATGGGTGATCAGCACGATGGTCAGTTTGAAACGACGATTAACATCAAGCAGCAGATCGAGGATCTGATCGGTGGTCTGCGGATCCAGCGCCGAGGTCGCTTCATCGCACAGCAGCACGTCCGGGTTATTCGCCAGCGCGCGCGCAATGCCGACGCGCTGTTTCTGCCCGCCACTAAGCTGCGACGGATACGCATTCTCCCGGCCTTTCAGCCCCACCAGCTCGATCAGCTCCGCCACACGGGCCTGAATTTTCGCTTTTGGCGCACCAGCAATCTGCATGGAAAAGGCAATGTTTTCACTGACCGTGCGCGACCACAATAAGTTGAAGTGCTGAAAGACCATGCTGATCTTCAGACGCGCCTGGCGCAGGGCTTCGCCCTTCGCCTGCGCTATGTCCTGACCATTAATTACCACGCTGCCGCTGGTCGGCTTTTCCAGGCCATTCAGCAAACGGATCAGCGTACTTTTCCCGGCGCCGCTGTAGCCGATAATTCCGTAGATTTGCCCCTGCTCAACCATCAGATTGACGCTGTCGACGGCGGTAATCGATGCTTTTCCCTGGTCGAAAATTTTGAAAATATTCCTTAGCACGATCATTCGTTGGTGTTTCCGTTTGGCGGTTTAGCAGTATAGATGTCCAGGTGATGATAATCAGCTGTAGTTATATTTCAAATAACTAAATATCGCTCACTTATAACCAATAGCGCTAAAAGCGGCGGAATGCGGAATTTGGCCATAAGGATTTTTTTCGCTATCTATTGCCGAAAAACGCATAACTCCGGTAAAGAAGCGGCAAAAAGTGCATGAAATCAGCGCAAAAAGGCGTTTTTTAGCTATTAACACGTCCAGACGACTATACGGCTCCCCTTCCCGATGGCTAAACAGAGCTTTATATTTCCGTTTGTTCTAAAAGCCGAATAAAGATTCTTTAAAAGCGAAAAATGACAGACCTATCATCCGTGCATCAGTTTTTTTCCACGGGTGAATACACAATGCCAGTCTTCCATTCAGTAACCGAATTGATAGGCCAAACGCCGCTGTTGCAGTTGCATAAACTGGCAAGCGCCCCCTGCGAGTTATTTCTCAAACTGGAAAACCAGAACCCCGGCGGTTCAATTAAAGACCGCGTGGCGCTGTCGATGATCAATGAAGCCGAACGGCTGGGTCTGCTCGCGCCTGGTGGTACGATTATTGAAGCTACAGCCGGAAATACCGGGCTGGGGTTGGCGCTGATCGCCGCGCAAAAAGGCTATTCACTGATCCTGGTGGTGCCGGACAAAATGAGCCGCGAGAAGATTTTCCACCTGCGCGCGTTGGGTGCAAAAGTGGTACTAACGCGTTCCGACGTCAACAAAGGCCATCCGGCCTATTACCAGGATTACGCCCGCCGTCTGGCGGAGGAAACGCCGGGGGCGTTTTACATCGATAATGATCTGGGTGGAAACGCCCACCAACCCGTTGTTGAAGCTGGCGGATCTGGCCGCTATCGCCGCCATCGCCAAACGTCATAACGTGCTGAGCGTGGCGGATAACACCTTCGCATCGCCGGTGATCCATCGCCCGCTGGAACTGGGTTTCGATATTGTGGTGCACTCCGCCACCAAATACCTGAACGGCCATTCGGATGTGGTTGCCGGTCTGGCGGTGGTCGGAGATAACACACAACTGGCGGAAAAACTCGGTTATCTGCAAAACGCCGTCGGCGGCGTGCTCGATCCCTTCAGCAGTTTCCTGACGCTACGCGGTATCCGCACCCTTTCCTTGCGCATGGAACGCCATAGCAGCAACGCGCTGGCCCTTGCCCGCTGGCTGGAGCAGCAACCACAGGTGGAAAAAGTGTGGTTTCCGTGGCTGGAATCCCACCCACAGTATCAACTGGCCCGCACGCAGATGGCGCTGCCGGGCGGCATGATTTCCGTGGTGGTGAAAGGCAACGATGCGCGGGCAACAGAGATCATCAATAAATTAACACTGTTTACTCTGGCCGAGAGCCTGGGCGGCGTCGAAAGCCTGGTCAGCCAGCCATTCAGCATGACGCACGCCTCAATCCCGCTGGAACAGCGGCTGGCGAACGGCATTACCCCACAGTTGATTCGCCTGTCGGTGGGTATTGAAGATGAAAACGATCTGATTGCCGACTGGAAACAGGCGCTGGCCTGATACGTTAAAAGGGAGCTATCACGCTCCCTTGCTCCCTTTTGGCTGGAAGAGATATCCCGCGTGGAAACGACCTGGTTGTGTCCCTGCTTTTTCGCCGCATAAAAATACCGCGCTTTATTCCATCTGTTTGTTGCATCGACGGGCGAGATCCTGTGCTCTGATAATCTGATATTTTTCCCTTGCCGCTCATAACAGGAACAGTGACTCATGGATCCGTTTCAGCAAATTTTGAAGTCTACGCTCACCCGTACAGAGAGCGTACCGCAGACCACTACGCCGCCGACGCCGCCGGAAACGGAGCGCGTTCCGTGGACTGCCACCGTCACGACGGAAGATTTTATGGTGCTTGCTAAAGCACGGCGCACTATTTATACGCTGGGCAAAGATCTGCCAGTCGCCGAAGAGACCGTGATCAATACCATTAAAGAGGCGATTCGCCAGGCACCATCGGCGTTCAACTCGCAGAGTTCGCGCGCACTGATCCTGCTGGGCAAGGAGCACGATCGCTTCTGGGGGCTGGTGCGTGAGCAGTTGCGTAAAGTGATCCCGGCAGAAAGTTTTCACGCCACTTCCGACAAACTCGACGGCTTTACCGCCGCAGCCGGTTCGGTGTTGTTTTTTGAAGATCAGGAAGTGGTGACCGCACTGCAACGCCATTACATCGCCTATGCGGATAACTTCCCTGTCTGGTCAGAACAGAGCAGCGGTATTGCCCAGTATGCCGTCTGGCTGGCGCTGGCAGAGAAAAGCATTGGCGCAAACCTGCAACACTACAATCCGCTGATCGATCAGGATGTACGCGAGACATGGAATATTCCGCCGAGCTGGAAACTGCGCGCGGAGATGAACTTCGGCAGCATTATTGCACCTGCCGATGAGAAGACCTGGATTGATGACCAGAGACGTTTTATCGTCGCCAGATAATTCACTGTAAATAGCTGTCTGCGGGCAGCTATTTTGTTTTTAGGGTAAATATTCAGTAAATTCCCAACGGCAGCCCGTTATTTCTGCAAGTTCGCGAAGCCTTTATCGAGAAAAACCCGTGGGAGATGGCCTTTTTCCTGCGTGAAGATCTGGAGATGTACCACATCAAGAGTGATCATCTGGTCTGCTCCGGCGAAAGCGCCTGACAGAAAACCCTCCGCGCACATTACGCGGCGCGGAGGGCGGAGGGCGGAGCTTATTCGTCAAAGAACCAGTAGCCCTGATTTACCAGCCAGGTCAACTCTTCGGCAAAGTCCGGGTTGTCCAGCGCGTTACCCAGCTCTTTCTGCCCGATCACTGTATAACGACACAGCGCGTCGGCGGCCTGCGGCTCGGTTGTTTCCAGGCATTCGCTGTTCACAAAGACGCTGTCGCCGATGTACAGTACGCGCAGCCCGCTCAGGCGAGTCAGCACCTGCCCTTCCTGCAACGCCGCAACAATCTCTTCGGCGCTGTAGTCGTCCGGCTCCGGCGACACATCCAGTTCGTGGCGCGGGGTGGTGATAAAGCTGCCAAACCACTGTTTGAAGTGTACCGGATCGTTGATCATGTCGATCATCATGCCGCGTAGACGATCGAGTTCATACTCTTCCACCCGACCCGGATTTTCGCGGCAGGTTAAATCCGGATCGCTGTAGTGCTCGTTACCCAGATCGTTTTCCAGCGCGTAGTCGGCAAAGCTGCTGATCAGATCGCGACCGTTAGGCCCACGAAAACCGATCGAGTAGTTGAACGCCGTTTCGTGAGTGAAACCATCGTGCGGGAATCCAGGCGGAATATAGAGGATATCACCCGGTTCCAGATCTTCATCAATGATCGGTTCGAAAGGATCGACGTGCAGCAACGCCGGATGCGGGCAGAACTGACGCATCGGCAACTTATCGCCCACGCGCCAACGGCGGCTGCCCATCCCCTGAATAATAAATACATCGTACTGGTCAATATGCGGCCCAACACCGCCGCCAGGTACAGAATAAGAGATCATCAGATCGTCAAAGCGCCACTCCGGCAATACGCGAAACGGCTTTACCAGTTCAGCGGAAGGCGCGTGCCAGTGGTTTACCGCCTGCGCCAGCAGCGACCAGTCGGTCTCGCCCAGATGATCAAACGCCTCGAAGGGGCCATGCCACGCTTGCCATTGCCCATTTTTGTGGCTGACGATGCGGCTGTCGATTTCCGGTTCCATCGTCAGACCAGCCAGCTCATCAGGCGTGATCGGGTCAACGAAGTCCGGGAAAGCGTGCTTCAGAACGACAGGTTTCTTTTGCCAGTATTTTTCAAGAAATTCCGGCCAGTTCAGGTTGAGTTGGTAAGCCATGGATTCACACCAGTAAGAATGGACACCGGCAGATTATAAAGAGCGCGACGGCTTACCCGCCTTGTCATTGGTCAAGCGCATGCAGAACTTATGACGGTTACATCGCGCAACGTATTCGCGAAGTTATCGGCGAGGCGCTGGGCGAAAGAAAGTGTGCGCCCACTTATCGTGAGCGCAGATTGTCAGGACTGAGTCTGGAACATGATGGTGTCCGAAGTAAACGAACCATCTTCGCCAATCAGGAAGTGCTGCGTCACCTCTTCCGACGTTTGCTGTTGCAGAAAGCGGATTGCCGCACGCAATACTTCCGGCGTTTTCATGCGTTCAACCCACGAGCTGTATTCCAGCGCCAGGCGATCGGTTAACAGCTTATCGACCGTCATCCCGCTCTGCTGCGTCATTTGCAGCCACTCCGCAGCCGAGTAGTTACGCACGTGAGAGGGATCCCGCAGCACTTCGATGGTTTGCAGCCAGATATCCAGCACCGGACGGCCCGGCGAGGCGATATCCATTAAGATAAATTTACCGCCAGGCTTCAGCACACGCTTCACCTCACGCAGCGCCAGCGCAACATCATGCCAGTGATGGGCAGAGTAACGGCTGATCACCGTATCAAACGCGCCATCGGCAAAGGGCAATTTTTCGGCCGCGCCATGCACCGTGCTAATATTGCTCAGTTGACGATCGCGGGCCGACTGACACACCACGTCGAGCATTTTTTCCGACAGATCGTAAGCTGTCACTTCACGGGCGATGCCAGCCGCGACAAAACTGGCGTGCCCGGCACCGCAGCCCAGATCCAGCACCGTGGCAGCAGGATTTTCACTGAGCCACTCCGCAAGCCGCACCAAATCTGCGCCTTGCGCGTGAACCTGGCTTGTGAGGTAGGCCTGCGCCTGATCGCCAAACTGTTGCTTCGTTAATTCATGATGATTGACCGCCATTCTCTTTTCCTTTTTTAGCACGACAAAAATCTACTCTTTGCCGACTATACGACCCTCTTTATAGGGGTACAATATGGCTACTTATACTGGTATTAATGAGTACTACTCATGGAAAATACGCTCTTTGCCGGGCCAAAAACCCTCGGCGCTTTTTTACGTGCACAGCGGGAAAAAACCGCTCCAGCCGATATTGGCCTGCCTGCGCAAGGTCGACGGCGCACCTGCGGATTACGCCGGGAAGAAGTGGCGCAGCTCAGCGGTATCAGCACCACCTGGTATACGTGGATTGAACAGGGGCGCGACATCGTCGTGTCGCCGCAAACCTTGTCGAATATTGCGGGTGTATTAAAAATGACGCAGGCGGAGCGGAAGTATCTGTTCCACCTGGCACTGCAAAACGATCCACAGGAAGAGCATGTCATTACCGTGGAAGAATCGGTGCTGGCAACGGTGAATCAGGTGCAATGCCCCTGTTATTTGCTGGATGTAACCTGGAATATGGTGGCGTGGAATTCGCCCGCTGAAGCGCTATTTAGCGGCTGGCTGGATAAGGATGCCCAGCCGAATATGATGAGTTTTATGTTTCGTCATCCCCTTGCGCAAACGCTAGTAGTTGATTGGGAGAGGCGCGCCAGCCGGATTGTCGCGGAATTGCGTGCCGATGCGATGCACTATCCGCACGATCAGGAATTGAATCATTTTGTGCAGAGTCTGAGTAATGACAGCGAACTGTTTCGCCTCTTCTGGTCGCGCCAGCAGGTGGTGATGCGCGAAGGCGGCGAACGCGTTTTTCATCATCCACAGCAGGGAGAGTTGCACTTCCGGCAGATGACCTGGCAATTAACCAGTAATCGCGCGCTCAAAATGATTATGTTAATGGCTGAATAATACAGAATAAAAAAAGCAGATCAGAAATCTGACCTGCTTTTTTTTATTTACGGAATTCGACAGAATTCGAAGCGGACTGGCTAAACACAGCGATATTATCAAATGTGTTCATTGCAGATTTGCAAAAAATACATTTAGCACCGACCGGGTTTTTCTCAGTGATATCAAAACTGGAAATTCGGTATTGCGACCCGTGGCAGCACGGGCAGCGAAAATGGATACGATTCGTAATGGTAAATCCTTAGCGCGGAATCACGTTAGCCGCAGCAGGGCCTTTCGGGCCGTTCTCGATAGTAAATTCAACCTCTTGATTTTCTTCAAGAGTACGGTACTCATTGCTCTGGATAGCAGAGAAATGTACGAATACATCTTTGCTGCCATCTTTCGGAGTAATGAAACCGAAGCCTTTCTCAGCGTTGAACCATTTAACGATACCGTTCATTTTAGTAGACATGCTTGTTACCTTTTATTTTGTTCGCCGAATACGGCAGTAATGGTCTGAGACATTATTTTTTATCAGAGTGTAAAGCGAAGACCCAAAAAGAAGTAGCAAGCAGGTACTTAGAGATGAGAAAGACTTTAGTGAACTACTGGAGATAATGATTTATCAAACCGACGAAGCATTAACTCATGGTTGCCACTTTTTCGCAAGCGTTAATTTTAAAAAATTTGCCAGCGTTCTTTTTCACCAGCATAACTAAACACATCGGGCACACGCCTGCCAACAACCGCAAACCAAACGGCTTATGTGTGAAGCTGGTCGCAAAACCAGGTACAGGCAAGCGCTAATGTAAATACTAGTATGGTACTGTAATATTTTCTTTTAGAGGTGGCAATGAGCATGCAAATGACAATGCGCTGGTTTGGACCAGTTGAAGACAAAATCCCACTGGAATACATCCGCCAGGTACCGGGCGTCGAAGGGGTGGTAGGAGCGTTGTACGATGTGCCGGTAGGTGAAGTATGGTCAAAAGAGAAAATCAACGCGCTTACCAGGCAAGTCCGTGATGTCGGGCTTAAAATGGAAGTCATTGAAAGCGTTAATATTCATGACGATATTAAGATCGGTCTCCCCAGCCGCGATCTTCTGATTACCAATTACCAGCAAACCATCCGCAACCTTGCAGAGGTGGGGGTAAAAGTCATCTGCTACAACTTTATGCCGGTTTTTGACTGGATGAAGACTGAGATGAATTACCTGCTACCGGACGGCTCGCTGACGATGGCGTTCGAAAAGAAAGGCATCGATAAAACGTTGGATGAAGTGGTGAAAGAAGTGCTGGAGAATGCCAACGGTTTTGCGCTTCCTGGCTGGGAACCCGAACGACTGGCAAAGGTGCAGGAGCTGTTTGCCAAATATAAAGATGTCGACGATAAGAAATTGCGCGAAAATCTGCTTTATTTCCTGGAGCGCGTTATTCCTGTCTGTGAAGAAGTCGGTATTAAAATGGCAATTCACCCGGACGATCCACCGTATTCTATTTTTGGTCTGCCGCGCATCGTTAAAAATCGTGACGATCTCGACTGGATTTGTAATGCGGTCGATTCTGAAGCCAACGGTATTACCTTATGTACCGGCTCGATCGCCGAGGATCCCGATAATAACGTATACCAAATCCTTGCCGAATTTACGCGCCGAAAACGTATTCACTTTGCGCATGTGCGCAATATCAAACTGATTAAAGATAAAGATTTCTATGAATCCGCGCACTTATCCCGCTACGGTTCGCTGGATATGTACGAAGTCATGAAAGCCTTGCATGACAACGGGTTCGACGGTTACATCCGCCCGGATCATGGACGTTTCATCTGGGGAGAAACTGGTCGTCCAGGCTACGGTCTCTATGATCGGGCGCTCGGCGTAACCTATTTACACGGACTCTGGGAAGCTCTCGAAAAACAAAACTAATTTTATTCGGGCCGGTGGTTCCACCGGCTTTTCTTGATCTCCAAGCGGAGGATATCCTTCATCCGGTATCAGGTTGATATACTACCAGACAGCAAAAAGAAGCCGGAGTAGCAGCATTGCCAGCAGGAAATATAACCCTGTAGAGAGTATTTTTTCTGCCGGAGGGTGTCTGCTGATCCGTAAAGGCAGCCTTTTTCGTCGCGAAAAGCGTTTCCGGATACGACGGCAATGCGCCACAACGAATAGATTAAAAAAGGCCGGAAGGCAAAGCGTCCTTTTCACGATCACAACTTACATGTCACATTGTTGATAACAGCTTCTGTGGTTAGAACCAGCCCCACGTCTTTCATGAAAATATGGAATACCAAGTGAGATCGGTTTAAAACAGGGAATCTGGAGAAAACCGATCTCACTTACTCAATCAAAAGACAATTATCTGCATGACTCTGGTCTCGTCCAGGCGTTCAAGGTTGTCCCCTTCACTTCTATGCAGGTATCACTTTTAAGGTTGCTGTATTTGAAAATTCTGCGTTGTGGCTCCCAGACCAGGCCAGTGTTATTCTTTGCTTCGAAATATTCGACCGTCGAACCAGCAGGAACACTAACCCCCCAGTAATTACCCAACAACAGCTTCCCAGAATATTTTTCAATTCGTTTGCCATCTTTATTTCTATATACGATAGTAGCAAAAGCTTCATAGCCACCATTATTTTTCACCCGCAGGTATACAGGGGGGGATAGTGGGGGCGTCGGAATTCCGTCAGGTTGTTCCAGCGTAATTTTCTTTATCAATTTTGGTGTTGATGTATTATTTTCCCCAAGATAAATTCTCGCCTCATTATTATCTGCATCAACTTCTGTCTTCAGATACGTTTTAAGCGCACTACTTCCGGACATATAAAAACCATTTAGATCCTCCCGTCCGCCCCCCGTGAAGTCATGATAATGTCCAGCAAAGCGTAGTTGTACATTATATCTATCGAGGAGTTCAAATAATTTTCCAGCATTAGCCCGATAATTATGCTGATTAACAATCACCGTTTGTCTCTTCAGATAAGCGGAATACAACTGTCGTTCAAGCCATGTATAATCAGCATCCTGAAACCTGTCGATAACATAGTGCATAGCACCATTACCCCATGCACCTGACGAATACTGATCAATCTTAAGGGGATTATGTTCGCTTTTATAATCATTCAATTGAATAACTAATACACTCCCAAAATCCATAGAGTAAGACAACGAGCCTGTAATTGTTTCCCGTATGGATGGAAAGATATATCCATGAGCACGATGAGCGTCAAAACTTGCTATATTATATTTCCCATTGACATGGTGATAAAGATTAGTCACGCTCCTGATTGCGCAATTATTTTCATAACAATCCCCTAAATTATTATACATATCATGATTACCAAGACCATAATAATAAGGGATTTTAAGTGACCCAGCCAATTTTTTAAACTCTTTCCACTCGTTCTTATGCCCAAACTCTGTCAAATCACCATTAATGAAGACAGCATCAGCGCCACTGAAGTAATCGTTGAAAAGCTTATATTGCGCATAAATATTGGACTTTGATTGTTCACCACTAATCCCCTCACAGTTTTGGGTACAAGTTAGCTGCGGATCCGATGTTATCAGAAAAGTTTTTACTGAAGATGTTCTTAGGCTGGATATTTTATCATTCAGCCTACTGGATACATCCAATATAGAAGGGATATTCCTATTTGTTACTATTTTCTCACCACCATAATTAGCATGTTCATATAATTCAACAACAGCATTGACAACGCTGACAGAGGACATCGTGTCATTATCTTTAACAAAAGATACATTACCACTAGTACATTCAGTCATACTCCTGTAATTGGTATGTTTATAAGTACAGACCTTTGGTATATAAAATTTCTGTTGTGCGGAAAAAGTACACTTTTCAGACTTCAGGTCATTTCCTGATTTGACAGTTATACACTCATCCGGCTTATCCACTGGATGAATAAAACCATTGACAATGGTGAATTTCTGGTTATTTCCGCCATGACAGGTCCACAGAACTACACTTCTGTAACGGCTATCTCTGTCATTATAAATATCAACACAGTAATTTCTATCGGAAGCCAGCTTTATACTTCCATTCTCGAATATAAAATTTTGATTATTACCCCCATGTGGAGGATATAAACCAATATCTGAACCTTTTCGTATATCTCCCCACAAGACATCCATAACCATCCCATTGTGCTGAAACGTATGAGCTAAAGACGAAAATGAAAAAAACAACATCAAATAACTGAAATGAACTACTCTCACACTTCCTCCGGAAAATATGTTTATATTTTGATAATTTAGAATATGAATCACTCTCATAAACAAAAATGCCATCTATTGCATTCAAGAAAAAATGCAAATATTCATTACCATTAACTATCTTATATAAACAAAGGGCATATCATTTAAAAGAGCAGCTAACACTCTGCTTTGCATTCAAATTAATACAGTACTTAGCTTATTCTGCCTCAGAGATACTTTATCCTAACCACCATCTTCGCTTTCCCGTTTTTGCAGTATCCGGTTGCATCCCTTTATCTAGCTGCGTTATCACTTCATCTCAGGGCCCCCCAGACCTTCACCGTAAATAATACGCTACTATCAGCCGTGCTATACCCCCCAAAAGGCTTCTCACGCCAGTCAGGCTTACTCACATGTATCCTGACTAACCTCAGCACCGGCCTTTATCAAATCGCCCTCCAGCCGCCAATCAGCCCACCAAGGACACACCGCTCAGCTGTAGCCCTCCGCCATGTTGTCCACCCAAGCTGATCCCAAGCCCACTGCGGAGCCTCATCAACCACATAACCGGCAAACCTGACTACCGCGCTGGCCGGATACACTACCGCCAGTACCGTCATCAGCATTCCGGCCACTACTGTGGCAGGTCAACCAGATAGCGTCCCGGAGCATAAGCACTGTTGAGTGCGGCCCCTCCCCCCTGAATAAAAGGCATGCCGAGTTTTTCTCCGGCCATGATGCTGCCGGAGGATAAAACCACCATCAGTGCAAACAAACTCAACCGGAAGGGCAGCCCGTGCTAACCCAGTACTACATTGTTCATCATCCCGACTCCTTTCACTAACGCGGTGGAACGCCAGTCCCCGTAAATTTTCGGCAGATACCGAATGTCAGGTAATTATTACCGCCCCCATCAGCATTCACCCGCACATGTCACGCAGACACCATCACAGTGGCACTAAAAATACCCGCTGCGTACCGATTTTTTTTAATTTCAGCCTGCGCGAAAAATGATAGACAAATAATTAACCAGAGAAATTTAGGCATAAACGCCCCGTTCCGTTCCCATTTGTGGAAAATAAATAAAGATGTATGGCCGCCTCTCATCTTCGTGAACAATAAACAGGTTTTTAGTTTTTTAGAACGCTACAAGCATAATAGGGATACATCATCACTACATTGTAACTCAGCACCTGAAGTCGCTTGAGAGCAATGGAAATGTAACCAACTGAAACACCGTAATTCTCACATGCCACCTTGCGGGTGAGCCATGAACCAGGAAGTCTTCCATCGCCTGAATGACTTTCGGACTATGAATACGGGATGACTCTATCAGCATTCGAAAATGCTCAGGATTCACTGCGCCGGGTCTGAGGTGTCCGGGTTTCCTATCATATAAGTAAGTAAACTTATCCATATAAACCTCCTGGACTTATCTCCATATAAATCCCCTGAATTTATCTGTATTCATAACAGACACTACTACAATAAATATTACCCCATAGTTCTTTCCGTGGTGAAAATAATAACTTATTTTTAAGCTAAAAAATAACCAAATACCGTAAACAACAAATCATAAAAAAACACAAAAAGCTGCAAAAAACATATATAAAAATATATAAAATCAAAAAAAATAACAAAAAACGATATAAAAAACTTAATTATGAAAATAAAACAGATAAACAAACTGAATTTATTTTAAAAATAAATTAAGATTATGTCTGTAATAATGATAATGAAATGATCATTTATTTGTTATAAATATAATATTAATAAATAAAAATATATAAAACGCCTAAAAATACAACATCATAAAATCAATACAATGAAAAATATCACTATCGTTACTATTATCATAAAAATAAACACACATGAAAATAAGAGGCGTACATATACGTTAATACAAAATAAAATTACCGCTTACAAAGATACAATCTGTGCTAATTAGGCAAAGACTGACAAAAGCAGACGGAGAAAGATAACTGAGGTTGAACCGAGGAGTATTAGAACCCATCCCAGAAGGGATTGTCAGAATGTCGTAACTGATAATCTCTGAAGGTGAAAATATGACAGGCAGCAAATGACGGATAAGCGATGAGCTCTGGGAGAAAATGGCACCGCTTATCCCTGAGCACAAGACCCATCATCCGCTCGGTACTCATCGTAAACGCGTTGATAACCGTGCTGCTATGGATGCCATATTCTTCGTCCTCAGGACCGGATGCCAGTGGAATGCCCTGAACGTTACCGGGATATATTCATCGGGATATGTTCATCTAGTTCTGCACTCCGACGCATCCAGGAATAGAGCGATGCGGGCCTCTTCGGGCGCTTCTTGCAGAACGGCTTGCTTGCCAGCGAACTCTGGGCGGCATTGACTGGTCATGGTTGTCGATGGACGGCTGTATGACCAAATCACCGCTGTCAGGAACAAAAAAACATGCCGTAATCCCACCGACAGGGGAAAACAAGGCGTAAAGCGCAGCCTGATGACGGATGCCAACGGGTTCCGATAGTTTTGTCCCATTTGATACTCTGCGGCATGTATATTGGAGATTGGGGAGCAACGGAACAGTAAACACCGTTAAACAGTCATGTTAAATAGTCAAAAATTAACCTGCCAATTTACATCGCAGATTGCCATTTTTAGCCCCCTTGTTAGGCATAACTTCTCGCTATTTACGGTTGCCCCCGGGTGATGCAGAAGAGATGCGTCGCAAAGTGCGCTGGAGCAGGTTATCCACCTTGCAGCAACGATGCCAGATCCGTCTGCGCGCCTGCGATGGCTCTCTTGCCCGCACTGATACAGCAAATTCAGCCAAATACCGCCACCGGGCTGGCGCTGCCGCTGATTTTTGCCCGCGGCCTCGGGCAACTGTGTGGCCCGCGACTGTTGAAGGTCAACCGGCTGGAACAGTATGCCGCGAGTAATCGTTATCTGCTCTATTGCCTGCTAGCTTTTCTTGCCGCCTATTGCCTGTTACCCGGGTTATCGATATGGACGACGGCAGCGCTGGTGATGATCTTTCTGGCGCATCTGGCGTCAAATGTCGTATTCGCTCTTGGAACCTTCAGCCTGTTGCATGCCTTCCCCGAAGAGTCGGTCAGTCTCTGCCGCCAGCGCAAAAGCGTGGCGCTGGCAGGCGATGAGTGCGGCTCTGGCAACGCTGACAGCGGCGTTTTTATCCGAAAAATGGGGAGCAGCGCAAGCGTTATACAGTGTATCGTTTATGGCACTGGTGATGGCCGGGCTGATTTGCTACCGATAGTAACGATGAAGGGTGTGCACTGGCAAACTCCGGTGCATATTTTTATGCGCGTATATCGTCATATTCACGGGTTTTATCAAATTCGTGTTTGGCAAACGGGCACAGCGGAATAATTTTACGGTTCTCGGCCCGCATTTTTTCCACCACGCACGCTACAAGCTGTTTACCCACGCCTTGCCCTTTCAGGCTGGGATCAACATCAGTGTGCTCGATAATACTGAGATGTTCGCCCGTCGGCACAAATACAATCTCGGCAACCTGAACACCCTCGGCGTCGTTGAGGTAAAATTTGTTGTGACCTTCCAGTATTTCCATTTTTTCTCACTCAGTTATGGCGGTATTTGAGCGCACCACTTGGGCAAGTATCAATCACGTTGACCACCGTCTCAACATCGACTTCGTCCGGAATGATCCACGGTTTACGTTTCAGGTTAAAAAGCTTCGCATTACCGCGTACACAGTTGCCTGAGTGCTTGCAAATAGCCGTATTGAAGTAAACATCAATTTTTTCACCGGCATAGACGCGATAACCCGCATCCAGTAGATCTTTATCCATGGCATTGCCTCCGCTGTTTTTATTGAGTATTGAAGACACTACAACCTTGTTACATGATTGTGAATATCATGATGCAAAATATGAAATCCTTCTTCAGAGCCTGGCTCAACAAAATAGCGGGTGATCGCATCAAATTGTGCATCAGAAGCAGCAAAATCATGGCTACCCGCCGCATTCCGCCGCCGCAATCGCGCTTTGCACTCCTCGTCAGCCACCGGCAAATAGTGCAGGCAATGCTCCGCGCCCGAAGCGTGAATCAAAGACATCATCCACTGGCGGCTGGCAAGCGTATTAGCGGGAAAATCCAGCACAACGCTGACACCCGCTTTAAGTAACGCAACGGTATGCGGACCGATAGCGCTCCTGAGTTTTTCTGAGTAGTGCACATAGTCCGCCACGCTGCTCATCACATTCTTAAACAGCAACGTCAACCAGCGATCTTCACTTAAAAGCACTGTGCCCGGTGATTTTGCCAGCTCAGCGGCAAGTGTCGATTTACCGGACGCAATTTTGCCGCACAGGATATGCAGGGTCGGAACAGAATGTGCCATGGTTTGTCCTTTATATACGCGCTATATGCGACTTTTATCAGCCGGGCCCGTCGCTGGCCGCAGCAAGCAGCGGCACAATCAGATCGCTTAGCGGCGTTGGAATACCATGCTTCCGCCCGTACCGCTGTATAACGCCGTTACGGATATCCCACTCAAGCACTCGTCCGGCCTGGCGGTCAGCGAGAATAGAGGTACCCAGATCCGCCGGTGCACGATGAAAAACATCAACGATCTCCTGCGGCACGTCATCACTTAATACCGCACCTTCCGCACGCGCCACTGCAAGGCATTCGCGCAAATAAGCTAATGCCACGTCTGTGATATCGGGGCGTGAAAACATTCCGGCGCGACGTCCTGAAAGCACCATTAAGCCTGCGACTGCATTCTGCAACAATTTGCGCCATGCAATAGAGATAAAATCAGCAGCGAGATCGACTTCACAGCGAGTTCCCTGCAACATCTCGACGACGCGTTGGGCTGCCAGCGTATCAGGTAATGTCAGGCGCGGCTTAGCACGCAGCCAGACAGAGGCATCGGGTTCACGCTGTGCAGGAAACCACACCACGGATGGTAGAACCGTCGCACCTGCAACATAATCGGCAAATTGTATTTTCTGCTCAACGCCATTTTGTAACACGCAAACCACTGTATTCTCGTCGCACAAAACGTCCAGCCAGGCCGCAGTGGCGTCCAGTTGTGTTGTCTTCACTGCTACGAACACCAAATCAAACGGCTGTTTGATTTCGGTAGGCTCGGTCAACACCGGGCCCGGCACAATAATGCGCCCTTCGTCAAAACGTAATTCGAGCTGTGGATGCGCTGTACGCCCACAAATTACAGGAGTTCGACCTACTTCGTGCAAGGCCGCAACCACAGTCGTTCCGATGGCCCCCGGCCCAATGAGGGCCACTTTAGGATTTTCAGAAATCATGAACTTCCTCCAGGTGATCTTTCACTGCCCTTGCGTCTGTATAAAAGGATGAAAAACAATACCACCGGCAATCAACAGCGGGACAGACGCTCTGCTTATCACGCTATACTCGTCATACTTCAAGTTGCATGTGCGTTGGCTTTCCTCGCTCACCCCAGTCACTTACTGAAGTAAGCTCCTGGAGATTCACTGCATCGCCGCCTTCCTGCAACTCGAATTATTTAGGGTATAAAACCGGCATTGTCTGGTGATTATGTATACGCTTTAATCTAATACAACTTTTTTACAAGTGTACGCCAGATATTCTCAGCCGCCCCTTGTTTCGATAACGCGTTAAAGGACTGCACGGATCATTGAAGTGTTCTACAGCTGGAGCCACAGTCATCTTGGCGGCGTCAGTCCGGAGGCCTTTGAACAGGCCTCGTCGCGAGGACAGGAAATGTCTACTACCGTGGTGCACTCCAATCCGACCACAAGGCATTTCAGCCACAAAATACAGCAAACAATTTACGAAATCATATAGGGCAACACTAAGAATTTGCGCACTTTTTTGCGCACTGCATATCCGTCAAATTCAGTAATGGCGCGAGTTGTAGCGATACGATTGTGAGCTTTGCATAGTACAATTCATGATTTTGCGCAGTTTGGTCAGGTGTTGTTGCTGATATTGGGCTATTCTGAGGAAGTACAGGCCACCAGCATAAATCGGTGACCTGTACTGGAGAAAACGCTTATTCGTGACCAATTTTTATAATACCGTCGTTCTGACCTAAGCGGTAATTATCACCATCATACACAGTGAACATTACGCCCATGTTCCTACTTTTATCTACAGAGAATATGGCATCCTTTTCGATACAGTTTACCTTTGTTTTCATATCATCAAAGCATAACCTGTCATATTTCCCTTCTTCTTTATAGCTATCGCCAAACGACCAAAAAGTAACATAAAAATAACCATCCGAATCAGGGGAAGGAATGGAATATTTATTTTTTAACATATCTTTATTTTTTAACCACCATTTAATTTTGCCTTTATCAGTCGGTGGGAAATTAGTAACCAGAACATCACTAAAACCACTACTCCTGTGATGAATTGCGACTATCTCAACTGGACGCAGAGACAACCACAGCCAGTATCCCAGCAGCATACACCCAGTCAGGAAGAACAGCATAATGGTCTTCTTATTTTTCACTCTCATTTGCGGGTTCCTGTGATTTCAATGGTGGTTTCCATATTGGTCATAAATGGCTTAAAACCAAACTGACTGTATCGCTGGAGCACAAACCAGATACGGAAAAATCGGAACTGGTTAAATTTAAATTTTGATATATCGTCGCTGTCCAGCCCAAAGTGATCCTGAACTTTGTAATGAACCACAGCCCGGAAACGATCATTATCAATCTGTAGTGATTTTATGGTGATATGCGTCGCCCAGGTATCGTGGACAGTTATCCCCATACCGTTGAAATTATCCTGAACACGGTCAAATTTAGGGAGTTTCCCTCCAGGAATAATTTCTTTCAACTTCTCTTTATCTTTCGCTGGAAAACACTTCCTATCCCAGTCAATATTTTTCCCTATAACTTCCTCTAACCGTGAGCGAGTACTGTTTTTAGTACTATCCATCAGAATATGGTCCTTCAATGCCCTGTCCAGCAACATATGCCTGAACGATGTGCCGCTGGCTTTCTGCATATGGGTAATCATCTGCTTTATTAGCGGCTGGTAAGGACTGTAAATCGCAAACGTGCGGGATAAGTCCCGGAATTCTTCAAAGAGTATAGCGGCGCATTGCTGCCGGGTAATTTTCTCCCCTTCACCGCGTGAGCCATGAAACATTGATTGTGGCTGGCTGAACGGGGTGATTTTCGTCAGCGTGTATGGGTTCGCCCTGGTGGAAACATCCACCAAATGAAAATGTTCTTTGAGCTGGCTTTCGGACAAGTCGCCGCACCGCATATCGCTGGCGTGGTAGTCGTCCATCCATTTTCGAGTTTTAAATATCGTGCAGGGAAACCGGAGCGCTGGCATAAACTACATTTCTCGTAGTGATAGTCCATGCTGCCTTAGCGCCGCTAATCATAGTCAGAGCCTTGCCATGGTGTAAATATTTCCTGTTTTATACCGTGAGAATTCGGATTTCTGGATGGTAAAAGAGTTCTGCGAGATTTACCGATCCTCAGCAAAAAAACTTAGGAAATCTTAGGAGGCAGGTTGACACTTTTTTTTGCTAATTAACCTTAACAAATCTAAACATCCCTCACTTGACACTTTTCCCGTAACGCCAGAAATGGCGCGGACTAAAGCCATATCCTGCGTAAAATGGTTGGGTAATTCGCGAATTTGGTCGGACGTTTTGGTCGGAATACGCACCAGTTTTAAAGAGACGGCGGGTAAAGGTTCAGCTTTCAGCCGTACAGTGAGAAACCCTGCAATTTCTCAGCATGGCAACCTGGGGTTTTCTGACAACATTAAGCAGGGTGGAATCATTCCTGAGCCAGTAATAGCGTGGCCTGTAGCGGAATTAATGCTTTTTAATGCGAAAGGAAATCATGCTAAATGAGGAAGTTTGCGGATCCGGCAACTTTACACTTTTTATAGGGTTTCTCACGCGGCTTAGAACGCCTGATTTCGAGGTCTGTAAGTGGCATTGTGTATAGTTCCAAAGAATGGCAAACCGCCTATACGTATTACTATACAACTGTATGTGTAGATTTCACTAGAACCATGTAGAGCTTGAAAATACCAAATCAGCCTAAGATGCCTGTGATTGCTGGGCTTTGTAGAGGATGGGAGAACTTGAGAAAGGTTTGTTTGGAGCGGGCGAAGGGAATCGAACCCTCGTATAGAGCTTGGGAAGCTCTCGTTCTACCATTGAACTACGCCCGCGTCGAAGTGCGTAACGCATTATAGTCTTTACGCACCGTCTGGCAAGATACACCCACGCTAACCGGTTAATTTATCGTCTGTTCGGCGCTTTTTTAACATTTGGGTGCGCTACCTTGGGGCGGTAAATAACGCAGCGGATCAATCGCCGTTGCCCGGTAGCGCAACTGGAAGTGCAAGCGAACAGAATCCGCATCGCTGCTGCCCATGGTGGCGATCTTCTGCCCCGCTTTCACGTTCTGTCCGTTATTCACCAGCATTGTATCGTTATGCGCGTAGGCCGTAATGTAATCTTCGCTGTGCTTAATCATGATCAGATTACCGTAGCCACGAAGCTGGTTGCCAACGTATACCACCTTTCCTGAGCCAGCAGCATAGATGGCCTGCCCGCGCGAACCTGCGATATCAATCCCCTTATTGCCGCCGTCGGACGTGGAGTAACCCATAATCACTTTCCCGCTGGCCGGCCATCGCCAGCAGCGTTGCCCTACCGGCGGCCATGAGGATTGCGGCACAGCGGAGGACGGCGTGACTTTCGCGGTTTTCGTGCTGGTTTTACCCGAGGATGCGCTGGCTTCAGAGCCATTAACCTTCAGCCGCTGCCCCACTTCAATAGTATATGGTGGGGAGATCCCGTTCATGCTGGCGAGATCTTTCACGCTGGTTCCGGTAATGCGCGAAATACGGGACAGCGTATCGCCCCGCTTCACCGTATAGGTGGAACCGGAATAACTGCCTCCGGAAGAGGATTTCCCGGCGCAACCTGCCAGTAGCAAAGCGATCGCCAGGCAAAAGGCAATGCGGAACGGGTTATTTATCAGGCGTCCTGCGCGCAAAACAAATCCTCGATTAAAATAAATGGCGACCTATGATAACAGCCACAATCCGGATGCCAATACTTTCACGATGAATGGCACGGCACCGGGTAGCCCTGAGCAATGATTTCCATCATTTCCGGCAGATACGGCATCGCCGGCATCTTTACCAGCGCCGGGTAGAATACCTGCGGCGACGGAAAAACATCCACTTCTGATGACGGCGGCAGCGAGGCCAGACTCCAGCAATTGCAGAATCACGCCAGACTCGGTGATACGCATGATCACCTGCAGAGATGGGGAACTTTTACTACCAAGGGGTTAATCATGGTCGCAACAGGGCTGCGGATTTGTAATATCTCGCCGTTCCCGGTGGCGAATATGTTGCCAGGACTGGTACTGGTAATGCCCTTTTCCGCTCTCTGGGCAAAACTTTTCGCCTGATAGCTGATTATAATCGCGTTTGCCCGGTGGCGCTGTGGCTGGCTGGGATGTAGGGATTGTGCTCCCTGTAAACTGACTAAATCCAGCGCCACCCGCCTTTTACGTTCGGGAGCCGTTATGGGTACACAAGAGCATGTCATTTTAGTGAATGAGCAGGGAGTGATAACCGGTACGCAGGAAAAGTACGCCGCACACACATCACAAACGCCGTTACATCTGGCTTTTTCATGCTGGATTTTTAATGACACGGGGCAGTCTCTGGTGACACGGCGTGCATTAAGCAAAAAAGCCTGGCCAGGCGTCTGGACGAACTCTGTTTGCGGGCATCCACAAAAAGGGGAAACCACCGAACAGGCCCTTATTCGCCGCTGCCGTTATGAAGTCGGCGCCGGGCTCAAGCGCATTACCGCCATCACACCAGAGTTCCGTTACCGTGAAACCGATCCTTCCGGCATCGTGGAAAACGAAATCTGCCCGGTCTTCGCCGCGCAAATCACGACGCCGTTGGCGATTAACTACGATGAAGTAATGGAATATCAGTGGGTAGATCTGGAGGCGTTATTGCGGGCACTCAATGCTACGCCCTGGGCTTTTAGCCCGTGGATGGTGGCAGAAGCAGCCACTGCGCAAGCCGCGCTCAGAGATTTTGCCGCCACATTGCAGGTATAAAAGCCCCGGGGTTGTTCACGCCGGGGCTTTTTTTAGCGCTGAGCGATTACTTCACCGGACGCATTGCCGGGAACAGGATCACATCGCGAATGGTGTGGCTGTTGGTAAACAACATAACCATACGGTCGATACCAATGCCCAGACCCGCCGTCGGCGGCAGACCGTGTTCCAGCGCGGTCACGTAGTCTTCGTCGAAGAACATCGCTTCGTCGTCGCCAGCATCCTTCGCTGCAACCTGGTCAGCAAAACGCTGTGCCTGATCTTCCGCGTCATTCAGCTCGCTAAAACCGTTACCAATTTCACGACCGCCGATGAAAAACTCGAAGCGATCGGTGATTTCCGGATTAACGTCGTTACGGCGCGCCAGCGGGGAAACTTCCGCCGGATATTCCGTAATAAAGGTCGGTTGAATCAGATGCGCTTCGGCCACTTCTTCGAAGATTTCGGTCACGATACGGCCCAGGCCCCAGCTCTTCTCAACTTTGATACCGATACTTTCAGCAATCGCCTTCGCGCTGTCGAAGTTATCCAGATCCGCCATGTTGGTTTCCGGACGGTATTTCCTGATCGCTTCGCGCATGGTCAGTTTTTCGAACGGTTTGCCGAAGTCGAAAACTTCATCGCCGTAAGGCACTTCAGTTTTGCCGAGGATGTTCTGCGCCAGCGTGCGGAACAACGATTCGGTCAGTTCGATCAAATCTTTATAATCTGCATACGCCATATAGAGTTCCATCATAGTGAACTCCGGGTTATGGCGAACGGAAATACCTTCGTTACGGAAGTTACGGTTGATTTCGAACACACGCTCGAAGCCGCCAACCACCAGACGTTTAAGGTACAGTTCCGGCGCGATACGCAGATACATGTCCAGATCCAGCGCGTTGTGATGGGTGATAAACGGACGCGCGGACGCACCGCCCGGGATCACTTGCATCATCGGCGTTTCAACTTCCATAAAGTCGCGGCCCACCATGAACTGGCGAATACCGGCCAGGATCTGCGAACGCACTTTAAAGGTATTGCGGGATTCATCGTTAGAGATGAGATCCAGGTAACGCTGGCGATAGCGCGCTTCCTGATCCTGCAAGCCGTGGAATTTGTCCGGCAGCGGACGCAGAGCTTTGGTCAGCAGACGCAGTTCGGTGCAGTGAATGGAAAGTTCGCCGGTCTTGGTTTTGAACAGCTTGCCGCGCGCGCCGAGGATATCGCCGAGGTCCCATTTCTTGAACTGCTCGTTATACACGCCTTCGGCAAGATCATCGCGCACAACATACAGCTGAATACGGCCCCCCATATCCTGCAAGGTTACGAATGAGGCTTTACCCATAATGCGGCGGGTCATCATGCGGCCTGCAACAGCCACTTCAATGCCCAGGGTTTCCAGTTCTTCGTTCTCTTTGCCATCAAATTCAGCGTGCAGCTTGTCAGCGGTCTGGTCACGACGGAAATCGTTCGGGAACGGCACACCCTGCTCGCGCAGTTGCGCCAGCTTCTCGCGGCGGGTTTTCAGTTCATTGTTAAGATCGACTGCCGCGTCAGCGCCCTGTGCTTGTTGTTCAGACATGTTGGTTCCTCATAACCCTGCTTTCAAACTTGCTTCGATGAATTGATCCAGGCTGCCGTCCAGCACCGCCTGCGTGTTACGGGTTTCTACCCCAGTACGCAGATCTTTGATGCGGGAATCATCCAGGACATAAGAACGGATCTGGCTTCCCCAGCCGATATCTGACTTGGTGTCTTCCATCGCCTGTTTCTCCGCATTTTTCTTTTGCATTTCCAGTTCATAAAGCTTCGCTTTCATCTGCTTCATGGCCTGGTCTTTGTTTTTATGCTGAGAACGGTCGTTCTGGCACTGCGTTACCAGCCCGGTCGGAATATGGGTAATACGCACCGCGGATTCCGTACGGTTAACGTGCTGGCCGCCCGCGCCGGATGCGCGATAGACGTCAATACGCAGATCTGCCGGGTTAATCTCGATATCAATATCATCTTCCACTTCCGGGTAGACAAACGCGGAGCTAAAGGAGGTATGACGACGGCCGCCGGAGTCGAATGGGCTCTTACGCACCAGGCGGTGAACGCCGGTTTCGGTACGCAGCCAGCCGTAGGCGTAATCGCCGATGATCTTGATGGTCACAGATTTAATACCGGCGACTTCACCTTCAGACTCTTCGATAATTTCAGTTTTGAAGCCGCGCGCTTCCGCCCAGCGCAGATACATGCGCATCAGCATGCTCGCCCAATCCTGCGCTTCGGTACCACCGGAGCCCGCCTGGATATCCAGGTAGCAATCGGCGCTATCATACTCGCCGGAGAACATGCGGCGGAACTCAAGCTGCGCCAGCTTCTCTTCCAGCCCGTCCAGCTCGACAACCGCTTCGTTAAAGGTTTCTTCGTCGTCAGCTTCTACCGCCAGCTCCAGCAGGCCGGAGACATCTTCCAGTCCCTGCGACATTTGATTGAGGGTATCGACGATAGCTTCAAGTGAGGAACGTTCTTTGCCCAGCGCCTGTGCGCGCTCTGGCTCATTCCAGACGTCCGGCTGCTCCAGCTCGGCGTTTACTTCTTCCAGACGCTCTTTCTTGGCGTCATAGTCAAAGATACCCCCTAAGAACGTCGGAGCGCTCCGTGAGGTCCTGAATACGATTTTTTACCGGGTTAATTTCAAACATGGTCTGATTTCTTTTAATGGACTTGTCAAAATGCGGTGATAAGGGCGGGAGTTTACCGGATCCACGCCCTTTTTTGTAGCGAATACTGGCGCTAAAGTGGCCAGAGATTTTCGATGATAAGCTGTACGCTACGATTCCCGCGGAACTCGTTGACATCAAGTTTATAGGCAATATTCACCTGGCGCACGCCGTTGTCCGGCCAGCAGGTGGTATCGACGTTAAACGCAATGCCATCGAGCAGCGGGCCGCCGCCAACCGGCTCGAGCATCACCTTCAGGTGACGCTCGCCCACCAGCCGCTGCTGCAACAGCCGAAACTCGCCATCGAACAGCGGCTCCGGGAACATTTGCCCCCACGGCCCGGCTTCACGCAGCATTTCAGCAACATCCAGCGTCATCTCTTGCGGCGTAAGCGGACCGTCAGAAACAATTTCGCCCTGCAACAGCGCCGGATCCAGCCATTCCGTCACCAGCTTGCCGAAGCGCTGTTGGAACTCTTCGAAATGTTGCTCTTCGAGCGTCAAACCGGCAGCCATCGCATGACCGCCAAACTTAAGCATCATGCCAGGGTAGAGCGTATCCAGCCGCTCCAGCGCATCACGCATGTGCAACCCCTGAATCGAACGCCCGGAACCTTTCAGAACGCCATCGCCAGCAGGCGCGAAAGCAATCACAGGCCGATGAAAACGCTCTTTGATACGCGAGGCAAGAATCCCCACCACGCCCTGATGCCATTCAGGATGATACATCGCCAGCCCGCCGGGCAACGGATCTCGGCTTCGTTCAAACTGCTCGCACAAGGTTAGCGCTTCGACCTGCATGCCTTGTTCGATCTCTTTGCGCGTCTGATTCAGCGCATCCAGATCGTTGGCCAACTGACGCGCCTCTCCCAAGTTATCGCATAACAACAGCGCGACGCCCACCGACATATCATCCAGCCTGCCCGCCGCATTCAAGCGTGGACCCAACGCAAAACCCAGGTCGCTCGCCGCCAGTTTCTGCGCGTCGCGGTTGGCGATTTCAAGCAACGCTTTAATGCCTGGACGGCAGCGCCCGGCGCGGATCCGGCTCAGGCCTTGCCAGGTGAGAATACGGTTGTTGGCATCAAGCGGCACCACATCTGCTACTGTTCCCAGCGCGACGAGATCGAGCAGTTCCGCAAGATTCGGCATTGCCAGCCCGCGCGATTCAAACCAGTCGTTGTCGCGCAGAAAAGCGCGTAGTGCGAGCATCAGATAAAAAGCGACACCGACGCCTGCCAGCGATTTCGACGGGAAATCACAGTCACGCAGGTTGGGGTTCACAATAGCTTCCGCATCCGGCAGGGTATCACCTGGCAGGTGGTGATCGGTCACGACCACAGGGATACTCAGTTCGTGCGCCCGCGCCACCCCGGCATGCGAAGAAATACCGTTGTCCACTGTCAGGATCAACTGTGCGCCGCGCGCATGCGCCTGATCGACCACTTCCGGGCTGAGACCGTAACCGTCATCAAAACGGTTCGGCACCAGGTAGCTCACATTTTCACAACCCAGCTCACGTAGCGCCAGGACGCTGAGCGCCGTGCTGGTTGCGCCATCGGCATCAAAATCACCGACCACGATGATGCGTAAACCTTCACGCAGTGCGTGATAAAGGTGTGAAACCGCCTCATCAATACCGGTAAGTTGCTGCCAGGGCAGCATGCCTTTTACGCTGCGCTCCAGTTCGCAGGTCTTACGCACACCACGGCTGGCGTAGAGCCGACGCAATAACGGCGGTAAGTCTTCCGCCAGTTCCGCAGAATCATCCACCTTACGGCGGCGAAGTTGTATCTGAGCTTTCACGCGTCTTATTTACCGCTGGTGGCTTGCTGATGTTTGTCGAGGAAGGCTTTCATCTCAGCCGGTGCCTGATAGCCCGGAACAAGGTAGCCATCGTTCAGCACAATAGCCGGTGTTCCGTTGACGCCAAACTGCACGCCCAGCGCGTAGTGGTTAGCAATATCAATATCACAGTTAGCCGGTTTGATACCTTTGCCATCCATCGCGTCATCAAAGGCTTTATTACGATCTTTGGCGCACCAGATCGCTTTCATCTGGTTTTCCACTTCACTCGGCACGCCCTGACGCGGGAACGCCAGATAGCGGACGGTGATGCCCAGCGCGTTGTAATCCGCCATCTCACTGTGCAATTTCTGGCAGTAGCCGCAGGTGATGTCGGTGAACGCGGTGATCACGTATTTTTCTTTCGGCGCTTTGTAGACAATCATCTCTTTTTCCAGCGCGTTCAGGTGCGGCAACAACATTTGCGTGGTGACGTTCACCGGCTGCGTGCCGCTGACATCGTACATCGGCCCCTGGATAATATGTTTGCCGTCTTCGGTCACATACAGCACGCCGCTGTTGGTCAATACCGCTTTCATTCCGGCGACGGAAGCGGGCAATATCTCAGAGCTCTGGACACCCAGTTTTGTCAACGACTGCTTGATCGCGGCGTCGTCGGCATGTGCAACGCCAGAAAAAGCTGCTGCCAGCAGGGTGAACATAATCAAACCATTTTTCATAAAACATCCTTTAATTATCAGCAATCACGCCCGCGGGTGATGCTGTTCATGAAGCTTACGCAGCCGCTCGGTGGCCACATGCGTATAAATTTGCGTTGTTGAAAGATCCTGATGCCCCAGTAGCATTTGCACCACGCGCAGATCCGCGCCGTGATTAAGCAAATGCGTGGCAAAAGCATGACGTAAAACGTGAGGGGAAAGCTTTTCACTGTCAATCCCCGCCAGCACGGCATAGTGCTTGATACGGTGCCAAAAAGTCTGCCGCGTCATCTGCTGAGCGCGCTGGCTGGGGAACAAAACATCTATCGATACGCCGTTCAGCAGCCACGGACGCCCGTGTTCAAGGTAGTTTTCCACCCAGTACACTGCATTTTCACCCAACGGCACCAGCCGTTCTTTATTGCCTTTACCAATCACCCGTACCACTCCCTGGCGCAGACTGATATCGCTCATGGTCAATCCGACCAGTTCAGAGACGCGAAGCCCGGTGGCATATAAAACCTCAAGCATGGCTTTATCGCGTAACTCCAGCGGTTGGTCAACTACCGGCGCCTGTAAAAGCCTCTCAACCTGCGCTTCCGTTAAGTCTTTTGGCAGACGCAGCGGAAGCTTCGGCGAGGCCAGTTGCGCGCTGGGATCGTCGCTACGGATTTTCTCCCGATACAGGTACTGGAAGAGTCTTCGCACGGCGCTGAGCAGACGCGCTGAACTGGTCGCTTTGTAGCCGCCATCCACGCGTTCGGCCAGAAGCGCCTGTAAATCATCGCTTCTCGCCTGCTCCAGACTACTTCCACGATGATGCAGCCATTCGGCCACGCCTTGCAAATCGCGGCGGTAGGCGCTGATCGTATTATCCGCCAGATTGTTTTCCAGCCAGAGCGCATCAAGAAATTGTTCGATACGTGCGAAATCCTGTTCCATTAAAACGTCTCCGTTTCTCAATCGCTGCATTATGCCTGATAGCCGTACGATTCTGGTACACTGCTCATAAAGACATATCCGGAATTGAGAAGTTTACGTTATGAATATTGGCCTGTTTTACGGTTCCAGCACTTGCTATACCGAAATGGCAGCGGAGAAAATCCGCGAAATTATCGGGCCGGAACTGGTGACGCTGCACAATCTGAAAGACGATGATCCCGCATTGATGGAGCAATACGATGCACTTATCCTCGGCATTCCGACCTGGGATTTTGGCGAATTGCAGGAAGACTGGGAAACCATCTGGGATCAGCTTGATGACCTCAATCTTGACGGCAAAATCATCGCGCTATACGGCATGGGCGATCAGCTCGGCTATGGAGAATGGTTCCTTGATGCGCTGGGTATGCTGCATGACAAACTGGCACCTAAAGGCGTGACGTTCATCGGCTACTGGCCGACTGAAGGCTACGAATTTACCAGCAGCAAACCGGTGATTGCCAATGGTCAACTGTTTGTCGGCCTGGCGCTGGACGAAACTAATCAGTACGACCTGAGCGATTCGCGCATTCAGTCCTGGTGTGAGCAAATCCTGACAGAGATGGCGGAACGGCTGGTTTAAAGCATAGCCACATCCCCTGTTAATGCTGCCCCTGCGCCGGTTTCTGTGATATCACCCGGCGCAGATCGCGCCACTCCTGCGCATCCATACTGTCTGCCGCCAGCCATAAATGTTGACGGCGCCCATCCTCTTCACGGCGCAAGCGCAGCATCATTCCACCGCGTAACATCCATGGCGTTCCAATGATATCCCATTCTAAACCCTGCCAGCGCAGGCGGGAATCCATCAGCAGTTTGAGTTCGCCATGGCAGGCATTGATCCGCCGCTGGCTGCGCATGCAATCAAAAACCACCAGCGACAGCAACAGCAGCCACAGCGGTGTGTAACTCAAAGGCCAGGGCATTAGCAAAATGAGTGCCGCACCCAGACCGTGGAGCAAAAGCGAGATCCATTGTGCGCGCCAGGAGACGCGTAACTCAGATTGCCACAGGACCACGATCCCGATTCCGTTTCTGGATTAACTGCACCATTCTTTGTAACTCCGCATCCTGAGGCTTACCATGATTCATTAACCAGTTGAATAAGTCAGGATCGTCACTTTCCAACAGACGAACAAACAGCTGTTTATCATCATCGCTCAGCTTGTCGTACTCATGTTCGAAAAAAGGCATGATTGAGATATCGAGTTCACGCATTCCACGGCGGCACGCCCAGTGGATACGGGCTTTGTTGTTAATATCCATGATTTTCTCCCTGCATCATAATAATGACCCCATTGTAACGTGTTTTTAATATTCCTTTTGCGGAATATTTCGCTTCGCGGGACTGCTTCCATAATTAATCGCACCCACTGCAAAAATATCATTACGCTGCGTAATGCTGCGCAACACATGCACAATGGCACAAAACGCATGCTTTATTACTTGCATTGAACAACGGCTCTTTTACCATTAAGAACCAACACAGCGTTAAGCTAATCAGGACATTATTATGCCTTTTACTCCGTTTCCTCCGCGCCAGCCGACCGCATCATCACGTCTGCCGCTGACGCTTATGACGCTTGATGACTGGGCGCTGGCAACGATTACCGGCGCAGATAGCGGAAAATACCTGCAAGGTCAGGTGACCGCCGATGTCACCACTATGACGCCTGAACAGCACCTGCTGGCGGCACACTGCGATTCTAAAGGGAAAATGTGGAGCAATATGCGGTTGTTCCACTTTCAGGATGGTTTTGCCTGGATCCTGCGCCGCAGCGTGCGGGAAGCGCAGCTTCGTGAACTGAAAAAGTATGCCGTATTCTCTAAAGTCGCCATTGCACAAGACGATGAACACGTACTGATGGGCGTAGCTGGTTTTCAGGCGCGCGCGGCGCTGGCGAATCTCTTTACCACCCTTCCGGACAATGAAAAACAGGTTGTACAGGCGGGCGATACCACTCTGCTGTGGTTTGCGCATCCTGCCGAGCGTTTCCTGCTGGTAACCAGCACCGCAACGGCGCAACAAGTGACCGAAAAACTGCGTGGCGAAGCGCAGCTTAATAACAGTCAGCAGTGGCTGGCACTGAATATCGAAGCGGGCTTGCCGGTTATTGATGCGCCAAACAGCGGGCAGTTTATCCCACAGGCCACTAACCTACAGGCGCTGGGCGGCATCAGCTTTAAAAAAGGCTGTTACACCGGCCAGGAGATGGTGGCAAGAGCAAAATTCCGCGGCGCCAACAAGCGCGCATTGTGGTATCTGGCGGGGACAGCCAGCCGGGTGCCGGAAGCGGGAGAAGATCTTGAGTTGAAGATGGGAGACAACTGGCGCCGTACTGGTACCGTGCTGGCATCTGTGCAGCTTGATGACGGACGCCTTTTGGTTCAGGTGGTGATGAATAACGATATGGAACCCGGCAGCGTTTTCCGCGTGCGCGACGATGCGAATACGTTGAGCATCGAGCCGCTGCCTTATTCACTGGAAGAGTAAATGCGCTAAGCCGGGGGCGGAAATCGCCACCGGCTCTCACTCAAACCTGTCCGACGTACAAATAAATCGCCAGGAAGTGGCAGACACTGCCGCCCAGCACGAAGCCGTGCCAGATTGCGTGGTTATAAGGGATGCGTTTGCAGACGTAAAAAATCACGCCGAGCGAATAGACCATGCCGCCCACAGCCAGTAGCGTTACGCCGCCAACCGACAGGCGCGTGGCAAGCTGATAAATCACAATTAGCGACAGCCAGCCCATGGTCAGGTAGGTCACCAGCGACAGTACTTTAAAACGATGGGCAATGGTGAGTTTAAATAAGATCCCCAGCAGGGCGAGGCTCCAGATAACGATCATCAGCCCGCGCGCCAGCGGCGAGTCCAGCCCAACCAGCAGAAACGGTGTATACGTTCCGGCAATCAGCAGATAAATAGCGCAGTGGTCAAATTTCTTCAGCCACACCTTGGTTCGCTGGTACGGAATGGCATGGTAAAGCGTAGAGGCAAGGAACAGCAAAATCATGCTACCGCCATAAAGCGAGTAACTGGTGATAGCAATTGTACTGGCCTTTACATCGACTGCCTGTACCAGCAGCAGCACCAGCCCGACTATACCGAACACCAGCCCAATTCCGTGGCTAATACTGTTGGCGATTTCTTCTGCCAGTGTGTATCCCTGTTCGATTAAGGGTTTCTTGACCATAGCTAACTCCAGGAGAACTCAAAAAACATTGCATCAATAGAGTAACTGAGAATGATTCCAGTGCACACATGTACGCTAAAAAAAATCGTATCATGGTATTCGCAGCATTTAAGCTGACGACTGGCGTTACAACTGTTCATCCTTCTCGCAAGGAGCATACGTCCATGAAACGTGAATGTAGGATGAAAGTATGAAGCGGAAATGACAATATGCAGGCAGCTAAATCAGATTTTTATACCGGGGAAAGAACTCAGGGCAAGCCAGCCGGAGCTATGGCAGCATGTGGTCACACAATTGCACGCCAGCTGACAACGTTAACAGAGAGCAAAGGACACCACCGTGACGATGTTTACTCACTCCGCTATCGCCAACCTGAATAATCTGGAGATGATGGTCTATCACTATGTGGTCAAAAACCGCGACAAAGTGATGTATATGACGATCCGCGAGCTGGCCGATGCGGCGGGCGTCTCCACCACCACGGTGCTGCGTTTTTGCCGCAAGCTCAACTGCGAAGGTTATTCGGAGTTTCGCGTCCGCTTCAAATTATATTTAGAGCAAAATGCGTTACCGCAGGCGAATTTTGGCGCCAGTGAAGTTATTAGCTTTTTTAAAAGCGTAAACAACGATGAATTTGATTCACTGCTAAATAAAGCCGTCGATATAATATTATCCTCAGAGCGAATTATCTTTGTCGGTGCTGGCACATCCGGCGCACTGGCAAAATATGGCGCCCGTTTTTTCTCTAATATCGGAAAATTCAGCAACCATATCGACGATCCTTATTTCCCTGTCACCAATGACATGGCAAAAAATGCACTGGCGATTGTCCTTTCTGTCTCTGGCGAGACTGAGGAGATCCTGCGTTTTGCCGGGCAGTTCAGCCTGCATCACTGCAAAGTACTGTCTATTACCAGCCATGAACAGTCGCGCCTGGCGAAACTGGCGGATTTTAATCTCTCCTGGCATATTCCCCCCACGCGTATTCCCGGTGGCTACGATATTACGACGCAAATTCCGGTCATTTATATTCTGGAATCGCTAGGGCGCAAACTGGCGAAGAAAATAGCATAAAAAACAGGGCGTTTTTCTGGTGTAACAAATTACCCGACCAGCAATTTGTTATATCGTGACATTTAATTCACCTTTGTTAGACTTGTTAATAGCCAATATGATGAGAAGAGCAAAGATGAAAAAACTGACCTTACCAAAAGATTTTTTATGGGGCGG
The DNA here is from genome assembly GCA_018261615.1 of Pseudomonadota bacterium. Lineage (GTDB taxonomy): Bacteria > Pseudomonadota > Gammaproteobacteria > Enterobacterales > Enterobacteriaceae > Kosakonia. The sequence goes on along the minus strand of JAGTSE010000001.1, from coordinate 74,160 downwards.
CGCCGTTGCCGCGCACCAGGTTGAAGGTGGCTGGAATAAAGGCGGCAAAGGCCCAAGCATTTGCGACGTTCTGACCGGCGGCGCGCACGGTGTACCGCGCGAGATCACCACCGAAGTGGTGGCCGGGAAATATTACCCGAACCATGAAGCGATCGATTTCCACGGTCACTATAAAGAAGACATCAAGCTGTTCGCCGAGATGGGCTTTAAATGCTTTCGCACCTCGATCGCCTGGACCCGCATATTTCCCAAAGGGGATGAGCAGCAGCCTAACGCAGAGGGACTGAAATTCTACGACGATATGTTCGATGAACTACTGAAATATAACATCGAACCGGTGATCACCCTCTCCCACTTCGAGATGCCGCTGCACCTGGTACAGGAATATGGCGGCTGGACCAACCGTAAAGTGGTCGATTTCTTTGTGCGCTTCGCGGAAGTAGTTTTTGAGCGCTACAAAAACAAGGTCAAATACTGGATGACCTTCAATGAAATCAACAACCAGCGTAACTGGCGCGCGCCGCTGTTCGGCTACTGCTGCTCCGGCGTGGTCTATACCGATCATGAAAACCCGGAAGAGACCATGTACCAGGTGCTGCACCATCAGTTCGTCGCCAGCGCCCTGGCGGTGAAAGCAGCCCGCCGCATCAACCCGAAAATGAAAGTCGGCTGCATGCTGGCGATGGTTGCGCTCTATCCCTTCTCCTGCAAGCCGGAAGACGTCATGTTTGCACAGGAATCAATGCGCGAGCGCTATGTCTTTACCGACGTACAACTGCGTGGTTACTACCCATCCTATGTGCTGAACGAATGGGAGCGCAGCGGCTTCGCCATCAAAATGGAACACGGTGACGAACAGATCCTGCGTGAAGGTACCTGCGATTACCTGGGGTTCAGCTATTACATGACCAACGCGGTGAAAGCGGAAGGCGGCAGCGGCGATGCTATCTCCGGCTTCGAAGGCAGCGTGCCGAACCCGCACGTCAAAGCCTCCGACTGGGGTTGGCAGATCGATCCCGTCGGGCTACGCTACTCTCTGTGCGAACTGTATGAACGCTACCAGAAACCGCTGTTCATCGTGGAAAACGGCTTTGGCGCTTACGATAAAGTCGAAGCCGATGGCAGCATCAACGATGACTACCGCATCGATTATCTGCGCGCACACGTTGAAGAGATGATGAAAGCGGTCACTTACGATGGCGTGGATCTGATGGGCTATACGCCGTGGGGCTGCATCGACTGCGTCTCCTTCACCACCGGCCAGTACAGCAAGCGCTACGGCTTTATCTATGTGAACAAGCACGACGACGGTACAGGTGACATGTCCCGCTCCCGCAAGAAGAGCTTTAACTGGTACAAAGAGGTGATCGCCAGCAATGGCGAGACGCTTTAACGTCTCTCCTGACCCTCGCCACCGATGGGGAGAGGGTCAGGGGTAATTTATTTACCGCCCGCAAGTTCAATAAAGCTTCCCGTTACGTACGACGCCTTCTCGCTCAGCAGCCAGACAATCGCCTGGGCCACCTCTTCAGGCTGGCCGCCGCGCTGCATCGGCAGCAACGATTTCACGCGATCCACTCGCCCCGGTTCCCCGCCAGATGCATGAATATCGGTATAAATCAAACCGGGGCGCACACAGTTAACACGGATGCCCTGCGCCGCTACCTCCAGCGATAACCCGGTTGTCAGAGAATCCACCGCGCCCTTGGACGCGGCATAATCCACATATTCACCCGGTGCGCCCAGACGTGACGCCGCTGAAGAAACATTGACTATCGCCCCACCCTTACCGCCATGCTTGAAGGACATGCGTTTTACCGCTTCCCGGCAACAGAGGAAATACGGCAAAAGCGTTCCCCCCTGCATCGACAATTTGTTTGATAACGTCCGTCGCGGCTTCAATGTTGTGATGATAGTTCACCGCCACGGTGTAGCCTTCGCATGCCAGTTGCAGCGCAGTGGCTTTCCCAATACCACGGCTGGCGCCAGTGACCAGTGCTATTGCCATACACACCCCTCCAGAAAGAAAAAAGCCGGGTGGCGGCTTCGCCTTACCCGGCCTACAAAATACCTTACTTCAGCGGATGGATTACTGATATTCGCTCATCGGGACACAGGCGCAGAACAGGTTACGGTCGCCGTAGACATCATCCAGACGTTTGACAGTTGGCCAGTATTTGTTTGCGAAGCCTGCCGGGAACACGGCCAGCTCACGGGCATAAGCGTGGTTCCACTCCGCCACCAGTTCATTCTGGGTGTGCGGCGCGTTCACCAGCGGGTTATCTTCCAGCGTCCATTCGCCCTGCTTCACGCGGTCGATTTCGCCACGGATTGCCAGCATCGCATCGATAAAACGATCCAGTTCGACTTTGCTTTCCGATTCTGTCGGTTCCACCATCAGCGTACCAGCAACCGGGAAGGACATGGTCGGAGCATGGAAACCATAGTCGATCAAACGTTTAGCGATATCCATCTCACTAATCCCCGTCTCTTCTTTCAACGGACGAATATCGAGAATGCACTCATGCGCCACGCGGCCATCACGACCGGTATACAACACCGGGAACGCCTCTTTCAGACGGCTGGCGATGTAGTTAGCATTGAGGATCGCCACCTGGCTGGCCTGCTTCAGCCCTTCCGCGCCCATCATCCGGATATACATCCAGCTAATCGGCAGAATCGACGCACTACCAAACGGTGCGGCAGAAACCGCACCCTGCCGCGTTAACATGCCTTCAATTTGCACCACACTGTGCCCCGGAACAAACGGCGCCAGATGCGCTTTCACGCCGATCGGCCCCATACCCGGGCCACCGCCGCCGTGCGGAATGCAGAACGTTTTATGCAGGTTAAGGTGGGAAACATCCGCACCGATAAAGCCCGGCGAAGTGATGCCCACCTGGGCGTTCATGTTTGCGCCATCAAGATAAACCTGGCCGCCAAACTGATGCACCACTTCGCACACTTCACGGATCGTCTCTTCATATACACCGTGAGTGGACGGATAGGTCACCATAATGCAGGAGAGGTTATCGCCCGCCTGCCCGGCTTTAGCACGCAGATCGGCAAGATCGATGTTGCCGTTTTTATCACAGGCAACGACCACCACCTGCATCCCCGCCATCTGCGCCGACGCCGGGTTAGTGCCGTGCGCGGAACTTGGGATCAGACAGATATCACGATGACCTTCGTTGCGACTTTCGTGGTAGCGACGAATGGACAGCAGACCGGCGTATTCCCCCTGCGCGCCGGAGTTCGGCTGCATGCAGAGTGCATCGTAACCGGTGAGCTTGACCAGCCACTCGGAAAGCTGAGTAATCATCTGATGGTAACCTTCAGCCTGTTCCGGCGGGCAGAACGGATGCAGTTCCGCGAACTCCGGCCAGGTGATTGGGATCATTTCGGCTGCCGCGTTCAGTTTCATGGTGCAGGAGCCCAGCGGGATCATCGCCTGATTCAGCGCCAGATCTTTGCGTTCCAGAGAGTGCATGTAGCGCATCATCTCGGTTTCGCTGTGATAACGGTTGAACACCGGGTGCGTCAGGAACGTATCATCGCGCAGCATCCCCTGTGGAATGGAGCGGCTATCGAGCGCAACATCTTTGTCCAGCGCATCAATATCAAGACCATGATTGCCGCCCAGCAGAACATCAAACAGTGCCAACACATCTTCACGGGTAGTCGTTTCGTCCAGCGTAATACCAACCGCGTTCAGAATATCGCTGCGCAGGTTGATCTCTTGCGCCTGCGCACGCGCCAGCACGGCGGCTTTATCCGCGACCTCAACGCATAACGTATCAAAGTAGTGCGCGTGACGCAGTTTCAGTCCCTTACGCTGCAAACCGGTAGCGAGAATGTCGGCCAGCCGGTGAATGCGGCCCGCAATGCGTTTCAGCCCTTCCGGGCCGTGGAACACTGCGTACAGGCTGGCGATATTCGCCAGCAGCACCTGTGAAGTACAGATGTTGGAGTTGGCTTTCTCACGACGGATATGCTGTTCACGGGTCTGCATCGCCATGCGCAGCGCGGTGTTACCGGCAGCGTCTTTGGAAACACCGATAATGCGCCCTGGCATAGAGCGTTTGAATTCATCTTTGGCAGCAAAGAATGCCGCGTGCGGACCGCCGTATCCCATCGGCACGCCGAAACGCTGAGCGGAGCCAAACACGATGTCAGCGCCTTGCTTGCCTGGCGCCGTCAACTGTACCAGCGCCATAAAATCGGCGGCGACGCTGACCGCGATTTTGCGGGCTTTCAGCTCAGCAATCAGCGCGCTGTAATTGTGTATTTCGCCAGTAGTGCCAACCTGTTGCAGCAGAACACCGAAGACATCCTGGTGATCCAGCACTTTGTCAGCCGCATCAACAATCACCTCAAAACCGAAGGTTTCGGCACGCGTACGCACGACGTCCAGCGTTTGCGGGTGCACATCATCCGCAACGAAGAAGCGATTAGCGCCTTTCAGTTTGCTCACACGCTTCGCCATCGCCATCGCTTCAGCGGCGGCGGTCGCTTCATCCAGCAGGGAAGCGGAGGCGATATCCAGGCCAGTCAAATCCAGCGTCACCTGCTGAAAGTTAAGCAGCGCTTCCAGGCGCCCTTGCGACACTTCCGGCTGATATGGCGTATACGCGGTGTACCAGCCTGGATTTTCCAGCATATTACGCAGGATCACCGGCGGTAGCTGCACTGCGGTGTAGCCCATGCCAATGTAAGACTTAAAGCGCTTGTTGCGGCCCGCGATGGCTTTCAGTTCGGCAAGCGCGGCGAATTCGGTGGTAGCTTCACCCACCTGCGGCGGCGTGGTGAGCTGAATATCTTTCGGTACGATCTGCGCAATCAGGGCATTAAGCGAATCTGCCCCTACGGTATTCAGCATCTCCTGCTGCTGCGATGCGTCCGGGCCAATATGCCTGCCGATAAATGCGGTGCGATCTTCAAGCTGACTTAACGTCTGAGTCATGAGCGATGGTTCCTGAAACGTGCGGTGAATCGTATTCGGAAATTATCTGAATACGCCAAAGCATTCGCGTTGCAGGAAGCCAACGCGCCTGCAACGTGAAGGATGACGCGTATTTACTCGTTTTCTAACAGTGCGGCGTATGCCGTTGCATCCAGCAGAGTAGCAACTTCCGATTCGTCACTGGCTTTGATTTTGAAGATCCAACCTTCTCCGTATGGCTCGCTGTTAACCAGCTCCGGAGAGTCATTCAGCGCATCATTAACAGCTACGATTTCACCGCCTATCGGCGCGTAGATATCAGAAGCGGCTTTTACCGATTCGGCAACGGCGCAGTCATCGCCAGCGCTAACGGTCGTGCCCACTTCCGGCAGGTCGACAAACACCATATCACCCAGCAATTCCTGAGCATGTTCAGTGATGCCAACGGTATAGCTACCGTCTGCTTCTTTGCGCAGCCATTCGTGTTCTTTGCTGTATTTCAGTTCGCCCGGTACGTTGCTCATCTCATTCTCTCCAGATAAAAATTACGTTACGCGACAGCTTTGCCATTGCGCACAAAAACAGGTTTGGTCACTTTGACCGGCATTTCGCGGTTACGGATCTGCACAATTGCCGTTTCGCCAATCCCGGCCGGAACGCGCGCCAGTGCAATACTGTAACCAAGCGTCGGCGAGAAGGTCCCGCTGGTGATCACACCTTTTTGCACGTTGCCGTGCGCATCAGTAAAGTGCACCAGTAGCTCATTACGCAGCACACCTTTTTCCGTCATTACCAGGCCAACCAGCTGTTCGGTGCCTTTTTCGCGCTGTAGCTCCAGCGCTTCGCGGCCGATGAACTGGCGATCCTGCGGTTCCCAGGCAATGGTCCAGCCCATGTTCGCAGCCAGTGGAGAGATGCTTTCATCCATCTCCTGGCCATACAGATTCATGCCAGCTTCCAGGCGAAGCGTATCGCGTGCACCGAGTCCGCAAGGTTTTACGCCCGCTTTCAGCAGATCCTGCCAAAAGCTGGCAGCTTTTTCGTTCGGCAAAGCAATCTCGTAACCCGCTTCACCGGTATAGCCCGTGGTCGCGATAAACAGCTCGCCCACTTCAACGCCGAAGAACGGTTTCATTCCCTCAACCGCGCTGCGCTGCGCATCAGTAAACAGGCTGGCGGCTTTCGCTTGCGCGTTTGGCCCCTGAACCGCGATCAGCGACAGATCGTCACGGACAGTGATATCAATGGCAAAAGGTTCGGCGTGTTGGGTGATCCAGGAGAGATCTTTTTCGCGGGTAGCGGAGTTTACAACGAGGCGGAAGAAGTCTTCGGTGAAGTAGTAGACGATCAAATCGTCAATCACGCCGCCCGAGGCACTCAGCATACCGGTGTAGAGGGCTTTGCCGGGCTTCGTGAGTTTGGCCACATCGTTCGCCAGCAAATATTGCAGAAACTCCCGGGTGCGGCTGCCTTTCATATCGACGATGGTCATGTGCGAAACATCGAACATCCCGGCATCGCTGCGCACCGCATGGTGCTCATCAATCTGCGAGCCGTAATGCAACGGCATCATCCAGCCATGGAAATCCACCATGCGGGCGCCGCATAGCGTGTGTTGTTCATACAAAGGGGTCTGCTGAGCCATCTTGTCCTCGTTGAATAAGCTGCGCTATCACGTTTTTCGGCGGCGTTCATTTTCGCCAAAACGACCAGCATCAACGGCCATTTCGGACGCCGACGCAAACGTTATCTTTTGCCTGAACTTAACACCGAAAGCGGCACTTAACCATAAGAGAAAATGGGTCATCACATTAGCTTATGACCTATTTAGCTAAAAACGACAATAGAGTTTTATGCTGAGCTGAAACGAAAAATACTCTATTAAAAATCATAAAATCGATAATGTTGTGCCTTATTTCAATATTTCACTCCGCAAAAGCATCATTTTTTCTGCAATGAGAAAAATCATGCATGAGTAAATCTAATCCGAAAAAAGAGGTAAAATTAGAATATTTCAAATGAGGCAGGGAGTCCCCTTCCCGTCTGCAGGAAGGGAAATGTGACGGGGTTAACGTAGCCACTCCGGAAGGTCATTCAGGCCGAGCGCCTGGCGCAGCAGTTGTGTTTTTACCCCTGGAAGGGTATCCGCCAGTTTCAGACCAATATCACGCAGCAACTTCTTCGCCGGGTTCGACCCGGCAAACAGCTCGCGGAAGCCCTGCATTCCAGCCAGCATTAGCGCCGCACTGTGCTTACGACTGCGCTCGTAGCGACGCAGATAGAGATGCTGGCCGATATCTTTTCCTTCGCGGCGAAGGCGGCGCAGCTCGGTAATCAATTCCGCAACATCCATAAAGCCCAGATTCACGCCCTGCCCGGCCAACGGATGGATGGTATGCGCAGCATCGCCCACCAGCGCCAGACGATGGCCAGCAAAGTGGCGCGCATAGCGACCGGTGAGCGGATAAACCTGGCGCTCGCTTTCCACGCGGCACAGGCCAAGACGATTATCAAAGGCAATGCACAGCGCCTGATTGAACGCCTCATCGCTGGCCTGTTGTAGCGTTTTCGCTTGATCCGGCGGCAGCGACCAGACGATCGAACACAGATGCGGATCGTTCAGCGGCAGAAACGCCAGAATGCCATCGTTATCGAATACCTGCCGCGCTACGGCCTGATGCGGCTCCTCGGTGCGAATGGTCGCCACCAGCGCATGGTGGTGATAATCCCAGAAAGTTAGCGGAATATCCGCTTTATTACGCAACCAGGAGTTTGCGCCGTCAGCCCCAACCACCAGCCGGGCAGTGAGCATCGTGCCATCTTTTAAGGTGAGAAACGCGTCGTTCTCACCCCAGGCTACCTGCTGTAATTCGGCGGGGGCAATCATGGTGACATCCTGACACTGCTGAGCTTTCTCCCACAGCGTCTGATGAATCACAGCATTTTCAATAATATAGCCAAGATGAGGATAGCCCATGCTTTGGTCGTCAAAGGTAATGCGGCCAAAGCTGTCTTTATCCCACACTTCCATGCCGTGATAGCGCCCCGCGCGGCGGGCAATGATATTTGACCACACGCCAAGATGTGTCAGAAGTTTTTCGCTGGCGGCGTTAATCGCCGATACGCGCAACGCCGGTGGCGCATCTTCCGCCAGCGGCTGCGGAACATTCTGCTCCAGTACCGCAACCCGGAAACCGCTCCCTTGCAACCCGCAAGCCAACGCCAGCCCTACCATACCGCCGCCGACAATCGCAACATCAACACTCTGCACTCTTTGCTCCTTTGATTAACGGGCTACCCAACCGAGGGTACGCTGCGCCAGCACATCGCGCGCCGGGGTAAATAGTTCCATCGCCATCAGCCCGATATTGCGTCCGACGACAAGCGGCGCCCAGCGGTTGGCAAACAGATGCACCAGCCCGTCGGTAACCCCTATGGTGGCGCTTTTGTCCGCCTGACGCTGATGACGGTAGCGCGTCAGCACCGGATAACAGCCGACATCTTTCTGCTTCGCCCATGCCTCCGCCAGCGTTTCCGCCAGCGTCATGACGTCGCGCATGCCGAGGTTAAATCCTTGTCCAGCGATAGGATGCAGCGTCTGAGCCGCATTGCCGACCAACACCGCGCGATGAGATACCGGCGACGACGCGTTAGTCAGCGTCAGGGGATAAACGCTGCGTTTTCCGGCGCGTTCAATACGTCCCAGGCGCCAACCGAAAGCTTTTTGTAGCTCATGGCAAAAACGTTCGTCAGACCAGCCAATCACCTGCTGCTGTTTTTCCAGCGGATGACACCACACCAGTGAACAGCGCTCCTGCGACATTGGCAACATCGCCAGCGGCCCATGCTCGGTGAAACGTTCGAATGCACGTCCCTGATGCGGAACAGAGGTGGTAACGTTGGCGATGACGGCGGCCTGGTGATAGGGGGTTTTCTGCCAAAGGATCCCCAGTTGCTCGCCCATGCCCGAACGGGAACCGTCCGCCGCAACCAGCAATTGGCCAATAATCAGCTCACCGCTTTCAAGAGTTACCGATACCTGCAGCTCATCACGGGTAAAACTGCTGACCCGATCGGGGCAATGCAGCGTCACGCCCGGCGCATCTTGCAACAGGGTAAAGAGCCGCTGGCCGATATCATGCAGTTCAACCACCTGCCCCAGCGCATCAAGGTGATAATCCTGCGCATCCAGCGTGACGAAACCGGCGTGACCACGATCACTGACGTGAACGGTCGAAATGGGCGTTGCACAACGGGCTATCGCCTGCCAGATCCCGACGCGCGCAAGCTGCTGGCATGTGCCTGCCGCCAGCGCAATGGCACGGGCATCAAAACCAGGGTGATGGTGAGAACCCGGTGCGGCAGCCTCCACCAGGTGAACCGGTAATTTTCCCCGAGTCAGATGTGAAATGGCCAGCGCGAGCGTCGCACCGGCCATGCCGCCGCCAACAATAATCACACTCATGAACGGCTCGCCGCCATCAGAGCTTCGATATCATCCGCCTTTTTAACTACGCTGGCGGTGAGATTCTCGTTACCCTCTTCGGTAATAACGATGTCATCTTCCACGCGGATGCCAATGCCGCGATACTGCTCGGGAACATCCGCATCCGGAGAAATATAAAGGCCCGGCTCAACAGTCAACACCATGCCTGGTGCCAGCTCGCGGGAACGCTCCTGACCGTAAACACCAACGTCATGAACATCCAGCCCCAGCCAGTGGCTTAACCCGTGCATAAAGAATGGGCGGTGGGCATTTTTTGCGATCAATTCATCGACTTCGCCCTGCAAAATGCCAAGCTTCACCAGGCCGGTAATCATAATGCGCACCACTTCGCTAGTGACAGCCTGAATGGAGGTTCCCGGACGGAACAACTCCAGCGCACGTTCCAGCGATGCCAGCACAATGTCGTAAATTTCACGCTGCGCTGGGCTGAATTTCCCATTTACCGGGAAGGTGCGGGTAATATCCCCGGCGTATCCCATGTATTCACAGCCAGCATCAATCAGCACTAAATCTCCGTCACGCATCTGGCTTTCATTTTCGGTGTAATGCAGGATGCAGCCGTTCTCCCCCGAACCGACGATGGTGTTATAGGACGGGAAGCGCGCGCCGTGGCGGTTAAATTCATGCTGAATTTCACCTTCAAGCTGATATTCAAACAGGCCTGGACGGCAGATCTGCATGGCGCGGGTATGCGCCAGCGCGGAGATCTCCCCAGCGCGACGCATCACCTCGATCTCTTCGGCCGATTTAAACAAACGCATCTCGTGGACGATCGGACGCCAGTCAGTCAGCGTGGCGGGCGCAGTCAGATTCTGCCGCGCGCCTTTGCGCAGCTTCTCCAGCGCAGTGAACAGGATGGTATCCGCATACTCATACTCACCCTGTGCATGATAAACCGCATCGAGGCCATTGAGCAGTTGGTAAAGGTGCGTGTTGATCTCCGGGAACGCTAGCGCACGGTCGACGCCCAGCTTTGCTGGCGCGGCCTCCTGACCAAGACGGCGGCCAAACCAGATCTCGGCGGTTTTATCACGCACGCGGTTGAACATCACACTATGGTTGTGAGTGTCATCGCTCTTTATCAGCACCAGCACCGCTTCTGGTTCGTTAAAACCGGTGAAGTACCAAAAATCGCTGTTCTGGCGATACGGGTATTCACTGTCTGCGCTGCGGGTTGCTTCCGGCGCGGCAAAGATCAACGCCGCGCTCCCCGGAACCATCTGCGCCAGCAATGTCTGACGACGACGGAGAAACTCAAGCTGTGTCATGACACCTCCTTCCTACAAGACGAATTAATGTAACGTCGGCTTACGCACTTCCGGCGCGGTCGGCTGCGGGTGCGTGAACGTATTGTGGCACAGCAGCGCAGCGACGCGGACGTATTCGATGATCTCTTCAAGCGACATTTCCAGCTCTTCCAGATCTTCTTCTTCGTCATAACCCAACTGCGCAATGTTACGCAAATCGTCAATTGCTTCGCCAGTTTCTCCAGTCACTTTGTCGAGTTTCGACTGCGTGACGCCTAACCCGAGCAGGAAATGGTTCACCCAGCCGGCCAGCGCATCGGCTCTGTCGAAAACGCTGACGTCATCACCCTCCGGCAAATAGAGTTGGAACAGAAAGCCGTCGTCTTCCAGTGAATCGCTGGTTGCCGCATGCATTGCCCGCAATGCCTGTGCCAGCTCATGACCAAAAGCCAGCCCGTCGTTAGTTAAATCATGCAGCAGCGGTAACCAGGAACTGTCATCATTGCCACCGCAGATCATCCCCGCGATAAGCCCATGCATTTCGGCAGGAAGCAGCCCCACGCCCTGTTGGTTGAGCAACTGACCTACATCGTTGTAACCAGGTATTTCGTTCTGTATAGACATACGCATTCGTCGTCGTTGGGGGGAATATTCATGATATGCTACCACTTTGGCCCCTGGTGATATACTTGTGATGCTTCACGTTACATGCCATTGCATGTGGCGTGAGTAATTAAGGTATAGACGCAAAAAACTTGAAAGTGCTCACCAGGCTAGCTTATAGTGTCGCCCCTTCGCAGCCCAGGACTCGGATGCGAAGGCAGAGCGCAGTCAAATAGCAGGAAGGTGGCATGTCTGCACAACCCGTCGATATCCAAATTTTTGGTCGTTCACTGCGAGTGAACTGCCCGCCTGAACAGAGGGACGCGCTTAACCAGGCTGCGGAGGATCTGAATCAGCGGTTGCAAGATCTAAAAGTTCGCACTAGAGTCACAAATACTGAGCAGTTGGTGTTTATCGCCGCGCTGAATATCAGCTACGAGCTGGCTCAGGAAAAGGCAAAAACCCGCGAGTACGCAGCCAACATGGAACAGCGTATCCGAATGTTACAGCAGACCATCGAACAGGCATTGCTTGATCAGGGTCGCATAACAGACAGACCGGGGCCTAAGTTTGAATAACACTTCAGAATCAACTGTGGTAGAGTGATTGTGAAGACAAAATTTCTCTGAGATGTTTGCAAGCGGGCCAGTCCCCTGAGCCGATATTTCATACCACCAGAATGTGGCGATCCATGGTTGGTGAGCATGCTCGGTTCGTCCGAGAAGCCTTAAAATCATGACGACGCATTCACCTTGAACCAAGGGTTCAAGGGTTACAGCCTGCTGCGGCATCTCGGAGATTCCCTTCTTTTTCTACCCAAAACCATGACGCAATTTCCTGATTTTCCCTCGTCACGACAAGAAATCCGCAAAGTTATCCGCCAACATCGGCGTGAGTTAAGCAGCGGGCAGCAGGCGCATTTTGCCCAGCAGGCCGCCGCACGCATGATGGCGTATCCGCCCATCGTGATGGCGCATACCGTGGCTTTGTTTCTCTCTTTCGACGGTGAACTGGATACCCAGCCGTTGATTGAACAACTCTGGCGTAGCGGAAAACGGGTTTACCTGCCGGTGCTACACCCGTTTAGCCCAGGCAATCTGCTCTTTCTGCATTACCATCCGCACAGCGAACTGGTGATTAATTGCCTGAAGATTCAGGAGCCAAAACTGGATGTGCGTGATGTCCTGCCGCTTAATCAGTTGGATGTGTTGGTTACGCCGCTGGTGGCGTTCGACGAACAGGGCCAGCGTTTAGGTATGGGCGGCGGTTTTTACGATCGCACTTTACAAAACTGGCGCGCTTACAACTTACAGCCCGTGGGCTACGCGCATGACTGCCAGGGCGTTCAGGCCCTGCCGGTGGAAGAGTGGGATATTCCGCTACCTGCGGTAGTCACACCATCAAGAGTGTGGGAGTGGTAACAGGTTTCCCTCTCCCTTACGAGAGAGGAAAACACAATATTTATCAGAACAGCAGACGGGAGCGAATCGTACCGGGAATCGCTTTCATGCTCTGCAACGCTTTTTGCGCGACGTCTTCATCCGCTTCGATATCAACCACGACATAACCCATATACGGCGTTGTTTGCAGATACTGCGCCGCGATGTTGATATTCTGGCTGGCGAAGATTTGGTTGAGTGCCGTCAGCACGCCAGGACGGTTTTCGTGGATGTGCAGCAGGCGACGGCCACCGTGCATCGGCAAAGAAACCTCCGGGAAGTTAACTGCCGACAGCGTAGAACCGTTGTCAGAATATTTAATCAGTTTACCAGCCACTTCAAGACCGATGTTTTCCTGCGCTTCTTGCGTCGAACCGCCGATGTGCGGCGTCAGCAGCACGTTGTCAAATTCGCACAGCGGGGAATCAAATGGGTCGCTGTTGGTTGCAGGTTCCGTCGGGAAGACGTCAATTGCCGCACCGGCCAGATGTTTGCTTTTCAGCGCATCGCACAGCGCAGGAATATCGACCACCGTACCGCGAGAAGCGTTGATCAGCAGCGCGCCCGGCTTCATCAATTTCAGCTCTTCAACGCCAATCATATCTTTGGTCGACGGAGTTTCCGGCACATGCAGGCTCACCACATCGCTCATGTTCAGCAGATCGGAAAGGTGCTGTACCTGCGTGGCGTTGCCCAGTGGTAGTTTGCTTTCGATATCGTAAAAGAAGACGTGCATCCCCAGCGATTCCGCCAGAATGCCCAACTGCGTACCGATATGGCCATAACCGATAATGCCGAGCTTTTTACCACGCGCTTCGTAGGAACCGACCGCCAGTTTGTTCCAGACACCACGGTGCGCTTTTGCGTTCGCTTCAGGAATACCGCGCATCAGTAACAACAATTCGCCAATAACCAGTTCCGCCACGGAACGGGTGTTAGAGAACGGCGCATTGAACACCGGAATACCACGCTTTGCGGCAGCGTCCAGATTCACCTGGTTAGTACCAATACAGAAACAGCCCACAGCGACTAATTTTTCCGCCGCAGCGATAACATCTTCAGTCAGTTGAGTACGGGATCGCAGTCCGATAAAGTGGGCATCACGAATGGACTCTTTAAGTTGTTCGGTGTCCAGCGCGCCTTTGTGGAATTCAATATTGGTGTAACCCGCTGCACGAAGGTTATCCAGTGCTTTCTGGTGCACCCCTTCGACGAGCAGAAATTTAATCTTGTCTTTCTCCAGTGATACCTTTGCCATTTACCCGACCCTGTGTTTTGTCTTGACTGTGATGTTGTACGAAATGCAATTTGCTTCAGTCAACATATCAAAAAAAACTATTGCAGCAATATGAACGTTTGCGTACGTACTCTGAAGAAATGTCATCCAGCGGGAAATGGCAGATAAAAATGCTGTTAAAGCGCAGAATGATGGCAGGTAGTGCATAGCCAGCGGATAAATGTGACAGATATCACCAAATTTGCTGTTCGCTTTTTTTTACAAGGAGGCGAGCGCCTCCCCGTCAGATCATTTTATGATGGTTTTCACGCCGTCGGCGGTGCCGATCAGCGCCACATCCGCGCCACGGTTGGCGAACAACCCTACAGTTACTACGCCGGGGATGCTATTGATGCTGTTTTCCAGCGCAATCGGATCGATGATCTCCAGGCCATAAACATCGAGGATCACATTGCCGTTATCGGTGACAACATTCTGACGATATTCCGGCCGGCCGCCCAGCTTCACCAGTTGACGCGCAACGGCGCTGCGAGCCATCGGGATAACTTCCACTGGCAGTGGGAATTTACCCAGGATATCAACCTGCTTGGATGCGTCAGCGATACAGATAAATTTATCTGCCACCGAGGCGATAATTTTCTCACGCGTCAGCGCTGCGCCGCCGCCTTTGATCATCTGCATCTGGCCGTTGATTTCATCCGCGCCATCAACGTAGATGCCCAGTTTATCCACTTCGTTGAGATCGAACACGGTAATGCCAAGACTTTTCAGTTTCGCGGTGGAGGCATCCGAACTGGAAACCGCGCCTTCGATCTGGCCTTTCATCGTGCCGAGCGCATCAATAAAGTGCGCCGCAGTGGAGCCAGTGCCTACGCCGACAATGGTTCCGGGCTCAACATACTTGAGTGCCGCCCAGCCCACTGCTTTTTTGAGTTCATCCTGCGTCATGGTCGTTCGCCTGTGGTGTGAAATTTCAGGCGCATTATAGACCACCCTTCCCCTAAATGTCCCTGTGACCAGGGTCACATTACGCAACGTCCAATTTCGTCTGATTCTAATAAAAATTTATGTCATAGTGCTGAGTAATCATTTTTCAGGAGATTGGCCGAGCAATGAAACGTCCGGACTACAGAACTTTACAGGCGCTTGATGCGGTCATTCGTGAGCGTGGCTTTGAGCGTGCCGCGCAAAAACTGTGTATTACTCAGTCTGCCGTGTCGCAGCGCATAAAACAGCTCGAAAACATGTTCGGCCAGCCATTGCTGGTACGTACTGTTCCGCCGCGTCCCACCGAACAAGGGCAAAAACTGCTGGCGTTGTTGCGTCAGGTCGAACTGCTGGAAGAAGAGTGGCTGGGCGATGAGCAAACGGGCTCGACGCCGCTGCTGTTGTCGCTGGCGGTCAACGCCGACAGTCTGGCAACCTGGCTGCTGCCTGCGCTGGCGCCGGTGCTGGTGGATTCGCCCATCCGGCTGAACTTGCAGGTTGAGGATGAAACACGCACCCAGGAGCGACTGCGTCGCGGTGAGGTAGTTGGCGCGGTCAGTATTCAGCCGCAGGCGCTACCAAGCTGCCTTGTCGATCAACTTGGCGCGCTGGATTATCTGTTTGTCGGTTCCAGAGAGTTCGCCGAACGCTACTTTCCCAATGGAGTGACTCGTTCAGCGCTGTTAAAAGCTCCGGCAGTGGCGTTCGATCACCTGGATGATATGCATCAGGCATTTTTGCAGCAGTATTTCGATTTACCGCCGGGCAGCGTGCCCTGCCATATTGTGAATTCATCGGAAGCGTTTGTGCAACTGGCGCGCCAGGGTACGACCTGCTGTATGATCCCGCACCTGCAAATTGAGAAAGAATTGAAGAGCGGCGATTTGATTGATCTGACGCCTGGCCTGTTACAGCGCCGTATGCTCTACTGGCACCGTTTTGCGCCGGAAAGCCGGATGATGCGCAACGTTACGGATGCATTGCTGGAGTATGGACACCGGGTATTAAGGCAGGATTGAGCAGCGAACCTCTCCCCGAGTGGGGAGAGGGTGAACAACTTTACTTGGCCGCTGTTGCTGCTGGCTGTTCAGCCTGAGCAGGCTCAAGCTGAAACACTACATCAACCTGATCGTCAAACTGAATCGTCGGCTGCTCGTAAGTTTCCTGGGCGGAAACCGGCGCGGCATCCGCTTTCATCATCCGCACCATTGGGCTGGGCTGATAATTAGAAACATGGTAGCGAATGCTGTAAACCGGGCCGAGTTTGGCATTGAAACCGGCGGCCAACTGCTGCGCCTGACGAGTCGCATCATCAATCGCCGCTTTGCGCGCTTTATCTTTGAAAGACTCTGCTTGCGCAACGCCCAGCGACACGGAGCGGATCTCGTTCAGACCCGCTTTCAGCGCGCCATCCAGTAGTGAGTTAAGCTTATCCAGCTCGCGCAATGTTACTTCAACCGTACGCACAGCACGGTAGCCTTTCAGGATGCTTTTGCCGTTCTGGTAGTCGTAATCTGGCTGGGTGCGTAAGTTTGCGGAATTAATGTCTTTTCTGGCGATACCATTTTTCTCAAGAAAACTCAGGTATTGCGCAACGCGGTCATCGGCCTGTTTTTTCGCTGATGCGGCGTCTTTTGCGGAGACGTTCACTTCAATCGCCAGCGTGGCGATATCCGGAGTCGCATCCACGCTTGCCGTGCCTGAGGTGACAATATGCGGGCCGTCAGGCAATTCGTTTGCCTGTACCGCCATTGCGCTAAAACCGACCGCCGCCGCCAGGGCCATCACTTTAAATTTCACAGTAGCTCCTCCATGTTGCGTTAATACGTCCGAATACGCAGACGCCTTGGCAGCAAGCTTAGCGGCTCAGCGTGAATTGTCCATCGGACTTACCCTAACTGAATAATCCCTGGACATGATGAACACCTTCACACGCCAGTTGGAAGGCAATAAACCACATCACCAACCCGACCATGGTGTTGATTACCCGCTGCGCTTTTGCCGTGCGCAAACGCGGAGCGAGCCAGGCGGCGAGCAACGCAAGGCTGAAGAACCACAGGAAAGAAGCGCTCACCGTTCCCAGCGCGAACCAGCGCTTTGGCTCCGCACCCAGTTGGCCACCAAGGCTACCAAGCACCACAAAGGTGTCGAGATAGACATGTGGGTTGAGCCAGGTTACCGCCAGCATAGTCGCAATGATACGCCAGCGCCCCTGACGCAATGCCTCGGCACCTGCCAGTTCGAGATTACTGCCCAGTGCCGTTTTTAGTGCGCCAAATCCGTACCATAGCAGAAACGCCACGCCGCCCCAGGTCACCAGCGCCAGCAGCCACGGGGATTGCATCAACAGCGCGCTGCCGCCAAACACGCCTGCACAGATCAGCACCACATCGCTCATCGTGCATAAAAAGGCGGTCATGATGTGATACTGCCTACGGATCCCCTGGTTCATCACAAAAGCGTTTTGCGGCCCAAGCGGCAGAATCAACGCAGCCCCAAGCATAAGGCCTTGAAAGTAATAAAATAACACGTCGTAATTCCGTCAGATTGTTTCGGAAGCAGACTATAGCGCGGGAACATCATTAGCGGAAATTGATAATTTTAATCGTTAAGTAGCGATACTAATGTTGACGAGCAAAAAGAAGGCCGACAATGCCGGCCCCACATCTTACTGCTCGGTATACTCTTGAGAACGTTTGAGATTTACGTCCATCTGCGGGAACGGAAAGCTGATACCGTTCTCGTCAAAGCGACGTTTGATCAACTCCAGCACATCCCAGTAAACGGCTTGCAGATCGCTGCTTTTACTCCAGACACGTACCACAAAGTTAATGGAGGACGGCCCCAGTTCATGCAGACGCACCGTCATTTCACGATCTTTGATGATGCGTTCATCAGCCTGGATAATTTCAGTCAGAATGCGTTTCACCTGGTCAATATCAGAATCGTAAGCCACACCGATAATAAGCTCGTTGCGACGCACCGGCTCACGAGAGAAGTTCACGATATTTCCGGCAATGATTTTACCATTCGGGATAACCACAATACGCCCGTCCACCGTACGCATGGTGGTGGAGAAAATCTGCACCTGCAACACGGTTCCGGCAACGCCGCCCAAATCGACATATTCCCCCGAACGGAACGGGCGGAAGGTCACCAACAGCACGCCAGCCGCAAGGTTTGAAAGCGAACCCTGCAACGCCAGACCGATGGCTAAACCGGCGGCACCCAGTACGGCAATCACTGAGGCTGTTTGCACGCCGACGCGACCCAGCGCGGCAATCAGGGTAAAGGCAATAATGCCATAGCGCACCAGCGCGGAGAGAAAATCAGCTACGGTGGCGTCGATCTGTCGTACAACCATCACGCGATTAACCGTATTCGAGACAATACGCGCCACAATCATACCGACAATAATGATGGCGATAGCCGCCACAATGTTAACGGCATAGCTCAACAGCAGCGCCTGATTGTTCACCAGCCACGAGCCTGCGTCGTTAATGCTGTCAACAACGTTAAGATCTTCCATTCGTGCTTCCTTATATCTGTTGTTCCAAAATGGGAAAACCGCCCCTTCTAGCAAGGAGAGATCCCTAAAGGGTAAACAAAAGCCGCATTTATGCCAAGCTGGTCACATTTTGTGCTCCATGCAGCTTATTGAATTAGAAATAAAAAAGGCCCGCATCTTGCGGACCTTTTCAGATAAAGCAGCGAAAATTACAGAACGTCTACTGCGTTCAGTTCTTTGAAAGCCTGCTCCAGACGAGTCACCATGCTGGTCTGCGCTGCACGCAGCCATACACGCGGATCGTAGTATTTTTTGTTCGGCTGGTCAGCGCCTTTCGGGTTGCCCAGTTGGCCCTGCAGGTAGCCTTCGTTTTCTTTGTAGTACTTCAGGATACCTTCCCAGGTCGCCCATTGGGTGTCGGTATCGATGTTCATTTTGATCACGCCGTAGCTTACGGAGTCTTTGATTTCCTGAGCAGTAGAACCGGAACCGCCGTGGAATACGAAGTTCAGGCTGTTGTGCGGCAGGTTATGTTTTTTGGAAACATATTCCTGAGAGTCGCGCAGGATAGTCGGGGTCAGTTTCACGTTACCCGGTTTGTAGACGCCGTGTACGTTACCGAAAGAAGCCGCGATGGTAAAACGCGGGCTGATTTTGTTCAGCTCAGTGTAGGCGTAATCAACGTCTTCCGGCTGGGTGTACAGTGCAGAAGCGTCCATATGGCTGTTGTCCACGCCGTCTTCTTCACCACCGGTGCAACCCAGTTCGATTTCCAGAGTCATGCCCATTTTGGACATACGCGCCAGATATTTGGAGCTGATGGCAATGTTCTCTTCCAGAGACTCTTCAGAGAGGTCGATCATGTGAGAAGAGAACAGCGGTTTACCGGTTGCAGCGAAGTGTTTTTCACCCGCATCCAGCAGACCGTCAATCCACGGCAGCAGTTTTTTCGCGCAGTGGTCAGTGTGCAGAATGACCGGTACGCCGTAATGTTCTGCCATCTGATGAACATGGTGTGCGCCAGAGATTGCGCCCAGGATTGCCGCGCCCTGAGGCACGTCAGTTTTCACGCCTTTACCGGCAATAAACGCAGCACCGCCGTTAGAGAACTGAACGATAACCGGTGCTTTAACTTTGGCTGCAGCTTCCAGAACGGCGTTGATGGAATCAGTACCCACGCAGTTAACCGCTGGCAGAGCAAAGTTGTTTTCTTTAGCTACCTGGAACACTTTCTGAACGTCATCACCAGTGATCACGCCAGGTTTTACGAAATCAAAAATTTTAGACATGTACGTAGTCCTGTATCTTCGGCCGTTTCTGCTCGTCATAATTCGTGCTGCCAGTGCGTTGGCTTCTCTCGCCCCTCCAGTGACCCACTATGGCAAGTTTCTGAAGTTTCGCTGCGCCACCACCTTCTGGCAGCGCGAATTATTTAGAGCAACAATTGAATTGTTTTGAAAAACAGGCGGGGTTATCCCGCCTGAACAATTTTACTTCTTAGCACGCTCTTCGAGCATGGCTACTGCAGGCAGAACTTTGCCTTCCACGAATTCGAGGAATGCGCCGCCGCCAGTAGAGATGTAGGAAATCTTGTCAGCGATTCCGAACAGGTCGATAGCAGCCAGAGTGTCACCACCGCCTGCGATGGAGAACGCGTCGCTGTCTGCGATAGCGTTAGCCACGATTTCAGTACCTTTACGGAAGTTCGGGAATTCAAACACGCCAACCGGACCATTCCACAGAATAGTTTTGGCATTTTTCAGGATTTCAGCCAGTTTTTCAGCAGATGCATCGCCCAGATCCAGAATTTGCTCATCATCTTTGATGTCGTTTACGGATTTCAGGGTTGCCGTTGCGGTTTCAGAAAACTCGGTGGCAACGCGAACATCAGTCGGAACCGGAATATCGCAAGTGTCCAGCAGGCGTTTTGCTTCGCCAACCAGGTCAGCTTCGTACAGGGATTTACCTACGTTGTGCCCCTGAGCAGCAACGAAGGTGTTAGCGATACCGCCACCAACGATCAACTGGTCAGCAATTTTGGACAGCGAGTCCAGAACGGTCAGTTTAGTGGAAACTTTAGAACCGCCAACAATAGCAACCATCGGACGAGCCGGTTCTTTCAGCGCTTTACCCAGCGCGTCCAGTTCGTCAGCCAGCAGCGGGCCTGCGCAAGCTACGTCAGCAAATTTGCCGATACCATGAGTCGAAGCCTGCGCACGGTGAGCAGTACCGAATGCGTCCATAACGAATATGTCGCACAGTGCAGCGTATTTTTTCGCCAGCACTTCATCGTCTTTCTTCTCGCCTTTGTTGAAGCGAACGTTTTCCAGAACAACCAGCTCACCGGCAGCAACTTCAACGCCGTCCAGGTAATCTTTAACCAGACGTACTGGGTTGGAGAGTTTGTCTTTCAGATAGTTAACAACCGGCAGCAGAGAGAATTCTTCGTTGTACTCGCCTTCGGTCGGACGACCCAGGTGGGAAGTTACCATCACTTTTGCGCCCTGCTTCAGCGCCAGTTCAATAGTTGGCAGAGAAGCACGGATACGCGCGTCGCTTGTGACTTTGCCATCTTTAACCGGCACGTTCAAATCAGCACGGATGAAAACGCGTTTACCAGCCAGATCCAGATCGGTCATCTTAATTACAGACATGGTGAATCCTCTCAATGATTCTTAAAGTTTTGCGAGCGCTGTCGCGCTCTACCTGAAACCAATAGCCGCCATTGCTAACGTCGTGTCGAGCATCCGGTTAGCAAAGCCCCATTCGTTGTCGCACCACACAAGGGTTTTAATAAGGTGCGCACCACTTACCCGCGTCTGTGTACCATCAACAATGGCACTGTGCGGATCGTGATTAAAATCGGTTGAAACCAACGGTAATTCCGTATAATCAACTATACCATGAAATGTCCCATGCGCTGCCTTTTGCAGCAACATATTGACTTCTATAGCTTTTACAGGTTTTTTCACCGTTACGCTCAGATCGATCGCGGTCACGTTAATTGTCGGTACGCGCACCGCTATCGCTTCAAATCTGTCTTTAAACTGTGGGAAAATTCGCGAGATGCCCGCCGCCAGTTTAGTATCCACCGGAATGATCGACTGGCTGGCCGCACGCGTGCGCCGCAGATCGGAGTGGTAGGCGTCAATCACTTGCTGGTCATGCATCGCGGAGTGAATGGTTGTCACCGTTCCCGACTCAATGCCATAAGCATCGTCGAGCAGTTTTATGACCGGAATAATACAGTTTGTCGTGCAGGAGGCATTGGAGACCAGAAGGTCTTCAGAGCGAAGAGTTTCCTGGTTGACGCCGAAAACAATTGTTGCGTCGAGATCGTGGCTACCAGGATGGGAAAAGAGCACTTTTTTCGCGCCCGCCGCCAGATGCGCCTCGCCATCCTCACGGTTGCCGTATACGCCGGTACAGTCGAGCACCACATCTACACCCAGTTCGCGCCACGGCAGCGCCGCAATTGAGCGCTCATGCAGGATGCGAATTACGTCGTCCCCCACAAACAATTGCTCGCGTTCCTGGCGCACATCCCAGGCAAAACGCCCGTGGCTGGTGTCATATTTCAATAAATGCGCCATGCCCACAGCATCGGCCAGTTCATTGATTGCCACCACGGTGATTTCCGCCCGACGCCCGGATTCATATAAAGCACGAACCACGTTGCGCCCAATGCGACCGAAACCATTAATCGCTATGCGTACGGTCATAATTCTCCTGCAAGGCTAGCTGGCCTGAAGTGGATGACAGAGTAATCCAGCCACCACAGAAGGGGAATCCTCGCCTGCCTTAAACTGCGTCTGTTTGGTTAATTGTCGAACATTTAATCGACTGAAACGCTTCAGCTAGAATAAGCGAAACAAGGAATAAAAGGAATGATTGTCCAGACGGTTTCGCCAGTAATCTGACTTGCATCACATTTTCGCAGGAATAATCGGCGTAACCAGAAATTACTTTCGCGAGGAAAATAACTGACAGGAAGAGGTTGAGCGCAACAAAGCGTCCCTGCATGAGCGGTTGATGAAGGAAAGCAAAATCCTTTGCTGGCGCTAATTAAAACCAGCTATGCTCCGGCGCCTTCGGCTCGGTGCGTTCTGCGCGCGGCATCTCAACCGGCAGCGAAGAGAGTTGCTTCGCCCACAGATCGGCCACCCACTTCACGCCCTTCGCGGTGAAACGCGCCTGAGACCAGCTACGTTTGTTTTCCCCGACGCCGCCATGGACGGTCAAGTAGCCTGCATCAATATGGTACTGCTGCGGCATCAACGTGCCGTTTACACGCTGCATAATATTGCGCTCAAGCAAAAAGCGTCGGAACAGAGACTCTTTCACTCGCAGCATCTTGCAAAGTTGACGAAAACCAAGTGACTCTTCAACCCTGACATAACGGTCAAAGAACTCCGCCTTTGGGGCTGAGAGAGCAAGCAACTCTTCCGCTCGCTGACGTTTTTCGTACTGCTCAGCCCAGGCGCGCGCTGCGGCGGCAGGATTCGTGAAATCGGGCAGGCTGATAAGCTTCTCTTTCTCCTGCCAGCGATCGAGCATTTCTGCTGTAAAGGTCGGCGAGAGGCGCGAAACCGTCAACAGTGAGTCCCGTTTATTAAGCAAAAATTCTTGTCGCATCTCACCTTCTCGCTCATACGGGTGCTCATTCACCGGCTGGGAGAGTCGCTGAGCGGTTTCCAGGCTTTTCACCATCCGCTTCACTTCGCCATGCGTCACGCCTGTCAATTTTGCGATTTCACGGCTACTGACTGTCGCCACCACAGGTTGCGAATTGAGATTTTCACCAGGAATTATCATAGGTTCACTCCTTACTCACACTCACCCAAGGATAACTTGCAGAATTATTATACAATATACTGGATGCACATACAGTATTTTTTTATGCACAGATCAATGCCGTTTTAGTCGAGTTACATAAGAAGGGAGAACAGGTACAGGAGTCGAAAAATTATGGGGATAACTGAATGACGGATGGCGCCTCGCTTATCCGGTCTACACATTCCGCAACCCCGTAGACTTGATAACGCTTAAGCGCCATCCTAAATGACTTTTCATGCAGGCCCGGCAGGCGAAACGCCGCCGGGCAAGAGTGATTACAGCAGCGCTTTCGCTTTTGCCACCACATTGTCAACGGTGAAACCAAACTCTTCAAACAGCAGCTCTGCCGGAGCAGATTCGCCGAAGGTGGTCATACCCACCACCGCGCCGTTCAGGCCGACGTATTTGTACCAGAAGTCCGCAATGCCGGCTTCAATAGCCACACGGGCAGAAACCGCTTTCGGCAGCACGGATTCACGGTATGCCGCATCCTGTTTGTCGAAGGTGTCGGTCGACGGCATGGACACCACGCGCACCTTCACGCCTTCGGCGGTCAGTTTTTCATAAGCAGCAACTGCCAATTCCACTTCGGAGCCGGTAGCAATCAGGATCAGTTCCGGCTGAGCGGCACTCTCTTTCAGCACGTAGGCGCCACGGGCGATATCGGCCAGTTGCTGCGCCGTACGCTCCTGCTGCGCAAGGTTCTGACGGGAGAGGATCAACGCTGTCGGACCGTCGGCACGTTCAACGCCATATTTCCACGCCACTGCGGATTCCACCTGGTCACACGGGCGCCAGGTGCTGACGTTCGGGGTCAGGCGCAGTGAAGCCACTTGCTCGACTGGCTGATGCGTCGGGCCGTCTTCGCCCAGACCGATAGAGTCGTGGGTGTAAACCAGCACCTGGCGCTTTTTCATCAGTGCCGCCATACGCACCGCATTACGGGCATATTCAACGAACATCAGGAAAGTCGAGGTGTACGGCAGAAAACCGCCATGCAGCGAGATACCGTTGGCAATTGCCGTCATACCGAACTCGCGCACGCCGTAGTGAATGTAGTTACCGGCCGTGTCTTCGTTAATCGCTTTCGAACCGGACCAGATAGTCAGGTTGGATGGCGCAAGGTCAGCGGAGCCGCCGAGGAATTCCGGCAACAGCGGGCCGAAGGCTTCGATGGCATTTTGCGACGCTTTACGGCTGGCGATTTTCGCCGGGTTAGCCTGAAGCTTCTCGACGAACGCCTGCGCTTTGGCATCGAAATCAGACGGCAGTTCGCCTTTCATACGGCGTGTGAACTCAGCGGCCTCCTGCGGGAAGGCTTTGGCGTAAGCGGCGAATTTGTCGTTCCACACCGCTTCTTTGGCCTGACCGGCTTCTTTCGCATCCCACTGTGCATAGATTTCAGACGGGATTTCAAACGGCGCGTATTTCCAGCCGAGCGCTTCGCGGGTCAGGGCGATTTCAGCATCACCCAACGGCGCACCGTGGGAATCGTGGGTACCCGCTTTGTTCGGCGAACCGAAGCCGATGATGGTTTTGCACATCAGCAGCGACGGTTTATCGGTGACAGCACGGGCTTCTTCCACCGCACGCTTGATGGCGTCCGCGTCGTGGCCGTCAATGCCGCGCACTACGTGCCAGCCGTAAGCTTCAAAGCGTTTCGCGGTGTCATCGGTGAACCAGCCTTCAACATGGCCGTCGATGGAGATGCCGTTGTCATCGTAGAACGCAACCAGTTTGCCCAGTTTCAGCGTACCAGCCAGGGAACAGACTTCATGGGAAATGCCTTCCATCATGCAGCCATCACCCATAAAGGCATAGGTGAAGTGGTCAACAATGTCGTGACCCGGACGGTTGAACTGCGCCGCAAGGGTTTTCTCCGCAATCGCCATACCCACAGCGTTGGCGATGCCCTGCCCCAGCGGACCGGTGGTGGTTTCCACGCCAGCGGTGTAACCCACTTCCGGGTGGCCCGGCGTTTTCGAGTGCAACTGACGGAAGTTCTGCAGCTCGGACATCGGCAGGTCATAGCCGGTAAGGTGCAGCAGGCTGTAAATCAGCATCGAACCATGACCGTTGGACAGCACAAAGCGGTCGCGATCGGCCCAGGCCGGATTCGTCGGGTTGTGATTCAGAAAATCACGCCACAGGACTTCGGCGATGTCCGCCATACCCATCGGGGCTCCCGGGTGACCGGATTTGGCTTTCTGTACCGCGTCCATGCTTAGCGCACGAATAGCATTGGCAAGCTCTTTACGTGAGGACATTTTGACTCCAGATCGGACTGTTAAGGGCTGTTCCCGTAACGACTTGACGACAGCGCGTTTTGGGCTACGCCGGAAAAAAGTGCCAACAATGTAACCCAAGCGGCATGCCATGTACATGGAGCATCCTTTTGCCGATTCAGAAATCTCTGGAAGCCGCTCGCATGTTGCGCAATCCCCTCGCTGGTACTCTGACTCTTCCTTATACTGACATTCTGCTGGTCCGTCTTGAGCCGTTGCAGTTAGCAGCATATTGACTCAACCATTACGGAAAATAACAAATGAAAATTCGCCCGCTTCTCTTTGCTCTGGGAATAACAACCGTCCTTGCCGGTTGCCAGAATATGGACTCAAATGCTTTTCTCAGCTCAGGCGCGGAGGCTTTTCAGGCCTACACTCTGAGCGATGCGCAAGTAAAAGCATTAAGTGATGACGCCTGTAAACAGATGGACAGCAAAGCAACTATCGCGCCCGCCAGCAGCACCTACAGCCAGCGTTTGACTAAAATTGCTGCCGCGCTCGGCGATAACATCAACGGCCAGCCAGTCAACTACAAGGTTTATGTGGCAAAAGATGTGAATGCTTTTGCCATGGCAAACGGCTGCATCCGCGTCTACAGCGCGCTGATGGATATGATGACCGACAATGAAGTTGAAGCGGTGATCGGCCACGAAATGGGCCACGTTGCGCTGGGCCATGTGAAAAAAGGCATGCAGGTGGCGCTGGGCACCAATGCGATACGCGCAGCCGCAGCATCGGCAGGCGGTATCGTCGGCAACCTGTCGCAGTCGCAGCTCGGCGCACTGGGCGAACAACTGGTAAATTCACAGTTCTCTCAGCGCCAGGAATCCGAAGCGGATGACTACTCCTACGATCTGTTGCGCAAACGCGGCATCAACCCGGCAGGGCTGGCGACCAGCTTTGAGAAACTGGCAAAAATGGAAGAGGGTCGACAGAGTTCGATGTTTGACGATCACCCGGCATCGGCGGCGCGCGCGCAGCATATTCGCGATCGCATGACCGCAGACGGAATTAAATAATCACATTTATTCATACCTGCAAACTGGCGTATCAATAGTGCAGCGGCGAGTGGCCCGGCGAAAGATCTGAAACTGAAAGTGCGCTACTCCGTACTGCGCGTTTCCGGCAATGCCAGCGATTACAATATTGGCGGCAACGAAGTTCGTCTCTACGCAGAATATCCGTTCAACGTATTCTGATAAAAAAATCCCTTCCGTGCCTACTGGCGGGAAGGGATTTATTTCATCGCAGCGTCATTACTGCGTTATTCATCTTCCAGATAGGTGTAACCGTAGAGGCCCGATTCGAACTCTTCGAGGAACTGCTGTTGCAGCGTCTCGTCCAGATCGGTCTGTTTCACCTGATCGCGGAACTGCGTCAGTAGCGTTTTCGGATCGAGCTGCACATACTGCAACATATCCGCCACCGTATCCCCTTCATCTGACAGTTCAACTTCAACACTGCCATCCGGGAAGACAAACACATTAACTGCTTCGGTATCACCAAACAGGTTATGCATGTTGCCGAGGATCTCCTGGTACGCGCCCACCATAAAGAAGCCCAATATTGGTGGGTTATCCGGATCGTACTCCGGTATCGGCATGGTGGTCGCGATACCGTCGCCATCGACGTAATGATCAATTGCGCCGTCGGAATCACAGGTAATATCGAGCAGCACCGCGCGGCGTTCCGGCGCATGGTTCAGCCCTTCCAGCGGCAGCACCGGGAACAGTTGATCGATACCCCAGGCATCTGGCATCGACTGGAACAGCGAGAAGTTGACGTACATTTTATCCGCCATACGTTCCTGCAATTCGTCGATAATCGGCCGATGCGCGCGGTTGCTTGGATCGAGCTGCTTCTGCACTTCATGGCACATATTCAGATAGAGCTGCTCGGCCCAGGCACGTTCTTGCAGGCTGAAAGTGCCTGAGGAATAGCCGACATGAATATCATGCAGATCCATCTGACTGTCATGCAGCCATTCACGCAGAGAACGGCGAGTGCCAGGCTCATGCATCTCCTCCCAGGTTTCCCACATGCTTTGCAGCGTACGCGGCGCATTTTCCGCCGGTGGAGTCGATAGCGTGTACTCGTTACGTTCAACGCCAATAATATTAGAAACCAGCACGGTGTGATGTGCCGTCACCGCGCGGCCGGATTCGGTGATCACCGTCGGATGCGGCAGGCCATGTTCTTCACAAGCATCGCCAATCGCCCAAATAATGTTGTTGGCATACTCGTTCAGACCATAGTTGACCGAGCAGTCAGACTGAGAGCGTGTACCTTCATAATCCACGCCCAGGCCGCCGCCGACATCGAAGCACTGGATATTGACGCCCAGCTTATGCAGCTCGACGTAGAAACGCGCGGATTCACGCACACCCGTCGCGATATCACGGATGTTGGCCATCTGCGAGCCAAGGTGGAAGTGCAGCAACTGAATACTGTCCAGACGCCCGCGCTCGCGCAGGATCTCCACCAATTGCAGCACCTGCGTTGCCGCAAGACCAAATTTCGATTTTTCGCCGCCGGAGGATTGCCATTTTCCGGAACCTTGCGATGCCAGACGCGCGCGTACGCCGAGGCGCGGCACCACGTTCAGGCGTTCAGCTTCTTCCAGCACGATGGCGATTTCGGTCATTTTCTCAATCACCAGATAGACCTTGTGGCCCATCTTTTCGCCAATCAGCGCAAGACGAATGTATTCACGATCTTTATAACCGTTACAGACAATCACCGAACGGGTCATACCGGCATGAGCCAACACAGCCATCAATTCCGCTTTGGAACCGGCTTCCAGCCCCAGCGGTTCGCCGGAATGGATCAGGGATTCAATAACACGGCGATGCTGATTCACCTTGATCGGGTAAACCAGGAAGTAATCGCCATTGTAGCCGTAGGACTCTCGTGCGCGTTTGAACGCGGCATTAATCGAGCGCAGACGGTGTTGCAGGATCTGTGGGAAGCAGAACAACGCGGGCAGACGTTGCCCCTGTGCTTCACGTGCTTTTACCAGCTGTGCCAGGTCAACACGGGCTTCCGGGACGTCCGGATCCGGGCAAACACTGATATGGCCCAGCTCGTTGACGTCGTAGTAGTTATTGCCCCACCAGGCAATGTTATAAGTACGAAGCATCTTACTGGCTTCCTGGGAGCTCATCGCAACCTCCTGCATGGAACGTAGTACACCCTGTTCGCCTGCTGACGAAGGCGAAAACGAAGACATGTCGTCAGACATAGCGAACCTCAATCTATAAAAGTGTATACCCTGCGCACATCACGCTGACCGGTTGCCAAAGCGCGAAGAGACACAGGTATAAAATAGTCGACTACTATCGCAGTGACACATAGCGATAACAACCCATAAACAGCCTGGCTTAGCTTGATTTCAGGCCAACGCCACGCCTGTGCGACCGGTTTCTTTTTCATATAATTGTAAAACACGCATCCGAACGTCTATATGACAGCCCGGCGAAACCACGAGAAAACCCCTGTATTAGCAGGAGAGCCCTTGTTCAGGTATCACAACGCCTTACCGGCCCTGGAATCCTGGGAAGCGCCGAAATGGGTATAACATCGGCAGGTTTGCAGATTAGAAATGCAGGTTGCGGGGAATAAATGCACGCCAGAACGGCGCGACAGATTCTGCGGAAAACAACGGTTCATTTTCTCTTATCACCTCCAACGCAAGCCATAGCGACCCGCGACAAGCCAAGGCCCTGAATCAACTGCTTAACCCGGCTGGAAGTGGCGACACAGCGTTTTGGCCGTGCGCTTTTTTTAAGAGCCGCGCGCGGCGTTTTATACCGACAACGGGGTGAAAATGCAAAATAAAAAAGCTGTGTTTGCCGCATTGTCAGGAAAAATTTCCGTCACTATTTGTGTCAGGTTGAGGCAGAGATCAAAAAAGGCTGGAAATGGGTTCAACAACTGACCTAAAATAGCCATCCAGATGTTAATCCATCCAGATTGATTAACTCTCAGACTTCTTGTGCCATCATCTGCAATCTGCGCCGCCAGGCGTGAAAATATCCGGGCACAGAGTTCGAGCTAACCGTATTACTCCAGGGTGAAAACTTACTATGGCAAAACACCTTTTTACGTCCGAGTCCGTTTCTGAAGGGCATCCTGACAAAATTGCTGACCAAATTTCAGACGCCGTGCTGGATGCTATCCTCGAACAGGATCCGAAAGCGCGCGTCGCATGCGAAACCTATGTCAAAACAGGCATGGTGCTGGTTGGCGGTGAAATCACTACCAGCGCATGGGTCGATATCGAAGAGATCACCCGTAAAACCGTACGCGAAATCGGCTATGTGCACTCCGACATGGGCTTTGATGCCAACTCTTGTGCCGTACTGAGCGCCATTGGTAAGCAATCTCCGGACATCAACCAGGGTGTTGACCGTGCCGATCCGCTGGAACAGGGCGCTGGCGACCAGGGCCTGATGTTTGGTTACGCGACCAATGAAACTGACGTGTTGATGCCAGCTCCGATCACCTACGCCCACCGTCTGGTACAGCGTCAGGCTGAAGTGCGTAAAAACGGCGTCCTGCCGTGGCTGCGCCCGGATGCAAAAAGCCAGGTCACTTTCCAGTATAATGACGGCAAAATCGTCGGCATTGATGCTGTCGTTCTGTCTACGCAGCACGCTGAAGACATTGACCAGGAATCGCTGCAAGAAGCGGTCATGGAAGAGATCATCAAGCCGATCCTGCCGGCCGAGTGGCTGAACGCTTCCACAAAATTCTTTATCAACCCGACGGGTCGTTTCGTTATTGGCGGCCCGATGGGCGATTGCGGCTTGACTGGTCGTAAAATCATCGTTGACACCTACGGCGGCATGGCTCGTCACGGTGGTGGCGCGTTCTCCGGTAAAGATCCGTCGAAAGTAGACCGTTCCGCAGCTTATGCCGCTCGTTATGTAGCGAAAAACATCGTTGCTGCGGGTCTGGCCGATCGTTGTGAAATTCAGGTTTCCTACGCTATCGGTATCGCAGAACCAACGTCCATCATGGTGGAAACGTTCGGTACAGAGAAAGTGCCGTCCGAACAGCTGACGCTGCTGGTCCGTGAATTCTTTGACCTGCGTCCGTACGGTCTGATCCAGATGCTGGACCTGCTGCACCCGTTCTACAAACAAACCGCTGCATACGGTCACTTTGGTCGTGAAACTTTCCCATGGGAAAAAACCGACAAGGCTGCACTGCTGCGTGAAGCTGCCGGCCTGAAATAATACGCTGACAGCTTTCCTCTAAAGGCCAGCCTCGTGCTGGCCTTTTGCATTTCGCATCCCTTCAGTGCGGTTATTTTCGCTATCTATACTGTTAACACCTGCATGGCATTTTTCTGAAAGCGATTACACCTCACTGCCTTGCTGATTTTTTCATATTTTTCCTTTTTAAAAAGGAGCGAAGCAGGTCTGTTACATTATGTTTAGGTTTAGTCTGAAACTTCTCTCTTACATTCACCTTTTAACGTAAACAATCCTATAATATTTAACACTTTTATTTACATTACCGATCTTATCGGAATGTAAACGATTACACTCATGTGACGTAAATCACTTAATTTTGCCGGTAACTGGCCTATTTTTGTCACCGGAAAAACCAATACAACAATGGAGGGCATCATGCCTGACAATAAAAAACAGGGGCATTCAAATAAGGCGATGACCTTTTTTGTTTGTTTCCTCGCTGCACTGGCAGGATTACTTTTTGGTCTGGATATTGGGGTTATTGCTGGTGCGTTGCCCTTTATCACCAAAGACTTTCAAATTAGCCCACATACACAGGAGTGGGTGGTCAGTTCAATGATGTTCGGCGCTGCCGTCGGTGCTGTCGGCAGCGGCTGGCTCTCCTGGCGCCTGGGGCGTAAAAAAAGTTTGATGATTGGTGCCGTACTGTTTGTTGCGGGGTCGCTGTGCTCTGCCGCAGCGCCAAACGTGGAAGTGTTGATGATTTCCCGCGTACTGCTTGGCCTGGCTGTTGGGGTCGCCTCCTATACTGCGCCGCTCTACCTTTCCGAGATCGCACCGGAAAAAATTCGCGGCAGCATGATCTCCATGTATCAGTTGATGATCACCATCGGTATTCTCGGTGCGTATCTCTCGGACACGGCCTTCAGCTACAGCGGCGAATGGCGCTGGATGCTTGGCGTGATCATTATTCCGGCGATTTTGCTACTGATTGGCGTCTTCTTCCTGCCAGACAGCCCGCGCTGGTTTGCCGCTAAACGTCGATTCCACGATGCCGAGCGCGTGCTGTTGCGCCTGCGTGACACCAGCGCGGAAGCGAAAAACGAGCTGGAAGAGATCCGTGAAAGTCTGAAAGTGAAACAGACCGGCTGGGCACTGTTTAAAGAGAACACCCATTTCCGCCGCGCAGTATTCCTCGGCGTACTGTTGCAAATCATGCAGCAGTTCACCGGTATGAACGTCATCATGTACTACGCGCCGAAAATCTTTGAACTGGCGGGTTACAGCGACACCAACGAGCAGATGTGGGGCACCGTTATCGTTGGTCTGACCAACGTGTTGGCAACCTTTATCGCTATCGGTCTGGTAGATCGCTGGGGACGTAAGCCGACGCTGGTGCTGGGCTTCCTGGTGATGGCCGCCGGAATGGGGATTCTCGGTACGATGCTGCACCTCGGCATCCACTCACCTTCAACGCAGTACTTTGCCGTCGCCATGTTGCTGATGTTCATTGTGGGTTTTGCCATGAGCGCCGGTCCGCTGATCTGGGTACTGTGCTCCGAAATCCAGCCGCTGAAAGGCCGCGACTTCGGTATTACCTGCTCAACCGCCACTAACTGGATTGCCAATATGATCGTCGGAGCAACCTTCCTGACGATGCTGAACTCACTGGGCAATGCCAATACCTTCTGGGTTTATGGCGCGCTGAACCTACTGTTCATCGTGCTGACCCTGTGGCTGGTACCGGAAACCAAACACGTTTCGCTGGAACACATCGAGCGTAACCTGATGCGTGGTCGTCCGCTGCGCGAGATCGGTTCCCACAATTAACACTTCAGGCTTCCTCTGCGGAGGAAGCCTCTATTTTGCTTGTTGCACTCGCGCTTCGCCGATCCTATTCTCTGCAACTATGAAAACGCCCCGTCTCCCCATCGCCGTCCAGCAAGCCGTTATGCAGAGCCTGCGGGATAAACTTGCCCTTGCAAACCAGAAACTGGGGCGCAGCTATCCCGAACCTAAAGTGGTGTATCAACAGCGTGGCACAGCGGCAGGTACCGCCTGGCTGGCGGATTACGAAATCCGTCTCAACCCCGTGCTGCTGCTGGAAAACCAGCAGGCATTTGTTGAAGAAGTGGTTCCGCATGAGCTGGCGCATCTGCTGGTGTGGAAACATTTCGGCCGCGTTGCGCCGCATGGTAAGGAGTGGAAATGGATGATGGAGAGCGTGCTTGGCATCCCTGCCCGCCGCACGCACCAGTTCGAACTGGAATCGGTACGACGCAATACTTTCCCATACCATTGTCAATGCCAGCAGCACCAGCTTACGGTGCGCCGACACAACCGCGTGCTGCGCGGCGAGGCCGTTTACCGCTGTGTGCGCTGTGGCGAACCGCTTGTTGCCGACACGACTAACTGAATCTATTAAGAAATTTTCTGCGCTTACTGATTGCATCAGACAACGGCTTCCGCTACGTTGCGAACTCGTTTCCAGGGAGTTCGCTATGTTTCGTCTTTTCTTACTTTTTATCACACTGGTCGCCATTCCCGCTTTCGCAGCGGATGGCATAAACAGCTTTGCTCAGGCAAAAGCGGCGGGAGCCAAAGTTAACGCCGACGCACCGGGCGACTTCTACTGCGGCTGTAAAATTAACTGGCAAGGTAAAAAAGGAGTGGTTGACCTCGCTTCCTGCGGTTACCAGGTGCGAAAAAATGAAAACCGCGCCAGCCGCATTGAATGGGAACATGTGATGCCTGCGTGGCAGTTCGGCCATCTGCGGCAGTGCTGGCAAGATGGCGGCCGGAAAAACTGCGCCAAAGATCCGGTCTACCGCAAAATTGAAAGCGATATGCACAACCTGCAACCTGCCGTCGGTGAAGTGAATGGCGATCGCGGCAACTTTATGTATAGCCAGTGGAATGGCGGCGACGGTCAGTATGGCCAGTGCGGCATGAAGATTGATTTCAAAGCAAAGCTCGCTGAGCCGCCAGCCCGCGCCCGCGGTGCGATTGCCCGGACCTACTTCTATATGCGCGATCAATATCAGCTCAGCCTTTCACGCCAGCAAACGCAACTGTTTACGGCGTGGGATAAGCAGTATCCGGTGACAGAATGGGAATGCACGCGCGATGCGCGCATTGCCGAGGTGCAGGGCAACCACAACCCTTACGTGCAGCGCGCTTGCATGGCACGAAAGAGCTAACCTACACTAGCGACAACTGATTATTGACAGGTGCAGCGGCGCACTTTCCACTCATAAGCCGCTGCATCGCCTGACAGACGGAATTTCAAAACATGCGTATTCCCCGCATCCATCACCCTGAACCTCTTCAGCCGGGCCATGAAATCGCGCTGAGCGAAGATGCCGCAAACCACGTTGGCCGCGTGCTGCGTATGGGGCCGGGCCAGGCTATTCAACTGTTCGATGGCTCCAATCAGGTGTTCGACGCCGAGATTGTTCGCGCGGATAAGAAAAGCGTGATGGTCAACATTTTGCGTAGCGAAGTGGATGACCGTGAGTCCCCGCTGCATATCCATCTCGGCCAGGTGATGTCGCGCGGCGAAAAGATGGAATTCACCATTCAGAAGTCGATAGAGCTGGGCGTAAGCCTCATTACGCCACTTTTTTCTGAGCGCTGTGGGGTTAAACTGGACGCCGAACGCCTGAACAAAAAGCTCCTGCAGTGGCAAAAAATCGCCATTGCCGCTTGCGAACAGTGCGGTCGTAACCGTGTGCCGGAAATTCGCCCGGCGATGGATCTGGAAGAGTGGTGTGCCGAAAAAGATGCCGGTCTGAAACTGAACCTGCATCCGCGCGCCAGCCAGAGCATCAACACGCTTCCACTGCCGGTTGAGCGCATCAGATTGCTGATAGGCCCGGAAGGCGGCCTCTCTGCCGATGAGATCGCCATGACCGCTCGCTATCAGTTTACGGATATTTTGTTGGGGCCACGCGTACTGCGTACAGAAACTACGGCGCTTACCGCCATCACCGCGCTTCAGGTCCGCTTTGGCGACCTGGGTTGAAAGGAGAAGCAGAATGATCAAGCTTGGCATCGTGATGGATCCCATCGCGGACATTAACATCAAAAAAGACACCAGCTTCGCCATGCTGCTGGAAGCACAGCGCCGCGGCTATCAGCTGCACTATATGGAGATGGCGGATCTTTACTTGATCAACGGTGAAGCCCGCGCCCGTACCCGCACGCTTTCCGTCGAACAGAACTACGACAAATGGTACGAATTCGGCAGCGAACAGGATATAGCGCTGGCCGATCTGGACACCATCCTGATGCGTAAAGATCCGCCGTTCGACACCGAGTATATCTATGCGACCTACATTCTTGAGCGTGCGGAAGAGAAAGGCACGCTGATCGTTAACAAACCGCAGAGTCTGCGCGACTGTAATGAAAAACTGTTCACCGCCTGGTTCCCGGATCTGACGCCGGAAACGCTGGTTACGCGCAACAAAGCACAGTTGAAAGCGTTCTGGCAAAAGCATACCGACATTATCCTCAAACCGCTGGACGGCATGGGCGGCTCGTCGATTTTCCGCGTTAAAGAGGGCGATCCGAACCTGCCAGTGATTACTGAAACGCTGACCGAACTGGGTAGCCGTTACTGCATGGCGCAAAACTATCTGCCGGCGATCAAAGACGGCGACAAGCGCGTGCTGGTGGTTGACGGTGAACCGGTGCCTTACTGCCTGGCGCGCATTCCGCAGGGCGGCGAAACCCGCGGCAACCTGGCAGCGGGCGGCCGCGGCGAACCGCGTCCGTTAAGCGAAAGCGACTGGGCGATTGCGCGTAAAGTTGCGCCGGTGTTGAAAGCCAAAGGACTGATTTTTGTTGGTCTGGATATTATCGGCGACCGTCTGACCGAAATTAACGTTACCAGCCCGACCTGCGTGCGTGAAATTGAGGCTGAATTCCCGATCTCCATCACTGGTATGCTGATGGATGCCATCGAAAAACGTCTGGGTAAATAATCTCAGCGCGACAGGGCGGGAAGGATCCCGCCATGACAGCATTGCCTGGTGACAGCTCTGCGCTTTCCCCCCATACTAGGCTGTCGCTTTTTTGAACCAGGAAACAGAACCTCTGACAATGAATTTACAGCATCACTTTCTTATTGCCATGCCTGCTCTTCAGGATCCTCTCTTTCGGCGCTCGGTAGTGTATATCTGCGAGTACAACGACGAAGGCGCAATGGGGCTGATTATTAATAAGCCGCTGGAAAACCTGAAAGTTGACGGTGTCCTGGAAAAACTCAAAATCCAGCCAGAAGCGCGTGATCCGGCCATCCGCCTGGACAAGCCAGTGCTGCTGGGCGGCCCGCTGGCGGAAGATCGTGGTTTTATCCTGCATACGCCACCCGCCACATTCGCTTCCAGCATTCGCGTTTCGGATAACACCGTGGTCACCACCTCACGCGATGTGCTGGAAACCCTTGGAACGGCAGAACAGCCGAGCGAGGTACTGGTCGCGCTGGGATACGCCTCGTGGGAAAAAGGGCAACTGGAGCAAGAGATCATGGATAACGCCTGGCTCACCGCCCCGGCCGATCTCAACATTCTGTTCAAAACGCCGATCGCCGACCGCTGGCGCGAAGCGGCAAAACTTATCGGTATCGATATCTCCACCATGCCTGGCGTAGCGGGGCACGCCTGATGAGCGGAACCTTGCTGGCCTTTGATTTTGGCACCAAAAGCATTGGCGTCGCCATTGGGCAACGCATTACCGGCACGGCGCGTCCGCTCACCGCGCTGAAAGCGCAGGACGGCACGCCAGACTGGAAGCTTATCGAAAAATTACTGAAAGAGTGGCAGCCGGAAACAGTCATCGTCGGTTTGCCGCTCAATATGGATGGCACCGAGCAGCCGCTGACGGCACGCGCGCGCAATTTTGCCAACAAAGTGCATGGTCGTTTTGGCGTGAAAGTTACGTTGCATGATGAGCGGTTAAGTACCGTAGAAGCGCGTGCTGGTTTGTTCGAACGTGGAGGTTTTCGCGCACTCGACAAAGGCAGCGTTGATTCCGCTTCCGCCGTGATCATCCTCGAAAGCTATTTCGAGCAGCACACCTGACCCCTCTTCAATTTGGTTTTGTAACAACCTTACCTGAATAAAGCCGCGCGTCGACCGCGGCTTTTTGCCGATCCTTTTCACAGTTTCTGACCGCCCTTTTTGCATTTCCATCTTTGTTTCTATAAAAGAAACACAAC
This sequence comes from Pseudomonadota bacterium, assembly GCA_018261615.1. Lineage (GTDB taxonomy): Bacteria > Pseudomonadota > Gammaproteobacteria > Enterobacterales > Enterobacteriaceae > Kosakonia. The sequence goes on along the minus strand of JAGTSE010000001.1, from coordinate 37,148 downwards.
AGCACAATAAATCTGTCAGGCCTTTTCCGTCAGATGACTGGCCAGCGTATGAAGCGCCTGCAAGCGGATTTCGACCTCAGCGTCTTCGATGTTCCACATCCCGGCAAAGGCCAGCGCCGCAGAGTGTGCGCCGAGGGGTTTGGCCATTGACACTTCGCCATCGTCATGATGCCAGAGCACATGACCATGCTGACGCTGCAGAGCCACATGTGGGCCAAGCTGCTGCCACTGCTCGTCAGTAAAGCGTTTTTGCAGTTCATCATCGCTTTCCGCCGCCAGCAGCGACATGCCGATGACGGATTGCCAGGCGGGCAGCATGTGAAAACCGACCAGCGCCTGGGTGACCTGGCTACCAGGTTCGGAGTGATAGATATAAATGACCTGATCCTCCCACAGCACACCCATCGCCACCACGATGTCTTTCGGCGCATAGCGTTCAAGCAGAGGGAGTGCCTGGGAGAAAAGCGCCGACCCGCGAATCGCCTGCGCCGCCAGCGCATGGATGCCAGGCCCTGGAAGATAGCGTCGCTGAGCATCCTGCATGGTCAGGCCGATCGACGCCATGGTCATCAGCAACCGGTTGACGCGCGTAGTGTTAATGCCCATCAGGCGAGCCAGCTCGCGGCAACCAATGGCGCGCCCACTGGAAACCAGGTACTGCAGGCAGCGGATACCATCAATCAGGCTTTGGTTAGGTTGTGAGGACATTCAGGATTCGCTTATCAGATTGCTCAAAATTCGATTTTACCGCCAGTAAAGAAGGATACAAGGTTATGAAGATCTTTCCCCATAGCGAGGCGAGAACCTTTCCGACACAGCATCTGCGCCGCGATCTGTTAGTCGCAGGTGGCGGACTTGCCGGTCTTTGCGCCGCTCTTGCGGCTGCCCGCGACGGCTTACAAGTGGTACTGATTCAGGACAGGCCAGTACTTGGTGGGAATGCCTCCAGTGAAGTAAGACTGTGGGCGAATGGCGCCACGTCGCATATGGGGAACAATAACCGCTGGGCGCGCGAAGGCGGCATCATGGGCGAAATCATGGAAGAGAACCTCTGGCGCAACAAAGAGGGCAACCCGGTGATGTTCGATCTGGTCCTGCTGGATTTGGCAAAAAGCCAGCCGGGGTTAACGCTTCTGCTAAATACCGCCGTTTATGAAGTGGAAAAAGAGCAGCAGCACATTACCCGCATCAAAGCCTTCAATCCGATCAACGAAACCTTTTACAGCGTAAATGCAGCGCAATTCTGCGACGCCACTGGCGATGGCGTGCTGGGTTTTCTGGCGGGTGCTGAATATCGCGAGGGCGCGGAAGACGCACAAGAATTGGGCGAGAAAATGGCACCGGGGGATCATTTCGGTCATAAGCTAGGCCATTCGATCTACTTCTATACCAAACAAACTGATGGACCGGTCAACTTTGTGCCGCCCTCTTTTGCGCTGCAAGATATAACCGAGATCCCGCGCTACAAGCGGCTGACATCAACGTTGAACGGTTGTGATCTGTGGTGGCTGGAGTGGGGAGGCCGCCTTGATACCGTGTATGAAAGCGAAGAGATCAAATGGGAACTGTGGAAAATCGTCTGGGGCGTCTGGGATCATATTAAAAACTCCGGCAACTTCCCGGAAGCCGCCAATATGACCATCGAATGGGTAGGCGTAATTCCTGGCAAGCGCGAGAGCCGCCGATTCCTTGGCGATCATTTACTGTGTCAGCAGGATATTATCGAACAACGCGATCACTACGATGCCGTGGCATACGGCAGCTGGTCGATCGACCTGCATCCGGCTGATGGCGTTTACAGCACTCACGACGGCTGCCGCCAGTTTCACAGCAAAGGCACCTACACCATTCCATTTCGCAGCCTTTATAGCCGCTCGCTGGACAATCTGTTCCTCACCGGCAGGCTGATTTCCGCCTCCCATGTCGCATTTGGCAGCGACCGCGTGATGTGCACCTGCGGCCTGCTAGGTGAAGTGGTGGGACGCGCCGCCGCACTGTGTAAAACAGAGCGCCTTACCCCGCGCGAACTGGCGGAGCCTACGCACATCGGCTTACTGCAACAGCAGCTACAAGTTAACGGCTGCTATATTCCACGGCGCTGGCTGAACGATCCGGCGTGCGGAGCCGAGGTCAGCGCCAGCAGCGAATATCAACTGACTGAACTTCCTGTCAGTGGTCGCTGGCACGTATTAACCGGGCGGATGGCACTACTGCTACCAGTACAGGCTGGCGCACCGCTTCCTTGTATCTCATTGTTTCTAAAGGCAAAAACAACACAAACGCTGGCAGTATCCCTGCTCGGTAGCGCGCGAGCCGGAAATTTTACCCCTGATTATCAATATGACGAGTCTGTACTACAGGTTTCCGGTGAAGCCTGGCACACATTGTCATTTCGCTGGCAGAGCGAGCGCGACCAGTATCTGTTTATCGCCTTTGACGCGCAGGATGCGATCGAGATCGCCCTGACGGATACTCATCTTCCCGGCATGATGACGGTATTTAACAGCCTGAATGCACGCGTGGCAAAACACACTCGTCAGGTTGTCGATGGCGATTATGGCGTCGACGAGTTCGACTTCTGGTTACCGCGCCGTCATCCGCAACAAATTATGCCGGCCCTGCGTTTCAGCCAGCCGCTAACGGCCTGGAGCGTACAGAACGTGCTCAACGGACACCTGCGCCCGGAGCAGCAGATCAACGGCTGGATGCCGGATGCTAACGATCCAACCCCGGAGATCGTCTGGCGTTGGGCCACGCCGCGCCAGATCCATCAGTTGACGCTGGTGCAGGACAACGACTTTGATAACGCCATGGAGTCGGTACAAATGGGCCATCACTACGCAGTAACGCCGCACTGTATTACGCACTACCGCCTGTGGGCAAGCGATAAACTCCTGGCCGAAGTGCGGGATAATCACCACTCCGTCTGCCAGCACCGCTTCCCCGAACCACTGACAGCATTAAGCGTACGGCTGGAGATCCTCGCAACTGCGGGCGCCCTGCCTGCGGTTTATTCGCTAAACGTGCGTTAAAGCCAGCCCTGCTGAACGCGCTGCTGATGGCTCTGCGCAAAGGTCTGCATGCCCGCCTGCTGCCCGGTCTGCATCACGCCGGGCAACTGGTGCGTTTTGCCCTCGCGAATCAGATTAGCAACCGCCGGAGAATTAATCAGCAGTTCAAACAGCGCGATCCGCCCTCCCCGCGTGTCTGCTTCCAGCCTCTGCGCCAGCACCGCTTGCAGGCTTCCGGCCAGTTGGCTGCGTACCGGATCTTTCTCCTGCGCCGGAAACGTATCCACCAGACGTTCTACCGCCTGCGCTGCCCCACGCGTATGCAGCGTGGCCAGCACCAGATGACCGGTCTCTGCGGCGGTCAAAGCCAGACGGATGGTTTCGCTGTCGCGCAACTCGCCCAGCAGGATCACATCTGGATCTTCACGCAGCGCTGCACGCAAACCAGCAGCGAATGAGTTACAGTGCTGGCCGATCTCCCGCTGCTGGATCAAGCAGCGCTTGCTGGTATGGACAAATTCGATCGGATCTTCCAGCGTCAAAATATGCCCGTCATGATGTTGATTGAGATGATCAACCATCGCCGCAAGAGTCGTGGATTTTCCGCTGCCGGTGGCGCCGGTAACCAGAATAAGCCCGTTATCCCGCTCCAGCAGCGTGTTCAGCGCGGCGGGCGCATCCAGTTCTGCGAGCAATGGGCTGTTTTGCGTCAGCAATCGCAGCGCCAGAGAGATGCCCTGATGATGGTTGAACGCGCCAGCACGCAAGCGCTGTCCGCGCGCGGTGGTAAGGGCGAAATCAACCTGTCCCTGTTCGCGCCATTGCTGCTGCAACGCGCTGCTCAGATGCGCATTGATAAACCCGCTGACATCAGGCGTAGGAAAAGGCGCAGGCACCAGACGTCCCTGTTGTCGCCATCGCGGTGGACAATGACTGCACAGGTGTAGATCCGAGACATTATGCTTTACACTAAGCTCCACTATTTCATCTATATCCATAACGCTATCCTGGAAATATGAACGATATTGCGCACAACCTGGCACAGGTCCGGGACAAAATCTCCGCTGCTGCAACACAATGCGGCCGTGATCCAGCAGAAGTTACTTTACTTGCAGTGAGCAAAACTAAGCCTGCGAGCGCTGTCGCAGAAGCCATCAATGCTGGACAGCGTGCGTTTGGGGAAAACTATGTTCAGGAAGGGGTCGATAAGATCCTTCACTTCCGCAAGGTGGGCGAGGAAGACCTGCAATGGCACTTTATCGGGCCGTTGCAGTCCAACAAAAGCCGTCTGGTAGCCGAACATTTCGATTGGTGCCACACCATCGATCGTTTGCGCATCGCCAGCCGCTTAAGCGAACAGCGCCCCGCCGACCTGCCGCCGCTGAATGTGCTGATTCAGGTCAACATCAGCGATGAGCAGAGCAAATCGGGCATTGCCCTCGGCGAGCTGGATGCGCTGGCGGCACAGATCGTTGAATTACCAGGCGTTTGCCTGCGTGGTTTGATGGCGATCCCCGCGCCAGAAACGGAGTACGCACGGCAGTTTGCCGTAGCACGGCAAATGGCTGTAGCATTTGAAGCGCTCAAAACACGTTATCCAACGGTGGATACCCTGTCACTGGGCATGACGGATGACATGACCGCCGCCATTGCGGCTGGCAGCACGATGGTGCGCATCGGGACAGCTATTTTTGGTGCGCGCGATTACACGAAAAATTAAGGAATATTGAGGAACGCCATGAAGACGTTGACTTTCCTGCTCTCGACAGTGCTTGAACTCTATACGATGGTTCTGCTGTTGCGCGTCTGGATGCAGTGGGCACGCTGCGATTTTTACAACCCGTTTTCGCAGTTTGTAGTGAAATCTACACAGCCGATTGTCGGGCCGTTGCGCCGTGTCATTCCGCCGCTGGGGCCGCTGGATAGCGCCTCGCTGCTGGTCGCTTTTGTGCTCAGTCTTATCAAAGCGATCGTACTGTTTATGGTGATCACGTTCCAGCCGATCATCTGGATTTCCGCGCTGTTGATTTTACTGAAAACCATTGGCCTGATGATTTTCTGGGTGCTGCTGGTCATGGCGATCATGAGTTGGGTTAGCCAGGGCCGTAGCCCGGTCGAATACGCTTTAATACAGTTGACGGAACCGTTGCTGCGCCCAATCCGTAATCTGTTGCCAGCGATGGGCGGCATCGACTTCTCGCCGATGATCCTGGTGCTGCTGCTGTACGTCATCAACATGGGCGTTGCGGAGCTGCTGCAATCCACCGGCGATATTCTTCTGCCGGGGTTGTGGATGGCACTATGAGTGCCGTTTCTACCTGTGAAGAGGGGCTGGTTTTGCGGCTGTACATTCAGCCAAAAGCCAGCCGCGACAGCATTATCGGGTTGCATGGCGACGAACTGAAAGTCGCCATCACCGCTCCGCCTGTAGACGGCCAGGCAAATGCGCACCTGGTCAAATACCTCGCAAAGCAGTTTCGCGTGGCAAAAAAACAGGTGGTGATTGAAAAAGGCGAACTTGGTCGCCATAAGCAGATTAAAATTACCCACCCGCAACAGATCCCGACGGAAGTCGCGGCGCTAATCGATTAGGACCCACTATGCAAAAAGTTGTTCTCGCGACCGGTAATGCCGGTAAAGTGCGCGAGCTTGCCTCGCTATTGAATGATTTCGGCCTCGACGTGGTCGCACAAACTGAGCTGGGTGTTGAGTCCGCGGAAGAGACCGGGCTGACGTTTATTGAGAACGCCATCCTCAAAGCCCGCCACGCGGCGCAGGTTACCGGTTTGCCCGCCATCGCTGACGATTCCGGCCTGGCGGTTGATGCATTGCAGGGCGCTCCGGGGATCTATTCGGCGCGCTATTCCGGCGTGGATGCGACCGATCAGCAGAACCTGGAAAAGCTGCTTGATGCGCTGAAATCTGTCCCGAATGAACAACGTACCGCACAGTTCCACTGTGTGCTGGTCTATATGCGTCATGCGGACGATCCGACTCCGCTGGTGTGTCACGGTAGCTGGCCTGGTGTAATCGCACGACAGTCGGCTGGTAGCGGCGGTTTTGGTTACGATCCGATTTTCTTTGTTCCTTCCAGGGGTAAAACCGCGGCGGAACTTACCCGCGAAGAGAAAAGCGCCATTTCCCATCGCGGTCAAGCGTTGAAACTGTTACTGGAAGCATTGCGTAATGGCTGATTTGCCACCTCTGAGCCTTTATATCCATATCCCCTGGTGCGTGCAGAAATGCCCGTACTGCGACTTCAACTCGCACGCGCTGAAGGGCGCAGTACCGCACGACGATTACGTTCAGCATCTGCTGAACGATCTCGATGCTGACGCGCCATGGGCGCAGGGACGTGAAATAAAGACCATCTTTATTGGTGGCGGTACACCGAGCCTGCTGTCCGGCCCGGCGATGCAAACGCTGCTGGATGGTGTGCGCGCCCGGCTGCCGCTGGCGGCCGATGCGGAAATCACCATGGAGGCCAATCCAGGCACTGTGGAAGCAGACCGTTTTGTCGATTACCAGCGTGCAGGGGTGAACCGTATCTCCATCGGCGTGCAAAGCTTCAGTGAAACCAAGCTTCAGCGGCTCGGGCGAATTCACGGCCCGGAGGAAGCGAAACGTGCAGCGAAGCTGGCAAGCGGGCTGGGGCTGCGCAGCTTTAACCTTGATTTGATGCACGGCCTGCCGGATCAGTCGCTGGAAGAAGCGCTGGACGATCTGCGCCAGGCCATCAAACTCAACCCTCCGCATCTGTCGTGGTATCAACTGACTATCGAACCCAATACGCTGTTTGGCTCGCGCCCGCCGGTGCTGCCGGATGACGATGCGCTGTGGGATATTTTCGAGCAGGGACACCAGATCCTTACTGCAGCTGGCTATCAGCAGTATGAAACCTCAGCCTATGCGAAACCGGGTTATCAGTGTCAGCATAACCTCAATTACTGGCGCTTTGGTGATTACCTGGGTATTGGTTGCGGCGCGCATGGTAAAGTCACTTTTGCGGATGGGCGCATTCTGCGCACGGCGAAAACTCGCCATCCGCGTGGGTATATGCAGGGAAAATATCTTGATAAGCAGCACGATGTTGAAGCGCAGGATAAACCGTTCGAATTCTTTATGAATCGCTTTCGCCTGCTGGAGCCTGCGCCGCGCGCTGAATTCACCCGCTACACCGGGCTGGATGAAAGCACAATACGCACACAGATCGAGCAGGCGCTGGCATTAAATTATTTGAGTGAATGCGACACATCCTGGCAAATAACAGAACACGGTAAGCTGTTTCTCAATTCTCTGCTTGAGTTGTTTCTGGCTGAATAAAGACTTTGGCCCTCTGCACGGAACGCAGAGAGCCGAAAGTACTACAGGAATATTAATGATTCCGTTGCTGCAAAGCGTGTCGCACTAATACCACAGCACTGGCAATAACCCCACCACACAGCGCCGCTAAAATAATAAATAAAACCTGTCCCGGCCCCTCTTTTTTGGTAGGTAAAGACGGAGAAAGCTGATATTTAAACGGCGTGAAGGTGATATCTTTAATATCCAGTTTGTCCAGTTCCGCCAGGCGATGTTCACGATAACGGAAATCCGCATTAAGCCGGGTAACATCGGCAATCGACTGTTCTATTTTAAGTTTTTCAGCAATGCCATCAGCACCCAGAGCAATAGAATAATCCGGGTCATCCTGCACGGATTGCCCATTACTGTAAACAGGGCGTTTAATACCGGCAGCGTTAGCCACTTCCAGCGAGTAATTTAGTCGCTTCAATTTGGTGTCATGGAGCGTATTCATCCGCTCACGCTCCATCGCCAGAGACTCCCTCTCCGTATTCTTTTTTAAATCTACTTCTTCACGCAGATATTCTAATGTTTCTTTAACAACCAACGCAGAAATATAATCAATGTAGCTGTTAAGAATTTCCTTGGCCTCGCCAGCTACAGGGGCGGTGAAGCTTAACGTCCAGGACTGGTAAGGTACGTTATCGGCGCTTTTCCCCTGCGTGTTATTGACCGCCTTGATCTTCTCGGACAGCAGTACAATACCGCGGCGCAGCTCTTCGGCATCAGGATTAGAGGCCATCAGCCTACCAGCCACCAGTGGGGAGGATGCCAGGAACTCTTCGCGCAGCGACTCAGAATTAAACTTTTTCAGGAACAGGTTAAATACTTCTACCTTATCGAGGGAAGGTTTAACGTCGAGAACCTGCAAAGTAGAAAGCGTCTTTTGCAACTGGCTCCATTGCGGTTTTTCTGCTGGCGTGATTTCCGCCAGGCTGATCCATTTTGGCGTTAATAATGCACTAATAAAGAATCCAACCACAGAAAATATCAGAATAGTCGAGATAATAATTCGTTTACTCTGCCACAAGGTGCTAATTAAACCGAGCAGATCAATCTCGGTATTTTTGTAGCGCTCAGAAAAACCCTCATAGATAGAGGCGTCATCTTTCGATTGAATATGCAGTGATGTCATGTGGGTAAGCATCGATTCCGTGATTTGAAACTCAATACTAGCACCAATAGGATATTTCCTAAAGTAAATTAAATCGATATATTTCAATTACATTAACAAAAACGCCTGTCAACCTACTTTATTTAATATCATCACGCAGTTTGAAAATATTTAAGATATATGATATGGCATGTAAAATAGTAAGCCCGGCTAATATAGCCGGGCTTTATTGGACTATTCGAAAATAAACAAGCCCGTAACAGGGAATCACTTCAATCCGGCGGTTAACGCTTTGCGGTTCTCTTCCAACGAGACGACACGCTTGCAAACGTCTTTGCCAAACTGCTGGAAATCCGCTTCCTGGTTTTTCCACTCATCCTGAATAGCCGTCTGTAAACCGCCGAGGCTCCCCAGCACGCTCTGTAACGGATTACTTCCGCTCTTCAGCACAGTTTTAGCCCCAATTTCGTTGATGCTGTCCTGCAAAATGCCGCCCATAGTCTGGTTCACTAACTGCTGACCATTAGCGCGCACTTCATCAATCGCTTTGTAGTGGAATGTCAGGCCATCGTTGCGATGTTCAACAATGCGGTTCATCTGCTCTTTCAACTGCGCATCCAGTTTGGTCAGACGGTTGCGCATGCTACTGTCCTCTCCTACCTGTTTGACAATGATCGTATCCAGCGCCACGCGGCTTTTCTCCACGCGACTGCGCGCGCCATCGTCAATCCATGGCAGAGCGCTGCGCAATTCGGCCTGGTAATCCTTCGCCTGCTCGCGCTGTGCAGCGGTTAGCGAAGGTTGCTTGCCGTTAAACATGACATTGCCGTCCGGGGTGATCACCAAGTTACCGTTCTCACCTTTCACCTGCACGGTTTGCGGGCTGATGATCACATCGTCACGCGGCGTCACGCCACATTGATAATCAGCCTGAGCCGCAAACGCGGTAACCGTAAGAGCCGCCGCCAACAGCGTTTTGCGCATCATAAAAAACTCCTGTAGAGACAAAACGGGCCAGCTAATGCTGGCCCCTTATGCTTTATTAGTCCCACCAAACGTCGAAAAGTTCGCTGATGCGTACCTCGCTCAGTTTGCGGTCTTCCAGCCACTTACGCACAATGGCCTGATGTTCTTCGGTACATTTACCGATTTCCTGCAAACAAATCAGACCGTCCCAGGCCAGATAACCACTGCCGTCAAACGCCAGTTTGTTCGGCTCGATCACTTCCTGGATAAAATCATCAACGGTTTTATCGATCTGCTCTTCGCTGGCACCTTCCGGAAAACGCCATGCAACGGAAAAACCCAGTTCCTGGAATTCGTCGATATGCATTTTTTTACGCAAGCGACGACTGCGGTTTGTTGCCATTATTTCACCCTCTCGAACATTAAGTCCCATACGCCGTGACCAAGACGGTGGCCACGCTGTTCAAATTTAGTCACTGGACGCGAATCCGGACGCGGCACAAAGTCATTCGTCGCCGACAGGTTTTTATAACCGTCAATAGAGGACATCACTTCAAGCATATGTTGCGCATAGGCTTCCCAGTCAGTCGCCATATGGAACACGCCGCCCAGCTTGAGCTTGCTTTTCACCAGTTCAGCAAACGGTACCTGAACGATGCGGCGTTTATTATGACGTGCTTTATGCCACGGGTCAGGAAAAAACAGCTGCACCATATTTAAAGAATTGTCAGGAATCATTTTATGCAGCACTTCGACCGCGTCGTGGCACATCACGCGCAGGTTCTCAACGCCCTCTTCATGCGCAGAAGAGAGGCAAGCGCCGACGCCCGGCGAGTGAACTTCGATACCGAGGAAGTTCTGCTCCGGACGCATTTTCGCCATCTCCACCAACGAAGCACCCATACCGAAGCCAATTTCCAGCGTAACCGGCGCCGAGCGGCCAAACAGCGCGACGAGATCCAGCGGCTGTTCGCTGAACTCAACGCCCATCACCGGCCAGTAATTTTCTAGCGCGTGCTGCTGCCCTTTGGTCAGGCGGCCCTGGCGACGGACAAAGCTACGGATCCGGCGCAATGGACGGCCATTTTCATCAAATTCCGGTGAAATGACGTCGTTATTCATAAAGTGATCTGCTCGTGAGAGTGTTCAGGAAACGGGCATTATCCAAAGTTAATCGCATGATGCAAGCACCGGAAAGTTCCGGTTTACAGGCCAACGCCTCTGTGCTGCAATCTTTGCCCCTGACAACGCGATTCTGGTGACCATGCAAGCGTCTCAATTTTCAGCCCAGGTTCTGGACTGGTACGATAAATACGGGCGAAAAACCCTGCCCTGGCAAATTGAAAAAACGCCTTACAAAGTATGGCTGTCGGAAGTGATGTTGCAACAGACGCAGGTTGCAACCGTGATTCCTTATTTCCAGCGTTTTATGGCCCATTTCCCGACGGTGGCCGATCTGGCGAACGCTCCGCTGGATGAAGTGCTGCATCTGTGGACCGGGCTGGGCTACTACGCCCGTGCCCGCAATCTGCATAAAGCTGCGCAGCAGGTGGCGAACCTGCACGGTGGTCATTTCCCGGAAACCTTTGATGAAGTGGCTGCGCTTCCTGGCGTTGGCCGCTCCACCGCAGGCGCGATCCTATCTCTGTCGCTGGGTAAACATTTTCCCATCCTTGACGGTAACGTTAAACGCGTGCTGGCACGCTGCTACGCCGTTGCGGGCTGGCCGGGTAAAAAAGAGGTGGAAAAGCGGCTGTGGGATATAAGCAGTGAAGTCACACCGGCGAAAGGGGTGGAGCGCTTTAACCAGGCGATGATGGATCTTGGTGCTACCGTCTGCACCCGTTCCAGACCGAAGTGCGAATTGTGCCCGTTGCAAACCGTCTGCGCAGCAAAAGCGGCACAGTCGTGGGCACAATATCCCGGTAAAAAACCCAAACAGACGCTGCCTGAACGCACCGGCTATTTCCTGCTGATGCAGCATGAAGGCGAGGTTTATCTCGAGCAGCGCCCGCCTAGCGGGCTGTGGGGCGGTTTGTTCTGTTTCCCACAGTTCAGCGATGAAGCGGAGCTGCACGACTGGCTGGCGCAGAGGAACATTAGCACCGATAATCTCAGCCAGCTTGTGGCGTTCCGCCATACCTTTAGCCATTTCCATCTGGATATTGTGCCTATGTGGCTTGGCGTGTCCTCGTTCTCATCCTGCATGGATGATGGCGCGGGTCTCTGGTATAACTTGGCGCAACCGCCATCCGTCGGTCTGGCGGCTCCAGTGGAACGCCTGATACAGCAATTACGCGCCGAAGCGGAGTAGCGCGTCGCGCAAGTAGAGAGGATTTTTTATGAGCAGAACCATTTTTTGTACCTTCCTGCAACGCGAAGCAGAGGGGCAAGACTTCCAGCTCTATCCGGGCGATCTGGGTAAACGCATTTATAACGAGATCTCGAAAGAGGCCTGGAAGCAGTGGCAGCAGAAGCAAACCATGCTGATTAACGAGAAAAAACTCAACATGATGAATAGCGAGCACCGCAAGCTGCTGGAACAGGAGATGGTGAATTTCCTGTTTGAAGGTAAAGACGTGCATATCGAAGGCTATACGCCACAAGAGAAAAAATAAGCGGCTGAACATCTGCACGGCTGGCAATGTCGCGAAACGGGAAGATATTGCCAGCGCCTGGGCGTCACAGGCGCGATTCCCCCAAACACAACTGCATCCGGAATGATGAAAAAATTTTTAGCGCTAGTGATGATCGCGCCGTTACTGATTTCTTGTTCCAGCTCTAACAAATCGGGCGAAGCCTATAACGAAGCCTGGATTAAAGACACTAACGGTTTTGATATTTTGATGGGGCAGTTCGCCCACAACATTGAGAATCTTTGGGGATTTAACGAAGTCCTGATCGCCGGGCCGAAGGACTACGTCAAATATACCGACCAGTACCAGACTCGCAGCCACATCAACTTTGATGAGGGTACCATCACCATCGAAACGATTTCCGGCACCGATCCGGCTGCACATCTGCGTCAGGCGATTATCAAAACCCTGATGATGGGTGACGATCCGGGATCTATTGACCTCTATTCTGATACCGATGATATCCCGATCTCCAAAGAACCTTTCCTTTATGGCCAAGTTCTGGATAACAACGGTGAAGCGATCCGCTGGCAGTGGCGCGCGGCGCGCTTTGCGGATTACCTGCTGCAAACCCGGTTGAAAAACCGCAGCAACGGCTTACGCGTTATCTATAGCGTAACGCTCAATCTGGTGCCGAACCATCTGGACAAACGTGCGCATAAATATATCGGTATGGTGCGCCAGGCCTCGCGGAAATATGGCGTCGATGAGTCGCTGATTCTGGCGATTATGCAGACTGAGTCGTCATTTAATCCGTACGCGGTTAGCCGCTCCGACGCATTGGGTCTGATGCAGGTGGTACAGCACAGCGCCGGAAAAGATGTCTTCCGCGCGCAGGGTAGATCCGGTACGCCGGATCGCAGCTATCTGTTCGATCCGCAGAGCAATATTGATATCGGCACCGCGTATCTGGCGATGCTGAATAATGTTTATCTCTCCGGTATCAATAACCCGACGTCCCGGCGTTATGCAGTGATCACCGCCTATAACGGCGGCGCGGGTAGCGTACTTCGCGTCTTTTCCAGCGATAAAATGCAGGCTGCCAATATCATCAATACGATGACGCCAGGTGATGTTTACCAGACCCTGGCCACCCGCCATCCGTCGGCGGAATCCCGTCGTTACCTCTATAAAGTCAATTCGGCGCAGAAGACCTGGCGTCGCAACTGATCCCGTGCCTCTTTCGTGCGTTTGCGCGTAAGAGGCATAAGGTCTTCTTCTGGAAGATGCAAACGGTTGCGCTAAAGTGTGATATCCGTCACTATATGTAAATGCAATCAGAGGAAGTTTGCATTTTTATGTCGGGCATAACAAATTCGCCGCCCAGGTGATGATAGAATCCTGACACATAACAATATTAATTGTGCCCATTCCAACATCTGTCCGTCTCCTTTGTGAGGAAATTAACATGAATCTTAAGCTGCAGCTGAAAGTCATTATCTTTCTGCAGTTCTGCCTGTGGGGAAGCTGGCTGACGACGCTTGGCTCGTATATGTTCGTCACGCTGAAATTTGATGGTGCATCTATTGGTGCGGTGTATAGTTCGCTGGGCATTGCCTCGCTGCTGATGCCGCCGCTGCTCGGTATCATTGCCGACAAATGGCTGAGTGCGAAATGGGTCTACGCGCTGTGCCACCTGGTCGGTGCGATCACCCTGTTTATTGCTGCAGGCGTTACCACACCGGGCGCGATGTTTACCATTATTCTACTTAACTCACTGGCCTATATGCCAACGTTGAGCCTGGTAAATACCATCTCTTACTTCCGCCTGAAATCCGCCGGGCACGATATCGTTACCGATTTCCCGCCAATTCGCATCTGGGGCACCATTGGCTTTATCCTGGCGATGTGGGTAGTGAGTTTCTCCGGCTTCGAACTGAGCCATATGCAGCTCTATATCGGTGCCGCGCTGTCGCTGGTACTGAGCCTGTACTCTCTGACGCTGCCGTATATGCCGGTTGCGAAAAGCACCGAGAAACAGACCTGGGTGGAAATGCTGGGCCTGAACGCTTTCGCGCTGTTTAAAAACAAGCGCATGGCGATCTTCTTCATCTTCTCGATGATGCTGGGCGCAGAGTTGCAGATCACTAACATGTTCGGCAATACCTTCCTGCACAGCTTCGATGCCAACCCACTGTTTGCTAATAGCTTCATCGTGACTCATGCATCAGTGATGATGTCTATTTCGCAGATTTCCGAGACTGCCTTCATCCTCGCGATTCCGTTTTTTATGAGCCGCTACGGCATCAAGAACGTAATGATGATCAGTATTTTCGCCTGGGTGCTGCGTTTTGGTTTGTTCGCCTATGGCGACCCGACACCGTTCGGCACCGTGCTGCTGGTACTGTCGATGATTGTCTACGGCTGTGCGTTCGACTTCTTCAACATCTCCGGTTCGGTGTTCGTTGAGAAAGAGGTTAACCCGACGATCCGCGCCAGTGCGCAAGGTATGCTGCTGATGATGACCAACGGCTTCGGCTGTATCCTCGGCGGTATGGTCAGCGGCAAAGTGGTAGAGATCTACACCACCGCAGGCGTTACCGACTGGAAAACTGTATGGCTGATTTTTGCCAGTTATTCGCTGGTGCTGGCCTTCGCCTTCGTGACATTGTTTAAATACAAACATGTGCGCGAACCTGCGGCAGTCGCGCAGAAAGCGTAAGACAATAACCCGGCCTGAGCGCCGGGTTATTTATGCCTTTTCCATACACGGAGAGCCTATCCCATTAGGTTCCAGGCCTGTTCCGTCCGGGTAAATCCATAGACCAGATATGACATTATGGAAGTTGCGCCAACACGTACGCGACTGCCAGCAAATCGGCGCTGCCGCCGGGGCTTAAGCGCCGTGCCATCAGCGCCCTGTCCATTTCAGACAATGCATCGTTATCCCATCCGACCGCCAGTAACGTTGCCGCATAATCCTGCACGTAGCGCAGCCCTGCAATACCGCCGCGCGACACCAGATTGCTGTCCGGGTTTGTCGCCATCAGACGCAATAACGCATGCTGCAGGCGCCGTTCGCCCTGTTCCTGATGCCAGTACGGCAGCACCGCTCGGCGCACGGTGGCAAAACCCTGTTCGGCCTCGCCGCGAGCGCCGGTAAGCCCATACTCCAGAAACTGTTTTTCGCCTGCCGTTACAGCCTGCAGCCGGGATGCCAGTTCACGCGCCACCAGCCCGCGACAGATTTCACTGACCTGTCGACACAACGTTTCAGCCTGCAGCGGCTGGCGCTGTCCCTGCAATCTCCCGGCGGCAAAACAGAGCAGACCCAGCGAAAAAACCCCGCCTTTGTGCGTATTCACCCCGCCGGTAGCTGCCAACATCGCCTGTTCGCAGGCGATACCCGCCGGTCGCAGCAGGCGCAACTGGACACCTGCCGCCTTGTGGGCATGTTCACGCCCGGCCTGTTCAAAGATGGAAAACCATGGCGTGATGGCCGAAATACTGCGTAAGAACAGCGCATGATCCATATCCTGGTGCGAGCCGTTATTCGCCCGGTCTACCAGCCCCGGTTTCGGCGTGAGATCCAGTTCAAGGCGCAGCGCCCGGGCAGCCAGCGCCGGTACGCTGATAACAGCGGATTCAGTCGCGAGCAAACCAGCCATCAATCAGTTTCTCCACGCGGGCAACCACTTCATCAACCGGGTGGCGACGCGAACGCGCACAGCCGTGCGCCGGCTCATCGCATACCAGGCAACGGCGGGTATTCAGATCCAGTGAATGCCGTCCGACCTGCCCCGCCTGCGGGCACAACACGTCAAAGTCCCACAGACGACCCAGTGGGTGCGTCTGTTCCATCTCAACGCACTGCGCCTTGATTTCCACCGCCGGGTGCGCAACACACCACAGGGCTTCTGCGCCGGTCGGTAGCCACAGCACCTGCCGGTCCAGCACCTGCCAGCGGTTCTGCCACAGCAGTTGGTCGCAGGTCTGTAACGCCACCCCCATGGTATTGCGATAGCGAATGCTGTCTTTTACCGCGCCGGGCGTCACCAGCGTCAGTGAAATGACCGGTTGTTGATAGTGAGCGAGCCAGTCAGCCTGACGCGCTGCACGGCTGTCTTTCGCCGCCAGCAGCGCTTCAAGGCTGACGCCCGATCTTATGGGCGTCAGTGTCGTCATACATTTTCCTCTTTAACCTGACGGACAACGTCAATGACGGTGCCATCACGGTAGCGGATCACCCCGACAATACGGTCAGTAAAGGCGATCGGTTTCGGTTCACCGGTAAGCGAGATGGCGCGTTGATACAATGTTTCGATATCAACAATTTTCAGCCCCGCCGCCAGCAGGCGTTCGCGGATCTCCGGGCGCGCCGGATTCACCGCAATCCCGTGGTCAGTCACCAGCACATCGATGCTTTCCCCCGGTGTCAGCAGCGTGGTCACGCGTTTCACAACCGTCGGAATACGGCTACGCAGTAACGGTGCCACGACAATAGTCAGGTTTGCCGCAGCCGCCACATCGCAGTGACCACCGGATGCGCCGCGCATCACGCCGTCTGAACCGGTAATAACATTGACGTTAAACTCTGTGTCGATCTCAAGCGCACTGAGGATCACCACATCCAGTTGGTCGCAGCAGGCAGCTTTGCCGCCGGGGTTGGCATAGACGTCAGTTGAGATCTCAACGTGGTTCGGGTTACGGTGCAGCGATGCCGCAGCTTCGCCGTCAAAACACTGCGTATCCAGCAGTTTGCCGATTAGCCCTTTCTCATGCAGACTCACCAGCCCGCCAGTGATGCCGCCGAGCGCGAAACTGGCCTTCACCCCGAGGCGTTCCATTTTCTCTTCCATAAAGCGGGTCGCCGCCGTCGACGCTGCGCCAGAGCCGGTCTGCATGGAAAAACCATCCCTGAAATAGCCGGAGTGCTCGATCACATCCGCCGCATAGCGTGCGATCATCAGTTCACGCGGATTACTGGTAACACGCGCAGCGCCGACGCTGATTTTTGCCGGATTGCCCACACTCTCCACCTGCACAATCAGATCCACCTGCTCCTGACCAATGCTGGCGGGCATATTCGGGAACGGCACCAGCGCTTCCGTCAGCAGCACCACTTTGCGGGCGAACTGCGCATCCACCATCGCGTAGCCCAGCGAACCGCAGCAGGATTTACCCTGTGTGCCGTTGGCGTTGCCGAACTCATCGCTGCAGGGTACGCCAAGAAAGGCGACGTCAATCTTCAGTTCGCCATCCTGCAACAGTTTGACGCGCCCGCCGTGGGAGTGAATCTGTACCGGTTCCGCCATCAGACCGTGAGAGATGGCATCCGCCAGCTTACCGCGCATGCCGGAGGTATAAATGCGGGTAATCACGCCACTCTCAATGTGTTCGATCAGCGCATCGTTGCAGGTCATCAGCGAACTGGAAGCCAACGTCAGATTTTTGAACCCCAGACGCGCCAGTGTAGCGACAACATGGTTAATCACCCGGTCACCTTCGCGGAAAGCGTGGTGGAACGAGATGGTCATCCCGTCTTTCAGGCCGCTACGGGCGATGGCGTCTTCCAGCGTGGCGCAAAGTTTGCGCGTGTGTTTGCTGTTATCGTCCGCCAGCCACGGCGTGGCCGCATGAGCGCTGTCGAAGGGTTTTAACTCACGCAGATGGGGAAAATTAACGTGAAGAAGCTCTGTCTGATTCATTATTCTGTCCTTACCGACGCACGCCGGACGCGGCCGCACGTTCCAGCACCATCTGCGCGTGATTAATAATCGGGGCGTCGATCATTTTGCCGTTCAGCGAAACGACGCCAAGCCCGTTGCGTTCACCCTCTTCCGCCGCTTCAATAACCCGTTGCGCGTGGTCAACCTCCTCCTGTGTTGGCGCATAAGCATTATGCAGCAGATCGATTTGCCGCGGGTTAATCAGCGACTTACCGTTGAAGCCCATTTTGCGGATCAACCCGACTTCGCGCAGGAATCCGGCTTCGTCGTTAACGTCTGACCACACCACATCAAAAGCATCGATACCGGCGGCGCGTGCGGCGTGCAACACAGCGCAACGGGCATAAAACAGCTCGGTGCCGTCGCCGCGTTCGGTCTGCATATCCATCACATAGTCGAAAGCGGCCAGTGCAATACCGATCAGACGCTGAGAGCTGCGGGCAATCGCTACGGCATTAATAACGCCGATCGCGGATTCGATGGCTGCCATCACGCGGGTCGATCCCACTTCACGTCCGCAGGCCAACTCGATACGTTCGAGATGACGTTCCAGCTCGTAGATATCTTCCGGGGTATCCGTTTTCGGTAAGCGCACCACATCCACGCCGGCACGAACGACCGCTTCCAGATCCGGCAGGCCAAACGGCGTGTTCAGCGGGTTGATACGCACCACGGTTTCGATATCCTGGTACATCGGGTGTTGCAGGGCATGAAATACCAGCAGACGCGCGGTGTCTTTTTCACGCAGGGAGACGGCATCTTCCAGATCAAACATGATCGAATCCGGACGATAGATAAACGCGGTGGAGAGCATGGCAGCGTTAGCGCCTGGCAAAAACAGCATGCTACGACGGAGTTTTTTCACAGCAGTTTCCCCCAGTCGATCTCTGTTCCTTCCGATGCGCGCAGTATTGCGCTCTGTAAACGTGCGCGGATAACACAGTCCAGCGCGCCTTTGTCTTCAATGATGATCAAGCCCTGGTGAACCGCCATTGCCCGCAGCGTGTCGTTCACCACCTTGCGGATCTGATCGCCAAACTGCTTGATAACCTCGCTGTGAACAACGACTTCCAGTTCGCCTTCGGCGGGGGCTATTTTCACCATCAGGTCGCTGGATTCCATGGTTCCGGCCAGCGCCTCCCTCACAATTTTCATATTTAGATTCCTGATTTTTAAACAGCTTCCGCGCTGTAGTGGGATTCGAGATGCGCGAAAGTGGTATCCGGTACAATTTCCCGAATACGGGAAAACTGGTGTGTTTGTAGTAAACGGCGCACTTCAGACGCGGAGATGGCATTGCCGGTCGCTTTAGCTTTAATGCGCGGGATCTCCACCACCTCCACCGCCCCCGCCAGCAGTTGATGCATGGTCTGGTTGTACTGGCGGGTGATGTCGCAAAAGGGTTCGCTACCGATAAAGCGGTGGGTGATACCCAGCGCTGGTGCAATGTAGTTGCGGAAAATCAGCAGGTCGATGTCGCTCCACGCCTGCTGTACTTTGCCGGTCTCTTTCAGGAAATAAGCCGGGAAAGTGGCGCGGGAAATAATGTACTGAGAACCTTCGTGAATGATGACATTCGGCAGATGTGCCACACCCGATTTCACCATTTTCAGCCGCGCGGCAAAGGGGAAGAACGACGCGTCTTCGCGCACCACGAACAGGTGCAGCCAGTCGCAGGCGCGTGCTGCCTGCTCCACCAGATGGCGGTGCCCCAGCGTAAAGGGATTGGCATTCATCACAATCGCGCCGGTGCGTTTGCCCGGCATGCGATCGACCTGCAACGTGCGGCAGTAACGCTGGATCCCCGACGGGGTATTCTCCATCAGCACCGCATTGTTGCCGCTTTGCGCCACCGGCCAGAAGCCACTGTGGCGGAAACGTTCCAGGTTGCAGGGGCGCGTGCAGAGGAACAGATGAAAATGCCCCCGCGCCAGCGCCAAATGGGAAACCTCCGCCAGCAGGCGCGCGCTGAGATTTTCGCCGCGCAACTCTTCATCCACTGCAACACATTTGATGACGTTGGCGGCCAGGCCCGCACAACCCACCAGCCGGTTTCCCGACCAGGCTTCAACGAAGGTGGTGATGTCACTGTCCATACCTAATCCGCTGTCTGCGAGCAACGTGCGGATCGAGGCCAGCCGTTGAGTATTGCCGTTGACTTCCGCCACGCGAAAGTCGATGGAAGGTCGTGCCTGCATGGTATTGCCTTTCGTCCTTAGTGTGCCGCCGTCAGCGAATGGGCTGGCTCTGGCGCATCAATAATCACATTACTGAGGTGACCGATATTCTCGATCTCCACTTCGATGCGATCGCCCGCCTTCATAAACAATGGCGGGTTGCGTTTTTTGCCGACGCCGCCCGGCGAGCCGGTGATGATGACATCGCCCGGCGTCAGGCTGGTGAAGGTACTGATGTACTCGATAAGTTCTGCCACCTTATGGATCATGCTGGCGGTGTTATCATCCTGCACCATGCGGCCATTCAACCAGGTGCGGATCGCCAGTTGATGCGGATCAGGGATCTCATCCGCCGTCGTCATCCATGGGCCGAAAGCGCCGGTTTGCCGCCAGTTTTTCCCGGCGGTAAACCAGGTGTGCTGCCAGTCGCGCGCCGAACCATCCATGTAGCAGCTATAGCCTGCAACGTGGCTTAACGCCGCCTCACGGGAGATATTTTCTCCCCCTTTCCCGATGATCACGGCCAGCTCGCCTTCGTAGTCGAACTCACTGGAGTGACGCGGCTTCAGTACCGGCGCATTATGGCCGGTCTGCGAATCCGCAAAGCGAACGAAAAGCGTTGGCGCTGGGTTATGCTGATCGAATTCTTTGCGCTTTTCGGCGTAGTTCATGCCGACGCAGAGAATTTTGGCCGGGTTATCAATGACCGGCAGAAATTGCAGGTCGTCGAAGCGGATATCCGCCGTTTCACCGTCCAGTTGTTGCGCTTCATTCAGCGCGTTGGCAGCGAGCAGTGATTTCAAATCACCGTAACGGTCACCCAGATGCTGCCCCAGATTGATTACGCCATCAGCCTTGACGATGCCGTAACTCCGGATCCCCTGATGGACAAAGCTTGCGAGTTTCATATCAGTTCCTGTAACACTTGAATCAAACGAGGAAATTGCCGAGCACCAACAGCGATACCGAGACGTTGATCGCGCCGCCGATACGGGTTGCAATCTGCGCGAACGGCATCAGGCTCATGCGGTTACCCGCGGTCAGGATGGCAACATCCCCTGTACCGCCCTGGCCGCTCTGGCAGCAGGAAACGATGGCCACATCAATGGGATGCATGCCGATCTTTTTGCCCACAAAAAAGCCGGTGGCAACCAGTGCGGAAACGGTACTCACGATCACCAGCAGGTTGTTGATGGTGAACGCATGAACCAGCTCTTCCCATGGCGTGATAGCTACACCGACAGCGAAGAGGATGGGATAAGTAACAGAGGTCTGGAAGAATTTGTATACCACCTGAGAACCTTCCAGCAGACGCGGAGAGACACCGTTCGCCAGCTTGATCAGAACAGCAACGAACAGCATACCGACCGGCGCAGGTAAACCAATCAGCTTGTGACCGAGCATGCCAATCATGTACAGCAACACAGCCAGCAGCGCGCCAGCCGCGATAGTGGTGACATCGGTTTTACCGGATAAAGCCGGTGTAGCCGGAGCCTGTCCATCGCCGTTGCTGAGATTCGGCATTAACTGCCCTTCGCCGGTCAGGTGCGGGAAGCGTTTACCCAACTGATTCAGACAGCCAGAGATAATGATGGCAGTCAGGCCGCCAAGCATGACCATCGGCAATACGCGACCGAGCGCAACGCCCTGATCCATATGCAGCAGCGTCGCGTAACCGATGGAGAGTGGGATCGCGCCTTCACCCACACCACCCGCCATGATCGGCAGAATGATAAAGAAGAAGATCTGGAATGGCTCCATACCGAGCGCCAGGCCCACACCCATTCCCACCAGCATACCGACGATTTCGCCGCACAGCATCGGGAAGAAGATACGCAGGAAGCCCTGGATAAGCGTAGTGCGGTTCATGCTCATGATGCTGCCGACAATGATGCAGCAGATATAGAGATAAAGAATGTTGGTGGATTTGTAGAACTTGGTGGTGGATTCCACGACCACATCCGGCAGCAGGCCGTAGTAAACCATCGCCGAGGGAATAAAGGTGGCGCAAATGGCCGCAGCGCCCAGTTTGCCGACGATCGGCAGACGTTTGCCGAATTCACCGCAGGCAAAGCCGAAGAATGCCAACGTGGCTACCATCACCACAATATCGCTTGGCAACTTACCGCCCAGGCAATCAATAGCAATTAATGCACCGGCTAACAGGAATAATGGCAGCGGAATAATCCCGATTTTCCAGGTATCCATAATGTGCCACCATTTTTCTTTCAGTGGTTTCTTTTGAATCTCAAGCGATTCAGAGGTAACAGAGAATGAATCGTCAGTTGTGCTCATAATTAAGCCCCTTGGTTATTTTGTACATACAGAGTAAAGGGCTAAAAACGCACTTTATGTGAGGCAATACATAATAAAATCGTTGTTTTAATGGCACCTATGGTTTTTATGGTTTCTTTTATTTTGTGTGATTCGTCGCTTATTTATTGCTGTGGTTTTTATGGTTTTTTTATATAGAAATACAACTTAATAACATTTCCAAAAAAGAATATTTAACAGGGCATTCTTAATGCACCAGACCATGCTGTGCAAAGGATCACAAGTTTCCAGTAAACTCCGCACGCATATTAAAAAAGATGCTACATTGGCGCATTGTTGGCTGCTGTGCGTGATGTCATGAAAGTCTCTTTCCAAATCAAACTTTTTATTTCACTGGTGCTTTTCTTCTCCGGCCTCTTCGTTTTATTAGGCGTTTATTATTACAAAGATGTTGGTCGCCAACTATACCAGGAGATGAGCGCCAGAGCCAAAATACAGGCGGAAGAAATAGCGATTATTCCGAGTTTACGCCAGTCGGTTGCCGATAAAGACATTCGAGCCATCGCGCAATTTATGCATAAAGTAGTGGCACACAGCGATGCAAGCTTTATTGTTATCGGCGATGACAAAGGGCTACATCTATTTCACTCAGTGCATTCTGATGTCGTAGGAAAAACGTTGATTGGCGGCGACAATGCCGACGTACTCAAGGGAAAAAGTACAACGACCATTCGCAAAGGAGGGCTGGGGATCTCACTACGCAGCAAAGCGCCAATATTTGATGATGCCGGGCGTGTAGTGGGGATTGTTTCTGTCGGCTACCTGACCAGCTATCTCGACACGATCACTTTGGATAAAGTGATCAACATTTTTATCGCCGCAGTGCTGTTACTGGCGGCACTGTTTGTTTTTTCCTGGTTTTTTACCCGCAGTATCAAAAAACAGATCTTCTCACTGGAACCACGCGAAATTGGTCTGCTGGTGCGCCAGCAGAAAGCGATGATGGAGTCGATCTATGAAGGGGTGATCGCCATTGACAGCGAATTGCGTATCGAGGTGATTAACCAGGCGGCGCGTAAACTGCTGGGGTTAAGCCAGCCGACGCGCGCACTGCGCGGGCAAACCATCGCCGAAGTTATTGCACCAGTACCCTTTTTCGCCCGCGAGGTGATGCTGGAGAATGACACGCACGATGAGATTTGCCAGTTCAACCAGTTGACGGTCATTGCCAGCCGGGTGCGCATTATGCTGGAGAATAAGTTACAGGGCTGGGTGATCACCTTCCGTGACCGCAATGAGATCGACAGCCTCAGTACGCAACTGAGCCAGGTAAAACGCTATGTCGATAATCTGCGCATTATGCGTCATGAGCAACTCAACCGTATGGCCACGCTGTCGGGGCTGCTGCACATGGAGCGTTACAACGACGCCATTCGCTATATTCAGGCGCAGTCGGAGCATGCGCAGGAGCTGCTGGACTTTATCTCATCGCATTTTAGTTCGCCGACATTGTGCGGCCTGTTGTTAGGTAAAGCGGCGCGCGCCCGCGAAAAAGGCGTCGAACTGGCGTTTGATCCATCGTGCCGGATGGATCGTCCCAGTCGTACACTGGGCGAGGCGGAGCTGATTTCGATCATCGGCAATCTGCTGGATAACGCCATTGAAGCGACACAGCGCGCAGAGTTACCACACGAGCCGGTCGAGGTGCTGATCCTGCAGCATGAACACGAGTTGATTATTGAGGTGGCAGATCGCGGTGTGGGGATCGCGCCGGAAATCCGTGAGCACATTTTTGAGCGCGGGATAACCACCAAACGCCGTGGCGATCATGGCATCGGGCTGTACCTGATCGCCAGCTATGTCGCGCATGTCGGTGGTTCAATTGAGGTTTCGGCTAACGAACCGCGCGGTACCATTTTCTCTTTGTTTATTCCTGAAACGGGCAACGTACCGCGTCCCGTACCGACCCTGGAAGATCAGAATTATGCGACATGAACTGATAGATGTGCTGATAGTGGAAGATGAACACGCCCTTGCGCAGCTTCATGCGGAGCTTATCGGCAAGCATCCGCGCTTGCGGCTGATGGGGATTGCCTCGTCGCTGGCAGAAGCAAAAGTCATGCTGGATAGCATGCAACCGCAACTGGTTCTGCTGGATAACTATTTGCCGGATGGCAAAGGCATTACGCTGATCAGCGATACGCAAATTATCCGCGCCAACTGCTCAGTCATTTTTATTACCGCGGCCAGCGATATGGATACCTGTAGCCAGGCGATCCGCAATGGCGCGTTCGACTATATCCTCAAACCCGTGTCGTGGAAGCGGTTGAGCCAGTCGCTGGAGCGCTTTGTACAGTTTGCCGATCAGCAACGGGTGTGGAAAATCGTCGATCAGCAAAACGTCGATTCACTCTATCAATTGCAGGCCAAAAACTACCGCCAGGACAACGGCAGTAAAGGCATTGAGGAGAATACGCTGGCGCGGGTACAAAAGCTGTTTGCCGACGATGCCGAACGCTGCTTTTCCGTTGATGAAGTGGTCAGTGAAACAGGATTAAGTAAAACCACCACCCGTCGCTACCTCGAACACTGCGTGGAGGCAGGTTTTCTGATGGTTGAGATGCAGTACGGAAAAATCGGCCACCCGCGCCGTATGTATCGCCGGGTGGCCGCGTAACGCTGTTCCTTACCGCCGAACGATGTTACTTCAGCACATAGCCGTACAGGCGTTTGATCCCGTCGGCATCGGTTTCGGAATAGACGCCCTGCAACTCCGGCGAAAAGCCCGGTAGCAGGTTGACGCCTTCTTCCAGCGCCAGGAAGTAGCGCTGGACGGCTCCCCCCCACACTTCACCCGGTACCACGCACAGCACGCCCGGCGGATAAGGTAGCGCGCCTTCAGCGGCGATACGCCCTTCTGCCTCGCTGATACGCACCAGTTCAACGTTGCCGCGAATGAACTCGCTATTGGCATCCTGAGGATTCATCACCACCGCTGGCAGGCTCTCTTTGCGGAACATCGCTTTTTGCAGATCCTTCACATCAAAGCTGACATACAGATCGTGCATCTCCTGGCACAGCTCACGCAGAGTGTAATCGCGGTAGCGCACCGGGTATTTGTTAAAGATGGTCGGCAGTACATCGGCGAGCGGCGTGTCATCCTCAATATGCTGTTCAAACTGGCCGAGCATCGCCACCAGCTGCGCCATTTTCTCTGCGCTCTCGGCTGGCGTCAGCAGGAACAGGATCGAGTTGAGATCGCACTTCTCCGGTACGATGCCGTTCTCGCGCAGGAAGTGCGCCAGAATGGTCGCCGGAATACCAAAATCGGCGTATTCCCCGGTTTCCGCATCGATACCTGGCGTGGTCAGCAGCAACTTGCAGGGATCGACAAAATACTGCTCGCGCGCATAACCCTCAAAGCCGTGCCATTTGTCACCCGGCTCAAAGCTGAAGAAGCGGCGTTCGCGGGCAATCATCTCGGTGGGATGATCCTGCCATGGGCGACCGGCGATCTCTGGCGGTACGAAGGGTTTGATCATTTTACAGTTGGCAATGATCGCCTTGCGTGCGTCTATCCCCAGCGCCACACAGTCGGCCCACAGGCGGCGCCCGCTCTCGCCCTGATGGATTTTGGCGTTAACATCCAGCGCGGCAAACAACGGATAGAACGGGCTGGTCGAGGCATGCAGCATAAAAGCGTTGTTCAGCCGCTTATGCGGGCAGAATCGCGCCTGGCCGCGCAGATGGTTATCTTTCTTGTGGATCTGCGACGTTTGCGAGAAACCGGCCTGCTGTTTGTGTACCGACTGAGTGACAAAAATACCAGGATCGTTTTCGTTCAGATCCAGCAGCAGCGGCGAGCAGTCCGCCATCATCGGGATAAATTGCTCATAACCGACCCACGCAGAGTCAAACAGAATGTAATCACACAGGCTGCCAATTTTGTCGATCACCTGACGGGCGTTGTAGATAGTGCCATCGTAAGTCCCAAGCTGGATCACCGCCAGACGAAACGGCCGTGGATGATCGGCCTTATGCGGAGCAACATCGCGGATCAGATCGCGCAGGTATTTCTCATCGAAACAGTGATTGTCGATGCCACCGATAAAACCAAACGGGTTGCGGGCCGCTTCCAGATAAACCGGCGTTGCTCCCGCCTGGATCAGCGCGCCGTGGTGATTGGATTTATGGTTATTGCGATCGAACAGCACCAGATCGTCGCGAGTCAGCAGCGCGTTGGTCACCACCTTGTTGGCGGCGGATGTGCCGTTAAGGACAAAATAGGTTTTGTCAGCGTTGAATACTTTCGCCGCGAATTTCTGCGCATGCTTCGCCGATCCTTCGTGGATCAACAGATCGCCCAGTCTGACGTCGGCGTTACACATGTCGGCGCGAAAAACGTTCTCACCGAAAAATTCATAGAACTGGCGTCCTGCCGGATGCTTTTTGAAAAATTCACCGTGCTGATGACCCGGACAGGCAAAGGTGCTGTTGTCCATCTCGACATACTGGCGCAGTGTATCGAAAAACGGCGGCAGTAAATTGTCTTCATAATCGACAGCGGCAGCTTCCAGCTCCAGCCACTCCTGATCTTTGCCAGTGATAACCGCCGTAACGCCTTCCGGCATATCGACCGGCTCACCGGAGAATAAGAATACCGGCACGTTAAAACCTGTCCGTTTGAGCAGCGCCAGAATGCCGCTACGACTCTCCGCTACTGTTATGACGACTGCCGCCACATCCGTAAAGTCGGTACTCTCCAGCGTCACCACTTCACGGTGGGTGGAAAGCAGGGATACCAGCTCGCAGCTGACGGCAATTTTCATCGATTTCATAAGCACGAATACCCGTTTCAGGGGAGTAAAAGACCCCGGACAAAGCTGCTGCTTCGCCCAACGAACGTGTCTGACTGGAACCAGCTCCAACCGCCAGACATCAGTAAAAGCAGAACGTCTCTGATCTTACTGTTGTCCTACAGTGAGCGTGCGTTACCCTCACCGCATGGTGAGTGAAGTAGGAGATAAAATGAGACGGGCACCCGTTTGCGCAGGTGCGCAATCTCTCTGGCTAACGGCTGAATGGTGCGTCATCAGGCGGCCCCGTAGAGGTAGAAGAAAATTCGCGCAATCATGGCACCTTTCCCCCACTGGCGCAACTAACGCAGCCTCAACCGCGCATGAAAATGCTATTCTGGGCGGCATATTATTCAGTTATATGAAACACAGGGGTGAAGGCGTGCTAACGGGTCCTTTTATCAATGCCGCCGCCGTATTGCTCGGCGGAACAATTGGCGCTTTGCTCAGCCACAGGCTGCCGGAGCGGGTGCGTGATTCAATGCCGTCGATTTTTGGCCTGGCCTCGTTAGGTATAGGCATCTTGCTGGTCATCAAGTGCGTGAACCTGCCAGTGATGGTGCTGGCGACGCTGGTGGGTACGCTCATTGGGGAACTTTGCTATGTGGAGCGTGGTATTAGCAGCAGCGTAAATGCGCTGCGGAATCTGGTGCAAAAACGCAAAGAGGGTGAGGCCAACAGCGCGCATGAGTCTTTTATTCAGAGCCTGGTGGCTATTATTATTTTGTTCTGCGCCAGCGGCACCGGGATCTTTGGTGCCATGCGTGAAGGGATGACTGGCGATCCGAGTATTTTGATCGCCAAAGCGTTTCTCGATTTCTTTACGGCGGTGATCTTCGCCACCTCACTGGGTTTTGCCGTCGCGGTGATTTCCGTGCCGATGCTGATTATTCAACTGACGCTCGCCACCTGCGCGACGCTGATCTTGCCGCTGACCACACCTGCAATAATGGGCGATTTTACCGCCGTGGGGGGTGTTTTACTGCTGGCAACCGGGCTACGTATTTGCGGCATCAAGATGTTTGCAGTAGCGAATATGCTGCCTGCGCTGGTGATTGCGATGCCCATATCCGCGCTGTGGACGGCATTTTTTGCCTGAGTCAGCGTGCAGTATCAACAAAGTGGTGATAGATTGTGCAGTCCGCTACGAATTAAAGAAATTTCGTTGACGGAGCGTGGGGAATCAGGTTTAATGCGCCCCGTTGCCCGGATAGCTCAGTCGGTAGAGCAGGGGATTGAAAATCCCCGTGTCCTTGGTTCGATTCCGAGTCCGGGCACCATATTTTTGTTTTGGGACGTTCCTATACGTCCGGGAACATAGAGAAATCAGTAAGTTGATGAAAATCTGGAGTACCTCAAGGTACTACCAGATTTTTTTACATCCGTAGTTTTTGGGGGCTTAATTGGGAGCCTGTCGGTTCGATAAACTACGGAGCCCCCACCATGCCCCTGACTGATACCGCCATCCGCAACGCCAAGCCGCTCGATAAACCTTACAAACTCAGTGACGTGCAGGGTCTGTACCTGCTGATTAAACCTAACGGTTCCAAGCTCTGGCATCTTAAGTACCGCTTCGGCGGCAAGGAGAAGAAGCTGGCGTTTGGCGCTTACCCGACTGTCTCGCTTGCCAGTGCCCGTAAACTGCGTGAAGAAGCCCGGACTATTCTCAGCGCAGGGGATGATCCCGGCGTAAAAAAACAGCAGGACAAGCAGGCGAGAAAAAACGGCAATACCTTTGAAGCCGTCGCCCGTCAGTGGGTAGACGCGAACATTCGCTGGAGTGAGGCACACGCCGCCAAAGTATTGCGCTCACTGGAATTGCACGTTTTCCCGCTCATCGGTAATGCCCTTATCACCGACCTGAAAACCGCCGATCTGCTGATCCCGCTACGGGTGGCAGAGAAAAAGGGCTGTCTGGAAACAGCGGCACGGATACAACAACGCACGACGGTCATCATGCGTTACGCCGTACAGGAAGGACTGATTACCAGCAATCCGGCCAATGATCTCTGTGGCGCTATCACCCCACCGCCGAAAAACCATTACCCTGCCCTGCCGCTGGAAAAACTGCCGGAACTACTGGAAAGAATCGAAGGTTATTCAGGCAGAGTATTAACCCGGCTGGCGGTAAAGCTTAATTTGCTGATCTTTATCCGCTCCAGTGAATTGCGTTTTGCCCGTTGGGCAGAGATCGATCTGGATAATGCCATGTGGACACTTCCTGCACAGCGGGAGCCCATCGCTGGCGTGCGTCACTCAGAGCGTGGCGCAAAGATGAAAACCCCGCATCTGGTGCCGCTGTCAAAACAGGCGGTAACGGTGCTGAAACAGCTAAAACTACTATCCGGCAACGGGGATTTGCTCTTTCCGGGCGATCACGATGCGCGTAAACCAATGAGTGAGAACACCATCAACAAGGCGCTGCGAACGATGGGGTACGACACTCAGGCGGACATCTGCGGGCATGGCTTCCGCACAATGGCCTGTAGCGCGTTGATTGAATCCGGTCGCTGGTCAAAAGATGCCGTGGAGCGGCAGATGAGCCATCAGGAGCGCAACCACGTTCGCGCCGCCTATATTCACAAAGCGGAACACCTCGACGAACGGACTCAGATGATGCAATGGTGGTCAGACTATCTCGATGCCTGTCAGCATCAATTCATCCCGGCTTATCGCTTTGAGAAGTCGATTAAGGTTGCCTGAGTCAGACGGATGCACCGATGGAATAAGCCGCTGTTGCATCAGGGCTGAGGTGGAGCGCAGCAGAGCGAGCACCGAACTATCACAAATCAGGAATAAACCCTTCTTCACGCAGAACCTTAATCACCCCACGAATCAGATACGAGTTAGAAAACTTCGCCGTATAGGTACGCGCCCCTTCTTCTACTGGCTGAAGCAGCCCCCGCTCAATCAGCTTACCAAGCTGATAAGTCACCTGCGCTGGTTTCAGGTCAGGTAAAGCAGTACGGAGGTCACCCGCTTTTATCGTCCCTAGCTCGACAGCGCGTTTCAGTACTTTAGATTCCAGCGGGTTTATCAGCCCTCTTTCAGATGAAAAGTCGATCGCCGGATACAGTATTTTTATACTCAAAAAAGCATGATTTGTCAGTTGATCGACTTTCTTCAACTCAGATGAAATTCCCGAAAGTACATATAAACACCATTCTTCTAAGCCCTGCTCAGTTCCTTTATCAGCTAACGACAGCATGGCGTAATAACGCTCGCGATCGTTACAAAATACCGCTGTCGGATTAAGAACCCGGCCACCTGCTTGAACATTAAAACCATACTTGATCAATAACGCATAGGTCAGCAGCCTGACCGTTCTGCTATTACCGTTGCCGAATGGGTGTATCCAGCCAAAACGGTGATGCACCAACGCAATCTTCATCAGGTCATATTTTGGTTTATCAGCACGGTTAATAAAGGCGGTCAGCTCTGCCATATAATCAGAAACACGGATGTGATCCGGCTGTAAATGGTTAGACTGAGCGATGCTGACGTTATGTTGTCGATAGGCACCGGGCGTTCTGTCACCTTCCTGTTGCAACCCGACAACTGCCAGACTATGTAGCTCGCGGATAAAATATTCCGTTATCTCATCACCATTATTTAGATGCTCGTCGATGAATTCCATCGCAGCTTCAATATTGTTGATTTCTTTGAGCTGATCCGTCGAACTCTGTGTTCCTTCGGCTTTGCTTTCCACATAGTCGGCAAGTGTCGTGTGGTTTCCCTCAATCCTCGCAGAACCCAGACTCTCCAGCATGTGGAAAACGGCTTTCAATTGCGCAAACAGGATAGGGTGAACATCCGTTTCCAGCCTCAGATGCCGGAGGATCTCCAGTTCCGTCAGCGCATCGACCAAAGGGGAATCAAAGCTGGGGTTCAGAAGCGAAAGTTCAAAGTGATTAAATTGAGCCATGATATGTAGTTATCTCAAATCGAGCATGAGAACATCTCAAAATAATAGAAAAAATACCAATATAATCAATATATTATAAATAAAACTATTTATTATTATCTCAAAAATCACAAATCCAACATATCAAATCTACGTTTAGAAGATATTCAATACAGAGAGCTGTCGACTGTTGCCTGCATAGGAGATGGAACGACGTTTTTAGCGCCGTTAGCTGCTAAAACACCGATTCATCGTGACAACCATCACAAAAACAAAGCGATTTTTTATGGGGGCTTTAGTGGGGGCGCTGTTTGCGATAAATATCACCAAAACTAATAACAAACAGTATGTTAATCGTGGATATGATTCCGAGTCCGGCACCACTATTATTTTTTATGCCTTCCTATGAATTCCTATATTGTTGTAATTCAATAGGTTGGGGTAAAAGTCTTTCTGATGCGTTTTGATTTATCCCTTCGTATCCGGAGAATTTGGGGTCAGATTGCGGGTCATTCAGTTCGACAACTGGAGTGACCCTCATGTGTTAACTGACAGCAAAATCCGCTCAGCAAAACCTCTCGCAAAATCATACGAACTCACCGACTAGCAAGGCCTGTACCTGGTGGTATCGACCAGCGGTGCTAAGCTATGGTATTTCCGCTATCGCCTCGATGGTAAAGAAAGCCGTCTGGCCTTTGGCCCCTATCCCCAGACTACGCTGGCGGAATCCCGCGAAAAACGCGATGCGGCACGGAAGCTTCTGGCGTCCGGTATCAGCCCCTCTCAGTTGCGCAAGACGCATAACACCACTGTTGATGAATCCCGTACATTCCAGTATGCAGCGACGGCATGGCACTCCAGCAGCCTTAAGCTCTGGTCGGAAGCCCATGCCGATAAAATTCTCACCTGCCTGAAACGCTACGTTTTCCCCGCTATTGGTTCAATGGACATCATTCAGGTTGAAACCCGACATCTGGCGCAGTTGGTTAAGGCTATTGACGATAAAGGCGTGCATGACGTCGCCGGACGGGTGCGCCAGCATCTAACCAAAATCATGCGCCACCCGTACAGCAGGGCGTCATCAAATATAATCCGGCTTACGATTTAGATGGCGTCGTGACCCCGGTAGCGAACCAACATCACCCCGCCCTGCCGCTGAAACGCCTGCCTGAACTGCTGGCGAAGATTGAGAACTACAAAGGCCGGGTGCTGACCCGTCTGGCGCTGGAGCTTAATCTACATGTCTTTCTGCGCTCCAGCGAGCTACGGCTTGCCCGCTGGGACGAGTTCAACCTGAAAGCACATATCTGGACCGTACCTGCCCAGCGGGAGGCCGTAAAAGGCGTGCGGTTCTCAGCGCGTGGCGCAAAGATGAAGGATGAACACCTGCCGTTCTCCTTGGCGGCGGCTCCCTGTCGCATATTTCCCCGGTGATGCGGGCGTTCCACGCCCGTCTGCAGGAACAGCGGACGGAGCAGGCCCTCACGCCGCTGCCGGAACTGACACAGATGTTGACCAGTCAGTTGGGCCTGCTCTGTCAGGCTACCTGTAAGCAGGCCAACAGCGACACCCTGGCTGCCCGCGTCCTGTAGGCCGAACTGCTGGCACTGGCACGCGGCGACGAGAAGGTGAAGACATGAGAGAGGAAACCCGGGCCCGCGTGAGGCCTTTCGCCGGGCATAGGAGCTGGCCGCCGAGGGTATGTTGTGATCTGTTCTGATATCTTCGGGCTGAACAGGTCGGTACTCAGTCTCCCGTTTCCGGGACTTGTCATGTATGCTGCTCTCATAAAAATTTCCAAAATTAAGCTCCTGAGACCAACGCATGACCGTAAATAAAACTGACATCATTAACGCGGCAGCCAGTGTGTTCAATAAAGAAGGCTATCTCACGCCAACAGTTGACCAACTGTCCCAGGCTGCAGGTATTTCCAAAATGACGCTGTATCGTCATTTCAGGGACAAGGAAACCCTGATAATCGCAACCCTGCGGAACCGACAGGATTTTTTCCTGAATGAAATCAGGTCCGTGATTGCGGCCGAACAGACACCTCGAGCCAAGCTTTATGCTGTTTTTTGCTTTTATGAACAGTGGTTTACCAGCCCGAATTTTTACGGCTGCATGTTCAGTAAAGCCGTCAATGAGTATGGCGGCACTCTACAGGACGTCATGTTGATCACCGCTGAATTTAAGCACGAAATGTGCCAGATGTTTACGGACATCCTGAGAGCCGTTCTCAGACCGGAACCGGCGGAACGATGCGCCTGTATCACCATGATGCTCATTGACGGCGCGATCGCTGCTGCGCAGGCTGCAGACGTAAATTCAGAGTATCCCCCTGCTAAAACGGCCTGGCAGGCTGTGAAGGCAGTGATTTTCTCGGAAGGAGGGGAAATCTAGGCCACAAAATACGGAAATGAAAGCCTGGTCATTTATCATTTCCGACTCAAAAATAGACCATGTAGTCACTTTTTTTGGTTGAAAATTAACCAAATAATTCGAATTTCAAATATTTTTATGTTAACTAATTGATATATAAACATTAATAAAAAAATAATGACAAAATAAAAGTGTTACTATAATGTAAGTTTCCATGTATTAATTATCGTGTTTTTATTATGAATACTTCTGGAACAGACTGCCTGACGCCTGCAGGCAATTTACTGAGTGAAAATCTCGTCACACTGATAACGGGATTACTGAATGAACCTTATCTGGAAACATTCCTGACGGATTACAAAAATTTTGGCGAAATTGTTCATACCCGTGTATATGAGAGCCTTCATCAGGCATACCATCTGAATAATCTGGATGTTCGGAAAGAAATCCAGTCTGTTTTATTTCAAATCTATAACTGCTGTTTTTCACCACCTTTATCAGCATGTGCCAGAAATCAGTACTCCCCATTTATCATTTCATTACGGAACATTATTGAGAAATCGTGGCTGGAATTTGAAACGCGACGTATCAGAGAATACCAATTACCTCACGCAGAAGATAATTTCGTTTCCCGGTTAACCACCCTGTGCAGGACTCACCGAGCGGCTACCCATCCTCTGTTTGATTACCTGTCCACGCAGGCAGGCGATCGTCATTTTGATTATTTTTTCCGTAGCGATACCGCCCTGAATGTTCTGTTTTTTGATCTGGTAGCCATGATGTTACCCGGCTCCTATCCCTTTACCCGGAGCGAAATTACCAAAAATCTGTGGGATGAGGCGGGTCAGGGTAATGAACACCACAACCATGTGGACTTGTATCACTCGTTGCTGAAAGCCCGCAACCTCCGCCCGGGAGGGGACCAGTTCTCCAGCCTGTACAACTGGCAGGGTCTGACCGGTTACAATGTTTTCCTGCTGGGCGGGGTCAATCGTCAGCATTACTTTAAACTGGTTGGTGCGATGGCTATGACTGAGCTTCTTGATCCTCCACAGTATAGTAAGCTCGTTGACGGCGCCCGCCGCATTGGTATTTCTGATAAAAATATTTATTATTATTCTGAACATATTGAAATTGATGTTGATCATGCTGATGGCTGGCTGAATAAAGTTATTCAACCCTTAATTGATTTTGATCCTGTGTCCCGGCATGAAATATACACTGGTGCTTTGTTACGGCTCGAAACGTGCGCCGATTATTATGATGATCTGTTAAATACACTGAAAAAATTATAATTATTAATATGGGGTTGCCGGATATCTGGTAACCCCATCCTGCAAACCCCGTAACAACCTTCATTAACATTAAAGGAAGTATTATGCTGAACGAAAACTTTACGCTCACGGATGAACAGGTCAAGGAATTCAGTGAAAAAGGGTTTTTATTACTGAAAGGGTTTTATTCTAATGATTTTGTGAATTATATAAAGTCCACGATCGGTAAATATATCTCCACCCCGACAGATAAGTATCAGACCGGGTTCAGCCGTCTGGCTTTTGATATGTATGACGGCGATGAAGTGGTTGCAGGTCTGCTGCAGGACACACGTTTTCGCGCCTTTATGAGCAAAATTACCGGCCGTAAGATGTTCTTTGCCCAGGCCTTATCGTTTGAACTGGAAAAGATGAAGAACAAAGGTTTTCCATGGCATATCGGTACGCAGAGTTTTGGCTACCATCATCACCAGGATTATGGCTGCACCATCTGGGCACCGTTAGCCACCATCAATCCCCGGGCACAGCGCGGCGGGATGGCCTATGTGCCGAAAAATGCAGTGCATGGTGAATATCTGTACAGCCATATCGACCCGTCGGTGTTCAGAATGTTACAGGATAAAATCGATGCCGGTGAACAGCCGACCACAGACGATTTTGTACAGTGGCGTGATGGCCCGCTAAATGATCCTGCCACCAAAGCCATTCTCGATCATTTTGGTGTGGAAGACGCCTTTGAACCAGGTGATGCGCTGATTTTTGACAAGTACGTTATCCACCGCAGCGTTATGCTGGGTGAAGGAGATATTGAGTCCCGTGCCGCGTTTGTGATGCGCTTTTTCTGTAAAGAGAGCACCTATGATGCTGAACGGGCGAAAGCGCTGGAAATTCCGCGTAATTTCTTTAAATACGCCGGACCGACAAAGTTCCATCTGGAAGTGGCCACTGTCGAAGGTGAGCGCCTGTCAGACAGTGCCTTGTTTGCCGACCAGCCATACCGGGATCTGTCCCGCTGATCTCACCGGGGCGCAGAACTGCGCCCCTGTTCCTGACAGGATATGCTCTTATGCAACAGATCGCTTTTTATATTCTTATCGCCAGCCTGACCATTGCCAGCCCCGGGCCAGGCGTTTTACTCACACTCACGAACACACTGAACTATAACTTGCGTAATGCCATGGCCGGGATCATTGGTGTGGCCGCCGGTATGGGCGTGATATCGATCGTCGCGGCCAGCAGTGTCGGGGTGATTATTACCACGTCCCAGTTGGCGCTGTTGGTTGTGAAGGTCGTCGGGGCCGCCTACCTGATTTATCTGGGGATCAAATTATTCCGTTCGGTACCCCGTGTGCTGAATAATAACCCGGACACTCCGGAAACTGTTGTTCTGCCTTCTGCCGGTCAACGTTTCCGCCAGGGGCTGCTGGTCTCCCTGCTGAATCCCAAGCCCATCGTCTTCTTTATGGCACTGTTCCCGCAGTTCATTAACCCGCAACAGCCATTTGTTCCCCAGTTTTCGATACTGTCGGCTATCTTCTGTTTGCTGGTTATCGTCATCCACTCCCTTTACGGACTTTTCGCGCACTCCGTAAAGATGAAGATGTCTTCCGGAAACCTCTTCCGTAAACTCAATAAAACCGGTGGGGTGGTGTTCATGTGTTTTGCTGCAGGCCTAATCATTTCCGCCCTGCATCCTTACATCTGAACTTCAGCGCCATCACTCTCCCAGGAGCCGTTAATACGGCTCTTTTTCTCACTGTCTCTGATTAACCTGATACAGAAATCCCCTGATGTAGTGGATCACAAAATCAAGACACCGGAATAACCGGTTTCCATTTCTCTTCGTGTAAGCAAGGCGATAACCCCCCCCTTGTTCGTATGAGGGCGGTTAGGTGTCCTGAATTACCGATCCACTACAAAAAATCATTACCGCTATATTATAGCGCTTTTCTATAACGAAGTTAGAGAGATCAGTGAGTTGAGTTTCTATACGAACATCCCGACTTGCGGCAAGATCTTGTGCTTTCAATAATGCCACAGCAGAACCATCGACAGCGTGAACATGGTGACCCAGTGTAGCAAGGTAGACTGCGTTACGTCCTTCTCCCTCTCCCAGGCTCAGAATGCTCAGTGGCGATTTCAGGTTTAGCCAGTTTATTTGTTCAACTAAAAATTGGCTTGGTTCAGTGCCATATGCATAACCACTCTGGCTGTAACGTTCATCCCATAGATTCATTCTACTACTCTTTTTTATGTCTAACATTTTACGATAGACAGATATCACCCAGAAATGGACTGGGCCGATAAAAAACACGATGTCTGTGCGCATCTTCCAGAGATTTGTTCCTGCAATACGCAGAGGATGAGACTGCCGGAAAACTGGAGTTGCCCCAGCCCTGAAAGGCTCTCTTATGCGAGGGTAATAATGTGTTTTCAATGAATCTGGAGAGATGACGTGCCATACATATGGCACGTCATCTGTTATTTATTCATCGACGCCATAACCGCTTTCCAGGTTAGAAAACCACCGCTCAGATTATATGC